>NZ_AP025225.1 GCF_021654655.1 Candidatus Hydrogenosomobacter endosymbioticus | reverse complement strand
AATTTAAAGTCTAGCCAGAAGCTCTATTAAGCCGAATCATAAGCTTTCTTATCTTCCTAGCAGCAGTGTTTTTGTGCATGATCCCAACAGAAACCCCTTTCGCCAACTCGCTCTGGGCCGAGCGAACCAGAGAGAACGCACTATCTCCAGCGGAGACCAGATCGGCACACCTCTTTACAGAAGTCCTTATCCTTCCCATACGAGACTTGTTCACCATACGCCTACGAGCATCACGCCGCAGCCGCTTTTTCGGAGACACATTTTGGGGCATTCTCAAGAAACCTGTTACAAACCAGCTGCTATTTTTATACATCGACTGAGTTAAAAAATCAAGCAAGCCATTAATGGAAAAACCAGTGAGTTTTCCTCTATTCTTATTGATGGCGATCCAAACAAACCGCGATTCTTAACGACTTTTTATATATTGTAAAAAAAATAAATTCTTTCTCAATCACATATAGAGGCCAGACTTTCAGCAACCGCAAAACGACTAATAAGTCCGATCAAAAAGGATGGAGAGCGGGCCACTCGAGCAGTAGACAAAAAAAGCTCCAGTCATGCAACCTCATTGACAGAGCTCTTTTTAGCAAAATAATTCGATACGGCCTCACGTATAGCCTGCTCAATCAATACAGAACAATGGAATTTCACAGGAGCAAGCTCTAACTCTCTTGCTACTTCACTATTTTGAATCTTTAATGCTTCGTCGATAGTTTTCTTGCAGAGCCACTCAGCAGCGAAAGATCCTGCAGCTATAGCAGAACTACATCCGAAAACCTTGAACCTAACATCCTCTATTACTCCAGATTCATCAACTTTTATCTGAATTTTTACCACATCTCCACAAGCAGGAGAACCAACTATACCAGTTCCAACAGAAACGTCGTCTTCATCAAATTCGCCCACATTTCTTGGGTTCATGCAATGCTCAACGATTTTTTCACTATATTTCATCTTAACGGCCATATAACATTAGTTTTCACGGAACGATTATAACACATGAAGCAATACTAGCCTACTATCATCATATCCTTCTACTAGTATTTATAGATCTATGGCCACCGTATCCTACGGTATAGCTACCTGCCAGGCGGCGCCATGCCTGATAAAAAAATGTTAGAACCATTCAAAAAACGTATACTATTATTTTCACTTGTATCTGTGTAGAAGAATTTGTATGATATCGGTCAAGACCTTATGCGAAGCTAGAAAGAGCGGTTGGGAAGCCTTATCCTCTTCTTCTGTGCCAGAGATATCGAAGACTGTTGGCTGTGTCGTTGAAGTGTGCGGCTTATCAGGTGTCGTCTGTGCGGAAGTAAGTGTACTGCTCACTTGCGATGATAATATGAGGAGTTATAACAGGCTGTATAGAGGTATTGATGCTCCCACAGATGTCCTGTCGTTTGGTGTATATAGTATGGAGGAGGTTTGCAGGGCCGCCAGTTGCAAAGACAGTTTTTCTTGCAGACCGTTGCAAATCGGAGATATCGTATTGAGTTTCGAAACCATAGAGAAACAATCTTCCGAGATTGGAGTTAACATGAACAATATGGTTAGCAGGCTTATAATACATAGTTCTCTTCATTTATTAGGGTATGACCACGATAATGCAGAAAATCACCGCATTATGCATGAGTTAGAAAAAAAATGCATGCGCAAAATAGGCCTGGACATGTTTTACTAGCTACGATATGATGTGCAGATTTTGTAATTTTCAGACAGCACAAAAAGGCGCTGTTTTCTGGGGTGTTACGAATATTTACGGAGTGGGGGGAGAGATAAGTTGAAAAGTTTTGCTTTAAGCAGCGATACTATGAAATCTATGGTGAAATCATTTAAGGGTTTTTTTGGAAGATTTATTTGCTCTTCTAATAAAAACGAATGCGAAAATCTTGAAAGAAAAATTTTGCATACTCCCGTGAAAGAGATAATGGTTCCAAGAAGTGACATTGTTGGGATACAAGCATCAGCTTCGTTCTCGGAAGTAACTAGCATGTTTTTAAAAACTGGACACTACTCGCTCCCTGTATACAAGGATTCTCTAGACCATATAAGCGGCGTAGTAACGATGCACTCGCAAATGTCTATCATTGAGTCACAAATAGACGAAAAAAATTGGTTAAAGCATTTATACCCTCCTTCTTTTGCGCCTGCGTCTATGCAAATTAAAGATGCTCTTTTTAGGCTTAAGACACGAAGAATCACTCTTGTGTTCATAATAGACGAGTACGGAGGAGTTGAAGGAATCGTCAGCAGAGGAACGATACTGCGCGCAATTAGCTCTATTTCACACCAAGATGACGGCGACACGTCTGAGATGATAATTTCCAGAACTCCAGATCTAATAGTCAACGGAAGAATGAGCTTAGATTCGTTTGAAGACGAAATCGGAAGCCTATTCATACCGAAGGACGATAAATCCAAAGTAACCACCGTAGGAGGTTGGATTTGCTCGTTCGTAGGTCGAGTGCCACTGAAAAGTGAGATCATAAATCACCCGGCATCCGGGTTTAGGTTTGAAATAAGGCAAGCTGATTCTAGAAGAGTCTACAGCATTGCTGTAGAAAAAATGTAAAAAGGCCGCTCGCCAATAGCAAAACAGGATTTTAAAAGCTGTATTTTGACAATTACCTTCCGTTATGATGAAATCGCTGTGTTATAAGCCGGATAGGTTAATTTGAGCTCTGCTTTTGCCAAAACAGGAAGAGGCGCTGCTTCTTGGGCCTTGCTTAAGAAGGTCGCGAAAGACCACATCTTCCCGTATAAGAAGATGTTGTTTTTTGGAGTAGCCTGTATGATTGTCTCCGCTGCTACCACAGCAGCGCTGGCAAGATACCTTAAACCTATATTTGATGACATTTTTTCTAGCCATAAATCCGACATGTTGTTGCTGATTTCCTCTGGGCTGTTTCTCACATTTTTAGCAAGAGGACTCGCAGCCTATGGAGAGTCTGTGTGCCTAGATTATGTTGGTCAAAAAATGGTTATATCCATACAAAAGATGCTGTTCGACCACATAGTTTGCCTTCCAATCTCAATATTCCACAAAACCCCGGCAGGAAAAACCGTATCCGTGTTGATGAACGACACATTTTTGCTAAAAAATTCCGTAACACAGTCTGTCATAGGCATATGCAAGGACAGCCTGACAGTTGCTGGGCTTGTATGCCTTATGCTATACGAAGACGCGCTATTGTCATTCATAGCCTTTTTTGGGCTTCCTCTTATAGCCATACCGATACTTAAATGCGGGAAAAAAATGCGATCGGTTTCAAGCCAGGCCCAAGAAGCCACAGCAGATATGTGTACATTTTTTCAACAAGCGCTTGGTGGAATCTGCATCGTAAAAGCCTATGGAGCGGAACGATATGAGTCAAATCTCTTCATAGACAAAGCGCAAGCTTTGTTCAAAAAGACCTTCTCAGCAACAAAGGTAAAATCCATAATCCATCCAGTAATGGAAGTTATAGGAGGGGTAGCAATAGTTGGAGTGATAATGTATGGCGGGAGCTCCGTAATGTCTGGACATAAAACTACGGGCGATTTCGTAAGCTTTATCACTGCACTTTTGCTTATGTATAGACCGCTAAAAAACATCGTACAGCTTAATAACCAAATCCAAGAAGGAATGGGTGCGGCTGACAGAATCTTTGACATAATGAATGAAAAACAAGAACAAAACACCATGTCTACGTGCAATACCTCTTTTTCATCAAATAATTCCTGCGATCAAGACTATAATGCAAAAGAGTTTTCACTAAACAACTGTATTTCGCTTTCTGACGTATCATTTAAATACCCGAGCTCACACAAAAATCTATTCTCTGGCTTGTCGTGTGAATTTCAGAATGGAAAAAAATTCGCTCTCGTTGGACCAAGCGGCTCTGGGAAAACCACTCTTTTCTATTTACTCCTTCGTTTTTATTCAGAATCTTCTGGAGCTATATATATAGACAAAACAAACATAAACGATATATCTCTTGGATCTTTGCGCAGAAATATTTCTTTAGTAAGCCAGAATACAACTCTATTCGATGATACTATATTTAATAACATTGCATATGGAATGAAGGACGCTTCTATTGACGAAGTTATGCACGCGGCCGAGCTTGCAAGCGCCAGCGGATTCATAGAAAAATTAGACCAAAAATATGAAACATTTGTTGGAGAAAACGGAGTAAAGCTCTCTGGCGGAGAAAGACAGAGGATATCAATAGCGCGCGCTTTTCTCCGTAATTCTCCTATACTGCTTTTAGACGAGGCCACTTCATCTCTAGACAGAATTTCTGAACAAGAAGTGCAAAAATCATTTTTCGACCTCATGGAGAGTAGAACCGCAATAGTAATAGCTCACAGGATTTCAACAATAGAACACATGGACCGCATTTTCGTTATGCAACACGGTTCTATAACAGCGAGCGGCACACACTCTGATCTTTTAGCAAATGATCCTTTGTATAAGAGCCTTTCTATTGGAAGATGCATAAAATAGCAGTATTCATTTAAAAAAAAACTTGTCATTGAGGTTTTTTAAAGGCTATAGCGAGTCTTTTAGCCACCTTTTTTATGTGATAGACTCCTCGCAACAGCTTGTAAATCGTTTCGTTTTTTGTTTAGGAGTTTATTATGAATGATGTTGGCTCTAGAAAACGTCTTATTTCCGTCGTAACGTCTGCGTTTAACGAAGACACGTGCATCGATGCGCTCGCCGACGCTTTGAAGAAAGTGTTTCATAAAGAGCCAGCATACGATTTTGAGGTTGTAATAGTTGACAACGGATCATCAGACATGACTTACGATAAAGCTGCAGAGATACACAAAAATGACCCAAGATTCAAGGTGCTACGGCTCACAAGAAATTTCTATATCGACGGCGGGATCAGCGCAGGGTATGCGCATTGCAGCGGAGACGCAGCTATATATATAGCGGCAGACCTTCAAGAACCCGTAGAACTGATACACGACTTCCTTCGGAAATGGGAAGAGGGATACGTTAATGTATACGGAGTTATCCGAGAGAGGAAAGATTTTAGCAAGTTGCGTTATTTTAATTCCAAGCTGTTTTATGAGGTTTTATACCGTTTCACCGGAGGGTCATTTATAAAAAATGTAGCAGATTTCAGGCTTATGGACAGAGAGCTGTATAAAACTCTCAATAAAATGGAAGAACGAAACAGAATCCTTCGCGGGTTGGTAAGTTGGATGGGCGGAAAGTCTATAGGAATTCCGTATGATCGAAAAGACAGAGTCGCAGGAAAAACAAAGGCGGACACGCGCTCTGTTGTGATCTTCGCGCTCAAAGCGTTATTTAACTTCTCATACGTTCCTCTTGTCTTCACAACAGTCATAGGGTGCGCGCTTTCTGGGCTATCATTCTTCATGCTGTTTGTTTGGTCTATAAAATTTATGTTTTGGGGAGTGCCGTTTAAAGGATATGGCACCATTATGGGAGTGATGCTTCTGCTTTTTGGTTTTGTGTTTATAATGCTCGGTATAATGGGGAAATATATATCTATGATATTTGATGAGGTCAAAGCCAGGCCAAACTTCATAGTACAAGACAAGCTCGGGTTTTAGAATAATGACAGTTGGCAATTATAGCATACACTCCGATGTAATAAGGGAAGACTTAGAGCTCTCGGTTGGCTCCTCCAGCATTGATTGGGAATTGATAGATGGAGCTACTATAGTCATAGCTGGGGCCACAGGCATGATCGCCAGTTTTCTAATAGACACCCTTCTATATGCAAAATATACAGGCAGGATAAACGATGTAAACATCGTTGCAATATGCAGAGACGAGCTGAAGGCAAGAGCCAGGTTTGGTCCTAATTTTAACTTAAAAGAGATGCAGTTTATATTTCGCGATATAACAGATAGCTTAATTGATCTTAACGCTTCTGACTATATTATACATGCAGCGTCTCACGTTGGCCCAATGTACTATAAGACAAATCCGATAGGAATCCTTGACGCGAACATAATTGGCACTAAAAACATGCTAGAGTTAGCAAAAAAATCAGAAGCTAAAAGCTTTCTTTACATAAGCTCGTGCGAAGTATACGGCATCATACCTCCTGACGTAGATTCTGTTCGAGAAAGCGATTTTTGTCATTCACCTCTGATGTCGGAGCGCTCGTGCTATGGAGATGGCAAGCGAGCGGGAGAAGCGATGTGCTATTCTTATTTCGTTCAACATGGAATACCTGTACGCTCCGCACGTTTCTCGCAAACGTATGGACCGTTTATGGATCTGAACAGCGGAATCGCATCAGCGGATTTCATTTCTAGCGTATTGCGACGAGAAAATATTACTGTACGCAGCAGAGGCTTCTTCCGTACATTTTGTTATGTATCTGATGCTGTAACCGGGATTCTAGCCATACTTCTCAGAGGAAAAAGCGGCGAAGCATATAACATCGGAAACGCACACCAGGTCTATGATATTCTGGAGATTGCCAGAATAATTGCGGCCCTATTCCCAGAAAAAGGGGTGCAGGTTATAAGTGAGGGAACCCCAGAACAAGTTGCCAGCAGGGTAGTACCAGACACGAGCAAACTAGAGTCTCTTGGATGGCTCCCAAAAATAGCTGTCGACTCAGGATTCAGGCGATCAATAGAGTTCTTTGAGAAATTTGCTAAGGATAGTCAATGCCCGGCCTAGACAAATCCCGCTAGCCTAATCAAAACCCATTCTACTAAGACTCCCCCAACATCGCCGGCCCGCATCACAAACCTCAGAGCCGCCCAACCTTTCTCTAATGTTTGCTCAGGCTTCACGGGTCTTTAAATGACTCTCTGCGACATCCGCAGACTCAGACGCATCGAGCTCGTCGATCAACCTATCGACCAATTGCTGAACCGTCGGAACAAAACCATTAGCATAAAACGGATCACGAGAAAATCTATATCCATTATGCCCGGAAAACATCAACTCGTTTTCCACATCCCCACCATGAGCAACCGACTGAAGAGTCTTTTGTATGCAAAAAGACCTTGGGTCAGACGAGTTAGAAAAACGACACTCACCTGATTGATCCCACCCGCTGAACAAACATCTACTAAGACACCCAACACATTCAACCTGATGGGACAGAATCTGAGCCGCCTTCCCCTCAGAAACAAAAATCAACGTAGCACTTGGAGTTTGCAGCGGAGCAGAAAATCCAGCCTCTAGCCACTCGCGCACGATATCATCATATCTCGACTTTACGTACACGGTCCTTCCGCTCCTCCAGACACGCACGGCAAAATCGTCATCTCGCTCCTTTTCATAGCTGCACGGAACCTGCCTTTCCGACCTCTCTTCTAGCTCCCTCAGAAAACGGTTCCTAACGGCAGATGAATAAAAACCGGTAGGGCTAAACTTGTTCAAAGAAACATCACCCTTTTCTATGTTCATAAGAGCATTTTTCCATTTATCAGGTATAGGACTTTCCACAGTCAACATCGCTCGCGTACCAAACTGAAAAGCAACGCTCCCAACCTCATCGTTACGTATCAAGTCCCTCCACTCGGCCAACGACCAAACTCCTCCAGCTATTACTATTGGAACATGCTCAAGGCCGAACTCGTTCATCACAGCCCTAAGACGCGCAATACGAGAATACGGCGCTTCCGGGATAAGAGGGTCCTCCGCATTGCTCAATCCATTGTGCCCGCCAGCAAGCCAGGGATCCTCATAAACCACAGACCCCAGCCATTCGCTGAATTTGTGATATGTTCTTTTCCACAGAGCGCTAAATGCTCTTGCTGAAGAAACTATGGGTGAGTAAAAAGTTCCAAATTTTGAAGCTATCTCTGCAAGCCTGTACGGCATGCCCGCTCCACAAACAACGTTGTCTATAAGTTTTGACGCTTTTTGCAAAATTCCTTCCAACACAAGCTCCACGCCGCCCATTTCCCACATAACGTTCATACTTATAGCACCGCGGCCAGAAGAAACCTCATGCGCTATCTCCGCCTGCCGTATTCCGCCTATGATAGACTGAGCTAGCAACTCTTGCTGCCTATCAGCACGTAGTTTTTTATAAAACACCATTGGAGCATAAGCCCCCATACTGTCATACGAATCGGCGTTAACACCAGAAAACGTACCAACACAGCCAGCAGCGGCCCACGCACCGCAGCTCCTGCCATCAGAAACAGCTATCCCCTTTCCTCCTTCTACGATTGGAATTACGTCCTTTTCGAACATACGAATTTTTGGCAAACCCACTGTAGACACAACCCCAACTGAAGACAAAGAACCACCACAACCAAAAAATATAACTATCGAATGATACCATCTAAAGAAGTATAAAGGAACCTGGTTTATACCGGTCGCCATATTAAACACGGTGATTTTTCAGAATCTATCTTATATCATATGTAACCTATTGAAAAAGACTACATAAAAATGTATCCTCAAGTGGCAGAAAGCAAAAAGTTTTTTTACCATTTTTTAGCGACGGGTCGTATATGGTAGGAAAGACGGAAAATGGAAGAGGTTAACCATGAAAATTCAAATATTGGGTGTTGCTGCGCTTAGCTTGTTGTTGACGGCGTGTTCTTGTTGCGATACTCCTCCGGTTACTGAGGCGGTTGTTGAGCCAGCAGGTCCAGGGGTAGATACTTCTAGCGTGGAGTATTTTGTTAAAAGCGTAGGAGACAGGGTATTTTTTGATTTCGATAAGTACAACGTAGGAACTTGCGGAAAAGACACCTTAGCTCGCCAGGCTAAGTGGCTCTGCGAACACCCTGAAAAGAGTGTAGTAATAGCTGGCCACTGCGACTCTAGGGGAACTAGAGAGTATAACTATGGCCTTGGAGAAAGAAGAGCTGAAGCTGTAAAGAAAGAGTTGGTGGCTCTTGGCGTTCCTGCTTCTAGACTTAGCACATGCTCTCATGGAAAAGACAAGCCTATAGTGTGCGGAGACACCGAATCTGCTCATCAGCAAAATCGTGTAGCGATTACCGTTCTAGGCGGTGGTGATTCGGGTAATGCCGCGATGTCTCCATCTGCAGCCGTCCCACCGGCCTCTGGCGGGGTTGACGTAGTGCCGGGCGGCACCTCTCCAACTGGGCTATAACCCTGGTTTTTGTTTGGTAGAGTTTTTTCTATCTGAACCCCGTGGAGCTCTTAGCTGTGCTTCCATGGGGTTTTTTAGTTCTGTCGCGTTGGGCGTTGAAGCAAAAGTTTGGCGGATATTCTAGTTGTGCTCTTGGTTAAAGCTAGGTTTTGTTGAGTTTCACGAAGATTAGGTGATTTTTACATAGAAGTTTGAGATATTGAGCCGAATCATCATTATGATAGAAACAAGCATAGATTTTTCGTGCGCAATCGTGCCTAGGACTTGTGGACCTACTTCTTTGCAGGAGCGGACGGGGGCATAGCGTGCGAATCCTATACTGTAAATTTCTCTGAAACATTTGCCCCGCGGCCAAACCATTGATACGAATACATCTGGGCTATCAATAGAACACTTTCTCGGCGCGGCGGGCCCGGCGCGGGGGGGCCCACATGGCGGGGTCTTTCTTAAAGCCTCTTAAATCCTGCCCCGCGGCCAAACCATTGATACGAATACATCTGGGCTATCAATAGAACACTTTCTCGGCGCCGGCGGGCCCGGGCCGCGGGGGGGGGCCCCCACATGGCGGGGTCTTTCTTAAAGCCTCTTAAATCCATACACCACCTCTGGGGGTGGGCCTCCGCGGGGGAGCTATAGCGCTAAATTTCTGCCCTCAGGCGGACCCAGTACATCAAATTCGCGGACAGTTTTTAAAAACTGGCCGCTCTCGATTCCTATATACGAGAACAAAACCCTGCATACCAAATACTCCCGTTCACCTCCGCCCAACCAACGAAAAGAAAACTCTGTGCCATGCGCAGAATATGACGAAGACCGACGCTCCACCACCCGAGCACAAACACCAGTCATCGGCTCCCCACAAAGAGCCACATAAACTAACTCAACTCAGCGCAAACACGACAGAACAACCAAAAAACAAAAACTCAGCAAAATATTATCCCAACTTAGCGAAAAGGAAACGAAAAACACGCACTCCGCCAACAAGCGAAAGAAGAAGAGAGCCCAATGCCCGGCTAAACCTTGATCTCAACCTCAATCTCAGACGAAAGATCGAGCCCCATAAGAGCGTCGAGTGTCTGATGGTTACAGTCTGTAATATCAATTAATCTACTGTAAGTCCTGATCTCAAACTGATCACGGGCCTTCTTATGCTCATGAGGAGACCTCAAAACAGTCACCTTTTTTATCTTTTTAGGAAGAGGTATTGGGCCTCGAACCCCAGCACCAGTGCGCTCCGCCGTATCCATAATCTCCCTGACGGACTTATCAAGAACCTTATGGTCATACCCTCTTAAACGCATCCTAATATTCTGAGACCCTACACTCATACCGCTTCCCCTACGATCCAACACACCCTAACAAAAAACCCACCGCCGCAAGCCAACGCAAACACATAGCAAGACAGCAGTGATATAACTATACTACGCTATTATCTTTGAGACAACCCCGGCACCAACAGTATGACCACCTTCACGAATAGCGAACCGAACTCCCTCATCCATAGCAATAGGAGCTATAAGCTCAACGGTCATCTTAATATTATCCCCAGGAACAACCATCTCTACATTTTCCGGTAATGCAACGCTACCAGTAACGTCCGTAGTCCTAAAATAAAATTGCGGACGATAATTGCTAAAAAACGGCGTATGTCTTCCGCCCTCTTCCTTAGTCAAAACATAAACCTCACACTCAAATTTCGTATGTGGCTTAATCGACTTAGGAGCAGAAATAACCTGTCCGCGCTCTATCCCAGTCCTATCAATTCCACGCAGCAACAATCCGACGTTATCGCCAGCCTCGGCGACATCCATCGTCTTCCTGAACATCTCAACCCCAGTAACAATAGTCTTTTTGGTTTCGCTAGAAAGCCCTACGATTTCAACTTCGTCTCCAACCTTGACCCTACCCTTTTCGATCCTTCCGGTGGCAACAGTGCCTCTTCCAGAAATAGAAAACACATCCTCCACAGACATCAACAAAGGTTTATCAACTTCTCTTTCAGGGGTCGGTATAGAAGAATCAACAGCCTTCATGAGCTCTATTATAGAACTCCTACCGATAGCATCGTTCTTCCCCTCAAGAGCCGCAAGAGCAGAACCGCGAATAACAGGAATATCGTCACCTGGGAAATTATATGCAGATAGAAGCTCTCTAACTTCCATCTCAACCAAATCCAACAGCTCCGGATCATCAACCTGGTCCACTTTATTCATATAAACCACCAGAGCTGGAACACCAACTTGGCGCGCAAGCAATATATGCTCCCTGGTCTGAGGCATCGGACCATCAGCAGCAGAAACGACAAGTATACCTCCATCCATCTGCGCCGCACCAGTGATCATGTTCTTAACATAGTCCGCGTGACCAGGGCAGTCCACGTGCGCATAGTGACGAGCCTCCGTCTCATATTCAACGTGACACGTGGCTATAGTAATACCTCTAGCCCTCTCCTCAGGAGCTCCGTCAATCTGATCATACGCCTTAAACTCCGCCCCACCAGTCTCTGATAAAACCTTGGTAATAGCAGCAGTAAGAGTAGTCTTCCCGTGATCGACGTGGCCTATGGTGCCAACGTTAACGTGAGGTTTGGTCTTTGTATATTGCCCTTTAGCCATGAAAACTCCTATAGTCTTTGCGTTTCAATTCAATATGAAACTTAATAACATGATTGACTAAAAACTGCAACTAGTTATGTCCCGCAAAAACCATCAGACTAAGATTATGCTTGTTCGATTAGTAAATATAAACTATAGCCAATCATACCAACCATTTTTAGCGATTTTTTGCTGTTTTTTATATAAACTACTCGTAAAATAAAATAATTATCTCACATCTTATGACTCGCTGCATACGCTACCTATCTTGCTCATCCTTTTGCTTTTCAGTTATTATGGCCTGCTGCACCGACAGAGCAGAAGCTGAAAAAACTATCCGATCACCAGCGGTTGCTGGGAGCTTTTACAATGAAAACAAAAAAATATTACTAAAACAAATAAGCGAGTTTCTATCAGAACCTTGCACTTTATACAAGGATTCTATGTATGAGCCTCTCGTTCTTTTTGCGCCGCATGCTGGATATGAATATTCTGGTAAAACTGCTGGTTGCGCGTATCAGGCTTTACGCTCTACCCAATTCGACACAGTAATTCTTATTGGACCAAAACATAGCTCTCGCATCGAAGGCGCGATTCTGTTTGGAGGAGGCAACTGGAGCTCACCTTTAGGCACAACAGAAACAGACGAAGATGTAACAAAAATCATTGCTGATGAAAGCCCAGAAATTGTATACGACCAGGCAATTCACGATGAAGAGCATTCTCTTGAAACACAGCTACCATTTATACAAGCGCTTCAACCAAATGCGCAAATAGTTCCCATACTAATAAACGATGTAAAGTTTGCTCCAATTCTTGCAAGCGCAATCAAATCTGCAATATCTAAGAGCGGCAAGAAGATTTTAATAATCGCATCATCAGATATGAGCCACCATTTGCATGACGATATAACCAGAATGCGAGACAAAATCACCATTAAAGCGATAAAATCTATTAATATCCGAGGTCTGCAAAGCTTAATAGATAGCGGCCAAAGTGAATTGTGCGGAGCTGCAGCTGTGATGACAGCTCTTAATGTACTAAAAAGTATGCCAGATTCAAGGGTAACAGTTCTTAGATACAACACAAGCGCAGAATCATCCGGAGATTATGAAAAATCCGTTGGATATATGGGCGCAGTTGGAGAAATCGCTCGCGTCGAAGGCCCTACAAAAGGCACTTCAGAAAAAAAAAACCAGCTTAGCGAAGAGCAAAAAAATATTTTGAAAATCATAGCGCTGAAGAGCCTGCATAATATAAACAAATCTGGAGATAACACAGAAGACATAGACGTAAAAGACAGACGCCTGAATCAACACAAGGCTGTATTCGTCACACTTAAAGACAAAAATGGAAATCTAAGAGGGTGCATAGGGAGAATACTCCCAGAAGAACCTCTTTGGAAAGCTGTATACCATATGGCTCGCCAAGCTGCTCTCGAAGACAGCAGGTTCCAACCTGTTCGAGAAAGGGAGATTCCAAGCCTTTCTATCGAAATATCCGTGCTAACAACGCCAGTTAAAGTTCGAAGTCACAATGAAATAAAGTTTCCTGGTCACGGAGTCATAGTGAAAAAATACGGCAAGAGCGGAGTATATCTTCCGCAAGTTTCAGAACAATTTGCAACAAAAGAAGAATTTTTAGACAGCCTCTGCTCATCGAAAGCTGATCTAGATGAAAAATGCTGGAAAGACGAGAATACGGAAATCCTTGTATTTGAAACAGAAAGCTTTTGATGTTTTTTCGAGCGGATTCGGTCAAGGATAAGTAATGGATATACTAAACCCACGCCTGTATAATGTTTGTGTCAGAAAAGCTCCTTGAAAAGACATAAAGCATGGTTATAAGCGTAAAAAATTTGAGCTTCGGGTATGGAAGCGGAAATCTGTATAGAGAGGTTTTAAAAGATGTAAGCCTGGAGATCGCACCAGGAGAGATAATAATACTCAACGGCCCGTCAGGCTCTGGAAAAACCACTCTCCTTACAATTCTCGGCGGGCTAAGAATTCATAAAAATGGGTTTGTAAGTATCTTAGGAAATGATTTATCAAAAATACAACAAAGCGAACGCCATCTCTTGCGCCAAAAAATAGGCTATATATTCCAAAATCATAATTTGATAAAGGCGCTGACTGCCTCCCAAAATGTCCGTCTGTCGCTTGAGCTAAGCGAAGAGGCAGATGAAGATTATAGAGAGAGTTCCGCAAACGCGGTTCTCAAATCTGTAGGAATAGGAGAATATGTTAACTTTTTTCCAAGCAGCTTATCTGGCGGACAAAGACAGCGTGTTTCGATAGCGCGCGCTCTTGTCGCAAAACCAAAGCTGATACTAGCAGACGAGCCAACCGCATCGCTCGACAAAAAATCTGGGCAAGAATGCGTTCATATACTAAAAGACTTGGCGCAAGAGCAAAAAACAGCGATTTTACTCGTTACTCATGACAATAGAATACTTGATGTTGCGGACAGAATAATTTCCCTTGAAGATGGAGTAATAGTAGATTGCAAGCAATACAGCTAAAAGCGACTCTCTACCACTTAAATATGGGGCATAAATCATTCTTCCTAAAAAGCAGCCCTCTCGTTACTTTTTTATGATTTTTTCATCAACTCAGTGCTTACAAAATAAAAACTGTTGATTAAAAATTTTTTCTATGTAGAATTGACCGTAAGCCGCCCCCTTCGTCTAGCGGCCCAGGACATCGCCCTCTCACGGCGGAAACAGGGGTTCGATTCCCCTAGGGGGTATTATTTTTTCGCATCTCGTGTCATGGAAAATTCTGATCTTCGTTTCGACTTCGTGAAGATGAACTGCTGCGGGAACGATTTCGTCATCATAGATTGCTTAGACCAAAGTCTTTTTACGGAAAATGCGGTTGCAGAGCCAGGCAGAAGCTCTCTCCTATATAAATCGTCTACTTTAAAAAGTCGTACGCACAATACTTCGGACAGCATATCTCTCCATACAGAAGAAGTAAGAAAGATTTGCAACAGGAAGACCGGAATCGGGTGCGACCAATTAATAATATTACTTCCAAACCCATCAGACATCAGACAGAGGCATATGCACGTATGGAACAACGATGGGTCTAAAGCGCGATTTTGTGGAAATGGAGCCAGATGCGCTGCGGCGTATATATCAAAAAAAATTAAGTCTATAGGAAAGAGCTCGAGTACAGACACGCCTCCCTCTTTCCAGAAAAATTCTTTAAAAAAAGAGCAAACTATAAAAGAAGAAGCAAACATAGTAAGTATAGTTTCAGGAACCATACAAGTTGAATGTAAAATTCTTGATCCCTGGATTGTAGACGTACGCCAACCGTTTCCTATGGTAAGGCACGCAATAACCAAGGAAGGGATCATAAAACCATGCGAATCGATCGAGCTAGAAAATGGAGCATTGGCAATTCCAGTGTTTGCGCTAAACCAGCACGCGGTTGTTATGAACAAAAGACCTGAAAACCGCCCCATCTCAGAGCAGCGTCTTGAAGAAATAGCTCAATCATTACAATGTCACCAAATGTTCCCTGAAGGAACTAACGTCTCCATAACATCTTTCGACAGTAAAAATTGCTTAGCAATGACAGAGGTGTGGGAAAGAGGAGTTGGCGCAACATCTGCCTGCGGTTCAGCTGCATGCGCTGTTGGAGCGTCTATATTCGACATATACAAGATTAGCTCACAGGTGAATATAGTAATGCCAGGAGGTCAAAT
This sequence comes from Candidatus Hydrogenosomobacter endosymbioticus, assembly GCF_021654655.1. Taxonomy (GTDB): domain Bacteria; phylum Pseudomonadota; class Alphaproteobacteria; order Holosporales; family GW7; genus Hydrogenosomobacter; species Hydrogenosomobacter endosymbioticus. Next base: position 811,290 of record NZ_AP025225.1, on the reverse strand, counting down.
ACAAGTAAACCGCTCCACACATAACGGAGCAATATTTATACACCACTCTTCGCGCGCAGAGTTTGTTTTTCAAGGAGAATTTGTTCTTAATTATTATAAATATGACTCCAAATAAACAAATTTTTCTCGATCAATTATGCAAGCAAGAGTCTTTAACAATAAATAACCCTTGCATCATAGCCTTCTATCTGTATTGATCGAGAGCTGCCGTAGATTTGAGGCTTTAATCGGAGTCTCCGCCTTCATTTTCCTCAACAACGTCTTGTTTGCCGGTTGCAGCTCCGTCAAGATTTTTTTGCACCTGCTCGGGCAAAGTTTTTTGAAGCTGTTTTGTAACTTCCGCAGCTATTTGGTTAGTGATTTGCGCCATATCCTCTTCACTGACTGCATCTTGCTGGCCGGTACCTTGTTTGCTTTGCTTTGATTGAGAGCCAGATCGATTATTCTGGAGGCTCTGCAAATTTTGCGATCTGTCGGAACCTTGCTCCCCCTTATCCTCTTTCTGTCCACTTGAATCAACAGCTTTCGAAGTTTTTTTATTACCGCGAGATGCTGAATTACCATTAGCCTGAGCAAGAGCTTTCTGACTATCCGAGCGTTTTTTACCTTTGATCCCAGAATTTGAAGCGGCTTTCGAGGCAGAGCTGGCAACAAGTGTTCCTGCAGCAGCCGGGTCTCCAGCAGAAGCCGCCGCTGTGGCCGCAGCTACCTGTACAATATAGTTCAGCTCATCAACACCAAGTTTCGCAAGACCATTACCAGAAAAATGCATACTGTTAATTGGATCTCCTGGCATAAGCCCGCCATGATCTCTAAAACAAGACTGAAGCCCATCTCCAAGAATGTGTCCACATCCTTCAGTACATGGCTGACACTGACCGCCCGTCATTTCTTGATTAACAAGGACTGTTTTCCCATCTGCGCAGATAACATAGCCGTCTGGGCAGGAAAACCATCTTTTAGAAATTTTCTTCAGTATCCCTTGAGCGCTTCCAGCAGAAATTGCAACTATGCCTAGCGCCATAAAAATTCTAGCAATTTTTACGATCATATTTTTATAAAATTAAGTTATGTTCTATAAATTATAGATAATTATAATTAATTTTTATATAATTTTTTTGACAAAATAGCAAAAAGACCGGTTGCCACCATAACGCACATCAACGAAGAGACAAGCACGTCAACAAAACATAAGAAAAAACGGAATGGGCGATGCAGGGATTGAACCTACGACCCCCTCGGTGTAAACGAGGTGCTCTACCGCTGAGCTAATCGCCCCAAGACTCTGTCGATTCTACGACATGCAGAGCTTTGTTTCAAGACGAGAGGTCAGAACCAAGGCGCTCCTCTCTGCAAAATTACCTGCTGGTAGATGAAAAAAGTATCTGATCGAGTTGCTCAACCTTAACCTCTATTGATTCTCCAGTCTTTCTGTTCTTCACTTCCACGCAACGCCTAGCGTTTTTTTCAGGACCTATAATAATCTGGTATGGCATGCCCATGAGGTCTGCATCGGCAAATTTTATACCAGCGCTTTTTTTCCTGTCGTCATACAGTATGTCTCGCGAAGATAACAGTAACGAATGATATACCTCATCCCCCATCTTCACGCACTCTTCATTCACAGGTATTATCACAGCGAGAAATGGAGCCACACTTTCAGGCCAAATAATTCCCTTATCGTCATGAAATGCTTCAATGATGGCGCCTACAAGGCGTGATACGCCAATGCCATAGGACCCCATTTCCACAGGAACTCTTTCGCCACATTTAGATGTTACATAGGCATTGAGCGGTCCAGAGTATTTCGTTCCGAAATAAAAAATATGACCAACCTCTATTCCGCGCGAAACTATAAGCCTTTCTTTTTCTATTGGACAGCTTGAGCCGTCGTGCCGCTCTCCTGCCATAGCGTAAATTCCTTCATAATCTTCTATTGATGTGCATCCAAGTTTTTCATCAAGCGCAGAGTCGTAGTAAATCTCGCTTTCTCCGGTCTCAGCTAATATCTGAAACTCATGGCTTAAGTCGCCTCCGATAGGACCTGTGTTCGCCCTAACCGGTATAACCGAGAGCCCCATAGATGTAAAGGCCTTTATATATGCCTGAAAAAACATTTCATATGAACGAACTGCAGCATCTTTGGTAAGGTCGAATGAATAGGCATCTTTCATCAAAAACTCTCTCCCTCGCATGACCCCAAATCTAGGCCGCACCTCGTCTCTAAATTTCCACTGAATGTTATAGAGAATTTTTGGAAGGTCCTTATAGCTATGCACATGAGACCTAAAAACATATGTGAATACTTCCTCAGCCGTTGGGCCATATATTAGCTCTCGTCCTCCTCTGTCATCAAACCGGAGCATTTCTTTCCCATAGTCGTCATATCTCCCGCTCTCTATCCAAATATCGGCCGGCTGCAAAGTAGGAGCAAGCATCTCCAATGCACCTATCGAGTCGTGTTCGCGACGTATGATATCCTCTATTTTCTGCAATACCCGAAGTCCCAAAGGAAGCCACGCATATATTCCAGACGATATTTGCTGTATCATCCCAGATTTCAACATAAGTTTGTGGGATACGGCACAAGCCTCAGCCGGCAAATCTCTCAATGTTGGAACAAAATATTTGGATAAACGCATTGCAACCTCTATCGCTATCGCAATTAAATCAGCACATTATACACCCAACACATTAATTAGTGAAACAACAGAGCTCTAGCCCGCACAACCTCACAACCACAAGAGCTAGCAAATCAGTCTTGTATATATCTCCACTCTGATACTCTAGAAGTATGTAAAAGCAAGAAGCTGGTCTATCTTCCCGTTCATATCGCTACAAGTCTGGCCATAAAATGGTGGCAAAAGGTCGCCAGTTCTAAAATCGAAAAACAAAGGATTCTTCATAAGGGCCTTCAGTATATAGCGAAGACCAACGTAATCTCCAACGCTGCTTAGCCCCTGGCTTTCAAGACGTCTAGACACATCCTCATTTAAATTCATTTTATATGAGTTTAACGTTTGTGTGCACTTCTCTATATCTCCTCCCCTTCGAGGAGTCAAAAGATAAAGCACTGTACTAGTTGAGTACTGAGTCGCTTCATTAGCGAATATATACTGAAGAAGAGGAAGATCTCCAAGAAGAGGAACCTCACTGTTCGCGGTTTGTTGCGTACGCTGATACAGCCCTCCTACCATAACAGTCTGTCCAAACGCCGCCTTTACAGTCGTCATAGTCTTAGATTTACCAACTTTAAAACACTGACTGTCGAGAGATCGTCCTGGGTCTGGTTGAACCAACAAAATAGTCCCGGATATTGTTACATTCATAACAACTTTGTTTGTCGGAGTTATGTCTATCGGCGTAACCTCGACTTTCAATCCAACATCAACTTGCGACATGCCGCTGGAAAAATTACCTGACACCCCTCCAACCACTTGTTCTCCTGCCATAAAAGCAGCGGGCTTACCGAGCATGGTAGAAACCGACGGCCTTCCAAGAACTTCTATCGTGCGCCCACCAGCATTCGCTATATTTACGTTGTATTTTATGTCGTTTGCGCTAAGAGAACCATCTAAACTTCTTGATAGCGAACTATCGCTAACAATCCAATTTCTGCCCTCCCTATTGAACGTAAATGATTTCTTAAAGTCAAATGGAGTGAGGCTCAAAGACATCCCGTTCGCAATTGCATCCATTATATTCGTACCTTTGCTCGTAGACTTTGATTCGTCAACGCTGAGAATATAACACTCTATGATAATAGGTATGTGGGGCTCTGCATTTACTTTGTGTCCTTTGCGAGACGCATCTGCTGACTGCACATCTTCGTCTGCCTGCTTTTTTCCTTCCTCAATAGCTTGATCTATACTATTATCCGAATCGCCATAGTCTCCTTCACCTCCGCCAGAAGCCGCTTGCTGTACAACCGCATTGTCATGCGCTCTTTTCCAATCAGAAATTCTGTTGGACACATATTCAACATCGCTATGCAATCCTTTTGCAGACGCTTTATACGTATCGAAATGCCGCTTTGCCTTATCATCTTTTCCAGCAGAGGCAAGAATAACAGCGGCAGCGCGCTGTATCACAGGATCATCTTTAGCTATCGCCGCAGCCTTTTCTATACTTGCGGCAGCGACTGGAAGATCTTTCAAATAATAAGACGCGTATGCCAGCGAATACAATATCTTCGGGTCTTTAGGGCGCAGTATCGCAGCATCCGCTAGCACTCGCTGCGCATCGCTAAATTTGTTAACTCTTAGAAGGTGCTGGCCATATAGGTAAACTATATACCACTGTGACGGATCAATATTATACGCGGTCTGATACGCTACGCCAGCAAGCTCTATGTATGAGCTATCGCCCATTCTCGCCATCTCCTCGTAAATAAAACCATTCACTAAATGCAAGCAAGCATTAGTGGCGCAATTATTAAGCGCCAGGTTTACATATCTTGAAGCATCTTTAAGTTCTCCGTCTTTTATAAGATCTTTAACCTTTTGTATAGAAAAAAACTGTGGAAACGCATGCCTAGACGAATCTAAATAGGCCGCTAGCCCTTCCTTCGTCTTAGACTGCTGAACCGAGGACCCAACCTCAACGTCAGCCTGACAGCCCAGCAGCGCCAAAGAACAAATAGAGACCAAAAAGCCACTCCTGAGAGTCATAAAGCACAGCGCAACACCACACATGATAAGAGATTCTATGTCAATTACAACACACAATCAATGACCTATTAGCAACTTACTAGCTTTCTGTTCGCTAAAAATTCGTTATGGAAAAATTATACAGAATTTTTCTATTAAGCAAAAATTTGATTGTATTGACTTTTTTTACCTTATCTTATCTAGGAACTTTTCTATCTCTTTAAGTATTTGGCCAAAAATCTACCGGTATAGCTGTTGATGCACTTAGCAATGTCTTCTGGCGCTCCTTCCGCTACAACCCGCCCACCCAATTCTCCGCCTTCAGGGCCTATATCGATCACCCAATCAGCAGTTTTTATAACGTCTAAATTGTGTTCTATAACTATGACAGAACTTCCTTTATCCACAAACTTATGAAGAACTCCGAGAAGCATTCTTATATCTTCGAAATGGAGTCCTGTTGTTGGCTCGTCTAGGATATAAAGCGTTTTGTCTGTCGAACGCTTACAGAGTTCTTTTGAAAGTTTTACTCGCTGCGCTTCTCCTCCAGAAATTGTTGTAGCTCTTTGACCAACGGTGATATATCCAAGACCTACATCCACAAGAGTACGCAGTTTGTTTGCAACAGAAGGAACAGCGCTAAACAATTCTAATGCGTCAGTAACAGGCATGTTAAGAATATCTGCTATTGATTTTCCTCTATACCTAACCTCGAGAGTATCGCGACTATAGCGTAATCCCTTGCACGACTCACACACAACCTCTACGTCTGGCAAAAAGTGCATCTCTATTGTGCGCACGCCCTTTCCGTCGCATGATTCGCACCTACCGCCCTTTGTGTTAAACGAAAAGCGGCCAATGCCATATCCACGCGCCTTAGCCTCTGGAAGAGACGCAAACCACTCTCGTATCGGCGTGAATGCACCTATGTATGTTGCAGGGGTAGAGTGCGGGGTTCGTCCAATCGGCGTTTGGCTCACTTCTATTACGCTTTCTATAAACTCTGTTCCTTCTATGCTGTCGCACTTAACAACATTACGCATTTCATCGCATCTTCCGCTTTGCATTTTTTCTGCGAACATCTCTATTTTTCTGCGAGCTAGCATAGCTGCTTCTTCTGCGCTCTTCGCCCTCAGCGCCGCTGTTCTAAGCGCCTCTTTTTCTTCATGAGAAAAGCTTCCGGCTCTCTTTATAATTCCAAGCCCTCGATAAAGCGTGTCTATTACAAGAGAAGATTTTCCTCCACCAGAAACGCCTGTAACACAAACAAATTTACCCAAAGGAAATCCTATAGATAAATTTTTCAAATTGTTAAGTCTAGCGCCGAGCACGCGTATTTCTCGCCCACAGCCCTCGCGCCTTTTTTGCGGAATCTCTATAGATGCCTCCTTCCGTAAATACGCTCCTGTTAGGCTTTTCTCAGATATTTCTATGGCTGAAGGAGGGCCTTCTGCGACTACATTACCACCATAACCTCCAGCTCTTGGCCCCATATCTATAACGTGGTCTGCGCTCCTTATAGCGTCCTCATCGTGCTCCACAACGATCACCGTATTTCCTATATCTCGCAAACTTTTCAGAGTATTGATAAGTCTTTCGTTATCTCTTTGGTGAAGACCTATAGACGGCTCATCCAAAACATACAGAGTACCAGTTAATCCAGACCCTATTTGTGACGCAAGGCGTATACGCTGCCCCTCTCCTCCAGATAGAGTTCCTGATGAGCGACCAAGAGTCAAATATTCAAGCCCCACCCTGATCAAAAATTGAAGGCGCTCACGAATTTCTCTGAACAAACGCTCAGAAATACTTCGATTCTGCGCGCTCAATTTATTAAAGGCATCATCGCACCACGCAAAGGCTCTCTGTATAGACATATCGCACACATCGCCTATATGAAAACCAGAGATTTTCACGCATAAAGCTTCTGGTCGAAGCCGATACCCAGCACAACTCTCGCATTTCTCGTTTCTACAAGACGAGTCATCTTCTTCGTTGCTTTGTAGTTTCCCTCCAGAGTGAAAGAATAACATCCTAGAAACAGATGCCCCTCCCTCGAAACCAAGTCCGCCGCAGTCCCTGCACGCGCCGAAAGGACTGTTGAACGAAAACAATCGCGGCTCTATTTCTTCAATAGAAAAACCTGACTCAGGACAAGAAAATCTCGATGAAAATACGATGCGCTCTTCGCTGTTCACAAGCTCTATCTCGCAAACGCCATCTCCAACAATAAGCGCGCTCTCCAAGCTCTGCGACACTCTTACCCTAAAATCTTCCGTGTTTTCGAGCTCCAATCTGTCTATAACTACGAATATGTCGTGCTTTTTGTTTTTGTTAATAGGCTGCAGCTCGTCAATATTCAGAACAACTCCGTCTACTTTAACACGGCTATAACCCTGCTTCTTAAGGCTTGCTATTTCTTTATGAAACTCTCCCTTTTTCCCGCGAACAACAGGCGCCAGAATATAAAACCTTTCTCTTTCTCCTAATGCCATTATCTTGTCTACCATCTTGTCTTTAGTTTGCGCTTCTATCGGCAGACCAGTTACAGGAGAATATGGTGTACCTATCCTCGCAAACAGTACACGCAAATAATCGTATATCTCTGTTACTGTTCCAACTGTAGACCTTGGATTTTTAGACACTGTTTTCTGCTCTATCGATATTGCAGGAGAAAGCCCCGTGATGCTGTCAACATCTGGCTTCGGCATAAGCTCTAGAAATTGCCTAGCGTACGCTGAGAGGCTTTCAACATACCTTCGTTGCCCCTCAGCATATATCGTGTCAAAAGCAAGCGAAGACTTGCCGGATCCACTTAATCCTGTGATAACTATCAACTTATTCTTTGGCAATCGCACGGATATATTCTTTAAATTATGTTCCCGCGCACCAATAACCGATATTTCCTCTATCATAATTTTTTTATTAAATTTTCAATAAATTTTATAACTAGAGAATAATGGTATGCGCTACGCCTTCATATGCCAATAGCTTCTATTGCGTTTACCTATCAATAAAAACCGTAACACAAACCGATCTCGCATGTCGAAAGTTCCAACAAGCGTCTGCACACAATAACGCCACGCCGCTATGGATTTTGCAGGTCTCCTTCAAGCTATTGGCCGACTCGAGTTCTAATAATTCCTCCAGAACCACGCTCATCGGCCTGTTGTCATTGGGGCTGGTCTTACGGAGCGGCACGCAACAGCGTCTCATGATACAAAGATTGGCGAGAAGAAGTCATCTGCTTCTGCGCTAACCTTGCTTGATTAGATGAAAACGCTGCGCCATCTTGAATTGCCGACACATCTCCAACAAGAAAGAGAGGTCTGGGCCTGCTTTCACTTCCGCTTCCAGCAGTATCTCGCTGTCGGACAGCTCACTTTTTGGCGGTTTGTTTCTATTCACATTAAACTCATCGAACCTTTTATTCATGTTAACTCCAAGATCGTCGATTTTCGTATTCATCGCGTCTAGCTTAGCGTTCACTTTCTTAAAGCCAGCGTCCATTTTATTCCCAAGCTTATTAAAACCAATATCAACAGACACTATAAGCTTTTCTAGCAATTCATTTGAACTAGATTGTACGCTCAGAGTTGTTTCTTTAGTTTGATTTTTCGCTTTCTCCTTTTTGCTATCTTTCTCTGGATAAGATTTTTTATTTTCTTTTGCACCATTTTTCTTTCTGCGCAAATAGTCCAAGCCCCTATAGCGGAACCTTCAGAAAAACTCAAAGAAACCGCCATTAAGACAAAAACAACAGAAACTCTACTTATATTTTTCACCTCTCGCCCACGGAACTGCCAAGATTGCGCCCCCCGTTAGCAAAAAAAGCAATCAAAAATGTTTTTTAAAACAAATACATTTGCTAAAAAACTGTGTTATTTAAAAAATCACCTCACCTCCCACCTCCAATATTGATAGAGAAAATAAGCAACAAGCCGGCCAATTTTGCCTATTGACGAGAAAAATGCTATACTCAGCCTGGCGTTTTGTTCGCTAGCAATCAGCAGAAAGGGAAGTTGGATGGAAGAGCAACTGAAAAATATATCGGTACTACAAAGCGCATTTAGTCATTCTGATAGCGATGAGAGCATCGTTTCGTCGTTTATTCAGCACGCAAAACTAAAAGAAGCAAAAGTATGTCATTCCGTTGATCAGGCTTTTCATATGTTAAGAGAAAGCTATGACGCCTGTTTATTTCACGCGTCACAACACGCAAGGACATCTGGCATAGATTTTTGTATGACGTATCCGTATCTCGGGTTGACTATCCATAAGCATCGTATCGCCGCACCAGGAATTGGAATTGCGCCAGGAAGCAGCGGCAGAAGCGTTCACGAAAGCGGAATGTATGGGACAACAATAACAAAACCAGACTTGTTTGAAGCTATCTATAGAGGAAAATTTGAGGAAATTCTTTCAAACAAACGGTGCACAATCATAGTCGGCATAAGTTCGCGCCCTATATATCTTCCGTTTCTGAATGAAAAACCTTTCTTAGATGCAAAATTCAGCGAAAATTGCTTGTACGAGCTACCATACGTGTTCAAGCTGTCGGACATAAACGACGATATAGCTAACGGGCTTGGAGAGCAGGAAACGGCCGTAAAACCTTTGTCATTATTTGCAGCCGACAGAGTTGACTATTCCATGGGCAGGATCGCGCATTACTGCGGAATAGATGCTGAACATTTTCAAAAGTATATCTTGTTCACAAATTACTCTCACTGTTCCGACATCTTTTTTGAATACGCTAAAGAAAGCCTCCAGAATGGAAGCGAATATAGCGAGTGGGTGGATCCTGATAACTCTTTTAATGCTTCAAGCATAAAAAATTCTGAGAGAAAAACCGAAGTTGCTGATTCAGTGCAAATGCCGGCGTACCACCTTAAAAGAAAAGATGGGCATGGAATAAGCGTAATAAATATAAGAGTAGGCGCTAGCAACGCTAAAACCATCACAGACCATCTTGCCGTTTTGAGACCAGAATGCTGGGTTATGCTTGGGCATTGCGCAGGAATACTTCATGATCAACATCTTGGAGATTATGTGCTCGCCAGCGGATATGTGCGAAAGGACTTCGTTTTGGATAGCGATGTTCCGCTCGACGCCCCGATAGCCATGATACCAGAAGTACACAGCGCTCTTTTAGGCGCTATCAAAGAGGTATCCGGATACGACGATAATGATATGTCCAGCAAAGTAAAAACAGGCTCCGTTATGTCGACAGTAAACAGAAATTGGGAGCTTAGGGCTGGTGAATTTCATGAAATTTTTAGAAGAAGTCGCGTCGTCGCGGTAGACATGGAGTCTGCAACTATCGCCGCAAATGGTTTCAGATTTCGCATACCATACGGAGTATTGCTGAGCGTATCTGATAAGCCGCTTCATGGCGAGTTAAGAATGAAAGAAATGGCAAAGATGGTTTATAAACAGTGGACAGAGCAGCATCTGCGCATAGGCATAAACGCTATGGAGAAGCTTCGCCGGAAAAAATTTAGCACAGAAGGCTCTTACTCAAGGTCATTCTTGGAAGTTGGGGCTCCGCCGCTATGGTGAAACTATTGGTGCTGTTTCGGCGAAATACTGTCGCGGGATAAAGTTCTTTGGGAGGATATTGTGGGATTTGAGTGTGGTATTGTTGGGCTTCCCAACGCTGGAAAATCAACTTTGTTTAACGCTATAACCGCGACGTCCTTGGCGCAGACTGCTAGCTATCCTTTCTGTACAATAGACCCAAACAAAGGAAGCGTAAACGTCCCGGACAATAGACTCGAAATGCTAGCGCGACTCGCAGGCTCAAAAATCATAATCCCTTCTCAAATAAGGTTTGTTGATATCGCCGGCCTGGTGAAGGGAGCCAGCCAGGGAGAAGGTCTTGGCAATCAGTTTTTGGGACACATACGAGAAGTAGATGTTATTGTTCACGTCGTACGATGTTTTGAAGAAAACGTCGAGCAGCCCGCAGACCCTGTATCAGACGTAAATGTGATAGAGACAGAACTACTTCTTGCCGATCTTCAAAGCATAGAAAAGCAGCTCGCAAACAAAAAGAAAAAGCGCGGCGAAGATCCAGAGATGATCGCTCTAATGGAGAAAACTGCAGCTATGCTTGCAGATGGAAAGATCTTACGGAGAGAAAAATTCTCTCCAGAAGAAGCATCTTTAATGAAGCAGCTTCACCTTTTGACCATAAAACCAGCTATGTACGTAGGAAATGTCCCGGAAAATGATGCCTCCGCTCCAAAAAATAATAAATTCGCACAAAAATTAGATGAGTTTCTCAGAGATAGAGGGGAAAAAAGCGAGTATGTATGCGCTCAATTCGAGGCCGAATCAGCTGTGTTAGACTATGAAAGCAGGAAGGAATTTTTGCAAAGCATCGGGCTTAATGATACAAAGATGTCCTCACTAATAAGGTTGGGGTATGAATTACTAAACTTGCGAACATTTTTCACTATTGGTCCGAAAGAAGCTCACGCATGGACAATAAAAGCAGGAGATAATGCAGCAGAGGCCGCTGGAGCGATCCACTCAGACTTTCAGCGCGGGTTCATAAGCGCTGAGGTAATTTCGTATGAAGACTATGAAAAACATAAAACTCATGCGGAAATAAAAGCTGCAGGAAAGCTCCGTACAGAAAGCCGCGACTATATAGTGCAAGATGGCGATGTAATTTTGTTTAGGTTCAATGTATAAACACCCACCCGACCAAGCTGTGCCTACCACATTCTGTCTTCGCATCCGCTTAGAATTCTGCGAATGTTTTGACGGTGTGTGTAAATAACCAATATAAAAATTGCCAACGACACAGCATTGTTAACATCAGATTTATTTAAAACAACTGAAATAAGGGAAACAGCTGATATCGATACTATAGCAGAAACCGAAGAGTATCTAGATACGAAAAACACTACTACCCATATCGAAACCCCAGCTATAAACAAAACAGGATTTACAGCAGCAGTCACACCAAAAACAGTTGCCACACCTTTTCCTCCTTTGAATTTGATAAATACAGAAAATACATGTCCTATGACGCTAGCCATACCAGCAGACAAACAGATATCATTCTGTACATCTGCTGGAAAATTTGAAAATAGCACTCGAGCAAGATACACACAAACAAACCCCTTAAAAAAATCGCACAGCAACACTGCTAGCGCTGCTTTTTTTCCGGCAAGACGCAACACGTTAGTCGCTCCGATATTTCCAGAGCCCATTTTCCTAGGATCACCATAGTTTGCCACCTTGGAAACCAATATCCCAAATGGGACGCTCCCAAACACATAGCAAAAACCTAAATACAAAAACGCGTAAACCATATAAGAAATCATTTATCTAAACGCCAATATATGCTGCCACGACTGATACTTCCACATTAATGCTCTAAACGCAACGCTTTCTAGCCCAGTACAAAGGCATGTGCTATTATGTATGCCCAATACACATGCTCTATATGTATAATGTCAAAACACCGTTTTAAGGTTGATAAGTTGATAAGAGATAAGATGCCAGAAATAATGCGCGCTCGCGGAATGGTTTTATGCGAACGGTCTATGGACGCGGAAGAATATTATAAAAGGCTAAAGGAAAAGCTGCTAGAAGAAGCTGCTGAAGTGTGTTCCGCAATCGACAAAAAGGAAATTATTATAGAACTAGCAGATCTTTTAGAGGTAATGCTCGCGATAGCTAAAGTAAACGATATGAACTTAGAAGATATTATGATGGCCGCAGACAATAAAAAAAAAGAAAATGGAGGGTTTGATCGTAGAATATATAATGAATTTGTCGAAATAGAGTCAAATAATCAAAATATAGAATACTATAAAGCCCGAAAGGACAAATATCCAGAAATAGATTTATAATAACCAGCTCCTCCGCTCTCTACATAAAATTTGCAAAATATGTTATAAGTTTCGTGGGCGTCGTGGACGCGTGCAGTACTTAATTGGTCAGGTTCGGAAGAAAGCAGCCAGAGCATTTGTTTGCGGGTCGTGGCGCCCAGTTAGGCTCATACTGGTGTGCCGAAGGTTTCACACCGAAATACACACCGCGAGGAGCAAAAAGTAAAAAAGATGGATACAGCTTTATTTCCAGACAACAACTCTGACAGAGGTCGTTACCTTGTTTTAGCAAGAAAATATAGGCCAAGATTTTTTCGCGATATTGTGGGGCAAGATGTGTTTGCAAAAATTATACAAAATGCTATTCGCTCCTCTAGAGTTGCTCATGGATTTCTTCTGATAGGCATGCGCGGCATAGGAAAGACCACTATGGCTCGCCTAATAGCAAAAGCAATAAACTGCGAAAAACTGCTAGACATAGCATCGAATACGGTCGAGGAACAAGAAATAGAGCCTTGCGCTAAATGTGCATCTTGCTTAGCTTTCGAAAAGGACCGCCACCTGGACGTGATCGAAATTGACGCAGCAAGCAACACTGGCGTTGATGATATGCGCCAGATAATAGAGTCCTGCTCATACAGTCCCGTGTGCGGAAAATACAAGGTATACATTATCGATGAAGTACATATGCTTTCAAAAAGCGCTTTTAATGCTCTTTTGAAGACTCTAGAAGAGCCCCCGCATCATGTGAAATTTATATTAGCAACTACAGAGGAAAATAAAGTTCCAAACACGATTTCTTCCAGATGCCTAAAATTTCACTTACGAAGAATAGACGTGGCGTTGCTAGAGAAATTCATTATCTCTGTGTGCGAAATTGAAGGCATAAAAATAGACTCCACTGCAGCACGAGAAATAGCAATTAAATCTGAAGGGTCTATGCGAGATGCTTTGTCAATACTGGAGCAGGCTATTTTGCTGTCAAGTAACAATTATATATCCGACCAAACTCTTTATCGGATGTTTGGTGGAGTAAAATCAGACGACATCATGCCTCTAGTAGCTTCTATTTTCTCTAAAAACGCAGCAGAAGCCATATCTATCGTTCGGAAGCTATATTCAACAGGAGCAGACCCTAGGTCCATACTAAGTGAGCTTATGACCGCGATACACGCCCTCAGCGTATCGCTTGTAACAGGCTCACCAGAACTGGGAGACTACATCGAGCAAGCGCGAGAATTTGGAATAGCAAATCTAGCTCGCATATGGAAACTCGCGACTAACGGACCTTCTGAACTATCCTCATCGCTGCCATCGATAGCGCTGGAAATGATGGTTATGAGAATGGCGTATATAGGACATTTTCCATCTCCGGAAGCGATACTAAAGCAGTTGGCCGGCTGGGAAGCAAAGCCGCCTTCAACGCCAGCTGCCACGCCATGCGCGCGCGCTCAACCTGATCGAAGTTACGAATTGTCTGGAGAGCTGTCTAAAAAAGCCTCAGAGCTTTTCGGGAGCGATGCTATTCACGCGATCGATTAGCTATATAGCCACGCTCCATAACCAGAGCTTCCGCAACAGCTTGACCATGGAAAGATGACAGAAACCCAGGCCGTGGGCGTTTCAACGAAGCTCATCGCAAGTAGCACGCGAGAACGACTATCAGATTCTTCCCTCATCAAAAAACCCCATATCGAAAGCGCGCCTCAGCAAAAACGCGCATTTTTATCCATCTATGCATCCTCTGCCAATAATAACAACATTACTTATGGAGAGCCCCAGATTGGTTGAGCCCCCATTGATTCGCTCTATCGTCTGGAATTCCGCCTTTTTTATACATCATTTTTATTTGCTCTTGTTGCAAATTTTGAATCTGCTCTATTCTGTCGATTTGTCCGCGTATTTCAGCGGTTTGATTTTGAAGGTCCGCCCTCACTTGCACAAGCTGATGCTGAATATCGCCGCGCACGCCATCCGCCAAGTTCCTCACTTCCTGAAGCTGCCTCGACTGAACCTCAAAGCGTTGCTGCAACTGCTGAATATCCACACGCGAGCCATCCGCCAAGTTCCTCGCTTCCTGAACTTGCTTCGACTGATCCTCAAAGCGTTGCTGCAGCCGCTGAAGATCGCCGCTCATGTTCTTTACCAAATTCTGAACGTTTTTAACAGCCTCTTTCTGCTCGCTGACATTTTTATTTATCGCGGCTATTTGATCCCGTAAACTCTGCGCCGCCACACATGCATCGTTTGCTTTATCCTGAGCAGCTTTATTGACAGCTTTTTGCGCCTTAAGCTCATCAGTTTGCTTTTTCATTTCACTTCGAAGATTTGTCGTTTCATCTTTAACCTGCAGCCCGAGCTTCACAGATTCGCTCTGAGAATTCCCGAGCTCATCAATCTTCTTAGCCAACCCAGCGCGAAGCTCATTTATGCCCCCCATCATTTTCTGTTGAAATTCTCCCTGACGCTCTAGCTGACCATTTTCCCATAGCTTCATTTTCTGCGCCGAATTGCCCCTGGATTTAAGATCTTTTATTTCAGATTTGAGACTGTTTATATCCATCACGCATTCGATGCACACGCGCTGTAGCCACTCTAATTTATCCTCCTGAACGCTATTATCTTTGTCTTTACGCATTTGCTGTGTAAAAGTAGCTTTTCCTTTCTGATCGCTATAAAACGTCTTAGACAAATCGGCTCCAGTCAAATTTTTTTGCTTTAAAACTTTGAGCGGAGATTCAGTCGCAACTTTCTTCATACCTTTTTGGTCGCTGTAAGACGTTTTAGGCCTCTCGGCCTCAATCAATCCCTTTTGCTTTAAGTCTTCCGTCCCAAGCCTAACCGCAAGCGACATCATGTTTTCGGCAAGCCGTCCATTCCGCATTTCATACTCAAAATTTTGAATAGCTTTTTCTGATTCCTCTCCAATGTATCGAATGTCAATCTTAAAATGCCTAGGCTTAAGCTTAAAATCATCCAAGTTGAATGCGCCAGCAGCTAACTCGCGATAGAATACGTCAGAAAGATAACTTATGGCGATGTGAAATTCGTCGTTTTTACCTCTACGACCTGATTCTCGTTCAAAAGCAATCTTCACAAACTGCTCAAAAACCATATTCACATCCTGTTTAGGACCTGCAACACCGTCTTCTGCACCAATAAACAAAACTCCAAAAAGCGCCAACGCTACCGATTTTTTAATCACGTTCATATCAGTTTCCCTCCCTATCATCGAAAACACGCCTCAGAAAAAACGCACTTTTTTATCATATCGCCACACAATACAACCACAAAAACAAGAATTATTCTATATAAAACAGCATCATACAACAGTATCAGCGCAAATTATTCATTCCAAACTGAACCATCTGTTCATCGGAACCCATTTCTTTAAGTTAATCTCGCTCAACATAAATCTCTTGAGCTAATTTCATATCACTAACACAGCCATCAAGAGGATCCTCCATTTTTAAAATCGTATATGTTGGAGTTCCTCTGGTATAACAGCTTTACCATGTCATACTGCTCCTGCAATTTTTTACTTGACTGTTAGATGAATGATTTCTGACGCCTAACAGCAATTTTTGCTATATAGATTTTATATGCAGTCTCAACATTTTATATCAAACTTACAACGACATAGACAAAATTACTTTTGTTGATTATATTGATTAGTACTGGGGTTTTTGTATTGGCGGCCGCTTTCTTCTTTTTATAGCCGGTTGCTTGTGTCTCTGGAGACAGATATGGTGAGCAACAAGACCTGGTGGGGAAGGTTCAAAAAAAATCTTGACCCAGTTGCAGCAAAAATAAACTCGTCATTATTGACAGACTACATACTTCACAGGTATGAGCTAGCCGTCTCTGTCGCTCATTTAAAAGTTCTGTCCTGTCGAGGAATAATAAATAAACAAGAAGAGCAAAAGATAATAACCGCCCTTAAAGACATCTCTGATGAAATAGATGCAAATAAGCACGAGCTTGATGACATAGAATTTGAAGATATCCATCTTTTCATAGAGCACCTTCTTATAGAGAAACTTGGAGATATAGGGAAAGGGCTCCGCTCAGGCAGGAGCAGAAATGAACAAATATCTTGCAACATGCGGATGTATCTTATAGAAAAATCTCAAGAATTGTCTCTCACGCTAAATGCGCTAATTGCAGTTTTATCCAATCTATCCGATACCCATAAAAATGTCTCTATGCCTAGCTATACCCATCTACAGCAAGCACAACCAATCGCTCTAAGCTCTTACTTCATGGCCTACGTCGGCATGTTAACGAGAGATCTAAGCCGCGTTGCATCTTGGAAAGAGCGCGCAAATTTCTGCCCATACGGAGCTGGTGCTATTTCTGGCAGCTTGCTATCGCTAGACCGAGAGTTTGTCGCAAAAGAGCTTGGGTTCGCTGGAATAATAGAAAACACTATAGATGCCATAAGCGATAGGGATTTCATTATAGAGTGGTGTTTTGTTTGCAGCACAATAATGGTACACATGTCTCGCCTGTGTGAAGACATGATTTTATGGCAAACGTCTGAGTTCGGGTTCATCAGCATAGACGACAGCTTCTGCAGCGGATCTGCATTCATGCCAAATAAAAAAAACCCTGTTGTATTCGAAGTAGTTCGAGGGAAAAGTGGCCGCGTATTCGGCTCTCTAATGGAAATTCTAACAATAATGAAAGCAATGCCAATGGCATACAATAAGGACATGCAGGAAGACAAAGGCGCTATGTTTAACGCAACAAACACAACTATTTCTAGCGTTAACGCAATTACTTTTCTTCTAAAAAACGTGAAATTTAATACAAAACTGATGGAAGAAAAAGCAACCTCGGGGTTCATAGAAGCCGGAGGTATTGTTGAAGGGCTCGTTCTTAAAGGAGTTCCATTTAGAGACGCTCAGCATATAGTAGGCCTCTGGATATCTCAGGCAGCTGAAAAAAACGGCACTATAAAAGACGTCATGATAGAGCGAGCCGTACAAAAGGGCTGCAGGCTAGATGAACTTGGACTTATTGAGCTTTCAGAGCTATTAGCGAAAAGGGACAGCGACGAAAACTGATCATTGACAACCGGCTACCCACGCCAGGAGACATACGCATAAACCAAGCAAGTCCATAAAACACCACAGATATACTCTCGGCCTTTTGCACTAGAACAGATTCAAACGCCGCTTTTCCCTCTCTCGCAACACCCTTTTTCTTTAATGAAGTCGACTCCAATAGCAACAGCAGCCGGACAAATCGAATGGCCCACGTTTTCGATAGGACAAAAGTTTATACTAAGTCGTTCAGACTTCATCAATTCCGCACATTTTTCTGCTTCATAAAACGAAACTACCTTGTCTTCTATACCATGACACCATAAAACAGGAGGACAATATCTGGGCTCTCCAAAAACCAAGCTATAAAAACCAGAATAATTTATGATTCCGTCCACTTTAATTTTATGCAACCCAAGGTGGCAAGCAACCGCGCCCCCCTGAGAAAAACCACCAACAAAAAGCTTTCCTTTAAACCCTTTTAAAATGTCTTTCATCTCGTTTGCAATAACTTCGCAAGACTCATCCAGAGCTTTCCAGATTCCAGCATCTCTATCCCCAGAAAAAAAATCCGCAAACTTAAGGGAAAACCATTGTCTTGCGCACGGGTATTCTTCGCATGGAGCGATCCCATCCGGCATACAAATTCTCGCCGACTTTATCTCACCAGAGAACGATTCCGCAACAGGCAAAAGGTCTCTTCCACTAGCACCATAACCATGAAACAAAAACACCACAGCGCCCGGCCCATCACTCGCGTTCATAGCTCCTTGCGGCCCTATGCAAAAACTTACCAAGCTGCTCATAAAAACATTCTGCTAAAAGTGTCCTACACAGCATATCAGATCTGCTATAGTCCGTAAAATGCTTTTAAACAACTAAACTATATGAATAACACGAGCGAGCGCAGCCAGGATGACCAAAACGCTAGATGGATTAAAGGAACTTTTTACAAATTTTCGCAAATTGCCATCTCGCCGCTCAGCCTCTACGCTATTTGCATTCATCAATCTATCTCAAAAACTCGCCTTCAGCGCCCCTCATTGTTATAACAAAAAACCTATAGCTTGATTTGTGCGCAGATTTTATTTAGAAATAAGGTCATAGTGTACGTTGTATGATAGGTTGGTTGTTGTGGCGGTTCCAAAGAAGAAAACGAGTCCCTCTCGCATGAGAATGAGACGGTCTCATGATAGGGCTATGCATAGGTCTGTCCAAATGTGTAATGATTGCGGCGCAGTGAAGCTTCCGCACAGTTTTTGCTCTTCGTGTGGAAAATATAAAGGCAGGGTTGTTATTAACATCAAAGTAGCTAAAGAGGCTGAGGAGTCTTAACAACTGTGCCAATAGTTGCTGTTGATGGCATGGGAGGAGATCGCGCGCCCGGTGTAGTTGTTCGCGGAATGGCTATTTTTTCTGAAAGACTGCCCGAGTTTTCGTTTGTGCTGTTTGGAGACGAAAGAGAACTTTCTCGTTTGGTAAATGCCGAGCCTCCATCTTTGCGCGACCGGGTCTGTATTATTCATACAGACCAAGTCGTTTCCACTGGTGAAAAGCCAAGCAGGGCTGTTCGAGGAATGGCCAGATCCAGCATGCGTCTAGCGCTTGAGGCTGTAGTGGAAGGAGCAGCAGATGGTGTGATATCGGCAGGCAACACAGGAGCTTATATGGCTCTTTCGAAAGTAATGTTAAAAACGTTACCAGGTATAGCAAGACCAGCTATAGCAAGCCAAATCCCCACAGAACGCGGCGAAAGCATAATGCTTGACCTTGGAGGAAGCTTGTCGTGCACATCAAAAAATCTTGTTGATTTCGCTGTTATGGGGTCTGTTTTCGCAAAACATGTGCTCGGTGTAGACAATCCTTCTGTCGGATTGCTTAATGTTGGGTCTGAAGAAACAAAAGGCGACGGCGTACTCCAGGAAGCTGCTTCTATCATAAAATCTAGAAACGTAAATTTTTACGGATTTATAGAGGGAGACGACATCTCCAGCGGCGTTGTCGACGTCATGGTAACAGACGGCTTTACAGGAAACATCGCTCTAAAAACCGGAGAAGGAGTTATGAAGCTGTTAATGAACTCCCTGAAAAAATCTTTATCAAGCTCCACAAGAGGCAGGCTTGCCATGATGCTGGCGAAACCGCTTCTGTTGGAGATGACAAAATACTTCGACCCTAGATCGTATAATGGAGCTTTATGGCTTGGACTCAACGGTATAGCAGTAAAAAGTCACGGCGGCGCAGATGAAAGAGGCTTTGCTTACGCCCTAGAAATGATCGCAGACATGATCTCCGCAGATATCAACAATAAAATATTAAAGGAAGTCTCAGAAGATAAGGTTATAAAGACGACAGAACCATGAAATACCCTGTCACAGCTATTGGTTAACTTGCCGGAATTGTATATCATTGTATAGTTAGTGAACTCGGTATGAGAAAGAATATTTCTAAAAAAGTTATCGCCGCCGTATTTGGGGTATGCGCTTTGTCTATAGCGGTGTCTGTGGTTTTAGTAAGAAGAAATCGCGGTAACAGAGTTAACATTGTTTCTGAGCCCATTTCTCACTGTCAGCATGGTGTTCCGGCGAATTTGGATTGCAATGCGCAAAGTAAAAAACTCACCATTGGCGCACTTGGACGAATAGAGCCTAAGTCTCGTGTAATAAGGGTATCTCACAACATGGGACAAGTTGCTCGCGTACAAGATATACACGTTTCAGAAGGAGCGGCTATTAAAAAAGGACAGCTTATTGCTGTCTTCAAGGATTATGACGTAGAAAAAGCCCTAGCGGCGTCCGCAGAAGCAAATGTTCGAGCCCTTAAATCTCGCCTAGTAGCGGAAAAAAATGAAAAAGAATTTGCAGAAAAAGAAGCAAAAAGACATGAGGCTATGTTCGCAGCAAAAGCTACATCTCAATCAAAAAAAGATGAAGCTGACAAAAATTTGAAGAAGGCATTGGCAACGGTTAAAAAGACAGAAGCAGAAATAGAGTCTGCTGAAGCCGCAGCTAATCTGGAAAAAGTAAAGCTTGAACAGTGCGTTCTTAGGGCTCCGATTGATGGGACTATATTGAGAATCAACACTCGTCCTGGAGAGAAAGTTGGAGAAGAAGGGGTCGTGGAGATGGCAGACCTCAGCGAGATAGAAGTTGTAGCAGACGTGTATGAACATGATATAGGAAGGATACGAGTCGGAGGCGCGGCGGAGATTCTTATATCTGGCGTACAAACCCCTATCATTGGAAAAGTTATAGCGATTGGGTTTCAAGTCGGCAAAAGTTCTTTACGGGATACTGGCCCAGACGCAGACCAAGATGTTAGAACAATAGAAGTTAGGATCGACCTTCCAAAGCAACAAAACAGCAGCCGCTTACAGCATGGAATAGGAATGCAAGTTAATGTGCGCTTCGTAAACGATAGCAGACAAGCTAAGGCTAGCCCTGAAGGATAAACGCGAATGCTACGATCATGTTACTTCGCTTTAAGGCTTGCGTGGCGGCAACTGCGATACGAAAAATCTAAGACAATAGCCGCCATACTAGGAGTTATATTTGCGTGCATATTAGTGTTCATGCAGTCCGGGTTTAAAGACTCTTTATTCAAGAGTGTTTCGAACATTCCTCGGAAGCTCGATGGAGACTTGTTTGTAATCCACAAGCAAACAGAAGCCATTTGGCGCGGGAGCAGCTTTCCTAAATATGAACTGATGAGAGCATGCGGCCACCCAGATGTAAAAGAAGTGAAAAAGCTATACATAGGGCAGGCCATTTGGACAAATCCTCAGAAAAAAAGCAAGCGTGCTCTTTTGGTTTTCGGAGTTGCTCCAGACAAGTGCATCATATCGTCTGACGAATTTAGATCTAAAAAATCTCTTTTAACAATAAAAGACAGCGCTCTTTTTGATGACAGATCGAAGTATGATTTTGGACCAATAAAAGAGATGCTAAAAACCGGGCCGATAGAAACAGAAGTAAATGACTATAGAATAAAAGTTATGGGCACATTTAGCCTTGGTACATCGTTTGCGGCTTCCGGAAATATAGTTGTAAGCGAAGACAGTTTTTTTAAACTGTTCCCATATAAGTCACATAACAGAGTTGATGTCGGAATGATTTCCATAAAAAATAAAGACCTCACACATCAAGTGAAAAAAGATTTACAAGCGCTTCTAAACCAAAACGTATTCGTTTTTACAAAAAAAGAGCTTATAGAGCACGAGGAAGCCTATTGGAGAATAAATTCTCCTATAGGATTTATATTTGGGTTTGGAACCATCATGGGTCTCATAGTCGGGATGGTAATCGTATACCAGATACTTTTCACAGACATCACAAATCATTTAAATGAGTATGCCACCTTAAAAGCCATGGGCTATCCGCACAGCTATTTAGTAAAGATTGTTGTGTGCTCGTCTATGATACTCGCAATAGTAGGATTCATACCAGGAGCCCTGGCCTCTGCAGCGCTGTATAAAGTTACAGAGTCGGTGACATATATCCCAATGGACATGACTTTTGGCAAAATACTGAATGTGTTTTCTTTGATATTTTTGATGTGCGTTGCTTCTGGAATTTTGGCCATGAATAAACTAAAAAGCATAGACCCAGCTGATATGTTTTAGCATATATAAAAGACATTTTGACGCTCTGTTTGCTAAAAACATACATTTCAGCTTTTTCGCGCTTTGTGCTCGATTTTATTATACTCCTTCTGAAACTAGATTTAAAATAAAAAATAAATAGATTTTTTTCAAGTTTAGTATTGTTGCAAGCATTTATACCATTTATTTAACAAAGTGATAATTTCCGAAGAACTCTATTCATAAAGTCACCTAATAAATTTGCTCAGCTATAAGCCTATTAGCTATCTCCACGCCGGCGCACCAATCTGTTTTATAATATCTGCGTGAGTCATCAATTCTTCGCTTGAAGGAAAAAGAACAGTGTATTCGCGATTATTTATAGCATCATCATAAAGCCTACTAATCGAGCCATCAGTTGCTTTTGCTTTGTCGCTAATCGGTTTACGGTAGCCCATATCACCTTGTTTAGCCGCGTTAGAATCTTGAATATGCGGAAAAAACTCAAACGATTTTTGAGCGCCTCCAGTTAGCTTTATATATACCCTCGACAAAAGCTGCGCATCTAAAAGCGCTCCATGAAGACTCCTAGAGGAAAGATCTATATCAAAATGCCTACACAACGCATTCAGACTTGCCGGAGAGCCCGGAAACATCTCGCGTGCCATCATAAGAGTGTCGACAATTCTATTAGCTATCAAAGGTTTTTTGGACTTCTCCAGCTCAAAGTTAATAAATTGAAGGTCGAATTTCGCGTTGTGTATTATGAGCGACGAATCAGCAATAAATTCCAAAAACTCGTCAGCAACTTTATCAAATGGATCAAATTGTTTCAAAAAATCAGAACTAATTCCATGCACAGAAAATGCCTCTGAATCAACATCTCTGTCTGGGTTTATGTATCTATGAAAAGTCCTGCCAGTTGTGCTTCCTCCGAACAGTTCCACGCACCCTATTTCGATTAACCTGTGTCCATTTTGCACAGACAGCCCAGTGGTTTCTGTATCAAGAACGATCTCTCTCATAAAAACCTTTTCTCCAATATCTTCGCAATTTGCAGCCCAAAGCATTTCATTATGTGAACCATTTTTATAATTAAAAAGCCATATTTCCAAATTCTTTTTTTATAGAGAGCTCGTCATTTTGCTCCTATGCATCAAGATTTATTGTATTCAGTGCATTTTCCTGTATAAACGATCGCCTTGGAGCGACTATGTCTCCCATCAATATCGAGAACAGCTCGCTGGCTTCCTCTGCATGGCGAAGAGAAACTTGTATCAGCGTTCTAGAGTTTGGGTCGAGAGTGGTTTCCCACAGCTGGTCTGCTTGCATCTCTCCAAGACCTTTATATCGTTGTATATATATTCCTTTTTTCACTATATCAGACACAGCTTTCCAAAGCTCTGATGGTCTCAATACTGTTCTCTGGCTTCCGTCCTTCAACATTATAAGCTTCGCCGGATATAAGCCGCGCATATCGTGCTCCATAGACTTCAATTGAAGCACCTCGGAAGAATCCATAAGCTGCTCTGACACAGAGTAACTTTGACTAACTCCGTCAAATTCGTGAATAAATGTCGCCCCCCCAGAATCTACTTTTGCTATGCTCCACTTTCCAGTTTTTTCATTGTTATTAGAAAATTTAAGTAAATCCTGCGCCCAAGATTCTCTATCAGAATAAAATCTGCCATCACTCAATGCTCCGCTAACAATAGCCATCTCTAAAATGTATAGAGAGAAATCCTTGAAAAACATCCGATCTGTGATTGAAGCCACCTGCCATGCTTTTTGTATGTGACTCTCTAGGTCTACGCCTGCTATTTGCACCCCGTCCGCAGAAATTATAGAAACAACTTGAGAGCCAGACTGAATAAAATACCCATTCAGAGCCCTATCATTTTTCATGTAAATCATGGATTGCCCCCGTCGTATACCATATAGAGGTGGCTGCGCTATATACAAGTGCTTTTTATATATCAGTTCACGCATATACCGGAAAAAGAATGTTAAAAGAAGGGTCCGTATATGGCTCCCGTCCACATCTGCATCTGTCATAAGAATTACTTTATGATATCGAAGCTTCGATACGTTAAAGTCCTCGCCTATGCCGGTTCCAAGAGCCGTTATTAAAGTACCAATTTCTGCAGACCCAAGCATTTTATCAAACCTTGCCCGCTCTACGTTAAGAATTTTGCCGCGCAGCGGAAGTATCGCTTGAAATTTTCTGTCTCGACCGCTCTTAGCATTTCCACCAGCGCTATCTCCTTCCACCAAATATAGCTCGCACAACGAAGGATCTCGCTCGGAGCAATCCGACAGTTTTCCTGGAAGAGATGCGATGTCGAGAGCGCTTTTGCGTCGCGTAAGTTCACGAGCTTTCCTGGCCGCCTCTCTCGCGAGCGCAGACTCCACTATGCGTGACAAAATTTTCTTCATTTCGCTCGGATTTTCTTCCATCCACTGTTCAATCTTTTCGCTTACTATGCTTTCTATAATTGGACGCACCTCAGACGAGACAAGCTTGTCTTTAGTTTGCGATGAAAATTTGGGATCAGGAACTTTCACTGAAACAACGGCCGTTAACCCTTCTCTTGCATCTTCCCCCATAACAATAGACTTTTCCTTCCTACCGGAAGCTGATAAAAGGTGCGAAATTGTTCTGGTGAGGGCCGAACGAAAACCAGATAAATGCGTTCCACCATCCTTTTGCGGAATATTATTCGTAAAACACAATACGCTTTCGTGATAGCTAGACGTCCACTCCATCGCTATATCAAGACAAATTCCGTTTTTTTCTCCAAAAAAGCTGATTACCTCTTCATGTATAGATGTCTTTCCGCGATCCAAGTACTGAACAAACGACTTAACCCCTCCAGCATATTTCATATCGACTTTTTTATGCGGAGATTCTCGCTCGTCGACAACAGATATAGAGAGTTTTGGATTTAAAAACGCAAGCTCCTTCATGCGGCGCTCTATCACAGAAAAATCGAAATCTATACCAGAAAACGTAGAGCTCGATGGAAAAAACACAACTTCCGTGCCATGCCTTCCTTTTTCGCATTCCGATATTTTCTCTAGAGATTTTGTTGGGACTCCATCCTCAAATTTTATAAAATACTCACCCCCGTCGCGCCATATCCTAAGAGTAAGCCATGATGATAGGGCATTTACAACCGACACTCCAACACCATGAAGTCCTCCAGACACCTTATACGAGTTTTGATCGAACTTTCCGCCAGCGTGTAGGTGTGTCATGATAACCTCAGCAGCAGAAATGCCCTCTTCCTCATGAATATCAACCGGAATCCCTCTTCCATTGTCTGTAACAGAAACAGCGCCATCAGAACGAAGAACTATTTTTATGTGATCGCAGTGACCAGCCAAAGACTCATCTATAGAGTTGTCAACAACTTCATACACCATGTGATGAAGCCCAGACCCGTCATCTGTATCTCCTATATACATACCAGGACGCTTCCGAACAGCATCCAACCCTCTTAGGACCTTTATAGACCTGGAATCGTAATTATTTTTATTCGACACTAGACAACTTCCAATCTTTCAGTTTTAGAACAAAACCTTCATTAATAGTACATTATATGGCCGCAGATTACAAAGACCTAGTGTCTCATCAAAAACTCATCGCTATTAAATAGCTAGCTGAGCACGTCTTAACTCACATTCAAAATGTCCATAATTTCATTTGCTAATTTTTGCGAATTTTTATGCAGCCTTTCAGCTATAACAAAAGATTTTTCTGCCATTGATGACGCTATATACGGATTTTGCAGCAGGCGTAATAATTCTAATGAGAGCATCTCATAGCTTCCGCAACAAACGCAGGCTCCTTCAGAAATAAACTCATCAGAAATTTCTTCCTGGCTCTTTATCCTGTTTCCTTGAACAACCGCACATCTCATCATTGCAGGCTCAAGTATATTATGTCCTTCAGCAGAAGAAAAAGACCCTCCAAGAAGTGCGAAATTAGCCACTTCATAAAATATGCCTAGCTCTCCAAATGTGTCGATAACATACACATCACTTTCGCCAATAGAAAATCCAACCGTTGACCGCAAAACAGATTTTAGACCAATTTTTGAACACATTTCACAAATGATATGCGCTCTTTCTATATGACGAGGAGCTATGATAAGAATCAGCTTTGGCATTGTCTCGCGCAGACGCTTAAAACTGTCCAAAACCAGCGCTTCTTCTTCCGCATGTATACATGTTGCCAGCAGAAATTGTCTTTCTGCTATGCTTTCTCTTAAAGCGCTCACAAGTTCAGCGGAAGCAGAAAGTCTGTTTGCAGCGCATTTTATAGATGGAGATCGAAATACCTCTGCGCCCGCTATGCTTGATATTTTTTCAAACGCAGATTCAGACGACACAAAGCATGCTTTAAATACAGAACACAATATACTAAGCGCGTCTCCAGCCATTCTCCACGCTTCAAAGCTTTTGTTCGATAAATTTCCATTCACAAGAACCGCAGGAATTTTATACCTCTTCAGCCCTAGCAAAAGAGCAGGCCAAAATTCAGATTCTATGAATATAGCGGCCACAGGACGAGTAGCCCTAAGAAACGCGCCAACACACAATGGAACATCTATAGGAACCATTCTTATGCTAACCCTTTTTTCTAACCCACTTTCCCGGATGTGTTTTTTTAATGTTTCTTCTGCGCCAAAAGTCTGAAATGTCACTAATATATGGGTTTTTTCAGAAGTTTTAGATATTTTGTCTATTATGACGAAAGATGCACGCACTTCACCTATGCTTGCTCCATGTATCCACACGCTCGAAGGAGGTATACCGCGATTTCCAAATCCCATCCGTTTTATAAAATTATGGAAAGACTCCTTTCCTCGCAACACACGCACAATAATTACAATCCACCACACTGGAACAAAAGCCGTTGACAGAATCATATACAAACAAAGAACAATGCGCCCAAAAACCATGCACACTAATAAATTTTCATGTTGAAGCTAATGATACCGCTTCTTCATGAGTGTCGCAATTTTTATGAACAACCCCGACATGCCTACGCAACATCCAAATGAAACTAGGGCGCGAAAACAATATGGCATAGCAAAAAAATACGCCCACAATTATGCGAGCGCACATAATAGAATTATAGATTTGTTGATATATTAATAGTTGTTTTTGTCATCTAAGAAAAATTGCGCTTGAACTTCGCATCTATTATTTGTTCTATAGTAAACATTAATTTGAATATCTCCCACTCCAGCGCCTTCAATGCTCCTACCATTTCTTAATATTTCATTGCCGCATATTATGTCCACCGCCCCATCAACTAATTTTCTCATAAATGTTTTCATGTCTTGAGTCAAAAATTCACACCCTCCCTCGGAAAGAGAAGCCCCGTTTGGAGTTTGATATTTTGCAGACTCCTGTATTAAAGAATTTCCTTTTTTAGTGAAAGAAAAAGAAACCTCCGTTCCAGTTGGCACGTTATAGCGGTCTTCCAAATTGTCCCACCCAAGGTTAGCAGAAATCATGCCAACATATTTATGGTTATTAACGTTCGGCAATGCATATATACCAAAACCAAGCTGAACATCAAATGGATCAAGGGAAAACCCTATCCCAGATGCAACGTCATACATAAGCTCCATCGTTTGGTCGATTACTTCCTGGCGTTCTTTTCTGGACGACTCAAACCCGACACTGAGCGAGTCCTCGTAACTGTCGCCCTTTAGCTGGGAAGCAAAAGGATTCTCTGGAAATGACTTAAATGGAGGAACCTCGCCCTTTACAGACTCGTAAAATCTAGCCCCATCCCTCGCTACAATCAACATATACCTCAAGTTATAATCATCAGCAAATTTTATAGAGCTAGACTTAGTATCGACTTTTTCCCTTTGTCCATTAACAAAACCAACCTCTTTATTCAGCTCACTTTCACGTTGCAAACCAGGCGACTTAATAGCAGAAGCGGTTCTGACCCGAGCAGCCCCAGCATTAGAGCACGCAATACAAGCACAAGCAAGCGACACCAAAATTTTTGACAGCGAATTCATAAATTTCTCCGAAGATTAATCACGTTTGGCATTATGCACGAAAAATATTTCAAAAAAGTGAATATCCTATTAGGTATCCCGTTGAAAAAGCAAGGTTTTTTCTGTCTTCGGCGCGCACATAGAGCTCATAACTGTCACATTCAAAGACTTGAAACTTACTATGAAACATGAAACTATAATTATAATTAGTCATGCCAGCTTCACGAATGCTAAACTGCCAGATCCGCTATATTAAATCTTCGCAACAAAGCTGACGCTTAGGTTAAATTCGCGGCCCAGAACCTACAGCTTTAAACAGCCGCATAAATCACAGTTCTTCATATACTAATATGACAAAATGACAAAACACGAGGCACAGAAAGCGATCCCACACCATACGAGCCCCGCCATCTTACAACAGAACAAAAGGAAAAACGCTCAAATCCTGCATCAAAAAACAATGCAAGCCCACAGAAAAAGCTGAGTCAGCCACCCCGCCCTCTATTCTCCGCCCTCTATAAGATACGAATATCTCTGAAACCCAGAAATCATCGTCTCTTCCATATAGCCTATACTAACAGCGCCGCAAGCGATCTCCCGCAGAGCTATAACTACATTTTTGTCGTTATTCTTAGGAACGTTCGCCTCAACCCCAGAAGAGAGCTGCTTGGCCCTATACGCTATCGCCATAGCAAGCCTAAAATGATCGACGCCACCGTCCACAAAACATGCACCTCTTTTCATCAGGCTAACCTTGCCTTGCCTTATACCTCGGGTTCTTTTTGTTTATAACAAAAACCCGCCCACATCTTCTAACAACACGACAATTTTTGTCCCGAAGTCTAAGCATTTTAATCGAATTCTTTACTTTCATTCTCACAAACCAAAATAACACCAGAGCGTGTGTGTATTCTACACTCCAAATACCACATATTCAATAGACAGAAAAAA
Organism: Candidatus Hydrogenosomobacter endosymbioticus; assembly: GCF_021654655.1. Lineage (GTDB taxonomy): Bacteria > Pseudomonadota > Alphaproteobacteria > Holosporales > GW7 > Hydrogenosomobacter > Hydrogenosomobacter endosymbioticus. Next base: position 782,184 of record NZ_AP025225.1, on the reverse strand, counting down.
AGCAGACCTAGAATGATCCTCCATTCTCTTTTTTTTCCTTCTTTTTGTCGCCGACTCCAAACTCTTCGTCTTTATCTTTTTTATACACCATTATTGGGCTAATGCCAAATTCTATAGATTCTTTCTTTATTATAACTTCTTTTATATCTTTTTTTGATGGAATTTCATACATAGGATCAAGCATAACATTTTCAAATATAGACCGAAGTCCGCGCGCACCAGTCTTAAGCTCCTTAGCCTTTTTGGCAACTGCCTCCAAAGCTTCCTCCTTAACCGTAAGCTGTACATTCTCCATCTCAAACAATTTTTTGTATTGTTTAACGATAGAATTTTTTGGCTCCGTAAGAATTTTTATAAGCGCGCTTTCGTCAAGATCTGTAAGAGGAACGACAATAGGAAACCGTCCTATAAACTCTGGAATAAGCCCATATTGAAGCAAATCCTCTGGCTCCACATGCCTAAGAATGTCGCCAATGTTTTTGTCAGAAGAACTTTTTATGTTAGAAGTAAATCCTATGCTCTGTCCCTTCAGCCGATTTTCTATTATCTTCTCCATACCAGAAAATGCTCCTCCGCATATGAACAAAATATTTTTGGTATTAATCTGGACGCATTCCTGTTGCGGGTGCTTTCTGCCACCTTGCGGAGGAACAGAGGCAATAGAGCCTTCAACAAGTTTAAGAAGAGCTTGCTGCACTCCCTCTCCAGAAACATCTCGCGTAATAGATGGGTTTTCCGATTTTCTCGATATTTTGTCTATTTCGTCTATATAAACGATTCCTCTTTGGGCAGAATTTACGTCATAATTGGCGCTTTGCAACAATTTTAAAAGAATATTCTCTACGTCTTCTCCAACATAGCCAGCTTCTGTCAAACTCGTAGCATCTGCTATTGTAAATGGAACATTTAGTATTTTTGCAAGAACCTGTGCAAGTAGAGTTTTCCCGCATCCTGTTGGGCCGATAAGGAGAATGTTTGATTTTGTAAGGTCGACATCGTCTTCCATCTGCCTTATGCGCTTATAGTGGTTATATACAGCAACAGAAAGAACTTTCTTAGCATGAGATTGTCCGACTATATAGTCATTCAACACATTATGGATTTCCTTAGGAGTGAATAACGCTGAAGAATCTCCAATCTGTACCTCTTTGTTTTTTGCTTCTTCCCTTAGGATATCATTACACAAATTTATGCATTCATCGCAGATGAACACCGTTGGCCCAGCTATCAGTTTATAGACTTCATATTGGCTCTTACCACAAAAAGAACACCTCAGCATAGTCCCGCCCTCACCACCTTGACGCGCCATGATCCTCCTTACTAATACTCGCTAAACAAAATTTAACGCTCTCATCTAATATACCTTCATCATGCCATAAAGTCATAAAAAAAAAATGACCGAAACCGAGCCGAAAGCGCCAACGCAGCCCCGCATATCGCAGCCATCCTAGCTATTGAAAAGCCATATTTTAAGGTGCACATCAACAAGCGCAACTCTAAAATGGCTATAGGAAAAGTAAAAAAAGCAACGCCGTTACCGCTCACAACAACTCTTTAACAATATAAAAAACCAATAGATATCACGCCGGTCAATTATAAGATCGTAAAAACCAAAAAACCGAATTGAAAAAGGTTTCTTATGTCTTTATGGTCTGATTTTTCAAAATCACCTGTGTTTTACACAACAACGTCCCTGGAGACAGCTTTCCTCTTCATCTCTCTCATGACAAACCCCGACCAGCAGCCAGTACCAATAGAGCGAAACAGCGGCAAAAAACTAAACCTACCTGCCCGCCCATTCTAATACGCTTCGCGGACCGACGCATCTTCGCAATCTTTTTCAACCCCGCTTTCCGTAGAAGAAGATGCCGCGCGCACAACAACGTCCCTGGAAACAGCTTTCCTCTTCATCTCTCTCATGACAAACCCCGTACCAGCGGGGATAAGCTTTCCAGCTATAACGTTTTCTTTCAATCCTATAAGTTTATCTTGCTTCCCGTGAACAGCGGCTTCTATTAAAACTCTGGTGGTCTCTTGGAAAGACGCTGCAGAAATAAACGACCTAGTATGCAAAGACGCCTTTGTAATACCCTGAAGCACCGGCATAAACGATGCCGGTCGCCCACCACCAGACTCAACACGTTTGTTGATTTCTTTAAGCTCGTCGCGAGCAATCTGGTCGCCCACAAGAAGTTCAGAATCTCCAGGATCGGTTATCTCAACCTTTCTTAACATTTGCCTTATTATTACCTCTATGTGCTTGTCGTTTATCTTAACGCCCTGAAGCCTATATACATTCTGTATTTCTTTAATAAGGTGCAAAGACAAAGACTCAACCCCTTGTATACGTAAAATATCTTGCAATGCTGGGTTACCATCTACAAGAATATCGCCGCGCTTAACGTCATCCCCGTCCTGAACAAGGGCCATTCGACCTTTAGCAGCAAAAAACTCAAACGGTTTCTCGCCCTCTACAGACGGGACTATAACAACTCTCCTGCGAGATTTGTAATCTTTACCATACTCCACATAACCATCACATTCACTCATAATAGCAGGATCTTTAGGCCATCTAGCCTCAAACAGTTCGGCTATTCTAGGCAAACCTCCAACGATATCTCGAGACTTATATGTTTCTTTCGACAACCTGGCTATCACACTTCCTGCATGGACCCATGCACCGTTGTCTACCATAAGAACTGTTTCTGGTACCAACGTATACCGCGCATCTGCACCATTAGAAAGCTTAAGCTGTTCGCCATCTTTTCCGCGTATCACAACCCTAGGCTGCATACCCTTGCCTCTACCAGTCTTTTGCCAATCGCTAACCGTGCGCTTCGCTATTCCTGATGACTCGTCTATTATTTCTTTCATGGACACACCATCAACAAGATCCACGTAGTGCACATAACCGTCACACTCTGCTATCACAGGTATGGTATATGGGTCCCACTCTGCTAGTCTCTGGCCAGCCTTCACGCTCTCTCCCTCAGAAACAAACACATGCGCTCCACACACAAGCCTATACACAGCGCTCTCATGTCCATAAGAATCGCACACAATAATTTCCATATGGCGATTCATAACAACGGTTTGTCCTGAGCCATTTTTTATCACTTGCCTGTTTCTAAACTTGACAACGCCATCAACTAGAGCATCAACGAACGAGGATTCTGCCGCCCTTTGCGCCGCTCCACCTGAGTGGAAAGTTCGAAGCGTGAGCTGTGTACCGGGCTCTCCGATGGACTGAGCAGCGATAACTCCAACGGACTCTCCCACAACCACAAGCTTATTTCTCGCCAAATCTTTTCCATAACACATAGAGCAAATACCCTCTGCAGATTCGCACGTAATAACAGACCTACACTTTACAGATTCTATTCCAGCCAAAGACAGCTTTTCCACAGCAGCAATGTCTATCATACTAGACCGAGCAATTATTAACTCTCCAGTTTCTGGCGAAACCACATCTTCGGCACAAATACGGCCTAATACTCTGTCTGCCATAGGAGCAACAACTTCTCCGCTATCAACAATAGGCCTTATGGTAACTCCATTATCCGTTCCACAATCAAGCTCCGTTATGACGCAGTCCTGAGCGACATCAACCAGCCTTCGCGTAAGATAACCGGCTCCAGCAGTCTTAAGCGCGGTGTCTGACATACCCTTTCTTGCGCCATGGGTACCGTTAAAATATTCAAAAGCACGCAACCCTTCCTTCAGGTTAGAAACGATAGGGTGTTCCAAAATACTTCCATCATGCCTAGCTATAAGACCGCGCATAGCAGACAGCTGCTTCATCTGAGCGGGAGATCCCCTCGCGCCAGAATTTGCCATTATAAACACGGAATTCAAAGGCTTTCCTGGAATATCGCTAGAAATTTCATCCATCATTTCCTTTGCGACCCTATCTGCGCAATTAGTCCAAGCGTCTGTAACCTTGTTGTACCTTTCTCCCTGCGTGATAAGACCGTCAAGATATTGGTTTTGAAACTCGTCTACTATCTTCCTTGTCTCTGCAACTATATTCCACTTTTCTTTCGGCACGATCATGTCGTCCTGGCCAATCGACACACCAGACAGCGTCGCGTATCTGAAACCAAGCTGTACAAGGCGATCCAAAAACTCCACAGTATCACCTTTTTTACAGTTGCTATACACGCATCCAAGAAGCTCGAGAATATCTTCTGACGACAAAAGCTTGTTCACTTTTTCGAACTTAATCTTATTGCTTTTGGGAATTATGTCCCATACAATCATTCTGCCGAGCGTGGTCTCTACCCTCTGCAATCCAGACACTGTCCCATCGTCGTTATATGTATCGATTCTTGTGACAACCTTCGAGTGCATCGAAAGAGTTTTTTCTTGATGCGCCATTATCATTTCGCTTAGACCAGAAAAAGCTCTCCCCTCGCCTTTTTCTCCTTCTCTCATTATAGAAAGGTAGTATATTCCAAGAACAATGTCCTTTGTAGGAAGCGTTATCGGAGACCCGTTAGCCGGGCTCAGTATATTGTTGGAAGAAAGCATAAGGACGCGCGCCTCTGCCTGCGCCTCGAGAGACAACGGGACGTGGACTGCCATTTGATCTCCATCGAAGTCCGCGTTAAACGCAAGACACACGAGCGGATGCAGCTGTATCGCTTTTCCTTCCACAAGTATAGGCTCAAAAGCCTGGATTCCAAGTCTATGAAGGGTTGGGGCGCGGTTCAAAAGCACTAGCCTATCTTTCACGACTTCTTCAAGTATATCCCACACCTCTGGACGCTCACGCTCCACCATAGCGCGGGCAACCTTTATGGTCGGAGCAAATCCGTGTGATTCTAGCTTCGAATATATGAAAGGCTTAAACAGCTCCAGCGCTATCTTCTTCGGAAGACCGCATTGATGAAGTTTAAGGTTTGGACCAACTGTAATAACAGAACGAGCAGAATAGTCGACGCGCTTTCCAAGCAAGTTCATTCTGAAGCGACCATGCTTCCCTTTTAATATGTCAGACATCGACTTCAGAGGACGCTTATTGCTGCCCACTATAGGCCTTCCTCGTCGACCATTATCGAAAAATGCGTCAACAATTTCCTGAAGCATACGCTTTTCATTTTTTATGATCATATCTGGAGCGCGTAACTCTATCAAACGTCTAAGCCTATTATTTCTGTTAATAATTCTTCTGTAGAGGTCGTTAAGATCAGACGTAGCAAATCTGCCTCCGTCGAGAGGAACCAAAGGACGAAGATCTGGAGGCATGACAGGCAAAACGTCCAACACCATCCACTCAGGCCTCGCGCCCGACGATATAAAAGCTTCTATAAGCTTAAGCCTCTTCATCACCTTTTTCTTTCTCATTTCCGGAAGGCTAGAGCTAAGCTCCTGCCTTAAAGATTCACGAAGTGAAGGCAAATCCAAGTTGGCAAGCATTTCTTTCACAGCCTCAGCTCCAGTCGAGGCTCTAAAACTCTCCTGGCCATATTCCTGCTGAGCTCTGTAATACTCATCCTCCGTCAAGATTTGATTCTCTTCTAGCCCTGTCAAACCTGGATCGAGCACAACATATCCATCGAAATACAGCAATCGATCTATGTTTTTGACGCTCATATCCAAGATAATGCCCATCCTGCTCGGAGGAGATTTTGAAAACCATATGTGCGCAACGGGCGACGCAAGCTCTATATGTCCCATCCTGTCGCGCCGAACCTTCGCAAGAGTAACCTCTACTCCGCATTTTTCGCAAATCACTCCCTTATATTTCATTCTCTTATACTTACCGCATAAGCACTCATAATCTTTTACAGGTCCAAAAATTCTGGAGCAAAAAAGCCCGTCTCTCTCTGGCTTAAAAGTGCGGTAATTTATGGTCTCTGGCTTTTTCACTTCACCAAACGACCAAGAGCGAATTTGCTCAGGACTAGCTATGGATATCTTCACGCTATCAAAGCTTTTCGAAGAAAAGTCTTGACCAAAAAATCGCGAATCGCGCTGTTCACCGCTCACCATAATCGTCTCCATCACACACATTTTTCATAATAAACCATCCATAACACTAGCTAGCCGCGTTTTCTTTGCAACATTCCATGTTAAGCCCTAGAGTTCGTATTTCCTTATTCAACACGTAAAACGACTCCGGTATACCAAAATCGCACATTTCTTGCCCTTTTATTATCGCCTCATACACCTTTGTTCTGCCTTCAACATCGTCTGATTTTACTGTTAGCATCTCCTGCAATGTATATGCTGCACCATACGCCTCAAGCGCCCATACTTCCATTTCGCCAAATCTTTGTCCGCCAAATTGAGCCTTTCCGCCCAGCGGCTGCTGAGTTACCAAGCTGTATGGGCCGACCGACCTCGCGTGAATTTTTTCATCGACAAGGTGGTGAAGCTTCATAACGTATAACACTCCAACCGTAACAGGCCTATCAAAAGGCTCTCCCGTCAACCCATCATGTAAAATCTCCTGTCCAGACGATGTGCATCCGGCCTTCACAAGCGCATCTGTTATTTCAGCAGACTTGGCTCCCTCGAACGCAGGACAAGCCATCGGAACACCTTTAGATATGCCATCTGCCATCTCTATAAGCTCAACTCCGCTCATAGAGTCAATCTTTTCGCATATTTCTGGCTTACAATATATATCTTTCAATCCCTCCCTGATAATAGAGGAACCTTCCTCTTCAGAAATTCCATCCATTGCCGCCTGCTTTAAAAGACCTACTGCTTTCTTACCAAAATTAAGCGCCGCCCAACCAAGATGCATTTCCAAAATTTGCCCTATGTTCATTCTGGACGGAACGCTAAGAGGGTTAAGCACAACATCGACAGGAGTGCCGTCAGATAGATACGGCATATCCTCCACAGGAACTATTATGGAAACTACCCCTTTGTTTCCATGGCGACCCGCCATCTTATCGCCCACCTGAATTTTTCTCTTCACCGCTATATAAACTTTTACCGTCTTCAAAACTCCAGCAGGAAGATCATCTCCCATATGGATTTTCTCTACCTTTTGCTCAAACCTGATCTGAAGATCTTTCATAGCGCTTTCGTGCTGCGCTAAGAGAGCCTTTATCTGTTCCATAAGCGCGGCATCTTCAACAATTATACTATTCTTCTGAGCCTTCGTAAGAGACTCCCAGTATTCCTCGGTAATCGCAATCTGCTCTTTTTTCCCGCCCTTAAGAGCAATTTTTCCAACAACAAGCCCCTTAAATGCTCTATCAAAACCTTGGTCAAGAATTTTTCGTTCTGTTTCTTTATCCGCGACGAGCCGGGCAATAGCCTCTCTGTCAATAGACTGCGACCGCTCGTCCTTCTCTATATCGCGCCTAGAAAATACCCTAACATCAACAACAGTTCCAGAAACGCCAGGCGGCACCCTCAGAGATGTGTCTTTCACCTCACATGCCTTATCGGCGAATATCGCGCGCAGCAGTTTTTCCTCAGGAGTTAGCGGAGCTTCAGCTTTAGGGCTCACCCTACCAACCAGCACATCTCCAGCCCTTACTTCCGCACCTATATACGCTATACCAGACTCATCTAAATGCCTAAGAGACTCCTCGCTAACCCCAGGAATATCGCGAGTAACATATTCAGGCCCAAGACGCGTATCCTTAGCAGAAACTTCAAGCTCTTCTATGTGCAAGGTTGTATAAGCATCTTCCTTCACAAGTTCGCTGGATATAACTATAGAGTCTTCAAAGCAATAACCGTTGAGAGACATAAGCGCTATTGTAACATTCCTACCAAGAGCAAGATCTCCCCTATCTGTAGCAGGGCCATCAGCAATAACGTCCCCTTCTTTCACCGACTGCCCGACGTACACGAGTGGCCTTTGGTGAACGCACGTCCCTGCATTGGATTTTTGAAATTTAGCAAGAGAGTATATGTCCACAACTGATTTCCCTTTAGACAGGTCGTCTGTCGCGCGTACAACTATCCTCTCAGAAGAAACCTGATCCACAACTCCAGACCTCTTGGCAACAACCGCAGCACCAGAATCGCGAGCAACTATTTCCTCCATGCCAGTGCCAATAAGCGGAGATTGTGGACGCAAAAGAGGAACCGCTTGCCTCTGCATGTTTGATCCCATAAGCGCTCTCGCAGCATCGTCACACTCTATGAAAGGTATGAGCGCGGCGGCAACTGAAACTATCTGTCTGGGAGAAATATCAGTAAAATCAACTTCTTTCACTGGAACAAGAGCATAGTCGCCAGCAGCCCTTCTACACCCAACAAGCTCGCCAAGCAGGTTCCCTTTTTCATCAACATCAACATCCGCTTGAGCTATTGAATATTTTTCCTCCTCCTTGGCAGAAAGGTATATTATCTCATCTGTAAGTTTGCCATTTCGGACCTTCCTATATGGCGTCTCTAAAAATCCATATTTGTTCACCCGAGCATAGGTAGCCATCGCACTTATCAACCCTATATTGACGCTCTCAGGAGTCTCAACAGGACACGTTCTCCCATAGTGCGTCGGATGAACGTCGCGTACCTCAAACCCAGCCCTATCACGCGACAGACCTCCAGGACCAAGCGAAGAGAGCCTTCTTTTATGACTCACCTCAGATAGTGGGTTTGTCTGGTCCATAAACTGAGATAGCTGAGAGGCCCCAAAAAATTCCCTAATAATAGCCGAGAGAGGCCTAACGTTTAGCAAATCGTTTGGCATAGCCTGCTCAAGGTCCACAGAAACCATCCTTTCGCTTATACCGCGCTTCATCCTAATAATCCCAGCTCGGTACTGCCCCTCTAAAAGCTCTCCAACAGGACGAACACGCCTATTAGCGAGGCTGTCTATATCGTCTACTGCTCCGTGCCCATCCTTAAGCCTCAAGAGAAATTTCACAGCAGCTATAAGGTCACGCTTCTGCAAAACATGAACAGAGACATCGGTATCAAGGTTAAGGCATGAGTTTATCTTTATACGTCCCACATCTGAAAGGTCATACCTTTCAGGATTAAAGAATGAGTTATACAGCAAAGTGTTCGCCGCTTCTAGAGTTGGCGTTTCCCCAGGACGTAAAATTCTGTAAATATCGACCAACGCCTCTTCTCTAGTTTCATTTTTTTCGGCCATCAACGTGTTTCTAAAATGAGCGCCTATATTAGAATGGTCTATCTCTAAAAGCTGTATAGTGTCTATTCGCTCTTTACTCAGCGCTTGCAAAAACTCCATAGTAATTTCTGCTCCACATTCAGCAAAAACCTCGCCCGTATCCTGACTAACAACACGTCTCGCCAAATACTTACCAACCAATTTTTCGTTGTCTATGTTTATATGTCTCACTCCAGAAGCCTGAATGGCATTGATGGTCTTTCTATCTATACGCCCACCAGACTTTACCACTACTTCGCCGGTCTCAGCATTAACCATGTCACCATCTAACACAACGCCTTTCCACATAGATGGCATAAATGGTATACGCCAAACTCCACCGGAAGAACTGCATTCAAAACTATCGTAGAAGCTCGACAACAATTCCTCTTTGCTCATTCCGGCACTTTCTTTATCAGACGGAGTGTCGCTTAAAGCCATAAGAAGCGTAGAAGCAAGAAATTTACGCTTTCTATCGATCCTTACATACAAAACGTCTTTCATATCGAATTCAAAATCTAGCCAAGATCCTTGAAATGGGATAACTCTGGCAACGAACATATATCTGCCCGCAACGGCGCCTCCCCTATTGTCATAATCAAAGAACACACCAGGCGCACGGTGCATTTGAGACACAACAACCCTTTCTATTCCGTTGATGATAAACGTACCTCGACCAGTCATAAGAGGAACGTCGCCAAGATACACTTCTTGTTCTCTAACATGCTTTATAGTTCGGTTTTCTTTTTCTCCACTCCAAACCACAAGCCTAAGCCGAGCACGCATAGGAGACGCGTATGTTACACCTTTATACTTAGATTCTTCAATATCATACTTAGGGTCACACAGCTTGTATCCATCAAATTCTAGCTGAGCCCTTCCGGAAAAATCATTAATTGGAAAAGCCGCTTGAAGCGCAGCTTGCAAGCCCTTATTCTCTCGTTGATTAGGATGAACATCTTTCTGCAAAAAATCCTGATATGACTTCTCTTGCAAATCGATCAAACTGGGCATAGACATAACTTCCGTTATCTTCGCAAAATTATACCTGATACGTTTATGCGCATTCGCAGCTCTACAGAAAGATTCAACGCAATAAACCATACTTATATCTCCCTAACCAGACCACATAAAAAAAACAACGACTGCGCAAGAAGAAACATAAGACTCACACCCCGCAGACTAGCGCACAGAATACGTATAAACTCCACCGCCACGACCATAAAAACAGTCACCGCGAAGCCTCTAACAGCCCCAAAATGTCGCTCAAAAAAACGACCGCCTTCACGCTGTCTCCTATCACTCCCACGCCCACAACGAATATCAGAACTAAGAACGCATAACCAAGACTTATTCGCCAAAACGCTAAGCAAAAAAGAGGCCTTCAAAGACGAGGACGCTGAAGAAGCGATAACTCTAAGCGCCAAATGTAACAAAGCTCCGCCGACAGGACAATTGCAAAACAGAATGCAACAACTATCTAAAACACAGAGCATAGTACACCACTTCACCAAGAACACACGCTACAAAACTCAAACCAACTCGAACTCATCTTCAAACCGGGTCATTCCATCGTTGACCATTTCTAAACCAGATATTGGTATAAAACAGTCACAGCAGGACATCCTGAAAAAATTACAAACAAAACAACAAATCTCATCAAAAAGCAAAGAGAAAAGAGAAAAGGAGAGCAAAACCACGCGCCCTCCAAAACACCCCTTTGCAGGAATCCCTCTACTACTTAAGTTCAACTACGGCTCCAGCCTTTTCTAACTGTTCTTTAATTTTATCTGCCTCTGCTTTAGCAACCCCGCTCTTCAACACCTTTCCCGCAGTCTCTGATGCCTCTTTGGCTTCTTTCAACCCAAGCCCAGTTATCGTGCGAATTTCTTTGATAACGTTCATTTTGTTATCTCCAGCACTCTTCAACACAATATCAAACTCCGACTTAGCCTCCTCGGCAGGAGCGGAAGACGAAGACGCAACTGGTGCGGCGACGGTAGGCATCGCGGCAGACACGCCAAGCTTCTCTTCAAGCATCTTAACTAACTCAGAAACCTCGATAAGAGACAACTGCTCTATAGACCCAACAATATTAACTAATTTATCAGCCATTTTATTAATTCTCCTTTGCTAATTTCTTTCGATATGCGTCCAAAACACAAACCAATTTACGAGACGGAGCCTGAAGCACAGACACAAACTCAGTTGCACTCGCCAAAAGCAACGACAATAACTGGCTCCTCAAAACATCAAGCGACGGCAAGCTCGCCAAATTCTTAACCGCCACCACATCAAGGACGTCGCCATCAAAGTACGCGCATACAACTTTAAACCCGTCATTTTCGTCTGCAAAATCCACAGCCACTTTGGCGCTTCCAACAGGGTCATCTCCAAATAACAGAGCGCAAGGCCCTCTAAACTCATCAATAAATCCATTTGAAGCCATCCCATCAAAGGAAATTTTTGCCAGCCTGTTATTTACCACAATAAACTGCGCGCCGACACCTCGAACTTTACGCCTGAACTCTGAAATGCTAGACACTGTCAACCCAGATTGCCGAGTCAACACAGCTATAGGGTACTTACCAGACAACCCCTTTAAATCAGAGATAAATTGTGCTTTTTCCTGACGATTCATACTAACTCTCTATCAGCTAAACTTTATACTAGAAACATCTACTCGGACACTTACTCCCATAGTGGAAGATACAAACACCCGAGAAACAAGATCATTTTTAACAGAAGCTGGCTTCGCTTCAATCAGCGCCCCATAAAGAGCGCGAAAGTTGTTAAGAAGAGCCTCCGCAGAAAAACTTGCCTTTCCAATCACAGAATGAACAATTCCAGATTTATCAGCCCTGAAAGATATTTGCCCACCCTTAACAGCCTTAACAGCCTTCTCTACATCAGCAGTCACAGTTCCCAACTTGGGATTTGGCATAAGACCACGAGGTCCCAGAACCTTTCCAAGACGACCAACAAGCGCCATCATATCAGGAGTAGCGATACAACTATCAAAATCCATCTCACCTCTCTGAATTCGCTCTACTAAATCCTCAGCCCCAACAATATCAGCGCCGGCCTTCTTCGCGGTTTCAGCGGCAGCATCTTTAGCAAAAACCGCAACACGAACAACCTTACCCGTCCCTTCCGGCAAACTCACGATAGACCTCAAAACCTGATCAGATTTTTTGGTGTCGATATTACACCGAAAAACGACGTCAATCGTCTCATCGAATTTAGCGACAGCCCGCTCCTTAACCATAGCTACGGCTTGGTCGATAGAAACCATCGCGCCTCTATCAATTCCGCCATAAGCATTTTTCAAGCGCTTGCAATACCCTGCCATATCAACTACCCCTCAATCTCTATGCCCATAGAACGAACAGTACCCATAACCATGCTAACAGCGGCAGACTCGTTATATGCGTTCATATCTTCCATCTTCTCCCTGGCAATTTCAGCGACCTGCTGCATAGTTATTTTGCCTGCTTTCTCCCTACCGGGCAATTTCCCTCCGCTTTTCAACCCAGCGGCTTTCTTTATCCAATAGCTTACAGGAGGCTTTTTAGTCACAAACGTAAACGTCTTATCAGCATACACAGAAATAACGACAGGAATAACTGCATCCGAAGGCATCTCCTTCGTTCTGTCATTAAACGCCTTGCAAAATTCCATAATGTTAAGCTTGTTCTGAGACAGCACGGGTCCAATAGGCGGTGCCGGGTTAGCCTTTCCCGCCAAAATCTGCAAATTAAGAAACTTAACAACCTTCTTAGCCATAACACAACAACCTAACTTCCAATTCCACTAGATGATATCACAATTTTTCCACTTGAGAAAAGTCTAAATCTACTGGAGTCGATCTTCCTAGTATAGAAATCGAAACCTTAAGTCTCGACCCAACAACCTCTTCAACAACTCCATTCATAGAAGCAAACAATCCGTTGCACACCTTTACGTGTTCACCAGGCTCAAAATTAACTTCAGACTCCGAGGTCTTAACTAGCTCATCAACCTGATCCAACAAAGCCGCCATCTCTTTATCGCTAAGAGGTTTCGGATCTCCGTTGCTAGAACCTAAAAAGCTAAGAACCCTTGGGAAATTCTGCACTATATTAACGGTCTCAGGAGTGCACTGCATCTTCACAAACACATACCCTGGAAGAACCCTGCCCTCTGTGCGAACTTTCACGCCGCGCTTAACAACAGTGACGCACTTCTTGGGAACAAACACGTCAAACAACAAATCTCCGACGCCGGACTTATCAAATCTGTCCCTCAACTCGGAAACCATCCTATTTTCTCCGCCTGCAGCAACGTACACAACATACCACCTGGCAACAGATTTTGTCCCGCTAACCTCGCTACACATTTGCGCCCATCCCCAATACCCATCCAACAACCGACCCAAGAACCTGGTCTATCACAAAGAAGAACACAGAAAATATAGCAGAAAGAACAAACACCATTATGCTCGTAACAAACACATCGCTCCTTGTAGGCCACACGACCCGCTTACACTCATAAACAACTTCGCCAACAAACCTAACTGATTTGCCTATCCAAGATACAGCAGACTTCACAAAATCCCACACACCAGCACGGACCAGTCTGAATTGTTACAAAAAATCAGAAAACTGTCAACTTAAAAACATCCTCCATTTTTCTAAAAAACTGCTTTGCATAAATAAATTAAAAATCAAGCAATATATGACTTAACTAAACACATACAAAAAAGATTCTTCATCTATAACAAAAATTTTTCCATCAATAACTATAGGCGCCAAACTTACAGGCGCATCAAGCTTATAGCTAGCCACCACAGTTCCCTTCTTTGCAGGATCGAGCGCAAGCATAACGCCATTCTTACCAACAACATATAACAAGCCCCCGGCTATAACAGGTCCAGCCCATGCAGAAACAACGTCTTTGACAAACGGAAGATGCTTCGCCCAATACACAGATCCGAAATTTTTATTCATACAGACAAGAGCGTTGTCTATAGAAACTAAAAACAAACAGTTACCAGAAACAGAAGGCGTTTCAACTCCTCCAATATTTCTTTTCCATAAAAGTTGCCCGTTTCTTATGTCAAAACACGACGTCTGACCGTTATAGCTTACGGTGTATAAACAGTTGTCTTTCGCCACAGGAGAAGCTTTTATATGCGCGAGAGCAGTGGTAGTCCCGTCAAAAGCGCGAAGTAGAGAGCCTGCATTAGCCCATACCACCTCGCCTGATTTCGCCGACACACACACGACTTCGCCTGAAGAATATGGAGCTATAACGCAACCGCCAACAGCAACGGGAACAGAAAGGCCCTGTACGTTTGTATCTTCAACAATCCCATAATGGCTCCAAACTATAGTCCCACTAGCTAAATCCATCGCCTCGATCTGGTTATTTACATTAGTGACTATAACCAAATCATCTAAAACCAGAGGCGCGCTTCTCGCCGGAGCTGACAGTCTGGTTTTCCAAATCTTCTTCCCAGACCTGACATCAAAACAAAACGCCCCTCCCGTCGCGCTAGAAGCATAAACACATTTTCCACAGATAACCGCCCCACCTCCGCTTATCTCTTTGCCGTTAGCGCACTGGCTCTCATCCACAGACAAACTAGCAGACCAAATAACTTCACCAGAATCCAAACTGTGGCAGTATAACCGCCCATCTTTTCCAACTATTACAAGCGTTCTCCCAGAAACAACCGGGGAGCTCAAAATTTTTCCAGCTCCGTCGCCACAACCGAGCTGTATCTTGGCGGTTCTAGAAAATTTCTTAGGAGCTACAATATTGCCAATATCATTACGGTTGTTCCTATTTGGCTGGGCCCACACAGAACTTCGCTCTTCAGGACCTATCCTACATGGTTCCGTCACCTCGCAAGGCAAGGTCTCTATCTCCGAGTCTGAAACGTCAAAAGCCACCCTATCACCAACAAGCGGTATCTTCTCCTTCTTATCGCACCCAACAAATGCCACAGCTATGACAGCAAGAAAAAAACAACGCGCACAAATTCCGAGCAGAACAACAAACCTATAAACCATCAAAACACCCACAAGCAACCACCTAGATCATATACAACGTCAGTCCATCTCCATCGGCATAGACGCCTGTTCTCCTATATAAGCTAAATTTGACATCCACGATCTATCGGAAAATTTAACCCAATTTGCAAGGCTTTTCGCCAATTTATCGGAAGAAACTTCGCTCGCAATGTCAGCTAAAGCGACTCTTTGATAGCCGACCCCAGCCCATGCATTATGCGGAGTAAAAAAACGCCCCATCACAAAAGATTTCACTTTTCCATCATCAGGCCTATGGTTCATCTTTGACAAATCAAAAGCAGCCATAAAAAAATTTTCCAGCGCAGTGCTAACGCCACCAAAGCGGTTTCTCAAAATATCGACATATATATCCTGAATTCGCTTAATGGGTTCCTTGCTAAGGCTAGCTTTAAAGTCTCTATGTTCCATGCTAGCAATTTGCAACGCTGCCAAAAATCCATAGCCCTTCTCTTTGGCCGATTTACGCAAAGAATTAAATAAAACCCTAGCTTTTTCTATATCGCCCACTTTCATATGTTCCAGAGCTTGTTCATACATCTTTTCTTGGGATATAAGAATTTGCTCGTTGCGATAGCTAACAAACAAATATGACGCCGTAAACACGAGAGCAATAAAAGACGCCGCTATAAAAAGAGGTATCCATTTTCTTACCGCAGCAAAAAAATTCTCCCGTTCAATTTCGTCGTTTATCTCATCAAATGCGCTCGCCATAACTATTCCTCCCCCAACAACTCAGACTAAATATATCTCCACTAGATATCTGCGTAAAGCCTTAAAAACTCTGATCGCAAAATAACCATACAACTAATGCGCCCCACTATTTCAGCTTAAACGATATTTTCGCACCTATACTATATTATTGTTTTTACAGATATTTCCGGTCTTGCCTGTTGTTTATATGCAAAATTTATATTATCTAAAATATACAGTGATTACTATGGCTGCGCTTTCTTCATTTTCAGCGCGCAGCGAGTATATAGAAACAGGAAACAAGCTCTCTTGCGCAAGCCAGGCGTCCATCCACCCTCAGCACAAAGCACTGATCTCGCTTCTCAAGTTTTATGAACGACAAGCAAGTTCAGAAACAAAAATATCAAATTCCAACAAAAACGATACAGCACTATTCGCTGAAGTTTATAAACGTCTATTTCAAATGGGCTTCTTAGCCAAAGACAGCTGCGTTGGAAATTCATGTAAATCAGAAACCATTGCAGCTTTAAAAAATTTTCAAAAAGCTCTAGGCCTGGAGCCTTCGGGAAAGCTAACCCCAGATACAATAACAGAACTTAATAAACCCATAAAAAACTTGATAGAAAAACTAAAGCTCAATATCTCGAGATGGGAGAAAATGGAGCCTTGGCCTTCAAGATGCGTTTTTATAAACATCCCTTCGTTCACGCTAAAAGCATTTGATGAACATAAAGAAAAAATAGAACTCCCAGTAATAGTTGGAAAAATTTCTAAAAAAACTCCTGAAATTATAGCAAAGATAAATTCTGTCACTACAAATCCGTCGTGGGTTGTCCCTCCATGCATAAGAGGAAAGCTCGCCTGCAAAGCAGGAAGAGACGGGTATCGAATAGTCGGAGGAGCTCTCGTCAAAGCTCCATCTGAAAACAATCCTCTTGGAAAAATAAAGTTCAGTTTCGAAAACAAACATAGCATAGCTATGCACGACTCTCCACAAAAAAACCTCTTCAACAAAACTTATCGAGCTTTCAGCCTTGGCTGCATCAGGGTCAAGGAGCCTGAGCGGGTAGCTAATTTTGTCCTTGAAGGAACAATAAACAAAGAATCTTTTTCTTCATACATAAAACACCGTCAGACAAAAACCATAAAACCTAGGGCCCCGGTCCCTATATATATCTCGTATCTCACAGTGTGGATTGATGAAAACGGAAAACCAACATTTTTCAAGGATGTGTACGGATATGGATGATAGATTCGCTAAACGATATTAAACAATTAATAGATTTTTAGCATGCTCGCCATTGTTTATTATGTCATAGCAAAAAATTTCTACCAGTCCTCTTATCGGCACCAATTACGCAACAATTGCAAGAAACCTATCTAACACTGCAAAAACAATTCTTCGATGCATTACTTGCTTGATAATTCCACTGTTTACATGTATAACCGGAGTTCCGTAGGCATGCTTGGTAAATTATGAACAGAATTACTTTTCTAACTATCGTTTTTGCTGCACATCTCGACGCTTTTGCTATGAAAAAGACCAGCTTATCTTTCTCTGGCGATCTCCCAAAACAAACGGTCGAATGCGGTAAACGCGCTATTCTCACTTCTCGAACAGCTGATAGCAAGGACCTTTCACAATTTCGTGCGAAAAAAGAGGTCTCTCAATATCAAGAGAATAAAGAGAAAGAACATAAGAAAATCACGGACCTCCAGCAAATCCAAAATCAGGATGACACTGAGCAGCTTAAAGAGCTAGCTCAAATCCAAAATCAGGATGACACTGAGCAGCTTAAACAGCTAGCTCAAAGCAAAATCCGGAATCAACCTGAGCAACTTAAAGAGCTAGCTCAAATCCAAAATCAGGATGACACTGAGCAACTTAAAGAGCGAATTCACACTCAGCCGCCAGAACAAGCAGTGCAGAAGGCTGGAGGTAGAAAATCTCTATACCAGGAGATGGAGGATTTTGTAAAGCAAAAACAGAGCAAAGGCAAACAAACAAGCGACAAGAAAGGCCCGTCAGCGCAGCTCAAAACCAATCAAAAAAAGCCGTCAGCACAACAGCAAGCACTTGTTCGCGTACCACATTCTCAACAAATAGCGCAACTGTTGGAAAAACAAAAAAATATAAGAAATGAGATTCGGGCTGAGTTTGAAGAAAAATATAACTCTCTAGAGCAACAACTCTGCGACGAAAGGCTGAGGATCGAAAATGAAAAGAAGCAGTTCGAGGTTCAAAAAGCTAAATTTGCTGAAGAAAAAGCTAAGTTTGCTGAAAGAAAAACTTCATTAGAAAATAAAGTCTACAATTCAAAAATTGAGGTATCTAGCTTGATTAACAAAATTAGTCATTTAGAGCTGCAAATTTCTTCGCAAAAAGAAGCTTTTGATAAAAAATTGTCGAAAGTTACGCTAGGTTTGTTGGAAGAGGCGGATAAAGCAAAAACAGAAAAAGCCAATATGCAAATAAGGTTAGAAGATTTTAATGAAGACAGGAAGAAATGGGGAGTAGACAGAGACTACTATAGAGGGGAAATATCCAGATTGTATAACCATATTGCAGAGCTAAGGTCAGACCAAGTTAAATATGATGAGCTCATAGCTCAAACAGCTCTGGAAAAAGGGGATTTGCAAAAAAAAATAGAAAAATATGATGAGCTCATAGCTCAAACAGCTCTGGAAAAAGGAGATTTGCAAAAAAAAATAGAAAAATATGATGAGCTAATAGCTCAAACAGCTCTGGAAAAAGGGGATTTGCAAAAAAAATATGATGAGCTCATAGCTCAAACAATTCTGGAAAAGGAGACTTTGCAAAAAGATTTAGAAAATGCGAAAAAATCGAAGTCGAAAAAATCGAAGTCGAAAAGACGGAAACTGAAGCCGAAGATAGATGACGATGAAGAAGAAAAAACGAAAGGATAGGTGGGGTATACTAGAGCAAATTTAGGTTTATTCATGAGAAATGCTCGGCGTTAGGATTTTTTTCGTTTATTAGGCAGAGATGAACTTCGCTATTGCGCGCGCGGTTTCGTTCGCGTGTTCGTGAGTCTCTGCTTCTACCATTATTCTCAACACCGGTTCCGTGCCAGATTTTCTTATAGAAATTCTTCCGTCACATCCGAGAAGGTTCAAAAAAGCTCCTCTAGATTTGGCGTCTTCAACAGCAAAAGGGTTTACCTTTTCTATCGGCATATTGAACAAAACCTGCGCAAACGGAAAAAACACATTAAGCACTTCGCTGGCAACCCCTCTGCAGCTAGCAACCAGCCCTGCGACATAAGCACCCACTAAAAGCCCATCTCCTGTTGGCAAAAATTCTTTCAAAATAACATGGCCCGACGGCTCTCCGCCTATTTTCCATCCGCGTTTCGACAGCTCTTCCGAAACAAACCTATCTCCAACTAAAGTGCGAGAAAATCCCATACTAAGACCTGTTACAAAAAACTCCAACCCCTTATTAGACATCTCTGTGCCAACAACTCCGGCCGTACCTTCCAAACCCACTTTTTTTGCTATATATGCTATTATTTGATCTCCGCCAATAACCCGGCCCCTTTCATCTATAAAAATAACCCTGTCTCCATCTCCATCAAAACACATGCCCATATCTGACCTAGTTTCCAGCACTGTTCTTTGCGCAAGCAAAGGTCGAGTTGCCCCACATTCGTAGTTTATATTTAAGCCGCTTGGGGCGTCGGCAATAGACACGCAACTCTTTGCTCCTAGCGACTTCATAACATCTCTCGCAATATTTGAATAACTTCCATTTGCGCAATCAACAACAATTGACAATCCTTCCAGAGCATGCGCCATATTTCCCAGCAAAAAATTTTTATACCTCAGCACAAAATCATCTTGCATATGGTAGGTAGACCCCTTTTCTGCTCGATAGGAAACCCGAGATCTCCCACAGTCACCAGCCGCCACTTCGTCAAAAAATTCCTCGAGCTCGGCCTCGTCCCCAAGAGAAAATTTGTTTCCAAAACGGTCAAACATTTTTATACCATTATACTCATATGGGTTGTGCGACGCAGATATCATTATTCCAAGCTCCGCTCCGCCAGTCATCGCACAAAAAGACATCATTGGCGTAGAAATCACACCCAGAATCTTAACGTCTATAGGACATTTTTCTAATTCAGAACAAATTCTCAATTCTATCTCTTTGCATGAAGAGCGAGTGTCACATCCAATCGCCACGCTAGAGATTTTCTTCGCATGCAAATACTTTCTAATACCATTCGCAATGACAGAGAGCCCATGCGGAGAAAGCGGCCACTCGCCAAAACGAGCCCTTATTCCATCAGTCCCAAAATACCTATTTATCATAAAACGCTATGATCAAAGACTATTGACCGAAGGAGCTCTTTCATATGCCCAAACAGTCGCCGGAGGAAAATTTCTAAAAACGGTCGCGACTTTTCGTTTACGCAATCCCAGCAACGATGTGTTGAGAGAGGCCAACGGACTATATGTGAATTGAATTATCTCTCCTCTCGGACGCATAACGTTCATACATCCATCTACAATAGCTTTTTGCACTACATGCGGAAGATTAATCATAGGTATACCAGAAACCACAACACCGATCTTTCCTATAAGCTCGCCAGGAATTATAGACATCATATCGCACGCATTACCGCGTATAACTCTAGCTTTTTTAAATTCACCAGCTAGGTAATTAAAAAGCTCCCCGTCGATCTCAACGCATACAAGGTTTTCCTCCGGTATTCCGGCCTCTATAAGAGCGCGAGTAAACCTTCCAGTTCCACAGCCAAGCTCAAGAACATAATCGCAAGACAAGTCCCTTAAGCATCTCACAGCTTCGCCGGCAATAACCCTAGACAGATTCCTAGAGCTTGGGAAAAAGGCTCCAATCTGCAGGGGATGAGCCACCATTCTCTTCAAAAACAGCAACGTCTCCGAACGGCGCTGCCTGTCATTCAACCCGCAATCCATAGAAAAAACTGATAAAAACTGCTTGAGACACTATAATGCAACTAAAAACTTTAGGCAAGTTTCGATGGGCTAGGTTTCATTCGTTTATAAAAACCTAATAAACCATTTTTCAATCATAATTTAGAAGGTTAGCAATAATTCAGAAAATCCGCTATCGAAAGAAAACTTAGAAAAAACAACGCACCTTTTCACGCAAAACCTTAAGAAATAAATGTCAAAAGAAAAAATTCAAGCCATAAAAACAAAGTCCCACCGATACATCAACGCGCTAGACAACGATTCATGGAATTCCTTACCTAAAACACAATAACGGTGTAGAATTGTCCCGTATAGCAAACATTTGTATAAAATTTGTGACTACTTTCAATGGATTTTCAAAGGTGGAGACGTCAAAAGAGACGCCAATGATGACACAATACCTTGCTGTAAAAAAAGAGCACCAAGATTGCCTGGTTTTTTTCAGAATGGGCGATTTTTATGAGCTATTTTTTGAAGATGCAATCACGGCGTCCAAGGAGCTGGATATAGTACTTACTTCGCGCGGAAAAACAGAAAAGGATAATATTCCCATGTGCGGAGTTCCTCATCATGCGAGCGAAAACTATATTTCTCGCCTCGTAAAAAAGGGATTCAAAATAGCGATATGCGACCAAACAGAGTCTGCTGAAAATAAAAGCTCAAAGTTGGTAAAAAGAGAGGTGACTAGAATTGTCACGCCAGGAACTCTTCTGGAAGACAACCTTCTAGAATCGAAAGGATACAATTTTCTTATGGCAATCTGCGATGAGGCCGATAGCGGATCTTTCGGAATAGCGTTCATCGACATTTCAATAGGAGATTTTTTCACAGAAGCAAAAAATATTGAGCAGCTTTTCTCCGCTATCCATAAAATTCAGCCGAAAGAGATTTTGGTTCCAGAAAGAATTTTGCGAAACGACCAAATATCAAAAATCATTCGCGAATGGAAAGTAAACCCAATGCCGGACAGCAGATTCAGCTTACGCTCAAGCATGGAACGAATGAAAAGTTTTTTCGAAGTAACAACTCTCAAAGGAATAGCTGATTTTTCCGAATCGGAAGTTTGCGCAGCCGGAGCCTTAATAGACTATGTGCTTCTTACTCAGAAAAAAGAGCTTTTATCGCTATCTCGTCCAAAAAAACTTTGTGAATCTGAATTTCTTGAAATAGATCCATTTACTCGAAAAAACCTGGAGATATTTCAAACAATGAGAGGAGAAAAAAATGGGACTCTTATCTCAACAATAGACCGTACTTCCACGCCCATGGGGGCGCGCTTATTGCTCATGAGGCTTATGCACCCTTTAAAAAACGCGCTCGACATATCGGAGCGTCTCGAAAGCGTACGGTTTTTCAAGCAGCATGACGCAACAAGAAATAACCTAATCTCAATATTAAAAAAAATACCAGATATAGAACGGTCTCTTTCTAGGCTATTACTAGATAGAGGAGGCCCTAAAGATCTTGGAGCCGTGAAAAGCGCGCTATGCCTTCTTCCATCTATTAAAATGATATTTGCTTCACACAAAGAATGCTGGTCAATTCCAAATGAAATTTCTGATGCCATCAGCAACATAAACAGCGATCTTGGAGAATTTTCTCATAAATTATCTACCGCGATCAACGACGAACTTCCTGCTTTTCTAAGAGACGGAGGAGTAATTGCCAGAGGATATTGCGAAGAGCTAGACGAACTCTATGACACACATTTCAAAAGTTCAGAACTAATACAAAGGCTTCAAGAAAAATATGCGCAAGAAACAAAAATTCCTAATCTCAAAATAAAACGTAATAATATAATCGGATATTACATAGAAGTATCGCCATCTCTTTCATCAAAAATACCATTTAGCTTTGTGCTTAGACAGTCGCTAGTATCTGGAATGCGCTATTCAACTCAAGAACTAATAGAGATTGAGCAAAAATTAAATGTAGCATATTCAGAAGCCATCCAGTTGGAAACTTCTATTTTTAATGGATTTATAGAAGATTTACGCTCACTAACAGAAAAAATTCGTAAAATTATAAGCTCTCTTGCAATATTAGACATATCGTCAGCGTTTGCATTGCTCGCAGAAGAAAATTGTTATACAGAGCCGGTAATAAATGATTCAGATGATTTTGAAATAATCGGCGGAAGACACCCTGTCGTTGAACAAGCCTATAAAAATTCGTACGAGTCTGATTTCACAAAAAACGACTGCGACCTATCAAAAAAGAAATTATGGCTGATAACTGGGCCAAACATGGCAGGAAAAAGTACCTTTCTTCGTCAAAATGCCTTGATTGTGTTGATGGCACATATAGGGTGTTTCGTTCCAGCGGATAGAGCCAAGATCGGGGTTGTAGATCATTTGTTCAGCAGAGTTGGCGCATCAGACGATATTTCTCGCGGCCACTCAACATTCATGGTGGAGATGATAGAAACTGCAACTATTGTAAACCACGCCACGAGCAAAAGTTTTGTAATTCTTGATGAAATTGGAAGAGGCACAGCGACCTACGATGGACTTTCGTTGGCCTGGTCGTGCGTCGAGCATTTTGCATTGTCTGCAAAGTGCAGGACATTGTTTGCAACGCACTATCACGAATTGACCGAGCTTCAAGAAATAGAAAATATCGCATGTTATACGCTTAGCGTCAGAGAATGGGATGACAAAATAGTATTTTTCCACGAAATAATTCCAGGAAGCGCCGACAGGTCGTATGGTCTTCATGTAGCTCGGCTCGCAGGAATACCGACAAATATAATCCATAGAGCTCAGCAAGTTTTAGACAGGTTCGAGAACAGACTATAGCTAATCTCTTCCATGCAACTGAGCAAGCTATGTATACATAAATAAAATCTATTTCCTTCTGAACAGCCCCAAAACAACACCGGAAAGAGGAATCATAGCGGCGCCAATTATATCTCTCGGTCTGGCCATACATATAGCCCACGAACAAAATGCCAACCCCACAGTCACAAGAGACCACCTCATAACGGAGGCCGCTATTTTCCGACGCCACATCATAATACCCAGTATTACAGCGCATATCATATACAATATGAGATATGCTGTGCTGCAAAATTCGATTAGAATGTTGATTTGCTCCTTTATTGTGTTGTTTTTCAACATAAGTCCGCAAATACCCATAAGAACTGATGTAGTTATTACTCCAACATATGGGCTAGCAAATTTGTTTCTTTTAGCAAAGGAACTTGGGAACATTTGCTCCTGCGCAGCGGAATACGCAGCTTCTCCAGAAGTCAAAATCCATGACTTCACGCACCCAACACAAACTATGATGATAAACACTGATACAACCTTAGCATAATCTCCCCCCATAGAGTATTCAAGATAAGTCGCATAAGGGCTAAGGGAATTTGAAAGAGCGCCAGCTGGAACAACGCTCATCACAGAAACAAGATTTACTATATACAAAGCGGCAACTATAAAAGTTCCATAGATTATAGCTCTCGGAATCGTTTTATTAGGATTTTCTACAGTATCTGCCGGCGTAGTGCCAGCCTCTATTCCAAGAAATCCCCATAGGGCTATTAGGCTCGCCTTATTCAAAGCAAGCATAGGCGAAATATCTTTAGGTATTTCTATGTTTTTCAGCGATCCATACTTCAGAGCAATAAACGGAAAAACGACAAATGGGATCACGCGCGCAGCACTAAAAATGATCTCGCCTGCTCCAACGCCAGTAAGGTTGATCAGTGTTATGACCGTAAGTATGGTAATCTCAACTATTATCGCCGTAGAAGTGCTCCATCCTCCGAACAACATCTCCATAGAACCAGCCGCAAAAACCAAAATTGGCACGGTTCCAACCCATGATATTATCCAGTAACTCCAAGCCGCAACAAACGCAGCTCTGTCACCAAAGGCATCCTGCACATATACATATGGCCCGCCAGCGCGCGAATTCTCAGAAAGGGCTGCAAAAACAAGGGCAAGAGATATGACTCCACTTCCAGTAATAAGAAAACTCAGAATTCCCCAAACCCCATATGGAGCTAAATTGCTCGGCAGAATCGTCGCGCCCAGACCTAACTGCACTCCTATAACTAATGCTAATAAAGACCAAAACCCCGCCCTCTGCATATATTCTTTCATTGCTACGCCAACCAGATCGTACTATACCACACAATTTATTAAATTTGACGATGTATTTTTGAGAGCTATTGCTTGGCATTTTTATGAGAATAAAATTAAAAACCAATAGGCCACCTTGGATGAACAGAAAAAGAGTCGGCGGGAGCAACCCCTGCTTCCATTCTTTCCAGCGCCGCCCACGCTATCATAACTGCATTATCTGTGCAAAATTCTGATGGAGCAACAACAAGCTCATAGCGAACACTAGAAAGAGCGAAGTTGATGCGCTCTCTTATATATGCGTTAGACGCGACCCCTCCAGCGATCACGCAACATGAAATTTTGTTTTCAGACAAACCGGCAAATTTTTCCGACTTTTGCACAGCTACGAGTATTTTTCTACAAAGATGGTCCGCTACCACCCTTTGAAAGCTAGCGCAAAAATCTTTTACCTGGCGC
This sequence comes from Candidatus Hydrogenosomobacter endosymbioticus, assembly GCF_021654655.1. Taxonomy (GTDB): domain Bacteria; phylum Pseudomonadota; class Alphaproteobacteria; order Holosporales; family GW7; genus Hydrogenosomobacter; species Hydrogenosomobacter endosymbioticus. The sequence continues at coordinate 756,796 of NZ_AP025225.1, read as the reverse complement.
TCGTCTAGAGAACTCCTTTGAATGATGCTAGCGCAAGCAGTCTTTAAACCAGAAAAAGAAAATAAGCAGTCTTTGCTTCCTTTAAGCGGCTCCGGAATATCGAATGCAAACGGATCTCCTCCTACCGCAGCCTTTTCTATTTTAGGTCCTCCCGGGTATGAAAACCCAAGAAGGCGCGCAACTTTATCAAAGCATTCACCAAGAGAATCGTCCAAAGTTGCTCCGAGCATCTGATATTTTCCCACGCCATTTACAATGATGACTTGGCAGTGCCCGCCAGAAATCAGAAGCAACAAGTACGGGAATTTTGCGCGGTCATCAAACATGCGTACAGTTAGAGCATGTGCTTCAAGATGATTTATGGGATAGACAGGCTTACAAGATCCGATGGCTATGCCTTTTGCAAACATAGTTCCTACGAGCAGCCCTCCAACAAGTCCAGGTCCGCTTGTAACGCCTATAGCACATGCATCCCTTAACCTAATCCCTGCTTTGCCAATAGCTATAGAAAACAAATCTGTCAAAACAGTCACATGAGCACGAGCAGCCACCTCAGGAACAACCCCCCCGAACTTTTCGTGCTCTTTTGTTTGACTATATATTTCGTTGCTCAAGATACTGCGGCCACATATAACAGCAACCGCCGTCTCATCGCAGCTTGTTTCTATACCGATTATTGGCACATTGTTCTGAAACATTTTCCTCAGCATTAATTCATTATTAACACCAGTCTCTCACCTGAGTTCCATATACGCAAGGCTATTATATTCATCCGCCCTCACCTACACAAAACGAAAATAGATTTCGACAAGTTCCAAAAAAATTTCCAACACAAAAATAAACGAGTATAATCACAGCAAGTCTCGCTGCTTATTGTTCCATATGGTTTGTATGTCTACAGCTAATTTCATGAAATCAGCGCGGGAAAAAAATGTTGACCCGTGGCTTAACCCAACGGAGAAACCTTTTATTCAGTTCCAGTCTGTATCAAAAGAGTTTGGCTCGGTGTCGGCTGTAAGAAACGTCAGCCTAGACATATACAAGGGTGAATTTTTCTCTCTGCTTGGCGAGTCTGGGTGCGGAAAGACAACCATGCTACGTCTACTAGCAGGATTCGAAAAGCCATCAAGCGGCCATATCTACATAGACGACATCGACGTGACAAAAACCGAGCCATATGACCTTCCAGTAAACATAATGTTCCAGTTTTATGCGCTGTTTCCGCATATGAGTGTTCGCGATAATGTAGCATTCGGGCTAAGGCAAGCAAGACTTGGCCGAAAATTTATAAAAGAGCGAGTGGAAGAAATGCTAGATCTGGTGAATATGAGCGATTTCGCAGACAGACGCCCATATCAGCTTTCTGGAGGACAAAGACAGCGAGTGGCGCTGGCTCGAGCTTTAGCTAGACAACCAAAGGTGCTACTTCTAGATGAGCCGCTGGCAGCCCTAGACAAAAATCTCAGAGAAAAAACCCAGTTCGAGCTTGTGAATATACAAGAGAAAGTAGAAACCACTTTCATAATGGTGACCCATGACCAAGAAGAAGCTATGACTATGTCTACAAGAATTGGGATTATGGATAAAGGAAAAATCAAGCAAGTTGGAACTCCGGGAGAAGTATACGAATACCCAAATTCTCTTTTCGTTGCGAAATTCATTGGAATAGTAAACATTTTTGATGGGATAGTAACATCCGAAGAGCAAGAGTATGTGGTCGTAAAAAGTCCTCATATAGAAACAGACCTAGCAGTTGCGTATTCGTCAGCCGCGCCAGTTGGGGCTCATGTTTCTGTGGTTATTAGGCCAGAGAAAATTCTCATATCAACGGAAATAAAAAACCTCCCCAACAACTTCGCAATAGGAATTGTGAAGGACATCGCGTACCTCGGAGATGTTTCGCTTTATTACGTTCAACTTAGGTCAGGAAAAATAGTAATCGCGACGCAACCCAATTTGTTCCGCTTGGCAGAAAGGCCTGTCACATGGGACGACAAAGTTGTTCTCTACTGGCAGACAGAAAACAGTATCATTCTTACCATATAAAAATCTATAAAACCTATAATCTAGCATTCAAAAAACGTCACAAAGAATCCAGACATTGCGTAGCTACATTAAAGCCGTATACCATATGGAAACAACATAAATTCTCACACAAATAATGAAAAATAAATTCATAGTCTGCAACTGGAAAATGAACGGAAACAAAAAGCTAGTCACAGAGTTTATCGACGAAATTTCCGAATCAACACGTTCGCAAGGACAAGGAATTCCACCTAAAATAATAGCGTGCTTTCCCTTTCCATATCTACCAAGTTTATCAAGTTGCGCAAACAGCGCAGATTTTGAGAATACAGACATAATTTCGCTCGGAGCTCAGGATTGTTCTTCTGAAGAAAGAGGAGCTTTCACTGGAGATGTAAGCGCCAACATGCTGCGCGACATTGGATGTGACTATGTAATACTAGGCCATTGTGAAAGAAGAAAATATCATAAAGAATCCGACAGCACTATTCTTGCAAAAGCGCTCAGCGCAATCAAAAACAACATCACCCCCATAATATGCATCGGAGAAAGCTCTCCATGCAAATTTGATATCGAAATACAGCAGCAAATAACCTCCAGCATCCCATCCGATGGAAAAATCATCATTGCATATGAGCCTGTATGGGCTGTTGGAGCGCCATATGAGGCTGTAAGTTCTGGACATATATCCCGAGCGATATCTTACATAAAATCTTGTATACACCCAGCGGAAGATCGCTGCCTTGGAGTTTTATATGGAGGGGCAGCAAACACCATCAATGCTCTGCAGATAATGGCCTCCGGAGCGGACGGGCTTATGCTGGGAAGAGCAGGCATGAACGCAAAAGAAGTTTTAGATATAGCGCAAATTTGTAGCTCTAATCAAAAAAATTAACCCAAAGAAAATAACGTTTGATATACTGCGCCTTCGGTTTATAATTAACGCAATTGTAACGCAAGCGAGTAGACCTTTCTTCAGCGCGGTCAACCGTAATGATAGAGCTTCCTTATGACAAAGCAAAAAACAGTACAAGAATTTGTAGATCCCTCCTTCGCAGGCGCACGAATCGATAAGTGGTCATATAATAGGCTTCCAAATATCCCCGCCTCCGCGATACAAAAATTTTTGCGCACCGGAGACATAAAAGTTAACGATAAAAGAGCATTCCCTTCACTTAGACTCTGCGAAAACGACATGATCTCCATATACAGCAAGCTCATCGAAGAAAACGAAAACAGGGCGACGCATAGTCCAAAAATCAAAATTCCAGACGAAATCATGAATGCGGCTCGCCTATGGGTAATATACGAAGATGAGCATGTGATAGCGTTCAATAAACCGGCCGGTATTGCTTCTCAAGGAGGAACACGTCAATCTGTTAGCATGGACATGGTGGCCGAAACGCTGTATGGCTATGAAAAAAACCTACAACAATGCGGTAAGTTTTCTGTAAAATTAGCTCACAGACTCGACAAGCAAACATCGGGAGTTCTTTTGTTTTCTCGAACTATATCATGCGCACGCACACTTGCCGCTATGTTCCGAGATAGGTCCATAGAAAAAGAATACATAGCAATTGTGCATAACTTTCCGAAGGATCCTGAGGGAACAATAGATACTCCTTTAATAAAAACATCCTGGAACGGAGGAGCAAAGATGGTGTGTTCCATGCAGATAAATACACAGTTCCAGCGCCCACCCTATAATACAAGCATGGCCCTATCAGCGGTAACAAAATACGAAGTTGTAAGAAAGTTTTGCAAAAACGGAGCCCATTTTTCTTTTATAAAAATAATTCCAGAAACCGGACGAACGCACCAAATTCGCGCACACATGGCACACATAGGATGTCCGGTTGTTGGAGATTTTTTATACGGAAATTTGGACCGCTCTTGCAAGCTTAAAGAAGGGATGATGCTACACTGCCGCAGCGTATCTTTCTCTCATCCAGCCACGTCCGCTATGACCAATATACGCGCCAATGATCCAGAAAGATTTGACTTATAAAAACAATTCTGCTGTATATCGTCCCAGCCAACAACCACCTTTCTATTTCTGACGAATGCTGGTCCCTTCTAGCACAATAAAAACTATCCTATCTCCTAAAAACTGCAGAAACAGCGACGCTCTCAGCAAACAACCAACACATCCACACCTTCCATTTTCTATTTTATTAGCTCTTTATAATACGCAGATTTTTTCGAATCGATCATCTCTCGTTTAGACCATCTAGCCAAAGCTTCCTGCTTCAAAACGCTAGCGGCATCTTCAACAGACGGGATCTTAAATTCTTCTTTTTTGACAACTCTCCTATCAACCAGAGCAAATATGACAACCCTATCTGCAACCCCCTCCGCAGGAATTCGGATAGGACCACAAAACTCTCCTGGCTGCATATGCTTCACGGCTGAACGAATGGAAGGGTCTAACCTGTTAACACTAATCCATCCAAGCATACCTCCGCTTTCCTTACTAGGAGCAGACGACATTTGGCGCGCCATCTCATGGAACGACGCTCCATTATCAAGCATAGCACGTATCTTTTTACCGTTCTGCATAGCTTGCAGCTCCGTATGCTTGCTGTCCACATAGTCCACTATCTCACATATCTGGCACTGCTCACCTATATTGTCTTCAAGGCTCCTCCTTATAAACGCATCTATATCGCTTTTTTTCACAACAATAAGCCTCTCATATTTTTCACGTATATAATTGACCCAGAAAACAGATGCTCGTATCTGCTTTCGAACGCTTTCTATTGAAATTCCGTTAGAAGCAAGAAATTTTATAAACGCCCCCTTGCTAATGCCCAAATTCCTAGCAGCAGCATCTATCCTATCTTCTACTTCGCCTTCATCAGCGCTTATATTGTTTTGCTTCGCTATTTGAGTTTGAAGCTCTTCTTCCATAAGCATTCTCAATGCCTGAGGCCTAAGAGACTTCATAGCCTCCTCAGTCGGCCTGCTTCCAGACGCAAGAAATGCTATTCTGACTCTTGCGTCTACATCTCCTATAGTTATTGGTTTTTTATTGACAATTCCAGCTATTCCGTATTCATTGCCAGCTTTTGCTTCCGAATAATTAATAAATTGCGAAATAAGCAAAATAATAACCGCCGAGCACACAAACTTGAAAAAAGAAAAAAATTTTTTTATACTCATGCTGTTTGCGTCCTTTGATATATATCTTAACGTCCCCATGGTTTTATTTCAGAAATATATATCAAGATCAATTATTTTTGCAACATTAGGAATTAGCTGTATTTTAACAACGATAATCTGGATGACACAATCGTTTAGATTTTGCAGTTTGATAGCATACAGCGGAATATCTTTTTCAGATTTTCTCTCTTTTTTTATATTCCTCCTTCCAAACGTAATGATGATTGCTCTTCCGTTTGGATTTTTGCTAGCGATTTTATTTGTGTATTACAAGATAATAAATGACCATGAGATGGAAGCAGCGCTGTGCTGCGGTGTAGCCGGCTCGTTTTTCGCATACCCATGTTTTGCAATAGCGGTGTTCATGGTGGGATTCCTATATTCTATTAGCCTGTTTTTGCTTCCAATTAGTTTTCAAGAATTTAAAAAGAAAGAGAGAGAAATAAGGAGCAACATAGCTCCGTCCATCCTTGCTCCAAAACAATTTATACGAATAAATGGACGCACCATATATGTAAGCGAAAGAGACGCGGGTAATGTTTTCAAAAATATAATAGTTTATGACGAATCAGACCCAAAAAAACGAACACTGATAACAGGGAAAAAAGCATCAACTGAGGCTTCTGCAGACGGCGGGATTAATTTCGTAATAACGAACGGGACTCATCAGGAAATTACTATAGATAGGTCTGCACAGCCGTTTTTCTTAAAATTTAAACGATACACAGTCAACCTCGAGCCACGAAAAGATTTTCTGGTAGAAAAAAAGCCACATGAAAGCTTTATTCACGAACTTATACTAAACAGAAACGGAGGAGATGATGAAAAAAAGCGCGTATACGACGCAGAAATTTTGTATAGAATTGTGTTTCCCCTCATGCCGATTATATTTGCGCTAGTCTCCGTATTCGTTTTTCTAAAAACCTCCGCTCAAAGAAAAAACAAATGGAAACAACCACTCATGGCCACCTCCATGGTAATGCTTTTCGAAACTGTGATTCTATTTGGTTTATACAAATTTTCAAACCCGTTGTTTTCATTTATAATGGTATTCGCCATGCTATTCCCGGTAATTATTTGGTTATACGAGCTGTTTAGAGAAGAGAAGATAAAAGCAGCCGACGAATTATTAAGACGGGAAATATAGCAATGTTTGAATTGAAAAATCGTAAGTTTCGAAAAATTAGTAACCTAATACTCCCGCGCAAAATATTTTTTTATCTTTCAGGCCTTTTTACAATACGACTTATAGTAATATTGTTATTTATTGTATTTATTGTAACCCTTCTAGAACTTCTTGAAACGTCAAGAAACAAGTCATCTATATTTATAAGAGCGGCAGATCAGCTTTGGCTCTCTGCCATGAAAATGCCGTTTATCATACATCAAACTCTCGCGTTCATTATATTTTTCTCCGCCCTTTTATTTGTTTTTAGATTAAGCAGGCATAAAGAAATCGTCGCTTTGCGCTCGATCGGAATCTCTTTTATGCAATTTATGACCCCCGTATTATTGATCAGCTTTATAATCGCAACTCTAGATTTGTATATACTCAGCCCAGTATCAGAAAAAATGATGAGAGAGTATGGCGCAACCTTTAAATCATTACTTGGAAAAGAATCCTCTTCTGAATCGGCAGCAGCATCAAACTTTTGGAAAAGCATAACTACAAAATCTGGAAAAGTATTTCTTCACATAGCTCGCATTAAACAAAAAGGCGTAGCAAATGATGTTGGAATATATTTTTTCTCTAATTCAGGAGAATTCATAAAAAGCTATTGGGCAAAAAGCGCAAAATTCAAAAAAAACTCTATAGTTGTAAGAAACTGTTGGAAAATACAGCAAAATAAAAGCCCCAACTTTATGAATGCTGGCAAAATAAAATGCGAATTCAACCCCATAGAAATAGTTGTAAAAAAAAGGACAGCGTATGTTGGGAATTCGTCATTCAGAGATATAGGGCGCGAGATAAGAAAATCTGAATACACGCCCGCTCATATAGTAAGATGGCACTATTTGCTAATGAATGCGGCGCTAATTACCTTGCTGGGTCCTCTGGCTTTGTTGTTTTCTATATCATGCAGGGGAGGAGCTTCTGCACTCATATGGAACTTAACCGGAAGCATCGCATGTTTTTGCCTATACCTACAAAAAGAACTCATGTATATGTTCATGTTTAATTCAGCAAAAAATAGTTTTTATGCTATGATAATATGGGCTCCAGTGTTTATCGCTGTGTTTTTATTTGCAATATTAATCGTCGAAAAACATGAGATATAAAAACGACCAATTGCCCAAGATTAAATTGAACTAGCAAAGGTATTTTGCTACTATCTTGCTCATGCGAAGCGCACCGTCGTCTAGTATGATGCATGGCTCGGAATCGACAAAATGAGGCTATTTCAAACTAGAATTAAAAAAAAAATCAGCCTATGGATTCCGTATACTTGGCTTTTGCTTTTCCTTGTTCTTCCCTTTCTTGTCATATTTAAGATAAGCATTTCTGAGCTCGCGGTTGGAATACCTCCTTATAAGCCTTTCATACAAATAGTAGATGGAGAGCTTTTGCAGATACGTATGGTGTTCTCCAACTATAGCTCTATATTGTGTGACGGGTTTTACCGAACAGCTTTTTTTAACTCGATAAAAATTGCTGCCTTAGCAACAATGATGTGCGTATTGATAGGATACCCAATGGCTTATGGCATTGCTCAGTCTAGCAAAAAGATGCAAAAGGTCTTTCTTATACTTGCAATACTGCCCTTTTGGACATCGTTTTTAGTGAGAGTATACGCGTGGATGAACCTCCTTGGAGATCGAGGCATAATAAACTTCTTGTTGGTTAACATAGGTCTAATCAGAGAACCGCTGGAGTTGCTCAATAACCAGCTAGCTGTTGGCATAGGGGTTACGTATACCTATCTCCCGTTCATGATATTTCCAGCATACGTATCGCTTGAAAATATCGACCGATCTCTTCTTGAGGCAGCCTTTGATCTTGGTTGCAAGCCAACATCCGTTTTTTGGAGAATAACGGTTCCAATGTCGCTCCCAGGACTTGTCGCTGGCGCCAGCCTTGTGTTTATTCCAGCAATGGGAGAATATGTAATTCCAGAGCTTCTAGGGGGACCCACTTCACTTATGATTGGAAGAGTGCTTTGGGCAGAATTTTTCACAAGCAAAGACTGGCCCTCGGCTTGCGCGCTAGCAGTTATCATGGTTGCGCTCTTACTGATTCCAATGATTTTGTTTGAAAAATTACAAACGGCAATAAATAAAGATAAAGACTAGAGATGCCTCACAAATTTTCCTCTGACCCTGCCTGACCGCGGACTTACACATATGTTTCAAGCAACATCTCTAATATCAATACGGGCATCAATACCATCTTTCGAATGGTTTCTATAAAATGGCTTCTTTTTTGCGTTAGCGCTGGACTTTTTCTTAGAAAACCTCGACAAGTCTGCCAACCTTGCTATCACGCCGTTTATATAAGTTGGAATGATGTACTTGTTTTTCTCCAAAAAATTGAGTGCGCTATTCTTATCCTCAACGTTTGCTTTTCCACCAGCGCACATACTAGAAAAACTGTATGCAATCTGACAGCTCAAAAGCGGAAAAGCGGCTTCTAATATTTTTCCCATATACCAAGCATCACAACGGCTCTCGATAGCTCCGCTTTTCACTATAGAAGAAATGTTATTAGATAAAATCGTCATTATGTAGCGAAAAAAACTTTCATCCACATAAGGGGCCAATTTTTCCAAAGCAGCAACAATCATGTAAACGGCTCTTTCGGACATTGCAAATCTCTCACCGCAGCCGCTCTGAATCCTCAGCATCACGTTGATAAGACCACCAGCCGCACATAAAAACCCTTCTCTGCCTCCTCCGCGACAAGATCCTTTATCATAGCTTCTGACGTTTTTTGCAGCTTTACTTATATCAGCGCTAGTAATATCCCAAGCAATTGATATGCTCTTATATAATTGAAGCATCGAAGGAGAATATGCAAAAAATACGGTTTCAGAATCCTTATATTGTCTTGTTCTTTTAAAACTAGAGAATAAACACCTCCCAAATTCAGAAAGAGCCACGTAGTATACGCTGGAAACACTTAATACTTCCTCGCTGTTTTTACGCAACCCTGCACTCGCCGTCATCCCTCCCTGAACAAACACAACAAGGACGGCAACTATAGCTATAGCCCGCATCTCTTACACCTATAACAAATTTTCAGGAAATTATATGCTTCTAATTGTTACAATTGTGTTAACTACAAGCGAGAATAACGCATCAGAAATGAACCCATAATTTCCGTCCAGCTTCAGGAGCCGAGACAAAACCGTAAACAATAACCTATCCCTACCTTCTGAATCCCCCCATATGCCTTCCTGCGTGAAAAGAATGTCCATGAAATGAGTGCCCTCGATGCTGTTTATAATCTGTATTACTACTATGATGTCTGTGGTGATGCTTCCACCTTCCGCGATCGTAAATATCTTGTCTATAAATTTGGCTATAAAATGGGATAAAGTCCCCATATGCGTACGAAGAGCCGTATACATTAGGATAGATTCCATAATCATCACCAAACGCTCTAGGAGCTATGGGCGCACACGAAAATACCGCAGCCGCCATAAAAACCAGCATAAAACCATTAAAAATATTTTTATTCATTGTGTTTCTCCTTTTTTGCCTTACTATCGCTCCCATCTTTGCCACTTTTTACATTGTTTATGGGGCCGCTTTTAGGCTGAAATTTTTCTGGAGCTATTCTAGAAATACCAACAGAGCCTATTCTCTTACTTTTTCCCTTAGTAATAGGAGAAATAGCCATTATCTTGTAACTACATGAAATAGCTCCGGGAAATTCTTGATTTAAGCCCTTTATCAGCTCTGTTTTAATTTTCGCATCACCGAGCTTACCTCGCTCTACCGGCTTTCTCTCTCCAAGTTTTCCTTGAATTTTGGACGAACCAAGCCCAGTTATCTGCTTCAGTTTATTTTTATATGCCTCATTAAGGGCCGTCTCTTTCCCATGATCGGTGTCATAGCTGTTGTTAAAGGCAACCCAAAAATCGCTTTTCCCGACATAATCATTTCTTTCAACAAAAAAATCCACTATATCCCACGATTTTCCCGCTAGTTCTATTTTTCTTTTTTCTGCATAATTTCCAACTCCATTCACGCGAGAAATCACATATGACGATGGAAATTCCGCTGGACAGGGGTCTGGTATAGCGACCGCCTTATTCTTGTTTCCCGCGCCATCTTTTGCAGGACCTCCAGGCTTAGTTCTCAATTGCATTTTATTAGTAGGGCCTAGCTGAGGGGGTCCTGCCAGCGAACTACAGGAAAACTCCAGAGCAAAAACTAAAGCGACAATAGGGACCGAGTAAACAACCGGCTGCTTTAAAAAAAATTCTTTCCTCATTAAGATATATAAAAATAAATAAATATTTATTTTAAATTGTATAAGTTAATTTGATAAAAAAACGTATATAACACAAATTTTCTTCTTAATAGATGTGTCATATTGCCCATTTTTAACGAATTCTATGTCCACGCCGGAGCCCTTTCGAACTTGAAAAGATCCAGACATAGCATCTGCGCTTCCAAATTTTTTCTCTATAAACTTAGCTTCTGCTGGCGTAAGAAGTCCTCCCTCTGCTCCACCCTTTGATTCCTGACCAAGAACCAGCCAATGTCCCTCCATTCCTTCCGCAGGATTATACTTGACAGAAAAACAGCCACCGAGGGCGCTGCTTGGATATACTATCCCATCGGTTTTCTTATCAACCCCCTGTATAAATCCGGCACAACTCAAATGACTCCAAAAAAGAGACGCGTCCTTCCCTTTCTCAAACAACGCTCCACCAATTATCCCGTCTCCGTCGCCATCTTCAACATCACTCTTATTCCAGGTAGATTTAGCATTAGGAAAATCTCCTGGAAGATATCCATATGTTTCTTTAAAAGCATTAACAGCGGCCATGTAGCTTTCAATTTGCGTAACAACCTTTTGAAGGCGAGCCTGTTCTATAAACTCCATACCCTTAAACGCGCATCCAAGAAATATTCCAACTATCACAAGAACTATTATGGTCTCTATCAGGCTAATCCCAGAATCACACACACACCAACAGCGCCTACCGCTCACCCGACCACTCGCTCTCGACAAATCACAGCATAAAAATTTACTAATGACCTGCTTCGCTTTTATTAACATCATAAAAAACTATCAAAAACCACTTAAGCTACATCAACCACCGTCAAATATACAAACTTATACCAGTCCTCGCAACACCTTTTCCAAATAACTTGTCTTCACAGTATTCAAAATGCATTCGAATACAACTTGAACAAATATCAGTTGCCTATTGCGATTTTGCTTATTTTTTGTCATCTTCATGCAGTAGTTTTAGGCTGTGGTGACATTTGTATGGGACATCAGATGGTTTTGCTTTATGGCGTGTTTTTTTCTGGGCTAATGTCGTTGCTTTATAGCGCTTTAGTCACAAAAAGAGTTTTCTCTCTTCCGGTTGGAAACTCTTCAATGATGGAGATTGCACGAGCAGTTCAAGAGGGCGCTCGCGCATACCTATACAGACAATATGTGACGATATCAGCCGTTGGAGCTCTTGTAGCAATTGGGCTGTTTTTTTTCGTAGGCAAACATGTAGCTCTTGGATTTGCGATAGGGGCTGTACTCTCTGGCGCTGCTGGATATGCGGGGATGTCTATATCTGTACGCGCTAATGTTAGAACGGCGGAAGCAGCTCGAAGCGGATTGAGAGAAGCTCTAGGTGTTGCATTTAGCTCTGGAGCAGTTACTGGATTTTTGGTAGTTGGGTTTGGTCTTCTTGGAATAGCTGGATATTATTCATGTATGAAAAGCTATGGGGTAGAAAGCAGAAAGATCATAGAGGCGCTCATATCTCTTGGCTTTGGCGCGTCTCTTATATCTATATTTGCGAGGTTGGGGGGAGGAATTTTCACCAAAGGAGCAGACGTCGGAGCCGATCTAGTTGGGAAAATAGAAGCCGGCATTCCTGAAGATGATATGAGAAACCCAGCCGTCATTGCAGATAACGTAGGAGATAATGTTGGCGATTGCGCAGGAATGGCCGCAGATTTATTTGAAACTTACGTTGTGACTCTTGTCTCATCCATACAGATAGCACTCATATCGTTTACTGGAGCTATTCAAGATGTGATGGCTTTATATCCGCTTGTAATAGGCGCTATTTGCTTGTTTAGCTGTATGATAGGGACTCTTTTTGTCAGGCTGGGGTCATCCGAAAACGTAATGGGCGCCCTGTATAAAGGACTTATATGCTCTATCGCTGCGTCGGCAGTTGGGATATTCATTATGACAAAGAATATGATAGGCCTAACGGACGTGTTTGCAAATACGGTTTCTTCACAGCAAGTATTCACTGGAATAAGATTGATTTCTTGTGCTTTTACCGGACTCTTTGCTACTGGGTTTTTAGTTTGGATAACGGAATACTACACTTCAACGCGCTACCGGCCCGTTAGGAGTATAGCCGAATCTTCAGTTACCGGAGCAGGCACTAATTTGATACAGGGGCTTGCTATATCCAATGAAGCATGCGCTCTTCCTGTTGTAGTAATAAGCGCTTCCATATTGATTTCGTATTGGAACGGAGGATTGTTCGGAATATCTATCGCCACCACAAGCATGCTTGGGCTCACAGGAATGATAGTGGCGCTTGACGCGTATGGTCCAATAACAGACAACGCGGGCGGAATAGCTGAAATGGCCGAGTTGCCTAAAGGAGTGAGAAAAGTGACCGATGCTTTGGATGCGGTTGGAAACACTACCAAGGCAGTGACAAAAGGATATGCGATAGGCTCTGCCGGCCTTGCGGCTTTGGTTTTGTTTTCCGCTTATGCAGAAGATTTGAAATACTACTTCCCCCAACTAATGCTAACGTTCAGACTAGACGATCCTTATGTGGTTGTCGGATTGTTTGTTGGAGGAGCCGTTCCGTTTCTGTTTGCATCTATGGGGATGAAAGCAGTGTGCAGAGCTGGCTCATCTATTGTAGTAGAAGTTAGGAGACAATTTAAGGAAATTCCAGGAATAATGGAACGATCAGCCAGGCCAGACTATTGGAAGGCTGTAGATATGCTTACTAGGGCTTCCATCAAAGCTATGGTCGCGCCAGCTCTGTTGCCGGTTGCGGTTCCGCTTTGCGTGTATTTTGCTATAAACTTTATGGTAGGACAGGCTGAAGCATTTGAATGTCTTGGAGGGGCGCTTCTTGGAACAATAGTTACTGGTCTTTTTGTTGCTATTTCCATGACATCTGGCGGAGGAGCTTGGGACAATGCAAAAAAATACATTGAAGAAGGGATGTTTGGAGGAAAGGGCTCTGAGGCGCACAGAGCTGCTGTTATTGGCGACACAGTCGGCGATCCATATAAAGACACCGCTGGCCCGGCTATAAATCCATTGATAAAAATTATGAATTTAGTAGCATTACTATTGCTGAGCGCGTTATCGTGAGTAAAGTTGCTAGCTCTTGCCATTCTGCCGTATAGAGAGCTAGCTACAATAGACTTTAATTTTTGTTGAGTATTGGTAAAATCTCTGCGCAACTCTATGCGGTTGGCATTGGGATGGCGCTTGCGGTAGCTTTTGGAGTTAGCGGACGCTTTTAGATAAAGATAAACGATAACTCAATGCGTCCTTTAACTTTGGTATTACACTTGTTTACATGCATTTTCGCTTTTACAATCACGAAACACTCTGTATATCTCCGAGACAAAAATCTAAAACATAAAATGTACAGCTATATACAACAACCTCAGACGACGATGCTCCACATCTACATAGCCAACAGACAGACAGGGGCTTTATTATGGCTATGTTTTATGCTCATAACTTTATGTCGGAATCTTAGGTCTTGCATTTTGGTTGGGGAGCAAATTCCTCTACTACCTTATCTTCGCCTATATCCGTTTTCCTATCATAAAATTCAGCCTCAATCTCGGCTGAAATTTCTTAAAAAATTATTTAAAATATCATATAAAATTGTGTAGAATTTGAAGGATTTTTGTGATATAGTCTATTGTGTTTTGTGACTTTATATATGGCGGCACAGTCTACCAGCGTAAAACCGGGTAACGGAAGCCATGTGTTAGAAAGTGTATGGTGTTTGCCTATATTACAAGGTTTTTTTCGTTTTTCTTTGTTGCTCCATTGATTCTGTGCAGCATCGGAGAAGTTATTTTTTTCCCAAAAAAGAAGAAAGTCGACGTTTGTGTTTATGTTAATAAGAAGAACAGCAACAGGCCACTAAACAACGCTCGCTAGCTGCAGATATAACAGTCCGACTCTTTAAGCGGCTTCTTCTGAATGGATGGTTGCAGGAATCTTGATTACGAAAACGGCCCCTCCGGACGCCGCTTCTTCTATCTTTATTTGCCCTCTGTGATTCTCGACAATGCCTTTGACTATAGCAAGCCCCAACCCAGCAGTAGCCCCATCCAGCATCCTTCCTTTGTCAACTTTAAAAAATGGCTTAAAAACGTCATCACGAAATTGCTCTTCTATGCCAGGTCCATCGTCCTCTATTCTTATATAAAACCACCCCCTATCCTCTCCAACAGTTATAAATATAGAGCTTTTTGCATAGCGCAAACAATTATCAAGCAAATTTTGAATACACCTTGTAAACTGTATAACACGTAGCATAGCAGCAAAGTTTGAAGCTTCAGATTTAATAAATACGTTGCTATATGGCCTAGCAACTCTTTCAAGAACATCTACAAGATTAACTAAACGAAATTCCTCAACTTTTTCACAACCAGCAAACTCTATGTAGCTTTCTATCATCTTATTCATCTGATCTATGTCCAACAGCAAGGCGTCCGCATCTTGCGACGCAGGCATAAGCTTTATCTGAAGCTTCATTCGTGTAAGAACGGTTCGAAGATCGTGCGATATCCCCATAAGCATATTGCTGCGCTCCTCAAATGTACTTTTCATCTTTATAACCATAATCTGAACAGCATTTGCAACCTTTCTTATCTCCGCAGCGCCTTCTATTTTAGATATATGCGCAGGCAGAGAGGAATCTTTTATCGAGTCCGCCCATCGAGAAAGCCTATAAAGCGGCTTCAGCTGATTTTTCATGAATATTATGGCGACTACAAGAAGTATGACAGCAGACCCTACACTCCATAGAAAAAATAACAGAGAAGTCTTGCTTGCAAATCGTTTTTTAGGGATCTCAAATTTAAACACCCCGCTGTCTGCCTTTATCCACACATACATGAACTTGTGCGTCTGTGTTATGACATAGCTGTGACGTACTTCTTGCGACAACGCCGCCTTAAAAAACCTCAATGCCAACCCTCCATGAGAAGACTTTGGTGGCATA
Source organism: Candidatus Hydrogenosomobacter endosymbioticus (assembly GCF_021654655.1). Lineage (GTDB taxonomy): Bacteria > Pseudomonadota > Alphaproteobacteria > Holosporales > GW7 > Hydrogenosomobacter > Hydrogenosomobacter endosymbioticus. Next base: position 741,191 of record NZ_AP025225.1, on the reverse strand, counting down.
AAAGTCTCTTCTGATATTGTCATGTCGAACTTATCAAGCGCTATTTTATGTATATCTTCCTTCGGCATATCAGAGTTTGTTATAAGCCCCATAGTCACACTTATTTCGCGCGCAATGTCTCTGGAGAAAAGACGAGTAACAGGGTTCCAGTGTCTGTCAAAAAAGACATACCCAGATATAAGGTTCATCGCAACTATTGGGGCGATGATTATAATAACAGACCTCCAAAACAAACTATTTGGTAAAAGTTTTTTTAGAGATAGCGTGGCAAAATAATGTTGTCGCATCTTGCGCTGAATACGTATTTAGATATATCTTAGCGTAGTTGTTGGGGTGTAGCCAAGCGGTAAGGCAGCGGGTTTTGGTTCCGCCATCCCCAGGTTCGAATCCTGGCACCCCAGTTTTTCCCATAGGGATTGTCTTTCGACATAGCTTTTGCGTTTTGCGCCGTAATTTTGCAGAGCTCAAAACACCAAAAGCTGAGTTAAGAAGCGTTTTGCTCAGCTAGTCGCGAGGCCACTCCTATAAAACCCCCATCGTATATTCTAAAAGCAAAATAATAGAAGCCACTAGTTTGTTATATTCCAAAAACATGGTCCTCAAATGCTGCTCTAATGACCCTTTAAGAGCAGACTGATAAACTGGATGAAACACCTTTGTAACACCTGTCGGCCAAAACAGCATAGAAATTATAGCGCAACGGGGAATATGATAGTTTGAAGTAACAATTCGCACAGAATGGAGATTATTTTCTTCTATCCACTGCGCAGATAGTGCAAAATTACAGATCGTATCTTTCGCATTATCAGAAGATATTTTCTCACTTCTGCCTTTAATGCTCGCGATACAATCTTCTCTCACGCCAGATATTCTAAGCATCGGCTTTGGATTTTGACTATTAAACAGCCTGATAGATTCCTCAACCCTATACATATCACCAGTAAAAACTATTATTCCATCTGTTTTCACCATATCGCTCGGGACATCATACCCTTGCACCATATACGCAAACAAGAAGAATCCACACGCCCAAAACAAAAAACAGATGGAAAAAGCCCTATACAAACACAGAGAGACAAAAAAAATCGCCCCAGATATACGCTTAATCATTTTTCCTATTTTTTCATGTTTTAAAACAAAAATCCCAAAAATCATTTGTCTTCAATTTTTTTTTCATCCCTGTTGTCGGGATTTTCATTATCAGAAGAAGAGCCTCCTCCCGGGCTTTTGTCATCGCAAGAAGCTTTAGGGTCTGACAAAGCATCTGTTAGATCCTGCGCACTCTTCCATTTATCCATTATATATTTCACCTTTTTGTCAAAATCAAAGTGTTCGCGAAAACTGTCAGGCAAAAGAGATTGCAAAAAAATGGCTCCTCGCTGCACAAGAGAAATACTCTTGGACGCTTCAACTATGGACGGCAACTCTTTATTCGGCACAAGAACTAAAAGGGCAAGATAAAAAGCGCATATAAAAAACGCTGCACGAAATAGACCAAAGATAAGTCCTATAGATCGGTCTATGCCATGCACCACACTGTTTTGCACGAAACTTGATATAAGCTGAGATATGACTAAAAAACAAATCAGAGCAACTAAAAACACTGCCGCTTGGCTTGCAACCCTAAGCATAACCTGGTTACTAATAAACTGACCAAGAATTTGCATTGGCGCTTCAAATTTTTGAAACATAAGGTAAGCTGCTCCGCCCCAAGAGCAAAACCCGAGAACTTCTCTAACAAACCCCCTAGCAAACCCTATAATTGCAGATACGCAAACCACAGAAAGAAGAAACACATCAAAAAAATTAAACTGGTGATACTGAGCCACTATGAAAAGCGCCGCCTCTACAAATGCCCCTCTCGCGAAAGGCTATCACAAAAATGGTAAATAAAATAGGCGCAACTACATCTATATTCCCGGCTCGACATTAAGTAAATGCTATACAAGTGTAACAACCCAGCATTTTCAACTAACTTTTTCCATGGAACCTTATTTACTACCATAAGCTGAGAGACTTTCGCTTTATGTGAAATTTTTACATATTGCTTTTACCTTGCTCTATGAGTAAAAATATATGTGTGATTTTATTTCAGCGCAAAACCATTTCTAGATTTTGCTTTTTTGGTGCGCTTAGTGCTGCCGCATTGGAGTGCTTAGCATATGCCTAGTCTCAAAGAAGAGAAAAATGTTGACTCTTCTGCTTGTGGGTTCGGATATTGGCGCAGCGTATTGTGCCCGTTATACCGAAGCGAGCTAAGGAAATTTGTTCCTCTTGTACTGATAATGTTTTGTGTTTTATTTAATTATACCACAGTACGCAATATAAAAGATTCTTTAATTATTTCTTCCACTATAAATGGAAATTTAGTTATATCATGGATAAAAGTAGTATTTGTTGTTCCATCATCCATACTATTCGTCATAACATATGCAAAGCTCAGCGACAAGTTATCGAAGTCTAGTCTATACATAGCCTGCCTTGTTCCGTTTGCAGTGTTTTTTCTGCTTTTTGCAGGATTCATATATCCAAATCGATGGGCGCTACAGGCAAGCCCTGAAACTGTTCTTAAATTTAAAAAGATGTTTCCAGCTCTTCAAGATTTGGTACCAGCAATTGGATACTGGTGTTACACATCGTTTTATGTAGTAGCAGAAATATGGGGAAACGTTGGTCTTCAGATATTATTTTGGCAGCTCGCAAACCAAATAACAAACATATCTGAAGCAAAAAGGGTATACCCCTTATTTGGTCTCGGAGCTAACCTAGGGATGGTGTCTGCTGGTTTGTTAACAATATACAGCGAGAAAATTCTTGTCTTGCCCTCTGGACACAATAATTTTTGCGCTCAAGTCAGTCTCTATAGTTGGTCTTTTGTTTTTTGCTGCATAATAATTCTTGCCGCATATTCTTGGCTTTGCAAGACATGTGGCAAAAATTGCGCCTCTCTTGCGAAAGCTCCAGCAGAAAAACGGACACATAAAGCAATATCTCTTCGAGAAAGCTTTCGCCATATTGTGAGCTCTAAATACATAATATGTATCGCAATATTGGTCGTATCATACAATTTAACAATAAATATCACAGAGGTCGTTTGGAAGGGGCAAATTGGAGAAGTCTACAAGAGCGAACGCGCCATAAACGCTTTTATGGGGTATCTATACATAACTCTTGGCATAACTACCATACTGTTCACCCTTGTATCAAAAAATTTCATCAAAGCATTTGGATGGCTTTTCTCTGCAAGCGTTACACCGCTGATTATGGCCATCACTTCATGCCTATTTTTCGCGTTAATGCTTAGTAAAGACTCTGCTTACATACTTTCCATAGCACGCATAATAGGTACAAGTCCAGAAATCCTTATAATATGCGTAGGCTTTTTCCAGAATGTGTTCTGCAGAGGCAGCAAATACGCTCTGTTCGACCCAACAAAAGAAATGGCCTATATACCGCTGAATGACGAGCTGAAAATGAAAGGAAAGGCGGCGGTAGATCTTGTCGCCAGCAGAGCAGCGAAATCTTCTGGAGGAGTAGTCATAACGTCTCTAAATTTTGTTCTTAACAAAGTAGGCGCGATAGGTCTTATATATCCTATGCTGTCGGCTGTTACAAGCATTATATGTATCGCGTGGTTTGCCACCGTTAGGAAAATGAGCGTATTCTATAAAAACAAGCTAGACTAGTAACCTCTCTATTCGCTTCTATGAATGATTTTTCTTAGATTGCTAAAAGAACCAATAACGCGCAGAGGCCCCTAAAGCCTCTGCATCAGAAATAAATCCTATATAACATTGATCAATCGTCACAGCCGCCTCCGCTATCACAGCCGCCTCCGCTATCACAGCCGCCTACACTATTGTTGTCTCCTCCACCTCCGCTATTGTTGTCTCCTCCGCCTACGCTATTGTTGTCTCCTCCACCTCCGCTATTGTTGTCTCCTCCGCCTCCGCTATTGTTGTCTCCTCCGCCTCCGCTATTGTTGTCTCCTCCACCTACACTATTGTTGTCTCCTCCACCTACACTATTGTTGTCTCCTCCACCTACACTATTGTTGTCTACAACGTTACTGCATAAGCTGGCCTGAGAGTTTCCGCCCTGGTGCGCTGCGACTAAGTCATCGAAAAAATACAGCAAATTTCGATCATTGCCGTTATCTTGCTGGCACCCACATTCTTCAGGACTTGGTTTAGGATCAAAAAAATTAGCAATATTGGTGAAAATGTTGCTAGCGGGCTCTTCTTCCTTATCGCAATCTGTCTTTCCCATAAATACATCATAAACAATCTGTAAAGGCCCCCTATTGTCGCACCTTCGTTGATCTTCATACTCATCGCAGATTTTACTACAATCTTCGTTTTCATAGTTTGCCGATGATATTTTATTCTGTGAGATTGTGTAATTATCTCCGTAACCTTTCCCGCCTCCCTTACTCTGAGACGGAGCTTGGTAATTGCTGTAATCATTACCATAACTTTGGCCATACCCCTTACTCTGGACGCTCTGCTGATTGCCGCTCACATAGCCTCCCTTACTCTGAGACGGAGCTTGGTAATTGCTGTAATCATTACCATAACTTTGGCCATACCCCTTACTCTGGACGCTCTGCTGATTGCCGCTCACATAGCCTCCCTTACTCTGAGACGGAGCCTGGTAATTGCTATAATCATTACCATAACTTTGGCCATACCCCTTACTCTGGACGCTCTGCTGATTGCCGCTCACATAGCCTCCCTTACTCTGAGACGGAGCCTGGTAATTGCTGTAATCATTACCATAACTTTGGCCATACCCCTTACTCTGGACGCTCTGCTGATTGCCGCTCACATAGCCTCCCTTACTCTGAGACGGGGCCTTATAGTTATAGTATGGATAGCGGTTATCAAGATTTTTAGCTGGTTTTTTAGCGCAGTGCTTACCATCATCATCCCCAGGCCACTTCATAGCATAAACAGGGCCCGCTATAGAGGCGGCATGCGCCACAAACATAGACAGCCAAAAATTCCCAAAATAGTTCATAACATCCTCCCTATTCTTTAATGTTGCACACAAAATACAATTTGTATTTATATGCAACACACAAACGGCCGCGCAATTGTACTCTGCAAATAAATAGAAATCAACAGCAACACAAACTATACAGCTGCGCGTATCTGTACACGCCCGAACATATCCAAGCGTAAGCGCGCCTCACGGTCTTGTCAGAAAAATTCTCACAGAATACACAGCCCATGTCATAACAGTAGTTACAGAAGTAATAGCAACGCATATGTTTAGAGGAGCATAAAACACTCCGCTAGCTTTTTGCCCATCCAGGAACACATAAAAAAATGCTACAACACACAGAATTATTTGAAAGAACATATTCACCTTGCCAATAAACAAAGCAGACACGCTTTCGACTATTTTTCTTCGTAGCACAATCAACGCCCCCGCAGCTAAAAAGCTATCTTTAACAATCGTAAGAAACAAAAACCACGTTGGGATTGCGCCGACAGCATACATTCCTGCAAATGAAGAAATTACAAATACCTTATCAGCTATTGGGTCTAAAATCTCACCAAAAAAAGTCTGCGCCCCATATCTTCTCGCCCAAAACCCATCAAGAAAATCTGTCAACGCCGCAACGGCAACAATAAACAAAAACCACAGGCTTTTTTGTTGTATAGATATATATGCAAATGGAGAGATAATAACGCGCACAGCGCTCAAAACATTCGGAAAAGTGATACTCTCACGTATCGCCACTGAAGCGCCCCATAAAATAACAGATACTCAGTATATCTCACATCCAGAAAAGAAAAATGCAATTTCAGCTGCAGCAGTATCATGAGCATCAGACCCATGCACAGTGTTCTCAGAAATTGATATACCAAACTCTTTACGAATGGTCCCTTCGGCAGCCTTTTGAGGGTCCGTAGCCCCCATAGCATCTCTGTTTTTCGCTACAGCATTTTCTCCCTCTAAAACCTGGACAACAACAGGACCAGAGCTTATATAATCGCACAGCTCTCGGAAAAATGGCCTCTCTCTGTGGACTGCGTAAAATCGCTCCGCTTGCTCCCTACTTATATGAACCATTTTCTGGGCAACAACAGAAAGCCCAGCGTCTTCAAATTTCTTATTTATAGCTCCTGTAATTGACCTGCGAACAGCATCAGGTTTTAGTATAGACAAAGTTCTTTCTTTTTTCATATCGAACGAAACCATAAAAACACAACTTCGGGTCCAAGTTTATCATACTCTGTCAACTCCATAAAGATGTGCCGTTTTCCACCGTTTTTCTAGTAACCAAATAAAATAGTAGCAATAGACAAAAGCGGCGCAGAAAACGAAACGAAATGGTAAGATATAGCGTGTCTGAATGATACGCTCCCTTCACTAAACCCACTACCCAGCTACGCACATAAAAACCCTGATTGACAGAAATCTGAAACTATTATATCTTTCCGGAGTTAAACAAAGTTGCAGATCATAGTTCATGACCAAGCGTTTAGAAGCGAAGTATAAATACAGCCGTCGGTGTGGCGTCAATTTGTGGGGAGAGAGCAAAAACCCTGTTAATACTCGTAATTATCCTCCTGGACAACACGGAACCAAGGGAGCGAAGAAGCTCACGGAGTATGGACAGCAGCTGGCGGCCAAGCAGAAGCTCAAGAGGTATTACGGGAATATTGGGGAAAAGCAGTTTCGCAAAATTTATCAAGAAGCCGTGAGGGTCAGAGGAGACACTAACGAAAATTTGCTCGACCTTCTTGAGAGAAGATTGGACGCCGTAGTTTATAGGTTGAAGTTCGTGCCGTCTGTATTTGCCGCTCGGCAATTTGTAAATCACGGTCACGTTTTGGTGAATGGAAAGAGAGTTGATATTCCTTCGTATAGGCTAAGAGATGGAGATGTTGTTTCTTTAGATGAAAATATCCGCCAGAACGCCGTTGTCGCGTCTTCCATAGAATGCAAAGACCGGGATGTTCCCGACTATATATCCTCGGATACAAAAAAGTTTTCCGGAACATTTTTGAGGCGACCTGATCCTGTTGAGATACCATACCCTGTTCAAATGAATACGGCTCTTATAATAGAGTTTTATTCTAGGTAACCTTTGGAACTTTCGGGCCTTTCAGGTCTGCCCCATGGGGCTTTGGTCGTTTGTGTGAAATGCGTGTTGAAGCGATGGATGAAAGATGTATGTTGCTTTTTGCGCTTCTCATGGATGAGTGGAGTTGTTTGTAAATCGCAGCCGTAGGGTCGTATTTTCGCAAATTTGAGTATATGGAAATTTTCTCCGGATAATAGAGGAAGAGATTCGTTTTACTGCAGCATCACCTCAGGCCATCAATAAAACATTTTGCCGCTGCCTTTGGCAGTATCATGCCCACATCCTTTTGCTTCTGCGCACCAGACTACAAAACGAAGTCATGCTCAACTCAAACTGCCTGCAGATCAAAGCTCTCCACAGATAACTTCCCATAAAATCATGCAACTTAACATTTAGTTTAGCACCATTCACAAGCAAACAAGGCTTATTATAAAATTTACGCGAGCATTTTTCCCACAAAAGTTATTTTCAACCTAAACTTTACATAAAATAGTTTCAAAATTTGATTCAATTATATTTAAAAACTGATATATGTGTTATAGTACGTCATAAAATGTTGAATTTACAGCAATAATGATGGGATTTTGTGACTCTACAGCTGTCTCAAGAAAGATAGCAAATATAAGAAAGTCAATGGCGGAAAAAGACATAGATTTGCTTATGGTGTCTGGAGTAGATTACGAAATGTGGGCGCAGGAGGCCAAACGACGCATGCTTTGGCTTACAAATTTTTCCGGAAGCTCCGGAACGGTTATCGTAACTAGAGACGACGTTCTATTGTTCGTAGACAGGATCTATTCTGCTCAATCGCAGAAGCAATCTTTCAAATTTGTATCCGTGATCCAGAAAGCTAAGAAAAGCGTAGAAGAGTGGCTTGCTGAAAACCTAGTCAGAGGACAGGTCTTGGGCATGAACTCAGAGTCTCACACAGTTGCGTCGGTTAGACGTTATATTAGAATAGCAGAGCAATGCGGATGCTATGTGTCGTTTGATACTAGCGAAATAAAAAAAGTCATTGATTCTTCGCTGGAAGAAAGCGTTCAACAAGCCAACAAACCCGAGACTTCATACGTAAAAAGTCACGACAGCGACGTTTCATTCCAAGAAAAATGCGGAAAGTGTTTTGCGCATAGCTCGGAAAGAGCCGTATGGATATTGTACGACGCTACAGAAATCGCATGGCTTACCAATACCAGAGGAAACGACATAGCGACAATCCCCGTAGCACGCTCACGAGCCATGGTATATCGCAAAGAAACAGGATTATTCTCGTGTGAGTTATTTCTGAGACCAGGCACCATATGCGACGAAATTTACGACGCCAACATAAGCCTGTACAAATTTGATCAATTTAAAGAAAAGGTCTCAGAGCTATCGCATAATTATGACTCGTTTCTATATGACCCTTTGAAAACACCACACTCGCTGCTCGCGTATACAAAACACATCCGCACCGAAGAACGTCATTCGCCGATTGCAGGCATTCGTGCGATAAAGTCTTCTGGAGAAATTGCTGGGTTGAAAAATTGCCTACTTCAAGAAAGCATAGCGTTCACAAGGTTTCTACATTGGATTTCTCAGATACCTCTTGACGGAACATATACAGAACTTTGCGCATCAAAAAAGCTTGAGGAGTTTAGGAGAGAATTTCCAAATTATTACGGATGGAGCTTTGAATCGATTTCTGCTTTTGCGTCAAACAGTGTAATGATGCACTATCGTCCTAAGCAAGAGTCTACTCTTGCTATTAAAGAAGGAATATACCTAATAGACGCCGGAGGACAATATAGCGGAGAACATAAAAAGAAAAATTCTACAGGAACAACAGACACAACAAGAACTGTCTTTCTTGGAAACACAGAACCAACACTAGAGCAGAAAAAGTTTTTCACTCACGTACTAAAATCATACATATCGGCTGCATCAATTCATTTTCCTCGAGGAACAAGCGGCGCACAACTAGACGCGTTTGCAAGATTGCCTTTGTGGAGTATAGGGCTTGACTTTCCTCATGCCACCGGACACGGCGTTGGATATTTTATTTCAGTTCATGAGTATCCACCACTTTTATCTGGAAGAGAAACTCACACTCAGATAGAAGAAAACATGGTGTTCACCATAGAACCAGCGTGCTATGTTGACACATATGGAATACGGATAGAAAACCTTCTTATGGTTAAAAAATCTGATAGACACGAGGGATTCCTTATGCTTGAAGACATAATAATGGTTCCTCTCGGACGTCGTTTAATTGAAACTAAGTGGATGTCTGATCATGAGATTAGCTGGGTAAACAGGTACCATGAAAACGTCTTTCGCTCTTTAAAAGACGCTGTCCCAGAGAATACGAAAAAATGGCTAGAGATAGAGACAGCGCCGTTATAAGATTGATCGATTCATCGGAGGAGGGGGACGCGCGGGGGGGGCTGGGGGGGGCGGCCCCCCTCAATACCCCCTTGACTCACGTCTTGGGGAGCCATACCTCGGCGCAAAGACCACAGGAAACGATGAGTATATAGAAAACTCATCTCCTTCGAGCCGGCAATATGTCACCATAGTCAATAGCTGGAAAGCTCACGTCTAGATGTCTTCAGTTTCTCTGCTCTTATGATAGATTTTACATCTTCATAAGCTTTCTGTAAGTTGTCATTAACAACTATATAATCAAAAAGAGAAAGGTTTGCTACACAGAGCTCCGCATCTTTCAACCTTCTTTCAATTTCATCTGCAGAGTTTTCGTTCCTGCTAACTAATCTGTTTGCTAGCTCTTCAATAGATGGAGGGAAAATGTATATGGTAACAGAATCAGACGGATACGCAGAAGATATCTGTCTAGCGCCATCACAATCGACATCCAGAACAACATCCATACCACATTCAATATAACGCTCAACAGACGCCTTTGGGGTTCCATAAAAATTGCCAAAAACAAAAGACTGCTCCAGAAACTCACCAGCAGAAGATGCTCGAGAAAACTCTTCTTTAGACATAAAGAAATACTCTTGACCATGCTTTTCGACTCCCCTAGGCGACCGAGTTGTAGCAGAAATAGAAAAAACAACATCTGCACACTCCGACACAAGCTTCTTGCAAATAGAAGTCTTACCAGCTCCAGACGGAGCACACACGACCACAACTAGCCCTCTAGAAACACCAAGCGAGCTTACCACTTAAAATACCAAAACGCCAAAACGAGAGCGGCCTTCGATCATTTCATCTTAGCTTCTGTGAAAAGAACGTGCTTCCTACACCGCGGATCGTATTTCATAAGAGTCCATTTCTCTGTCCTAGGTTTTGGACTTGACTTTGCGACATAGAAATACCCGGTCCCAGCACTGCTTATCAAGCGCACCCACGCTCCTGCTTTTTTCTTAGCCATAAATACGACTTTTAACCACAACAACTTCCATAGGATTCTACAATACGACTCAAAAAAAGTCCATCACAGCACATGAAAAACATAAACGTTTTAACACATCTAAAAATTTCTGAAATCAACATGAAAATTTTTTGGTTTTTGTATTAAAGAAACGTCTATACACTTTCGTTGATCTTGGATTTTACCAAGATTTTGTGCATATTTGAAATTTTGTACGAAATACCACCCGCGAAATCCAGCAGCGTCAAGCTCTTCTATTATCTCTGAAACATCATCTTCAGACAACAAGTCTGAGTGAACCGTAGTCCTTACTTCAAATTTTATATCAGATTCGCATAGTATCAATAAACTTCTACGAAAATTGTCAAAAGAATTCACACCAGTTATGTATTTAAATTTGCACCTTGGAGCTTTAAAATCGATGGCAATGTAATCAAGCAACCTGTCAGAAAGCAAATTGCTTAAAACTCTTGGATTGCTTCCGTTTGTATCGAGTTTTACAGCAAACCCCATGGATTTTATCTTTCTCGCTATACAAAGAAGATCTTTGTCTAAAGTGGCTTCTCCTCCAGACAATACAACCCCATCGAGCTTCCCAATTCTGCTTTGCAAAAAGCTCCACACTTCCGATTCGTCAAGCACACTTCTATTTCCAATAACAAGACCAGGATTATGGCAGTATAGGCATCTAAAATTACACCCATAAAACCATAAGATGCACGCAACTTTATCTGGAAAATCTTGAAGAGTAAACGAAGTGATGTCGCATATATTCATTTTGTTTTACTTTCTTTATGCCTTGCATTTTCTCTATGCATAGCATCATTCTAACTTTTCAAAATGTGCTCATAATTTTTATATTTTGGTATAAGGCCGAGCACCTCTTCTATTCCCCTGTCAAGCTGCGGGTCGGTTCCATCTCTATAGTCGTTAGGAGATATTTCTATTTCTATATCTGGCTCAACCCCGTGGTTTTCTATCCCCCACTCAAGACCGTCAACCCAAAATGAGTACTCTGGCTGGCTTGTGAACACTCCATTCAAAAGATCATACCTCGGACATATACCAACAACCCCGCCCCATGTGCGCGTTCCTATAAGGGGGCCAAGCCCAAACCGCTTAAATCCATAAGAAAACAAATCCCCATCAGACCCTGTATACCCATTAGCAAGGCACACCATGGCGCCTTTCGGGGCCTCGTGCTGATAGTGCATAATTCCTTCTAAACGACTTTTGTCAGCTCCTATCCTCTTTCTATTCAAATAATTGAAAATCTTTGACGAAGCGTTTCCTCCACCATTAAACCTAACATCTATGATGAGCCCGTCTTTATCATACTCAGCAATATAAGCCCTTAAAAACTCCCCATATCCGAACCCAGACATGTCAGGAATATGTATATAACCGACCTTTCCGCAGGTTTTCTCTCCTACGTATTTCCTGTTATTTTCAACCCAGTCTCTATACCTCAGGTAATCATCGCAAGCAGACGGGAAAACCACTACGTTCCTCTTGTTTGATCCATCTCCTTCGCTAATAACCATATCAACAGGATTTCTCGCATTGCGCTCCAATACAAACTCTGGCGACACGTTTTTAGAAAGCCTCCGTCCATATATGGACCAGATTACATCACCCTCCTTAACATCAACACCGGACCTTCTGAGCGGAGATGCTTTTTCTGGTATCCATGAATCTGTGGCATAAATTTTATGAACCCTGTATGCGTCTATGGCCTCGTCATACTCAATGTCAGCTCCAAGAGAGCCGATCTCAGAGTTTTCATTTTTTTGACCAAGAACATACGCATGCGAGGTCCCAAGTTCGCCATGCATATCCTCTATCACACTGAACAATTCCGACGTACATCCAACTTTATCGACACACGAACAATACTTCGATCTTACGGAGTCCCAATCAACTCCGCCCATATCTTCCCTCCAGAACAAAAGCTTCTGTAGCCTCCACGCCTCATCAAACATAAAGCGCCTCTCTTTGGACGGACACACTCGCAATTTAATTCTTCCAATGTCTACCTTGCCGCCATCCCTAAAAGACGTATCAGAGTCATCTGGCTTCGACCCTGTAGGCACGATCCTAAACCTATCGCTTCCGTTTTTGTAAATAGTCCACTTCAAGTCTCCGGAAAGACCGAAAAAGCTTACATCGGAAAGCACTTCTTCTTCTTTCAAAGATGCAAAATCGTAAACAAACAGCTCCCCAGCAGACCCAGAACCATCACCACACCCCAAATCCTTCAAAACAGAAGAATTGCTCGTGCTATACAAAACCCTGCCCCCATCTATAGACACGATCGACTCGTAATCTCTCGCAGGGACAGGAAAAGTTTCTATTCTATCTGAAACGCCAAAGAAATCTATTTCTATGGCATCGCCCTTTCTGCTATTTTTTTCGGCTGATTCATCCCTTTTGTCATCTATTGCTCCTTCCGAGTTATCGCCTTTTTCCGCATCACGCTCCTTATCGCCATCGAGCCCCATTAGCGGACTAAGGAATGGAGAAACGTCGCCCTTTTTTAACAACGCAACCATTGGCCTCACGCCAAACAAGTCCTCTTCATCAAACGACGCCGACTTAAATTCCACGTCACCAAATGGCCTCGCAGAAAGAAAATACATCCTTGAAGAACTTCTGTCAAACGCTGGAGAGAAATTAAAAAACAACGCCGGCACTAGGGTTTTGACCTCATCTCTACCAATATCATATACGTTTATCTCTGACCTACGAGACTGCTTAAGAACCTTCGAATACGCTATCCACATGCCATCCGGAGATACGTCTATTCCAGCAGATTTTCCACAAGGGCTCCTGTCTATTATTCTTCCAATTACGTTTTCTAAGTCTAAAAATATAATCTCGTGTTTATGGTTTTCCATAACAACCTTTTTTCCTTTTGGGAAAGGTTTTATCGAGATAATTTTCCCAAAATCCATGTCAAACTGGTGGCCATAAAACTGCTTAGAATTTTCCGACTGCGCACCGTTTTCGAAAATCTCAATTACGTCCTCCGTACCAATGTCTTTCACGGATATTATGCTTTTATCAATCCATACAGAAATTCTATAGCGCACACCATCGGCATCTCCAATCTGCTGAACCGGTCCTTTATGCGGAGTCATAGAAAAAAGACGGCCTCTAGTCGCGACAGACATAACCGCCCCGCTATGGCTGAGTCCAACGCTTGTAACCCCTCTAGCCGGGTCTGCAAACTCAACCGCGTCTTCAGAGCCACTCATAGAAACATCTATAGCTAGAAGACGATTTTCGCCAGTCGTTGAATCAAATAACCAAACTTCTCCTCCACAACTATACGCGATCTCGCCCCCCCTATACGACGACTGTCTAGCATAAAAATCGGAATGTTTCGTATGCATTTTTATATCAGACCCTTTCTCGTCGCACGAATATATGTTTCCAGTGCCGTCTATATCAGACAAAAAATACACACGATCTTTTATCCACATTGGCCTAAACAAGTTGTTCTTTTCTTTTATCAGCTTGTCAAACTTTCCAGCCCCGTCTCTGTCGATCCAAAGGTCCGCGGCCATCCCTCCTTTATAACGTTTCCAAGAAATGAAGTTATAACCCCCTCGCTGTATTACTGCTGGTAAGTTACAATCAACTCCATCATCGCAAACCGCGCCCTTGAAAGATATAAATTCACACGGACCATAGTTAAGCTGTGAAGCTCTACCACTCTCAATATCAATAAAAAACATAGTTGGAACGCTAAATGCAGATTTATGGTACGACGCTATTACAAGACGCCTATCTCCAAAAAATCCTATTAACTTAGAAGAACCAAAAGTCCTAGTCAGCTGAATAGGGACCCCGCCATCAGCAGACATTATGAATACTTCTCCACAAGAGCAAAACGCTACTATCTGATTATTAGGAGACACGGCGATAAACGACACACCGCGCATAGGATGCGTGAGCATTTGTGCTCTGCCGCCTCCCTTGCTTACTTTCCATACGCTGTCTTGACAAACAAAAAACAGTTCGCGCTCACCAAGCGCAGGATGCTGAAAATATCCTAAGTTCATTTTTTAATTAAAAGACCGTAAAACACGTCGACGATGATGATTATAAACTAAATCATCCACTCAAGTCATCCATCATCCAGCCAATCGAAAATAATCAACTTGCATCGCATCATATATGAAGAGCGCGATCATAAGCATTAAGCACGGCCTCGTGAATAGCCTCACAAAAGCTAGGATGAGAAAACACAGAATGGGCCAACTCCTCATCTGTAGCCTCAGCGGCCTTAGCAGTAGTAACAGCATGTATCAGCTCAGACACCTCAGCGCCAACAAGGTGAGCCCCAAGAAGCTCTCCCGTATTTTCGTCAAAAATTACCTTAGCAAATCCGTCAGACTCTCCTTGAGAAACGGCATATCCATTCGCTGTAAATGGAAATCTTCCAACTTTAATTTTGCGCCCCATATCACGAGCCTGTCTCTCGCTTATACCGACACTAGCAGTCTGCGGATACCCATACACGCAAACAGGTATCGAGGAATAATCCATAGGCCCCACGGCTGCGCCAGCCATATGCTCAACACACAAAATTCCCTCATGACTTGCTTTATGCGCCAGCCATGGCGTAGTGCTAGCAACATCTCCTATTGCATACAGTCCAGGTTCGTCCGTCAAGCCAAAATCATAAACAACGATTCTTCCTTTTTCAACTTTTGCCATCGTATTTTCTAGCCCAATACCACTAGAATTTCCAGCAACCCCAACCGCAACTAAAACTTTTTCTCCGCTCCAAACATGCGAACTCCCGTCAACAGACTCAATCGCAACATCGACGACTCCCTCAACATCATTACGCCTTGACCACAATGCTTTCTGCTCAAAGAAAAACTTTATTCCGCGCTCAGAAAGCATATTGCAAACATAGCCCGATACGTCTTCATCTTCAGACGGAAGAATTCTATCACGAGCCTCAACAACAGTAACCTCTGTTCCAAAAGAATGAAAAATGTTGGCAAACTCAATCCCTATCGCCCCAGCTCCAATTATCATCATCGATCTAGGTGCACGGTCTGCAGAAAGCGCCTCTTTATAACTCCACAAATACTTCCCGTCGATATCAAACCCAGGAATAGATTGCGGCTTCGAGCCAGTAGCAACTATAACTTTCGATGCTGCTATCTCCGAGGAAACGCCGCTGCCTTCAAAAATAGAAACAATAAATCCATCTACTGATTTCGATTTTATCGATGCAGCAGCACGAAATACTCTAACTCCATTTTTTTTAAGCAGACCGGCAATCCCAGACGAAAGCTTCTCAATTACACTTCTAGAGTTGATAGCCATCTCTGCAAAATCTATAGACACATCGCCTGTCTTTATTCCATGAAAAGCCAACTTCTTACTGTCAGAAAGAAGGCGGAGCAACTTTGCGCTCTTCAAGAAGGCTTTTGTTGGTATACACCCGCAATTTAAGCACACCCCTCCAAGCTTGTCTTTTTCCACAACAGCAACAGAAAATCCCAGCTGCGCAGCCCTTATAGCAGCAACATATCCACCGGGCCCTGCCCCTAAAACCACTACATCAAACCGCTCAAATCCATCAACCATCCAATGTTCCTTTCACATAACGACCAACAAAATCAAACTACATCCGAATATGCATCATCAAGACTATGCAAAGACTCTTTCGAATACCGAAAGACAAAGTCCTCAAGCTCTTTCATATGTTCGCTAAAAGAGTGATCTGCACCCTTTATCATATGAAACTCTATGGCATTCTTCCTTCTCTGGATCGACAGATTATACGCAAGTCGCAGAACGCTTTCCTTAGGAATCATGTCATCGCACTCCCCATGAAGTATAAGGCCAGACACTGGACAAGGCGCCAAAAATCCAAAATCATATATGTTGGCAGGAGGACTTATAGATATAAATCTCACGCATTCAGGACGGCGCATCAAAAGCTGCATCCCTATCCAAGCGCCAAAAGAATAGCCCGCCACCCAACACTGGCTAGCCATTTTATTATTATCCAAAAGCCAATCCAAGCAAGCGGCCGCATCGCTTATCTCATTTTCTCCGCCACTAAACGACCCTGGGCTCCTGCCGCATCCCCGAAAATTAAACCTCAAAACTCCAAAATTTAAAGACGCAAACACTCTAAACAGAAGATATATTATCTTATGCGCCATAGTTCCATCGTGCTTCGGGTGAGGCGGAGCTATTATGACAATCGGAGCGTTCCTAGAAGCTGGCGCATGGTATCTGGCTTCAACCGGTCCGTCCGCACCGACAATCATTATATTAGACATTCAAAATCTCCGAAAACAACAAAAGAAAACAACTAACTACTCAACTAGTATAAATTTTACAAGGTTGGTATACCATAGGAGTATATCAGGGCAAGAGGAAAAGGTCAAAAAAATGTTAACGAAGCTCCCAGTTTACTTAGATTATCAAGCGACTACCCCTTGTGACAAGAGGGTTGTTGAAAAAATGATTCCATTTTTTTCAGATATTTTTGGAAACCCAAGCTCTGACACTCATACTTACGGATGGGAAGCCTCTCAAGCAGTAGAATCGGCAAGACAACAAATTGCATCTGTCGTAGGAGCAAAGCCAGAAGAAATCTTTTTCACCTCTGGCGCGTCAGAATCAAACAATCTAGCCATAAAAGGAACTGCCCAGTTTTTGATAAACCACCCTATTCGACCCAAAAATCATATACTAACGTGCGCGACAGAACATAAAAGTGTGCTGGAGAGCTGCCGCTCGCTTGAGAAAAACGGTGTGCATACCACATACCTTCCTGTAAATGGTCTTGGAATAATAGATCTCGACCAACTATCAGAAAATATCACAGACCAAACTTTTTTAGTTTCAATAATGGCCGTAAATAATGAAATAGGCGTCATACAAAACCTCAAAGAAATAGGAAAAATTTGCAGAAGTAAAAACGTATATTTTCACGTTGACGCAGCCCAAGGATTTGGAAAAATAAAAATAAATGTTGATGAAAACAACATAGACATGATGAGTATCTCCAGTCACAAAATATACGGTCCAAAAGGAGTGGGCGCCATCTACATCCGAAAACGTCCAAAGGTGAAGCTGTTTCCAATTCTACACGGAGGAGGACAAGAGCGAGGGATAAGGTCTGGAACGGTACCGTCAGCACTGTGCGTAGGTCTGGGAGAAGCGGCAGAAATCATGGATAAAGAACGCGAAAAAGACTGGCAACACGCTCTGATTTTACGTAACAAATTTTTAGACATAATAATGCGCGAATGCAGCGAAGTTCACATAAACGGATGCATGGAAAAACGCGTCCCAATAAATGTAAATTTATGCTTTTCTTGCGTCGAGTCAGAGGGACTTATGACTTGTGCAAAAGACGTAGCTATTTCCGCCGGATCTGCCTGCTCCTCAGCGTTTTTAGAGCCTTCATATGTCATATGCGCTCTTGGAATAACAGAAGACCTAATAAACACAGCAACCAGGATAAGCTTTGGCCGAAACACAACAGAAGAAGAAGCAGAATTCGCCGCGCACCACATAGCAGAAACTGTAAACCGCTTGCGTCGCATGAGCCCTCTTTGGGATTCAAAAAATAACAGGTCGCTCACGCGTTTCCCATGTCATTGCCCAATGAAATAGTCTCATGCATGTAGGCACGCAATGTTTCACCATTTATCGCAACCATAGAGTTTCAGAAATCACAAACTGATAGCTCATGAAAGCTCCATGCTCTACTGAAAAAACATCTTCATTGAAGTCTTGAACAAAATCAGCAAAAATAGGAGTCGTGAAATAGCCGGGTGCAGGAATTGTGAGAAATGATTTCCAACTATTTTCATCGGTTTGGCTTTTGCTCACGCTCGCTTTGTCTTGCTTCGGTTCATGGCATTTTTTCATAAATAGTCAGCCATTGTTCTCCGCAGGATTCGTTTTGTTTTTTCTCATAAATGTTGCCTTCTTAAATCATGTAAGTGTATTTCAAAAATTCTCATTTTTGTTTCCTGGAATGTTCATTTGTTCAAACAGAAGCGGAACTATCTTATTCTCTACTAAAATTATTAGGAGTTCTCGGCTATTCGGTGAGCACAAACTGCGGCACATGCGCGAAATTGCAGATATAGCAAAAACGACAGACAGAGATTTTTTTACCTCACCTAATGACATAAACCGAGTTCAGATTATAGAGCTTGATTATGCAGGGACTTCGCAAAAATTCGTTGTTAGAAAAATATCTCTCTCGAAAAACCTAGTTCTCTGGCAATTCGAGGAAAATAGGGCTCAATCTATACTAAGCGAATTTGCAAGCACGCTTCTGTCTCATCCTCTTCCAGTATGCATAGCCTCAGATGAAGGAAAAATTCTATTCGTAAATAGTGTTTTTACAGAATGGCTCGGCTATTCCGTACAATATCTATACGGGTCAGATTTTCTAGATTTATTTGAGACTCCTCCAAGCTCATGGGAAGACTTCCATACGAAAGTATTTCTTGTTAAAGATGCTAATGGCGCTCTTATACCAACAGCCATATCAAACGTAATATCGCTCCCAAGCGTTGATATTGTAGGATTATTTCTTGCACCGATGGAAGCTACGAGCAGAATAAAAAGCGTCAATGATCCCGCGCTTCTGGAACTAATACCAATAGCTGCCGCATTCTTAGACGAGCGCGGAGGAATAAAAGCGGTAAACGGCCTTTTAAGAAATAAGCTGCCTTTTTACTCCGGAACATACACAGCTCTTGGCCAATGGATAGCGGAAAAAGATAAAAGCGCTCTTGCAAAATCCCTTAAAACGATAAGAAAAAGCAGGTCCATGCAAGACCCTGTTTCTCTTAGGCTAAAAGGACGTGAAAATAAAACGATTACCGCGTTTTTAAAATACATACTGCCAAACGATGAAAGATCTCCAGGACAGTTTCTAGCCGTATTCGACGAACCAGCGGAAGATAGGCTTCCAGCAAAAGATACAAATCCTCAACGCTTGCAAATTTTAGGTCAATTATCGGGCGGCATCGTACACGACTTTAATAATCTGCTCACCGGTATAATGGGATTTTGCGACCTGCTACTGCAGCGTCATACCGACGGCGATTCCTCTAAAGACATAATGCAAATAAAGCAAAGCTCCATGCGCGCTGCAAAACTGATCCAACAACTTCTAGCATTTTCGAAATCAACAACTCCGGTATGCTCGCCACTAGACATACCATCTTGCATACAAGACCTGGCGCCTCTGATACGAAAAATGATAGGCCCTAAGATCATGTTTACAATTCAGCAACAACACTCTATAAGACAAACGTATGGAGACCGAGGCCAACTCGAGCAAGTCCTGCTTAATCTTGCGATCAATGCACGCGACGCCATGCCAAACGGCGGCTCGTTGATATTTTCTATAAAATCTGAACTGATCTCCGCGCCAATCCCTGTCGCAAAAGGTTCCCTGTCAGCTCAAAAATATATAGTAGTAGACGTCATCGACACCGGAACAGGAATACCAAAAGAACACCTCTCGCATATATTTGATCCGTTTTTCTCCACAAAAGACCCGGGGCAAGGGACTGGACTCGGGTTGGCAAATGTAATACAGATAATGGAGTCATTCAAAGGTGGCGTTAACGTGCAAACAGCACTAAAGAGCGGCACAACATTTTCGCTTTATTTCCCAGAATACGCTGACGCACCAACAGAGGGCAGCGTAACTTATGCAGCAAATACAACAGCGGCACCGCAAAAAATTCGCTCTTCGTCAGCAAAAATACTTCTCGTCGAGGACGAAGACGCCGTTCGACTTTTCGCATCCAGAGCACTTAAAGAAAAAGGTTATGATGTTGTCGAAGCTAGAGATGGTCAGCACGCGGTTAGTATAGTAAAACAACACCCTGATGTTTCAATAGTAGTGACAGATGTTATGATGCCTGGCGTTGACGGTCCTTCTCTCGCAGAAATAGTTAGAAAGAACAATTCGGAGATAAAAATTTTGTTCGTTTCTGGATATCCGGAAGATGAGGTCCGCGCACACCTTTCAAACACAACGTCTGATGTGTATTTTTTACAAAAGCCATTTGCTCTTACAGAACTAGTGAACGAGGTACAAAAATTAAGCTCCATAGACGACACAAAAAAAATCGTCGCGGAAATAAAGTCGACAACACAAAAAACCATAGCTAACAGCAATGTCTAACGTACAAGAAAAATTATCGTGGATTCACCAAGAAAAACATCAAAAGATCCTCATGCTGATATCTGAACTATCTGGCGAAGGCCGGTTTGTTGGAGGAGCTGTAAGAAACTCTCTGCTTGGGCTTCCGTTCGATGACTTTGACATAGCAACGACTTTATTGCCAAACGAACTTATGGCAGGCCTTTCAGACAAGGGAGTTTGCGTAATACCAACTGGCATAGAGCAAGGAACCGTAACCGCTGTAATAGAAAAGCAACCCTACGAAATAACGACGCTACGACGAGACGAAGAAACTGACGGAAGGCGGGCAAAAGTAAAATTTACAAATTCATGGGAAGCAGACGCTTCTCGTCGTGACTTCACGATAAACGCTATTTACGTAGACTCAAACGGAAAGCTTTATGATTATTTTAATGGACTACAAGACATCTCCCTAGGAAAAGTTCGATTTATAGGCAACCCCACACAAAGGATTAAAGAAGATTTCCTAAGAATACTTCGCTTTTTCCGCATGCATGCGTTCTATGCAAAAACAGAGCTTAATGAAGAATGCCTATCAGCATGCATAGAGCTAAGGCATAATCTTAGAATCATCTCTGGAGAGAGAATTACAAAAGAAATTTTAAGAATGCTCTGCTCGAAGAATCCGTGGCCGTGCATCCGCTCAATGCACAAAAACGACTTTTTCAAGCATATCTTCACTATTAACGAACAAGCGCCTTCTTTTAACAGCCAAATATTCGAAAACATTTGCCAGTTAGAAAAAACCCTCCGAATGCAATCAGATAATCTAACAAGATTATGCAGCATAGGTGGCCATCATTTCCCGAGGCTCCGCCTGTCAAGAAATCAGCAAAAGTTTCTTAACCTTGTGTATTCCTGCTCTGCATCCATCTCTCACGCAAAAACCAGCATAGCAAAAAACATTTACACCTGTGGGAAAGATATCACAATTGGCTCTTTGTGGATTCAACAAGCAGCAAACATGCACGAGAAGCATGAAGCAGGTTCTTCTGCTGAACGTCTTAAAAAAGCTATAGAGTTTGTAAACACCTACGAAATTACAGAATTTCCAATTACAGGAAAAGATATGCTGTCTCTAGGCCTTACCGGAGAAAAAATCAAGCATTCTCTTGCATATGCTCGCAATTGGTGGATAGACCGCTGGGCAGAAAGCGGCACATATCCATCGGCCCAAGACTGCATAAATCATCTTATGGATAAAATCAATAATATAAAACTGTAAAAGCAACAGCCATTGTGTTTTGTTAATATTTATTCTGAAAAAAATATTGACTTTTCCATAAACAGGCGTAGTATGCATCATAACGGTTACTATGCGGAGAATAATAATGAATAAATTTAACTTATCAACAGCGGCGGTTTGGCTCGCTGTTTGCATCTCAGCCACTCCTCATACCGATTGTTTATCTGCGCCAAAATGGAAGCCTCAATCTTTACAGAAAATTTCCCCTAACGATGTCAACGACAACTTTTTCGATTGCGAAAGCCCTGTTAAAGCACAAAATAACAAAAAGTTGCAGATTATCAAATTGTCCAATAAACTACTAAAAAAAATAGACAATATGCTTAAAATGCAACTTGATCACAACCAAGAATTAGAAAGACTAGCCGACGAAGCTAAGCTTTATTTAGAAAAAATTAAAATCCGCGATGTATATTATGCTTCTGATTTTCTAGCATTAAGAGAATATTATTCTGGACTGAAAAAATTATTTAAGGCTAATAAAAAATCATCTAAACCGCATGACATACAGGCAATACCGGAAGAAGAAGAATAGCGGTTGTGCAAAACTTTACCATAAAGCCTGTTTTTATAAAGCAATGAATAACTTCGGTTATTCATTACTTTGTTTTCATAATCATTCGGCTTTTCTCTTATTTAATTTTAATTAAATAAAATTAATATAATATATTAATATGGTTCATATTACATATCGCCAACATGAAAAAATTATTAATTTTATTTATATGCGCAGGGCTTTGCGCTGGGTTAGTTCAGAATAACGATTCTTTTGCTTGTAAAGGTCTATTGGATAGTTGTTATGGCAACAATGTCCAAATTGACGAGGGAGAAGTACTAGTAGGTGGGTATAATCCGCATTTGGAAGAAGAGATCCCTGTGGAGGGCGTAGCGCATGTTCCACCCGGTGGAGAAATAGGTGCGCATGGAGGAGTGATACCTGAAGAGGCCGCATTACACGAATTGGAATTGTTGCTCAACAACTCCAACATATCCACAGGCCAAAGCACCCCACAAATAGTCGCGCATGTTCCACCCGGGGGAGAATAGATATCTGAAGGAGAAGCTGGCTATAGACTATAACCACATAAATCTCTAAGCCAGTCTATCTCCGCAACTTCACAGCGCAGACCTCATTTTCCCTAACTTCTCTTTCATAATTTCCTGTATAACATGAGGGTTGCCTTTTCCTTTGCTAGCTTTCATCGCCTGCCCCACTAGGTAACCGAATATTTTTTCTTTTCCAGAAAGAAATTTCTGCACTTGCTCGGGCTCTTCAGCCAAAACCCTGTCTATCATAGAACTAAGCTCTTCGCGAGAAGACACCTGAGCAAGCCCCTTGCGCTTTATCACAGAACCTGGGCTATCTCCGGTTTCCCACATGCCCGCGAACACTTCCTTCGCAGCAGCGCCAGAAATGTTTCCACTTAAAATTTCACACACAAGTCTCGCAATATTTTCAGGAGAAATTTTTGACTCTGATATACGCAAACCATATCTATTAAGGTGTCCAAAAAGCTCCCCGATGATCCAGTTCGCAATTAGCTTGCACGATTTCTCACTCCTCGACGGAAGCTCAATCACAGCGGCCTCAAAAAAATCAGCAAAGTCTTTGTCTTCAGTCAAAACAGCTGCGTCGTACTCTGTAATCTCAAATTCTTTCACGAATCGTGCCGCCTTTTGCTCTGGAAGCTCCTGCATACCCTTTGCGATATCCATAATATACTCTTCAGACACAATAATCGGATATAAATCCGGATCTGGAAAATATCGATAATCGTGCGCATTCTCTTTGTCGCGCATTACTCTTGTGGAACACGATTTTTCGTCAAAAAGCCTGGTTTCCTGATCTACATTTTTCCCAGATTCTATGAGAGAAATTTGTCTTTTTATCTCATATACAATAGCTTGCTGGACAAAGCGCACAGAATTAAGATTTTTTACCTCTGCTCTGGTGCCAAGCTTCTCGCCAGGTACACGTACAGAAATATTCACATCAACGCGAAAATGCCCCTCATCCATATTTCCGTCGCATGTTCCAATATAACGAAGAATTGTTCTCAGCTTTTTTATAAACGCCCCTGCTTCTTCCGGACTTTTTATCTCCGGCATAGTGACGATCTCCATAAGCGGAGCTCCTGCCCTGTTAAAATCTATAAACGACACCCCGCGCTCAGGATCATGCATAGCTTTTCCAGTGTCCTGCTCCACATGAATCCTGTGTAAATTTATTTTTTTCTCTGACCCATCCTCAAGTTTTATGTTTAAAAAGCCGCCCAGCACAATCGGATCTTCGTTTTGAGATATTTGATAGCCCTGAGGAAGATCTGGATAGAAATAATTTTTGCGCTCAAAAACAGTTCTTCTGTTAATAGTCGCGCCCATACTAAGACCTGTAAGAATTGCTTGCCCCAAGCAAAACTCGTTTAACACTGGAAGCGTTCCTGGAAGGGCGAGGTCCACAACGTTTATCTGAGAATTCTGTTCAGCTCCAAACCCTATAGCAGACGAAGAAAAAAGCTTCGTCTTAGCTGATGTTATTCTTGCGTGAATCTCAAGCCCAATATCAGCCTCAAATTCCATCTTTTCCCCATAAAACAGCTTCATCGCAACCTCCGAACAAAACAGCTAGAAAACAAGCATGCACCACAAGAGACATGCGCATTCTATCATCAAACATCTCTTGTTTTCCATATTTTACCAACAGATGCCGCGAGATTTACACAACATGCTCTGCGTTATACCGCTTTTATTTTTGCCAGTTTTAATTCAGACTTGGTCCGAAGAGTATTGTTTGTCGCCTTAATCATGAAAATAGATATAGTAACAAGGTTCGCGCCATCGCCGACTGGAAGCTTACATATAGGCTCCATTCGCACAGCTTTTTTCAATTGGCTCTACGCAAGACACTGCGGTGGAAAATTCCTGCTAAGAATAGAAGACACCGATCGAGAACGCTCTACGGAAGCATCGAAAGAAGAAATTTTGTCTACTATGAGGTGGCTTGGATTGTTGTGGGATGATGAGGTTGTAATACAATCCCAACGAGCAATACGTCATCAAGAAATAGTAGCTCGAATGCTAGAAAATGGAAAAGCGTATAAATGCTATTGCACGCAAGAAGAACTGAAGCAAATGCGCGAGCAGGCTGAAAAAGAAAAGAGGCCTTCGTTATATGACAGGCGCTGGAGAGACCGCGAAGAAAAAGATGCTCCCGATGGAATTGCTCCGGTTATACGCTTAAAAGCACCGATAAATGGTATAACGACGATAGATGACAAGGTGCTGGGAGAAGTTAGCGTTGATAATTCACAAATAGATGACATGATACTTTTGCGCGCCGATGGATCTCCCACATACATGCTAGCAGTTGTCGTAGACGATTATGATATGGGGGTGACGCATATCATACGCGGCGAAGAGCATTTCATAAACGCGTTTAGACAAGCTCAGATATACGCTGCTATGGGGTGGCCTATTCCAACAACCGCGCATATACCTCTCATTCTAGGAACCGACGGAAAAAAGCTTTCAAAAAGAGAAGGCGCCGTTAGCGTCGAACAGTATAAAGAGCGCGGGCTTCTACGCGAAGCCTTTCTAAACTATATTCTTCGACTTGGCTGGTCTCGAGGAGATGAAGAAATAATTTCGCTCGAAAACGCAGTAAGATGGTTTGATTTTGACGGACTAGGAAAGTCTCCAGCAAAAGCAGATGAAACAAAATTACTTTTCTTAAACGCACACTATATCAAAAACAAAAGCTCTCGAGAAATATTAGGTCTTATAAAAGAGGATCTAGAAAAAGCAGTTGATACAAATATTGATACAGAAACAGAGCTCCGTCTTATTACAATACTCCCGGCAATTCAAGAGCGCTCTAAAATTCTTCCAGACATTATTAGGATGGCAAAAGTATACTGCACGAAAGATCTTCAATCCTTCGATGAAGGAATTTTAGACCTAATAACATCGGATCAAATAGAACATGCGCAAAAAATAGCAAACGACCTACAAGATCTTTCTGATTGGAGCATAAAATCTATAGAACTATTTATAAAAAATTGGGCAGAATCCAAAGGTCTCAAGCTTAAAGATGTCGCACAGCCACTGCGCATATTAGTCACCGGAAGCCGGATATCTCCTGGGCTCTTCGAAGTTATCCACGCTCTAGGAAAAGAGTGGACTATGCACAGAATTATGTCCGCATCATGAAAATAGACAATCAACCAATATAGAAAGAAGAAAGAGCTAAACGATACCGCATACCGCGAAAGAGGCGCAAAAGCTCTTGACGGTAAAAAGTTTGTAAAATATCATTAACCAGATGCGGGCGTAGCTCAGTTGGTAGAGCATAACCTTGCCAAGGTTAGGGTCGAGGGTTCGAGTCTCTTCGCCCGCTCTTAGGGTTTGTTTATTTTGTATCTATGTTAATAAGAATTTAATCGTAAAATGATACCTTGTTTGTATGTAATTAATAGTTATAATACCACAAGGAGAATAAGCATGAATGCAAAATCTTATGTTACATGTTTGGTTGCTTTGATTGCGTTCGGACAAAACGCTGTTGCAGACAATCAAGCTGCAAGCGGAACTCAACAACCGCAGCAGCCTCAGCAATCTGCACCTTTAGCATCAGCTGTCGCGTCCGATATAGCGACAGCAGCAGCTGACGTTCAGGCCGTAAGAACAACCATAGCAAACCTAGAAAACCAACTTCATGAAATTTCAAAACAACTTCACGGCGCAAAAAGAGAGGCGAAGGACCAGATATCGCAACTAAAAGACCAATATAGCAATATAAAATCCCAGCTTATGCAGCAGCTTGAAGGAGCAACAAAAACTCTCGCACAAAATGAGCTACAAAAGCATCACGACTTTTTAAGGGGATGCGACTCCACCCTGTCTGCAGTTCTACACCTAGCAGGAATAAAGTTATAACTCTATACGTTTATTAAGTTTTTTATAATAAAAAAAGCGCTATAGAAACAATAGTTTTTAAATAATAGTCTTTGCCGACCATGTATAGACAAACATTATATCAAGCGAAAGTAAATTTTGTTTTATTTTCGCCTTTTTTTTAACATATCCCTAATCCTAGCCGCTTCTTCAAATTCAAGATTTTCAGCAGCCGCAACCATTTTTTTCTCTAATTCTAAAGTTGAAAGCATAGCTATTCCAGATTCATTTCCCGCATCTTTAATCACTATTTTTGATTCTTCTTGTAAACCGCTTTCTAAGTCGCAGAAATTGACTATATCTTTGCGCACACGGCATATGGTCCTAGGCGTTATATTGTGTTTATTATTATATTCCATCTGTCTAGCCCTTCTTCTAGAGGTTTCCTCAAGGGCATAGCGCATAGATTTTGTTATTTTGTCTGCATATAAAATCACTTTACCATCTACGTTTCGCGCAGCTCTCCCTATTATCTGAATCAAAGAAGACGATGAGCGAAGATATCCTTCCTTATCAGCGTCAAGAATCGCAACAAGACTGCATTCCGGAAGGTCTATCCCCTCACGCAGAAGATTTATTCCTACCAATACGTCAAACTCTCCTCTTCGCAAATCCTGCAAAATTTCTATTCTTTCAAGAGTGTCTATATCAGAATGCATATATCGAACTTTAATAGACGCAGCACTTAAGTACTCCGTTAAATCCTCCGCCATCTTTTTTGTTAGCGTTAAGACCAGAGCTCTTCCTCCAGATGATATGGCGGATCTCAATTCACCAATAAGATCATCCACCTGATATTCTGTTGGACGGACAAAACACTCGGGGTCCAGCAGACCTGTTGGGCGAATAACTTGTTCCGTTATAACTCCTTCTACCTGTTCCAGCTCCCATGAACCTGGGGTAGCAGATACAAATATAGTATCTGGACGAAGCGCCTCCCACTCATCAAATTTTAAAGGCCGATTGTCTTTGCAAGATGGAAGACGAAACCCATAATCAGACAAATTAGACTTTCTTGCCTGATCCCCGTTATACATCGCTCGAAGCTGTGGAATGCTGACATGACTTTCATCTACAATAAGAAGAGCATCCCGCGGCAAATATTCAAAAAGTGTTGGGGGAGGTTCTCCGGGACTCCTCCCTGTTAAATAACGAGAATAATTTTCTATACCTGGGCATGTTCCGGTGGACTGCATAACTTCTATGTCATAATTCACCCGCTCACGCAGGCGCTGTTCTTCAACGAGCTTATTTTCTGATTTCAGCTCAGTAAGTCTTGCGTCCAGGTCTATTTTTATTTCTCGCAAAGCTTGAATAACTGTTGGGCCAGGAGTGGAATAGTGGCTATTTGGAAAAATGCGAACCGAATCTAGGCTAGCCTCTTTATCTCCTGTGATCACGTCGATCTCAAATATCCGCTCAAGCTCATTTCCAAAAAACTGAAGCCTCCATGCCCGATTTTCGTAGTGAGATGGGAATATGTCCACATTATCGCCACGCACCCTAAACATGCCGCGCACAAATGATATATCATTACGCTTATACTGTATCTCTGTAAGCCTAGCAAACAGCTCACGAAAAGACACTTTATCGCCAACAGATATCGCGAAAGACATCCCAGAGTACGATTCAACCGCTCCTATACCGTATATGCAAGAAACACTTGCAACTATTATCGCGTCCCTGCGTTCGAGCAATGCACGCGTAGCACTGTGCCGCATTCTGTCTATACGCTCGTTAATTGACGCATCTTTTTCAATATATGTGTTTGTTTTTGGAATATACACTTCTGGCTGAAAGTAATCATAATAAGACACGAAATACTCGACCGCATTTTCTGGAAAAAATTCTTTCATCTCTCCATATAATTGGGCCGCAAGCGTCTTATTAGGCGCAAATATAAGAGTCGGCCGTCCAGCGTCCTGTATGACATTTGCTATTGTAAAAGTTTTTCCAGACCCAGTAACGCCAAGAAGCACCTGATTTTTCTGCTTTTGGTATAGGCCACAAAGAAGCTCCCTTATTGCTTCCGGCTGATCTCCGCTGGGGAAAAACTCAGACTTTAACTTAAACAACGCGGTTCCCCGAGATTTGGAAAAAGCACAAAAACCGGAACAAGAACGACGGCTGAGAAAAAGCGGATCCCACCAGAAAACAAACGAACCACATTATACAAAACAAAACACCACGCGATTGCGCTCTTAAACAAGCAAAGCAACCAAGCGTCTAAACAAACACACGTCGGGGCGAGAGGATTTGAACCTCCGACATCTTGCTCCCAAAGCAAGCGCGCTACCAGGCTGCGCCACACCCCGCGCTTCCAAATGTACATGAAAATAACCAGCTTTTACAATAGGCCTATTCGCCCATAAAAGAAAAATAGAAACCCAGTAGCCTCGGATAAAGCCGAGAAATACCTAATGAATATAAGAACTATAGCGCGAAAGTGCATAATTCTTCAGAAACAAGGTTTCCAAAAAAAGCCGAATACACAGCGGCACTCAGCATAAAAAACACGAAACGAAACGAAACAAAACAGAGCGCTTAGATTTCGCCAATATCCTCAGTCATCATTTTATTCCGCACAGCGCAAAAAGATCTCGAGGAATCTTGGCCCACAAAATCACACAGGAGACTTACTGTTTTAAATGAACGAAGCTCCTCGCTAAGCATAACAACTTTGTCTCTTGCGCTCCCTACAATTGAGTCAACAAACAAAGCCCTAAAG
This sequence comes from Candidatus Hydrogenosomobacter endosymbioticus, assembly GCF_021654655.1. Lineage (GTDB taxonomy): Bacteria > Pseudomonadota > Alphaproteobacteria > Holosporales > GW7 > Hydrogenosomobacter > Hydrogenosomobacter endosymbioticus. Next base: position 711,558 of record NZ_AP025225.1, on the reverse strand, counting down.
GCTTTTCTCAAAGCGTGTATCTCATCCCTTGAAAACCCATTTCTCTTGAGACCTATGATATTCAACCCAGCTATCTTAGCCCTGCTTCCTATCACACTTCCAAACGGTATCACATCATCAGCGACGCCCGCCGTTCCGGCTACTATGGCATATGCTCCTATTCTTACAAACTGGTGTATAGCGGCAAGACCGCCTATAATAGCTTTATCTCCGACAGACACATGGCCACCTAGAGTAGCGTTGTTTGCCATAATCACCCCTTCACCAACAACACAATCGTGCGCAACATGAGACGCCACCATAAGCAAGCAGCCGTCCCCAATCGTCGTTTTCATTATCCCGCGCTTAGTTCCAGAGTGTATTGTCACATGCTCTCGCACCTGAACCTTTCTCCCTATTTCTACGAATGACTCCTCCCCACAATATTTCATGTCTTGAGGAGCCAAGCCAATTGTTGCAAAAGGATATACTATAGAACCGCTCCCTATAGACACTCTGTCATGAACTATAACGTGAGACAAAAGAACAACGTTATCGCCAAAAACAACATTTCTTCCCACAGTACAGTATGGACCTATGTACACATTTTCACCTGCCACAAGGTCGCAGCTGACTATCGCCGTTGGATGAATAAACACCTGATATCATAAAAAAGAGCGCCACCCACAATGGTAAAAAAATTTTGCCTCCAGCGCAACTTTAATAAATACTCTATAAAAATTCGAAATTGCAATTTTTTAGAGTTTGTTGCCAAATATACAAATATACATTTTAAATATATTTTAGCATATTATATTATACGCTAATATATGGCCTATAATTTTCAACTTAATCATGAAAAAATTATTTTTATTTTTATTCGCGCTGACCGCGGCATCTTCAGCTTTTGCTGGTCAGGATGAATTTTACTCTAGAATCAACAACCTAAAATCAGCTATAAATTCTAATTGGCAGTCCTCAGAAAATGACCGCATCCGCTTAAAGATAGCCCTCGAAGAAATGCTTTCATATGAAGACACTTTTGGCGACACAATAGAAATGTCAACAATGGGAATAAAACGAGCTAGTGAAGCAATAAAAAAAGCGCAAGAAATTCTTAAAAATCTTGAAAATGTCAATAAAAAACCGCAAGATCAAAAAAATATGATCTCTGATTTCGATAAGAATCCGCAAATGCAATAACCAAAAAATATCAAATGCCGCATAAAAAGCTAACACCTTAGAATAGTTATCGACAAAATTTCATATAACACTTTATACGGCATTTATCTCATTAGATTTCTTCAAAACTAGGCTTAAAATAAAAGCTAAAAAGAAAACCGGAGCGCTTGCGTGCGAAAAATTGTCAATGAAAATATTATCGCTATGCTCAAGCTACTTAAAACTATATCGGACAAACATAGAAATAATGAAGAAGCTTTACTCTCAAATTTAATTTGATTGTCGGCTTTTATAACATCAAATTAATAAAATGACAATTTCTAAGAGGTTTAATTGTTACTAATAAATCAAATCGCCTTATTAAGCATTGTTTTAACGATTTATTAAATTATTTTTTTTATTATTCAAACATCAATCTATCTCACTAAAACACCAATGAAAAAATTATTTCTATTCTTATTTGCTTTAACGACAGCATCTTCGGCTTTCGCTGATGAAGAAGATTTTCGCAAAAGATTCTACGAATTAATGACTGCCTATAATGAAGCCGCAACTTCTCCATCAGATAAAGCGCTTGCTGCTCTTACAGATAAAATTCACAACATGGAATCTGCAAGAGATCTACTCGATGTAAGCATCACAAATATCAAAAGAGCCGACGAGCTTCTAGAAGACTCAAGAGAGCTAACAGGAATGCCCAAAGAAGGCGTCTCTATGAGACAAATTTTAAGGCGCGAAACGCTTGGTGAGTAGCCTACAGAATAACGTCAAATCTATATAATGTCAAATCTATATAATAAATTAATTGCAAACATGATTAGCGGCCTGCGCGCCATTCAAACATCTTGGAAAGTCTCAGGCCCGTCATAGTTCTTATATCCCCTTTAAAAGAACTTTTAGCTTTTGGCTTTCGTTCTCCCAGCACAGCTCCTGGGCCGCCTTCAAACAATTTTCTTTATATTCATTGATACTGTTTATATCAAAAGAATCTATGGTTTTTGCAATTTCTTCAGGGGTTGAACCTTTAATTACCTTCCCTAGATTATATTTTTTTAGTATTTCTTCCATCTCTTTACAGTCAGTAACGCACAAAGCCATTCCAGCCATGATATACTCAAAAAATTTGTTTGGAAGCCTATATTCTTGCTGCGGACTTATTTTAGGAACAACTATTATACCGATGTCAAATTTGCTCGCCTCTTGCACTATGTCCTGAAATGCTACCAAAGGCTCGAAAACTATCTTATGCTCTACTCGAAATTTACAAACAAGCCTTCGTATTTCTTCAAGATATCCACTCTTCCAAGAACTTCTTAATGTAAGAGTAGCGTTGCTTTTACAAATAGAAAGAGCTTCTATTATCTGCTCAATACCTCTGCACGGAGAAGCAATCCCGTGATATAGAATAGAGAATTTGTCCGCCTTCACCTTGTTAATTTCCTGCTTAGAGTAAACAGGCACGCTACGAATAACTGTTGGACACTTTTCAAGCTTATAATCATCCATAAGAAGGTCTGCTATCCCCTGGGAAACGGTTGTGATTAGCGCAGCCTTCGGAAAATATTCCTTTTGCAGAAAATGTATATAGTTTTTCCTAAACAAAAACCAAAGTATGTTTGTAAAAAAAGACTCTGTTTTTCCAGCCATAACTCCGTATTCATGCGAGTCTAGCGTGTAGCTTATGTTTTTTCTGGCCGCCAGCTCAAAAGCAACTGGAACCGTATGGTAGTCATGACAAGCTATGAAATCAATGTCCAGATCTTTCAGGACTTCGAATATATCCCAGTATACCTTACGCCTCCAATACGCAAAAACCGCGGCTCTCTTCGACAAAGCAAATATCTTGTATATCTCTGTAGCTCTATCAAAAAACATATCTATTAAATCTCTTCTAGATTTTTTATTTGATACCATCTTCGCTAAGTCAGCAATAGAGACTGATAAATACGGCGACATTTTATATGTATATGGTGGAAGATACCCAGACAGATTTATAAACTCCCATCTGCTATCGACTTTATCCTTTCCGCTAAAGCCAGCAACGTATACTTTAAATCCATTGCTAAGAAAAAAATCCGCCTGCCTCACAACCCTTGGCGACGTCGCAACGTGAGTAAACGAAATTATTAATACTTTCTTCATCGAATATCACCGCCAGAACGATTCTCGCTTCAGCACAAAAACTTGCCCACATGCTATCATGTAACAAAAAATTTACCAATCTTGCCTGTTTATACGCCATTCGACTATCTCACGTAACGCTTGCCTATTCGACCTCATTCGCACATCTATTAAAGTTCTGTCTCTATGCGATTACAAAAACAACACATATTCCCAGCTGATTGGTGAAAAAATTTAATTTATCGTAAAAAAGTATTGTTTTTCTGGGGAACGAATGGTATAAAGGGCCGTGTGGAGTAGGTGAAAAGATTTACGCGATGTTTAGAAAGTTTTTGTTTTTAGGGTTTGCGCTTTCTGCGGTTGCGGCTGCGGACGGTGTTGGTTCGCAAGCTGCTGGTAAGGATGGCGGGTTCGAAGTTACGTTTTCCGGTAAGTTTTTGTCGGATGCATTTTTTGGAAATCAGAAGGCTCTTGGCACCTATTCTCTTAGGAAAGACGACTCTGGAAAGGTCTCGGCCTCCTATAAGGAAAACAAGAATCAGCACGTTATGTTTGCTCTGGACAATTCTAAGGTAAACATAGAGGCTAAATCTTCGAAGGATTGGATGGACTACTCTTTCTTGTGCTCGTTTACGGGTGATAAAAATGCAGGTTATGGCGTACGAGAAATTTTCGGTACTTGCGGTGCGAAATCGGTTGGTTTAGTAATGTTTGGCAACACAAAAGGTGTTGAGGATAGGTGCGCCGTTTCTCCAGTTGACTTTGCAGCTGGTAGCGGTGGCGTTGATGGTAACTTTTTTAGGTTTGTAAATGGAACATCTGGTGTATGGATGGCCCCGACTCTTATAGGAGAAACGGGGTATGCCACGAAATTTTCTGCGTATTCTGAGAGATTTTATGGGTTCCAGCTTGGTGTTAGCTATGCCCCCAACAACCAACACCTTGGCGAGCAAGGTCTTAAAACAGACGCCAGCCCATACAGAGATCATCCAGTTCCGTTTTGTATTAATGTTTGGTCTCCCGGAGTTAACTATCTGTATAAGGTTGACGGAGGATATTTTTCTATGTCTTGGGTTGCTGTCTCTGGCAAGACTAAAGCAGAGCTCGCGAATAGCCCCATGTTGAAAAGGAGGAACACGTTTTCTCACGCTGTTGGCATGACATGTGGTATTGGAGCTTTTGAGTTTGGGGTTGAGGGAATATTTAACGGCAAATCGCAGACATTCTCTAATAATATGTTAGGCATATCCCCAGTTGTTAATGGAACAGCTATGCAGTCGATGGGTTATTTTGCTAACAAAGCTGGAAAATATTGGTCTGTGGATGCTGGAGTTGGCTATACAATTGGTTCTGGCAAGCTGACATTTACGTATCTGCACTCACAGCGACACACAGGGTTTGCTAAAGATCTCGCTAGCAAATCAGTAGTTGCCAAAGGGGATGCATATGTGCTGTCCGCCGAATACAATGTTGCTCCTGGACTTATGCCTTTTGTCGAAGGGGCTGTGTATAAAATGAAGAATAAGGCGTGGGCTTATGGTGCTGCGTATAGAGTTCTTGCTGCTGACAGCTCTTCGCATAGCGTTGATGCGGTTAAAGGAAATACAGCGAAGGTTGTGTTGTGTGGTATAAAGGTTCAATTTTAGCTGTTTTAATAGGCGCGGTAAACGCTGTTGTTGTCCGCGTTGTTGATGGAGGTGCGCTGTGAATAAGTCTGAGTTGATTTCTGCGATAGCGAGAGAGGCTGGGGTTAGCCTCAGTGACGCTAGTAAGGTTTTTGATGCCACTGTTAGCGTCATAACCAAGGCGCTCAAAGCTGGAGATAAAGTTCAGGTTATTGGGTTTGGAACGTTTTCTGTTCGAGTTAGAAGCCAAACGACCGGAAGAAATCCCAGAACAGGAGAAAGCATGGTCATCCCTGAATCAAGGATCCCTGCGTTTAAAGCAGGAAAATCCCTAAGGGATGGAATTCTTTCTTGACTTTTTTAGAGGGAAGAGGGGGGGGTAGTGTTTTTGTTCCCTTCCTTTCCTTTCGTTTATTTTTGAGAGAGTTTTATGGTAGTTGCTCGCACGAAGAGCGTTGAAGATGGAAAGGGCATATCGTCGTCTGGCGTTGGTAGTTTTTCCAGTGTTTTGAACAGAGTTTCTGCGTTATTTAGTGATTTCGCAGAAAAGACTTCAGGGCTTAGTCGTTTTAGTATTCCAGCGACGGTTCTGCTCTGCGTGACCGCGATTTTCATTTTTGCTCTTTTAGCTCTCGCCATCACAAACTGCTTTTTCAATTATAATGGCCTATTCGAAGGATATACTCTTTATACTCTGATTAATGCAAGTGAGCCCACGGCTTTGTTTTTGAGCACCTATTATCTGATTTTGCATTTGGTAGGGGCTGCGTTTGGACATCTGTTAGTCGGATATCGGTTTGTTGCTCTTGCATCAATACTGGGAGCTTCTGCGGCTCTTGGAGCGACAACAGCTTGGTATATTAAAGATAGAGACAATAAAAGCGGAGCAACTATTGTGTTGCTGCTCACTATTCTAAATGCATTTTTTTATTATACTCACATACTAACCATTTTTTCGTATTACACTATGACAACCGCATCATTATATCTTTGGTGCGCTGGGAATATTTGGTATTTTGGGCGCAGAGAACGCAGCAAATGGACGTTCCCACCGACAGCGTTGCTTGTCTTTGCGACATTTCTTGCGTTTACAGGAAGGCCAGTGACAGGAGTATTGCTTGTTGTGGCAACACCAGTGTTGCTATACCTATTTTGCAAGCTTCTTGGCTTAGAGATCAAAAAGTCAGACTGCGGAGTGTATTTTCTTGGCGCAGTTTCAACAATTACGGCACATTGCGCATGGTACTTCGAGGTCATAAGCTGTTTCCCAAGTTTGTATAAGGCAGAAATGTGCGCTAACCACGGTGGCGTGCTTGGGATGTATCTCAATGATGCAGTTGTTATCGCCGAAAATTGCGGATATCTGCTAGCTTTTATAGTGGTCACTGGAGCAATAATCAGCGTATTTAAGCGGTACTTTTGTGAATACAAAATGGTAGCTGCGACGGCTATTTACGCGTATTTTGCTCTTATTTCTGCAAAAATTTACTTGTTCATTACACGCAATTCCATCTTTACTGACGCTCTATTTTTCAAAAATGACTATGCTTTTTGCAGATTTTATTTTGTAGTTTGTTTAACTATGATAGTTATAAGCGTTTTTTTATGGCTTGACATTGACTGGACTAATGCCCTTCGATCTGCAGGCAAAAAAACTATGCGCTCCCATAGTGTAGCCGTTTGGTTAGCCATGTCTTTTTATACAGCTCTTTTTACGATATGCGCTTATGTCTTTGCTGATATAAAAAATAACAATTTAAAATCTTTATTCATAAGAAAAAGAGTTTTTATTTTGTGCGTCTCTCTTTTCTCTGCGTTTTTGTCTGCGTTTGGAACGGCAGGAGCACTAAGCAGAGTAATGGTTTACTCTATGAGCGCACTTATTCTTTCTGTTATTGTGTTTTTGTTCGATTATACGCATGGTTTTTCAAAAAAAAATTCTAGCGCGCTCCTATTTGTGTTGTTTTCAGGATCGATTATCGGGTCATTCATGTATAATTTCCACACATTGAATAACAGAAAAGAATGCTTTTATTCTGGAAGCGAATCTAGGTATAGCCCCTATCTTAAGTACATAAAAATAGAAAAAAAACAAAGAGATACTATAGATTCTCTTATCCTAAAACTTAACGAGTTTGGGTTTGACAAGAAGAAGGACCGTATTTTTTCATCTTATATACCTGGTATTGTTGCTGCATCCGGAGCGCGTTCATTTGGCACTCCTTTTCAGCTGTATCTTCCGAACAGTTTGCATTGCCATGATGTTTTTACCTGTGCGTTTTTAGATTTAGAAAGTAAAAAAAATATTCGCCATGTATATCTGTTGTTGTCAAATGAGCAAAAAGTCGGGGATAAAGCTTGGACTCATCTATTTATGATGATTAGAGATTGCGGCAAGCGCAAAACGAGTATAGTTGGCGAAGGGCCTATTGATGTGATGTCTGAGAGCGGAGCCATGCTAACCCTTGCTGGACCTTACGAATTCAATAAAAATTTCGTTCCGAATCAAGAAATAACGTTTCACATAGAGCATAATCTAGAGAGAGAAAATCGCTAATGGCGCAACCACTTGATAGAACGATTGCAAGTTTCTGTCCTAATCTGCGAGCCACTCATGCCAAGAACGCTATTTATATATCTGTATGGATTCTTACTGCGGCATGCCTAGCGCTTTCTGCGATTGTCCTTTTTTCTTTTTTCTTTTATTTCGATTTTGTCGACGAGGCATTACATTTGCACTGCTGCATTCACTCAAACTCGCCGCATCCTCTTTGGCTCAGCCTCTTTTACATACCGCTAAATAATATTGGATCTATCTTCGGCCACACCCTTCTAGGATATAGGCTGATCTCATTTTCACTTTTAATTTCCAGCTGCTTTTTGTTTTACTATGCAGCAGCAAAATTATTGCTCAATAATTCTAAAATAATTTCATGCAATCCTCTAGTTTTCACAATGTTTATTCTTATTGGAATTTTGCATCTATTTTCTTATTACTGCTTTTTTTTCAAATCGCTCTCATACTATACGCTTACCACCATATCTGTCTATCTTTGGTGTGCTGGAGCGACCTTTTTATTGTCACCCAAAAAAAGCAGCTCGTCTTTCATCTTTCTTATGTCGGCCGCCACAATATTAGCCGCGGTTTCTAGGCCCCAATTTGGAGCGTTACTGTTTTTTATTTCTATTTTATATTTTTTTTCAGTCAATTACTTTGAAAAACATGAAGTAAGAATTCAAAAACATATAGTAAAAAAATATTTACACCTGTCTTTATACGTTTTTATGACAACCTCACTATCCTGCGCGTTTTTTTTAGCAAACTCTGAGGCAATTTTGCAAGTTATTGGCCTAGCAAAGATAGCTCGATCAACATGGTTATACTCTGGATTATTCTGGCGCAACATTTGTATAATAAAATATTTATTTATAAAAAACTCGCATATCATAGCTTTGGCCATATTTTCTATAGCGTCATTTTCATTCCTTCCAAAAAAATTGGCCTATAGCGCCGCTTTCATAGCTAGTTTGATCATAATATTTCGACTAATTTGCCTTGCGAGCACCCAAAATATTTGCGATCTATCGTTCAATGCGCTGTTTTCTATAACGTATATCATTGCAACAATGACAGCGATGTCTATGAAAATGCTCGTGCTCGATAATAGGAGATGCAAATTTCTTTCAGTTGTATGTTGTTTTGTGTCTTTTTCGTCACTTATCGGGTCGTCTTTCTCTCCGATCATAAGTATGCCACTAATAGTAGGAGCTTTTTCTTTGCCAATAGCTTTGGCAATGACCGACAGACTTCTGTATGACAAAAAAAAAATATATATATTTTGCTCAATAATTGTTGCTGTATTTTGCGTAATTTCATACAGAATTTTAAATACGCAAGTATTAACATATATACACAACGGCAAATTCAATGTCCAAACAAACTATTGTAACAGTAAATATTTAAAATACATAAAAATCGATAGCAATTTTTCAAGAAGCATTGACAGCGTAATCGCAGCTTTGCAAAAAGAACATTTCGATTACTCAAGGGATAAAATATTTGTGTATCCTCTTATTACAGGACTCTTAGCTGCGTCAGGCGCAACAGCTTTTGGCACTGCCCATAACCCTCCGCAAGATAACAACGTATGGTTCCGCGGTTACGATAAATTAAATAGCGCCTTTTTAAAAATAGAAAAACCAATCAACGTACGACATGTATATCTGCTTACGACAGAAATTAGCGAACTAGAAAATCCACAACTCCTAGAGTTTAAAACGCTATCACTAATGCTAGAACCCAAAGAAAACTCTAAGAAAATTGATTTAGGAAAAATTGCGCTCTACAATGATAACACCCTAGGAGAAAAGAGGACATTATATCTGGTTGGACCATATGTTTTTAGAGAAAAGCACTAATCAAAAATTAAAATTTGTGCCTAATATAAAAGCGCGCTGCGTTTTGGTTGTTGTCTCCTTTCAAGTTATACTTCTTATAGCGGCCGCGTTTTATATGTCTTTCTTCAATTTAAACACGTTTGGAGAAGGCTATCTGCATTATATCTTAGCTCATGGAGACGAAAGCACCCCGCTATACCTTAACCTATACTATAATTTGTTTCACTACATAGGTAGGATTTTTGACCACACCATAGTTGGATATAGGTTACTATGCATCCCTATGATTGTATCTTCGTCTGCGATTCTCGGAGTCGTAACAGTAAAGTTTATAGATAAATTCTCAAAACCGAAACACATTGTTATTTTTTCTGGAATTGTCGTCATTCAGTCTTTCTTCTTTTATCTTCATATAATCCCCACTCTATCTTACGTGACTGTTGTTTCATGTTCTATATATTTGTGGCTTGCCGCACTTCTTCTATATTGCTCAAATATTAGCGACTTTTCTACGAGTTCAACGCAATGGCGGGCGTATAGATTTTTACATTTAATATTTTTAGCATTTGCCACCTGGATAGCATTCACAGCAAGACCAAACTCTGGAATAATGTTGCTGTGCTCGACGCCTGTTTTCATACATGTGTTTGGCTATTTTTCTGGCTCAAAGCCGAAAAAAATCGATATAGTAGCGTTCTGCTTTTTGTCTGTTTCTATGATAGCTGCGTCTTGTATAGTGTTTTGGGGTTTAGTCAAGCATTTTCCAATGCTCTATAAAGGAGAATATCTTGCCAACCACTGGAACATGTTTTCTGTTTATAAGCAAGACGTTATAACTATGCTATACAGACATTATTATGCTTTTATTTTGTCTATAGCTATTTCTTCAATGCTTGTAATAAAATGGAAAAGTAAGATAGTAGCGGGGATGCTTTCGCTTGCGTATATCGCAACTGCTTTGATGTGTTGTAAAGTTTGGATAGCCATGGCCTCTGCATGTTTGGCAAAGGATTTTGCGTTTTTTGTTAAAAGCCCCATTTTCTTTAGAGAATATTTTGCTTTTTGCCTGTTCATGGCAATTGTTATATTTGGCGCATGGATCAATATGAACTTCCGCAACAAAAAATTCTCACTGTTAGCCGATAACAAAAATGACAAAACGTTTGCTCAGGCTCGCATGCTAATTTTAGCATCTTCTATATTTGCGGCTTTTTGCGCATCGTTCGGAACCGCTGGCTACCTAAGCAGGGTTACCCTATATGGAATGAGCGCCTTGTCTCTTCCAATAGTCGTCTTCCTATTTGATATTACAAAAAAATTCGACCGATACAATATCATTGTGGTATTGTTTTCATCTTTCTCTTCTATAACTGCCCTGTTTTGTATGATATTTTTTCAGTCGTACAGCAACAGAGCGTTTTTCCCTAATCACAAATCGATTTTAAGCGTTTATTCTCGCGGATTAAGGATGGAAAAAGAGCAAGCGGCGTCCATAGACGGCCTTATCCAAGCTTTGCGAGAAGAAGGTTTTGATTTTGAAAAAGACAGAATTTTTTCCAGTTATCTTGGCGGAATCGTCAGCGCATCTGGAGCAAAATCACTCGGATGCGTGTTCCAAATCCCCGTAGCAAACATCCGCGACCTAGAGCGCTATGACATACTGAACTGCATGTTTCTAGACTTAGAGGCAGGAAAAGATATAAAAAACGTATACGTGCTTCTTTCTGAAAAACAAAAACTAAGCCCAAGAATCGTAGAGCACTTTCTTAAAATGGTGAGAAAAGACCAAGAAATAAAAAGAATATACATAGGAGAAGGGCCCGAAAATATTTTTTCTGATAGAGGCTCACGGCTGTTTTTAGTCGGACCGTATTCTTTTAATAAAGAATTTGTACCAGATAAAAGAATTGTAGAACAATACATGAAGCTGTATGGAATATAGCCACACACGAACAATAGAGCAATCGTGTGAACGCTAAGTACGTTGTATAGGAGGAATATGGTTAAAAACAAAATTTCTTATAGAAAAGAAAGTTTAAAGATTGCAGGTTCAAGAATCGCGAGCATCATTCCTTTACTAGTCGCTATTACTGCTGTTTCCGTTTTATGTTTGTCCATAATTTATGGAAGTTTTTTTAACCTGAATATATTCGCTGATGGATATTTTTTCCACATACTAATCCACGGCAACGAACCCACACCTCTATATTTAAATACCTACTATAACCTTTTTCATTACATCGGACGCATATTCGGACATTCGCTTCTAGGATATCGGTTGCTAGCGTTATTCATGCTTTTTGGGTCCACGTTGCTTCTGGCGAACTCTGCGTTTAGATATTCATATAACTCTGACAAGCACAAAAAAACCAGCACCTTTAACGATCAAAAACAAACCATATTCGCATGCGCACTGTTGATCCAAATGTTTTTCTATTACACCCATATATTAAAAACACTTTCGTACTACACAATCTCTTCTGTAGCCTCATACCTTTGGCCTGCTTTTCTGCTTTTATATTTAACTAGAAAAAACGAAAGCAGCGGACGTATCCATATTTGTCTGCTTTCCATATGCGCATTGCTTGCATTCACAGCACGTCCAGCAAGCGGACTAGCTCTTGTCGTATGCATCCCTAGCGCCATCGCTTTACATAACAGATTTATACAAAAAGATTCCGCGACCAACAAAAACATCCTTCTATTCGCTTATGTATCGTTTTCAGTTTTTGCTGTATATTGCGCGGCTACTTTCCACCTTTTGCGCCATTTTCCAGACTTATACAAGGCCTCATTCAAGTCACACCACCAAAATATGTTTTTCCAGTATTTGTCTGACCTATTGAGCGCATTACGGAACTGGAAATCAATGATAGCGGCCTGTACTTTTATAGTGTTGGCAGAAAAATTAAAAACCCCAGGCTTTGAGCAAGAAAAGCCTGGCACACATTCCATGCCACGAACTAAAATAGACTCATGGAAAAAACAAGCGGCAAGAAAAATAAGTAAAATTTTGTCTCATTCAGCGGTATGTACATCCATAATTTCAGCCTGCGCAGCATATCTGTTATACAAAATTTGGGCGTTTTACTGTGCAACATCGACTCAAAAAGACTTTGGATTTTTCATAAAACTTACAGAATTTTTCAGATTTGGATTCGCCGTATATGGCGCTATACTTGTCACAAGCGCCGTAACTTGGTGGAAAGCGCTCGTCCGTACAAACACAACGGCTACAGAATTTTCTCAAATATACAAACGTAGACTTTTTTTGTGCGTGGTATGCGTATGTTCATGCGCTATTTCCATTTTAGGCACAGCATGTTGCATCAGCGACATGGTTCTATATTCTATGGCAGTATTCTCTCTCCCTATCATTGTAGCGATAACAGACATAACCAGCTTATTTTCAAAGAATCTTTTTGTTTACTATGTATTTTGCGCAATTTCGTTTTTCTTCGTATTTCCAAGAATAGCAGTATTCCAAACTCTCAATAACAGACATCCGTTTCCAACTGCGAAATCAAAAAATAGCTCTTTTCTAAAATTCGTGTCTGTCAGGCAAGAGTTTGCAGATTCTGTCGACTCCCTTATAAGCACGCTAGAAAAAGTAGGATTCGATTTTGAAAAAGATAGAATAGTCGCTTCATACCTTGCAGGATATGTTTGTGCAAGCGGAGCAAAAACTCTGGGAAATCCATTTCAGTTTTATTTCGAAGGAATGCCAGAATCTTTTGACATGTTCAGCTGTGCTTTTTTAAAGTTGGAGCTTGGAAAAAATATAAGAAAAGTCTACCTTTTGCTTTCAGAAAAAGAGCCTCTAGGAAAATCTGTGCAAAACATGCTCCACAAATTTCTCACAGCAGACAGAAAGTTTAAAAGCCTGTATATCGGAATCGGGCCTTCCAATACAATGATAGAGGATGGATCAAAACTGTATCTTATGGGGCCATACACGTTCAACAAAAACACACAACGTTAGTAATAAAAGCATTTTTTGATCCGCCAATAGCACGGACATGTATCCTAACCACGCTCTACATACGCACATAAACGAACCACGGCTACTCCCAACGATTTTCTATAAACCAGTATTGCTCGAGGACCCACCTGCCAAGTCACATCTCTGTACCACCCCATCAAATCTCACAAAAACCCTCTAGTTACGGAAGTTTTCTAGAAGTTCCGTTTGCCCACCTTGCTCTCAGATATTATAGAATTAAGCAGCGCCCGCAACTCCTGTTTAGCCGCTACATGCGACAGCCCTCTTGCTACTCCCGTTTTTTTATCTAAAAGCGTAAGCCCGCTAAGAAACAGCTCCCGAAAAATAGTTCTTTCTCTAAAACCACTAACCAGCTTAAATCCGAGCTTCTTGGCAAGCAATTCTAAAATCTCTTCCACCTTCTTGCTGTTATTTGAGGCCATTCCTTGAAGTCTGTTCCTAACAACCAGCCAACTCAAGCTTTTGCCAGACTTTGACGCTCGTTTAAGCTTTTGCTCCCAAATCATTTGCGCATACACATTAGGGCTAAAACCATTGTTGATATCGCTCAGCTTTATGAACAAATCCAAGTCGATATAACTGTCATTTATCGGAGATACAACCAGATCAGCCAGAGAGTGCGCATAGCGAACAAGCCCTGAATCTGCCCCGCGAGAATCTATTACAACAAAATCTGCCCCTGCACTAGAAACTATTTTACAAAGTTCTTCCTGAGTATCAACTCCTGGCGTGTCATCCACTATTCTGAAATGCACAGGAACAGGAACTCTATTACTTGCTCTATTTCCAAGCATTGACCTATTTTCCATATAACGAGAAAAAGTCCCTTGCCTCCCGTCTATATCAACAGAAACAACTTTATACCCAGCGTATAAAAGCGCAATAACAACATGAACCGCAAGCGTAGACTTTCCGGTTCCTCCTTTCTCATTGCTAAATATAATAACGTAGGAAGAACTATTGTTTTCAGAAAAATTACTCATATAGTCACTCGCCGTTCTTTTTAACTCCACCTCTCTTCCGCATTGTATAATCTGCGCACACGATGAACAAGCTCGCTATCAATATTATGCACACAGCAAGCGCGTTTATCTGAGGAGTGTATCCCAAACGCAAGTTAGAAAATATAACTATCGGAAGAGTGGATGCGCCAGGCCCGGAAGTAAAGCTCGCAAGAACCACATCATCCAGAGATAAAACAAAAGTTATCAGCCATCCAGATACCAACGCAGGAAAAATCATCGGAAATGTTATAAATATAAATACGCTAAGAGGCCTAGCCCCAAGATCAAGCGCAGCCTCTTCAATAGACCTATCTATCCTCGCAAGCCGAGCACGAACTATGGTAGTTACATAAGCTATCCCAAGCGTAGAATGCGCTATTGTGACCGTCATAACCCCTTTCTGTGGCCATCCAATCAAATTTTGCATGCATATGAACAGCAGAAGCATCGATAGCCCCATTACTATTTCTGGTATCACAAGCGGTGTTGTGGAAAGAATTGCAAGAACTCTATAGCCCTTGTCTGTGCGCTCGCAAGAGTATGCGCATAAAGTCCCGAATATAACAGCAAGAGTGGACGAGAGGAGAGCTATTTTAAGGCTTTCCAACGCGGCGCCCATAAGAATTTCATTTTCAAACAGCTTCCTATACCACTTTAAAGAAAAACCACTCCAAAAAACCGACTGCGCCTCGTTAAAAGAATAGATCACAACCAAAAAGATCGGAATATATAAAAACCCATACCCGGCGTAAAAGAAAACCGACGTAATAACTCCCTTTCTCTTTGTAACCATCTTCTGGAATCCTTTCGCGCCAGCCACACAAAACCTGAACAAAAACAGCAGCATTCGCAACACTTTTACAATCAATCTATAAAATGCACATTCTCGCCGCTCAAACCCAACCTCATGCGCATACAGCATAGTCTATGAAAAAAGAGCTCTAAACCAGCCAAAACGCGCCCGAGAAGATTCGAACTCCCAACCTCCAGATCCGTAGTCTGATGCTCTATCCAGTTAAGCTACAGGCGCAAAAGCCGCTATCGGGCCACCCACCCACAGCAGCACCCGTTGCTGATTGTATTCTAATACGTCAGGTAGATCAATACTTCTCATCATTTACTTCTGCGAAAACATAAAATTGGCCTCGCCAACACATAAAACAACTCCTCCTGAAAACGACAGCAAAATATTAATTTTGATCATATAAAATATCTAATACAGATTTGAAAAACTCATGAAACCTATATGCAAGAACCTAGAGTACTTTTTTTTTGCGCCGCTTGTTTACTTTACATAAACGAACCAACCGCATCCGCCGTATGCTTGGAAGAAAGACGCGCCTCAGCAAAGCCGATAAAAAAAGTCCCCAAAACATATATAAGCCTTGCAATGTCTGACCATACAGCAGCACTTAACGAACGGGCCAAGCTCACACAAAAAAACGACGGAAACTTACTGAAAATCCCCGTATAATCATCTCCGATACAAACTAAGGTCATATGAAAACGGCGAAAACAAGATTCAACAACGCAAATCAGCCCTTTCGCATAAGCCTCCGGCTAGCCACCATTCCAAAATATTCTATTAACAAAACAAGAGCATAATACAAGGCGCCAGCAATACAAATTGGAGCGAAAAACGTAAATCTCAGAGCTGACACGCAATGAGCCCTTCGCATTATATCAAGCCCACCGATCGTCGATATAAGAGCCGTTGTCTTAAGCAATCCAACAATTTCATTAACTAAAGAAGGGAATACATTTCGTATTACCTGCGGAAGAATTATATCCCTCCAAGTAAAAAATCTAGGGACATGAAGAGAGCGCGCAGCTTCAAACTGCCCTATAGGCAGGCTCTCTATTCCCCCCCTAAAAATTTCCGAAACATATGCCGCGCTGTTAATACCAAACGCCAACGAGCCTGCAAAAAGCACATTGACATCAAGATTAAGCGCGCCAGGAATAGAAAAATAGAAAAAACTAAGCTGAAGTATAATTGGCGTACCCCTCGCCACAGACACGAAACAGTCGATCGCTTTTACGCATACTTTCATATACCTAATAACAGCGATCGACACGCCAAGCACGAAACCTATCGCAAGGCTAAACACCAATAACTCCATCGTGAGCGCCACCCCGGATGCTATAAATAAAGCGTCAACACCAGCAATCATAAAACAACCAAACCTTTCCTCTTATTGGTGCATGCTTTCAACGCTTATAGACTCTCCGCCTTTAACGCTTTGGGATTCTTTGTCAACAGACGTATCAACCCATTTATCCTGGATTTTTTTCAATTCACCGCTATCTACCATTTTCTTAAGTGACGCGTTGACTGCATTCAACAGTTCTTTGTTGCTTTTTTTAACTACTATACCAAGCCCAACCCCAGAACGCTCGAGCACTTTGTACCACAACGTTTTATTCTCTTTGCTATACACGCTTGCTTGCGCAGCATCTGTAAGAACAGCATCAGCCCTTCCTGTCTTCAAAGCCTCTATAGCCATAGGGGTAGTATCAGTAGGAGTTATTTCTGCAGTAGGCGCGTTTTTTCTTGCCCACATCTCCATAGTAGACCCAAGACAGCAAGCTATCTTCTTTCCCGCGAAATCTGCCTTAGACAGAATAGGAGTATCCTTTCTGTATATAACCGCCAAAGTTTCATAGTAATACGGAATCGACATTCCATATTTCTTCTCTCTCTCAGGCGTTATGCTAAAAGAAGAGACTGCGATATCAATAGACCCAGTCTGAAGAGCTGGAAGCAACAACGTAAAAGGCATCTCCTCAAATGTCGCCTTTCTGCCCAGATCTCGAGCTACAGCCCTAGAAACATCCATCGCCAAACCACACATTTTATCCCCGTCACGAAACTCAAAAGGCGGATAAGTCCCGGCCGTTCCTATCTTCAGTTCCGATTCTTTATTTTCCTGTCGGCCGCACGACGTCACCACAACCAACGCAACAACAACAAACGCCGCTAATCTAAGCTGCCTAAACATAGCTATCTCCACAGCCCCCCTACACGCGCGATTTTATATCTTTAGCCCAACAAAAACAATAGCGTTTATTTTATAAGCAACTGTTTTTTGGTGATTTTCTCGGTCGAAACGACTAGGCTCTGAATCTTGATGCAAACAATATACTGAAAATTTATCAATAATTATCAATCATAAAGCATCGAAAATATTATAAATTTTTTAGCATTTTTTCTATATAATTCTGCATATATAAAGTTAATCATAAAAGAAAATGCAAAAATTTTTATCCAACGGCACTATATTGTGCTTATTTTTTTGTAATTTACTGATCTTCAACAATCATTTGTCATATGCAGAGAACAATAAGAAGCCAAAGCAAATAGAACCATCTTTTTGCAAACCAGGTCACAAGTGCTCTATAAATCGCTCAATAAAATTCAATCATAAAAACGGGTTTGTGAAGCGCAAATGGCCTTGGTCGCCTTTCACTCCATGGTAATCTTACTCATAAATTTTTTATTCCCTAAGATTCAGGGTCATACCACCATATTAGCGCCGCCTCTGGCTAATATTTTCCAAATAATTCAGCGGCATAGCGCTAACCTTTTGTTTTCGCTAGCATTTAATATATCTTATTGTTTTATTAAGAATCATTAATATATATTTCAATTATTAAATTATGTATTATCAGCATTGTTGTTCCCGTACATTGAAATATAATGAAAATTTTAAAACACTTTCTAGCTACTTTTGCAATCGCAAGCGCTTTTAACGTAGCAAACGCCAATAAAGATCCGCAAGTTCTTCAAAAAGAAGATTTTTTAAAAAAAGTTCTCGCTGTTGCTGTGAACAATTTCGATCTTGAGCAACAGGAATTTCATGGATTTTCAACAACGATAAGCGGAATAACGTACAACATATTCAACCTTTCCGCACATATTAATGACTCGTACCATTCTGAAATTTTGAAACTCTATTTGGCGGATAAGCAATTACTCAATGATTTTTCGATAACAAACTTCTACAGCGAACCAGAAGCTCCTAAAAAAGGAAAAAACTGTCATCACACAGTGTTTTACCCCAGCGCCACAATACAAAATAAGCTTATAGACATCTATAATAACTCCTGTGGCAAAAGCGTTCAACATATAATGGAGGTTGAAGAGGAATTCCCTCAAAACATAGAGGAAGAAAACGACGTTCTCACAACGCCGGTAAAATCAAAGTACCTCATCTGCGATTCTTCAAATCAAAACTCGAATAAAGTTCGCATAGAGATTTGGTATCAGTAATCAGTCTTTTTCACACAGCTAATGACGGCCATCAGGCCGTCATATCACCTCATTGCTGTATCAAAAAATTCTTCACAACTGAAACGGCGCAAAGAGCTGCAGTCTCTGCACGTAAAACAGAGTCGCATAAACAAACCTGGCTCACGTGTTCGCAACTCGCTACTAAACGCCTCTCATATTCTGAATATCCACCCTCAGGGCCAACTATACACCAAATACTTATGCGATCATCTAGGCTGTAGCTCGCAACACGCTCCTCTAGGACACTATATATTCGTTTTCCTCCAGCAAACTCACAAAACAATATGACTGCCGCACTTTTTTTGCACTTATCAACAAAACAATCAAACGAAACAGCTTCGTGCAATGCTGGAACAGAGATACGTCCACTTTGCTCGCACGCCTCTATTATTATGCGCTCAGAGCGCTCAGCACAAAAAGATCGAACAACTGATCTAGAAAATACCACAGGGTGAAAATCGGTAACGCCCAGCTCTGCTGCCTTCTCAAAAAGAAATCCGTTCCTTTTTATTGGGCTAAAAAATAACTCTATTCGGTGAAATTTTTCTGGTTGCACCAAAACCTGAGAACACACTTCTATAAATGGGTTTTTTTCTTGAAGGTCACAAACATCAGCCTCCCAAGCACCGTCTACACCGTTAAATATTATGA
Source organism: Candidatus Hydrogenosomobacter endosymbioticus (assembly GCF_021654655.1). GTDB lineage: Bacteria > Pseudomonadota > Alphaproteobacteria > Holosporales > GW7 > Hydrogenosomobacter > Hydrogenosomobacter endosymbioticus. The sequence continues at coordinate 692,301 of NZ_AP025225.1, read as the reverse complement.
CTCTCCCATTCCTCCTTTTTAAAACATTTTTTAAATAATGCGATTGCGAAGGAGTAATATAAATCTTATTCCCACAAGAAATGCTATCTTCAACAAACAAAAACGGCATATAGTCGACCTCCATTGCTCATAACAAGGAATTCCTTATTAGCTGCACTGTATACTCATTCTCTGGTAATTTAAATAAATCATTATTTTTCTTGACCTCTATTATTTCACCAAAACGCAAAACTGCTATCTCATGACTGACCGCTCTGATAACATTAAGATCGTGACTGATAAACATATAGGATAGCGTATATTCTTTTTGAAGCCTCAATAGCAACTTTATGATTTCGTGCTGAATTGTCATATCAAGGGCGGACGTAGGCTCGTCTAGGACAATGAGTTTCGGTTTCAAAACGAGAACTCTGGCTATTGCTATACGCTGTCTTTGTCCACCTGATAGTTCATGCGGATAGCTGTTTTTAAATCTTGCATCAAGCCCAACATCAAACAAAGCTTCGTCAACAAGCCTATCTATCTCCCTGTCACTATCGGCAATTTTATGGATAAACAACCCCTCAGATATGATCTTTTTAACAGGTCTTCTTGGGTTGAGCGAGCTAAAAGGATCCTGAAAGACAATTTGCATATTTCTTCTAAACTTTCTCATAGTTTTGTGCGAAAAATTTGATATATCCGTTCCATCAAAAATTATTGCTCCTGAACTTTTTATAAGCCTAAGAACAGCCATTGCTATAGTGGTCTTTCCAGACCCGCTTTCCCCTATAACACCAAGAGTTTCCCCTTCAGATATTTTAAAAGACACAGAATTCACTATTAGTCTCTCTTTTCCACTTATAAAAAGAGACTCTCTATCTGGAGCAGACACCTTAAGAAGCCTGACATCAAGAATGATTTTTCTCGAATTTTTTTTTGGAGAATCGTCGGAAAATAAAGAAATATCTTCAAAATTACCGCTTTTTACCAGTTTAATAGTATATGGATTCTGAGGATGAACAGAGATCTCTTTTGCCTTTCCTCTTTCAATTATTGTTCCATTTCTCATGACGCAAACCGTATCTGCTACTCTAGGAACGATTCCTATATTGTGCGTGACAACTATCAACGACATGCTTCTTTTTTCTCGAATGCTTGCTATTGTGTCCAGTATTTCTGCCTGAATAGAAACATCAAGAGCTGTAGTTGGTTCGTCTGCGATAAGAAGAGACGGGGAACAAGAAAGAGCCATAGCAATCATAAGGCGTTGCCTTTGTCCTCCGGATATCTGGTGCGGAAAGGCGTTGAGTCGGTCCCGCAGACCATACAGCCCCGTTAGATCAAGCATGTCTACGCAAATCTCTTTCAGCTCTTTGTGTTTGATACGCCTTGAAGAGTGCGCCAGTATAGGAGAAGCGAGTTGCTGAAATAGGCTTTTAGTAGGATTTAGCGACTCTAAAGGTTCTTGGAATATATATGCTATTTTGCTTCCTCTAAGAGCGCAAAGCTCCTGCTCAGAAGCGTTGAATATGTCTATTCCATCAATTGTAACTTTCCCGCTATATAATGCAGATTTAGGAAGAAGCCTAGCCAAAGAAAGACAGCTTATAGTTTTTCCTGAACCGCTTTCTCCAACAATTGCCAAAGCATCTCCTTTCCCGACAGAGAAAGATACCCCTCGCACAGCCTCCACTGTCTCCATATCACTGAAAAACGACACCTTAAGGTCAGAAACTTCAATCAACTGAGAATTGCGACTTGTCATGACTTATGATTAAGGGCATCGCGAACCCCTTCCCCTATAAAATTTATCAAAATTAGTATCGATGCAAGTCCAAAAAATGCAGCAGCTCCCACCCATGGCGCGTGAAGATTATTTTTCGCTTGCCTCGCGAGCTCTCCAAGTGAAGCGGCTCCAGCCGGAAGGCCGAATCCCAAAAAATCAAGTGCCGTCAGGTATGATATCGACGAGCTCATTAAAAATGGAAAATATGAAATTACAGACACCATAGAATTCGGCAACACATGGCTCATCATTATTGATATATGCCCAGCACCAAGTGCTTCAGCTGCCTTTACATAAGAATAATTCCTAGAGCGCAAAAATTCTGCCCTAACCGCATCTGCGACCCGTCCCCACTTAAACGCCAAAATTATGAAAAATAGCAACACAGCTGTCGCCCTCACAAAACTAGAGACAATCATCGTTATGAATAGCACAGGAAGCCCAGACCACACTTCTGAAAACCTCTGTACAGAAATATCAATTATCCCTCCGAAATATCCCTGAATTGCTCCGATACATACTCCGATAAAACACCCTGCAAACGCTAGAGCTAAGCCGAACAAAATAGAAGTACGCATCCCATACAACAGCCTTGCAAAAACGTCTCTTCCTTGATCGTCAGTTCCAAGTATATGCTCTCGCGAAGGAGGAGATGGAAAAACCTCTCCCCGTCCTGGCACCCCCACACTTAGATAACTATACCTGATCGGAGGCCATAGTATATACACCTGGCTTGACGAACCTTTCATCATAGAAGAAAAATAAGCACCCTTATAATCTGGTTCCACCTCAAGATCTAGTCCAAACGACTTTTCGGTATAATTCTTGAGCACGGGAAAAAAAACCTCACAGCCTCTAACCACTACCAATGGCCTATCGTTACAAATTAAGTTCGACATAAGAGATACAAAAAACAAAGCAGAAAACAAAATCAATGACACAAAAGCAGAAGTATTTTTCCTAAAAGACCTGGTGCCCCTATTCGATATATGAGAAAACCTGGCATTCATCGCTGAGTCTCAAACCTGATTCGCGGATCAGCAGCAGCATACACTATGTCGCTTACCAGCCGCAACGCCAGTCCAAATAAGGTGAATACGTAAAGAGTTGCAAATATTATAGGGTAATCTCTATTTGATACAGCTTCAAACCCTAGCATTCCAAGCCCGTTAAGCGAAAACATTCTCTCTATAAGGATAGAGCTAGAAAAAAATACAGTCACCAACGTAAGAGGAACTCTAGCAACTATCAGTAGTAGCGCGTTCCTCATGACGTGCCCAATAAGAACCGAACGTTCGCTAAGCCCCTGAGCCCTCGCTGTAACAACATACTGCTTACCCATTTCATCCAAAAAAGCATTTTTGGTAAGCATCGTTATAGCGGCTAAACTTGTCGCCACCTCTGAAAATACTGGTATAGCTATGTGCCAAAAATAATCTGTAACTCTGGATATAAAACTAAGCTCTTCATAATTATCAGACCTCAGACCTTCAACAGGAAACCACGACCAAAAACCACCACCAGCAAACAGAACAACTAGCACCATCGCAAGAAGAAAATTGGGAAGAGCATACCCAGCAACAACAATAAGAGACGAGTACAAGTCAAACTTGGAACCATTCCTGACAGCTTTGGCGATTCCAAGCGGAATTGACGCAACGTATATTAGCAAAACAGTCCATACACCTATAGAAAACGAAATCGCTCCGCCTTTCAGGATAAGATCTGCTACAGGCTGATTTTTGAAATAGCTCTTTCCAAAATCAAACACAACATAGTTTTTGACCATGATGCAAAATCGTTCAAAAAGAGGCCTATCAAGTCCATATTTTTTTCTAAGATCATCCCCTATTTGCTCTTCAAGAGTTTTTGCTACACCGTCTCCGCTCTGAACACCGACGCTCAAATCCTCAACGCTCATCTGCGCCATCATACTCTCGACAGGCCCTCCAGGCGCGCAATGTATTATCATAAAATTCACTATCATAACGCAAAAAAGTGTAGGCGCTATCAGAAAAACCCTCCTTATTATGTAATGCGAAAACGATCCCATGTGCTATTAAATTGTCACAATCATTAATTTATGCAGAGTATGCATTAAAATGCGCCGAACGTAAACAAAAATAGCCTCTTGCTAACTCAAATCAACCTATAAATAAACACACCCATCGCACAAAAAAGTCAAACAACGCATAGTTTATGCATCTTCTATAGTCATATTCGATCCACTTACCAGCTCACGCTTTTCGAAAAAATCGCGTGTTTGCCGCGGATCTTAGCTGCAGCCGAATAGATATACAAAAATTAATGCATAAAAAGCCACTACACCAAAACAGCCATAAATTGCTAAAAATATCAATTTATTAATTTACCCACGAACAACTCTAAATTTCGAAATCCAGCGCCTCTTTCCGTACGGTTATTTCAACAAAAAAACTCAAAGCAAAGATTCCAGCCATAGCTGCGAGAGCTACCTATGAAATATATCTCCACAGAAAGCCAAAATCATTAATCCTATGTCAAACAACTAGTAAAAACAAACACAATTAAAATTTATTTAATCACAAAAATCCATTGAAATATTTTTTATATGATTTATGTTGCCATCAGAAGACATACAAACAAGATCAAATCTTATCTCTGAACATTCTACGTCAGAACTACCTGTAAAAATCGCTGCCGCATCAGCAATCCTGTTAAATTGAGTTCTTGACAAAGCCTCTGCTGCATCGGCCATTTTTTTCCTCTTTTTAACCTCAACAAACACTATAGCGTCTTTATCTTTCATAACCAGGTCTATCTCTCCTGCCTTGGTTTTATATCTCCGCTGTAAGACACCGTACCCACGCCGCTCAAGAAATTCACAAGCAAGCCTTTCGCCTTCGACTCCAGTTCTATACGACATTCCAGCCATTTCGGTTTTTCAACGATAAATAAATATCATGTTAACATATATTAATACAAATTAGAATAGAGAAAGCACCCTTTTTACAATTAACTCTACACTTGGGATAGCTGCCGCTTCCAAAGGTTTAGAATATGGCATCGGGACATCTGCTCCGGAAATTCTTATAGGATGAGAATCTAGTTCATCAAACCCGTGTTCATTAATCACCGAAACTATCTCTGCTCCAACTCCATATGGAGCCCACCCCTCTTCAACAGAAACAAACCGATGGGTTTTCCTAAGAGACGATATTACTCCATTTATATCTATAGGTCTAAGAGAAACTAAGTCTATAACCTCTGCATCAATCCCATGTTCGTTATGCAAAATTTCGGCAGCTTTCAAACACCTATCAACAGATACCGAAAAAGATATAACTGAAACATCTCTTCCAACTCTGCGAACAACACTTTTATCCAGCGCTATGCTCTCTCCCGCCTCATCGTCAATATCAAAACTTCTCCCATACATAATTTCACTTTCAAGAAATACAACTGGGTTTGAGTCTTTTATAGCAGCTTTCAACAGATACTTCGCGCTCATAGAATCATACGGAGAAACAACTTTAAGCCCAGGACAATGGGCAAACCAACTTGCAAAGCACTGCGAATGCTGCGCTCCAACTTGTACTGCCGTTCCGTTTAATCCACGAAACACTATCGGACAGCTTACAGATCCGCCGGACATATACAAAGTCTTAGCTGCAGAATTAATGATATGATCTATTGCTTGCATAGCAAAATTAAAGCTCATAAACTCAACTATCGGGCGCAATCCCCTGAACGCAGCTCCAACAGACACACCTGTGAAGCCATATTCAGATATCGGCGTATCGATTACCCTTCGAGGGCCAAATTCTGCAAGCATTCCTTTGCTTACTTTATACGCACCGTCATAATTGGCAACTTCTTCTCCAAGCAAAAACACCCTATCGTCTGCGCGCATTTCCTCTGCCATTGCCTCTCTAAGAGCCTCTCGTACGGTTATATTACGCATAACTACCCCAAAACCTTTAATCGATCAGACGAAGTATAACATTTAACAACTTTTAAACAAAAGGACCTCGGCGGTCCGTGATATATATACACGGCCGCAAGACGCAAAGACACTTATACAGAAAAAATTAAAAATCCACATAACTAATAACCTTTCTTATTGGAAGTGACTCTGCGTGCCCAACAACGCAGTTAAACTCTTCTTTATTTTGCGCAGACCCAAGTATGTATGCAACGCGATCTATTACCTTGACGTGATAGTTATGAGACAAAATACGCATATCCGCGAACAACAACCCACGCAACTTACACGTAAGCCACGTATCGTTTGCATAATCGCCCATATTTTCGTCACCTATCCGCATAGCATCTATAACGCGCTTAACTCCAGAAACCTTTCTTGCCACGTCAACAGCTCCAGATCTGATCTTGTCGCTCTGGACAATCCCCATAAGAATCACGTTACCGCCATACACTATAAGCTCAACCTGCGCTGCGGCATCACTCAATCCGCTCTTTATCCACGCCGCGTTGATAGCAACCCGTATTCTATTATCTCTGACGGCCCCGACAACCCCACGCTCTTGCGACGGGCTAAGAACAAAATGCCATGTCTCGCATCCAGAAAGCACCGCTGACGCAAGAATCGCAAAAAAAACCAGAGGAAACCTTCTAATCCCAAACATCCAGTCAACTATGCGAAACATGACAAAAACCCCTATTTAATGTCAAAAACATCACGCATCAACCTCATCTCTCGAGGTCTTTTCGGAACCACCATCTTCCGGAACGTCATACATAGAAAACGGCGCTTCAGGAGATATCGTTGATATAGCGTGCTTATATATGAACTGAATAGAACCGTCCCTTTTCAGCAAAACAGAAAAATTGTCAAACCATGTTATTATCCCAGACAATTTTACTCCGTTGATTAAAAAGACTGTAACGTTAACTTTTTTCTTGCGCACGCCATTCAGAAAAGCATCCTGTAGCACATTTTTTTCCATAACTTCCTCCAAAAGAACGCCAGCAACGCGCGAACACTACCCAATGGCCGCGCCTTTTTCTGTGCCATTATACAGCGATGAAAGCAATTTTGCCAGCTCCATACATCCATTTAACTCTACAACAGGATGTCCTTCTATTCTTGCTTCCTTAGAAATAGAAACCGGAACGCACAAAGCGCGCTGTGCACACATCATGTCTATATGTGAATCTCCGACAAACCACACGTCATGCCCAGCAGAAATATTCTCTCTAGAAAGCGCTGTCAAAAGCGGCACAGGAGACGGCTTATCCTCCTCGGCATCTCTCGAGCCAATTACCTGGCCAAAAAATTTTGACCACCCAAGATGCTCTACCTCTTTGCGCAAAACAACCCCATCTTTATTGCTAACAACCCCAGCAAATATCCCCTTGCTCATCAACCATTGAAGAAGATTATAAGTTCCCGGAAACGGACTAAGCGAATTTAAATGCTGCTCACGCACAAAGGAATAATACATAAATTCGGCTCTTTCCGCTTCCTCCTTCGAAAACATTTTCGCAAAGTAATCGCGCATAGAAACTGACGGCTGCTTTACAAACTCATCAGCTGTTATCGTTTTTAACTTATACTGTTCCAGAACAAAGTTTAATGCTGAATACGAACTCCTCCATGTATCAACCAGAGTGTTATCCCAATCAAACAAAACAGCCCTAGGAACAATCCTAGGATATGGACTTGGTATAGGCATAAAAATAAATTTACAAACGTGTATTGCAATATTATACTCACAATCCTGAAACCTCTCAACGCTTAACAACGATAATTCGTGATTTACATGCGATATTTTAAAAGAATTCTAGACATTATATTCGGAAGCGTCTTTTTGATTTTGTTTTCTCCAATAATTTTATTAATATGCATAACAAATTTTTTATTTTTAGGCCGACCGTTGTTCTTTTTACAAGAAAGAATAGGCTATGCAGAAAAACCTTTTTTCATAATAAAATTCAGGTCGATGAGAATCCCGGAATCAAGCAACAGCGACGCACAGAGGCTTTCTTCATACGGGAAATTTATAAGAAAGCACAGCTTAGATGAAATAGTAACAATAATAAATGTTATAAAAGGAGACATGAGCCTAGTAGGTCCTCGCCCACTGCTTCCAGAATATTTGCCTTTGTACACAAAAAGACAAAAAATAAGACATTCTGTTAAGCCTGGTCTTACGGGAATGACTCAGGTTATGGGTAGAAACTCTCTAAAATGGACAAGAAAATTTGCGTACGATGTGTGGTATACGCACAATGCTTCTTTCTTGCTAGATATGTATATAATCGCGAAAACAGTCTCTGTTGTTGTTCTAGCTAGCGGGACTTCGCATAAAGGACACGCTACTATGCCGAAATTCGGAGAAAAAAACAGCTAAAAGACCTGACTACCCATCCCAATGTTGTCTCTATAAAAATACCTTCAAAACCATAAAGCCAGCTACTATCAAAAATGCAAAAGTCGCCATAACAAGTCCTCCGCGTTTATGAATCAGACCGAGCATCTTTTCCCCATATTTCCAGCACATAAACGATGCACCTACAAACCTTATACCTCTCGAAACGACCGAAGCCAATATAAACGACCATATATCAAATTTCATAACTCCGCACGCAATAGCAACAACTTTGTATGGTATCGGTGTAAGCCCCTTCATCAGGATTATCCAAAACCCATACTCCATAAATTGCTCCTGAAACCTTACGAACTGCGCGCGGCAGTTATATAAATCAAGTATCCAAAGACCGAGAGAATCGTAAAGCTGCATCCCTATCGCATATCCAACTATTCCTCCAAGCACAGAAACCACAGTACACACATATGCCAACATCCATATCTTATCTCTTCTGTGAAGAACAACAGCAAAATACAAAGGATCGGGCGGGATAGGGAAAATCCAACTTTCTAGAAACACCACAGCTATAAGGGCCGATATAGCATTCTGGCTAGACGCAAGCTGAGTAACATTCAACCGCCTCAATCCTATGCTTTTCATATAAAATAACGTAATCTGTTTGCTATAATTTACCAAAACATCACTACTTTGCCAACAGTCCTAACAAGCGACCTTTCTCAAGCAAAAATATTAATCCGTTGCCTCTAGCAACCTCTGTAAGAAAACGCCTGCAATGCTTCCGTTCCTCACTTGCGACAAAAAGAGCACAAAATTTTGTCCCTTATCAGCTTGCCCAACGCCTTTGAGTCCGGACAAGCACGCCAAGACTTGCTGCATCCATCCCAAATCCTGCGCAACACTATAACGTCGACCGCTTTAAGGTCTATTTTTTCAGACTTTCTAAGCAACACTTTTACCTTGAACTGCTCTCCAATAGCCTCGCTAGGCCCATACCATTCGCTCTCTATAATTCCACCTCGAGAATCTGCTACGACAAGAGGAATACGAGACATAACGCCAACCGCGGCCCTCCACAACTCAACATCAACCGCGCACCCTTTATCATCTCCATACAACACTATGGGTTTGTTGTCGAACAAATACCCAACATCCCTATATTTAACGTCTATCAGATCATATCTGATGACTTCGTATGGATCGCTCCCAGCCTTATTAGCGTACTTCTCTGAGCAACCGCAAGAAAGCGCCGCGGCAACTATAAAGACACCTAACTTTTTATATAAATTTTTATTACACATTTGCCATTTTCTCCACAGCCTCACATAAAAGCTGAAGTCCAAACGCCGTCGCACCTCTTTCACATAGAATATTTGAAGAGTCGGCAAAGTCGACAGAAGCTATGTCTATATGGGCCCACGACGAACAGTCTGGAATAAACCTCCTCAAAAACATAGCAGCAGTTATGGTTCCAGCTCCAACCCCATCGCTGGTTATATTTTTCACATCGGCTATATGGCTGTCTAGCTCTTTCTCATATTCGTCTACGATCGGCAATCGACAAACTCTCTCCCCCACAATTTTGCCAGACTTATCAAGCACACCGGCCAGTTCATCGTCATTCGATATAAGAGCCGCCATCGATTTACCAACCGCAATTCTAGCCGCACCAGTGAGAGTAGCAATGTCTATGATGTGCTTTGGGTTAAGCCCTTGCACGTAATATAAGGCGTCAGCAAGTATTATGCGCCCCTCTGCGTCTGTATTCAGCACTTCTATGGTTTTTCCTGAAAGAGAGCGAATAATATCACCAGGCCTTTGCGCGCGTCCAGAAACCATATTTTCCGCAAGAGCAACTGCGCCAACAGCATTTATAGAAATTTTTGCAGCAGCCAAAAACCCCATAAGAGCGGCAACTATAGCAGCGCCGCTCATATCAGCCTTCATATGATCCATGTTTCTAGACGGTTTTATAGATATACCGCCGCTATCAAAAGTAACTCCCTTACCTACAAAAGCAACTGGCGCCTCTTTTTTGTCTTTCGCGCCGTTCCATTTCATCACAACAAATCTTGGAGGGCGCTCGCTTCCCTGTCCGACTCCGATAATTCCGCCAAACCCCATATCAACAAGCATTTTTTCGCCCATAACTTCAACATCAACTCCAAGCGGAACCAGCTTATCTGATATTTCGGCAGCAAAAGATTCTGGATAGAGCACGTTTGCAGGCTCGTTGCACATCGCGCGCGCCCATCTGACGGCGTCAGCAATTTTTTCGAATTTGAAAAAATCTTTTTCATCTTCGACAGGAGATAAAGTAACAATATCAAGCAATCTGCACGACCACTCGCAGCTTTTTCCATCTGATTTTTTTATTTTGTATTTATCGAACTTATGACTGCGCAATAAATAACCAAAAGCAATGCTATTTGCGCTCTCGCCGATAAATTTAGCATCAGCAGCAATAGAAATATTAAACATCCCCATATCTTCACATACAACGCACATCCTAGCGCCTATCTCCGAAGCATCTCTCCTTGACAAAACCTCTTGTCTTGCTCCCAACCCCACTATAATTACCTTTGCGCCGTTCCCATCTCGCACATCTAAAAAACACGCCTTCCCAAAAGGAACCGAAAAGCTCTCAACCGCTCTTTTAACGCTTTTAAACAGATGAAATTCCTCCGACGAAGTCAAGCTCCCATCACTAAAAGCACCGATAACTATGGGAACGCCAACTTCATGCCGGCTTTTAAAACGCACCTTCATTATCTCTTACTCCACAAAATCATACTGTAGAGTGTTTACACATGTTGAACAAAAGTCAACAGAATCTGTTCAAACGCAAATAATGCGCCGTAAAAACATTACCCATCCAAACGCATAACATGCTCAAGCAGCGAAACTCAATGCTAAAAATCATATATACTTTTTTAGCTTTTTTTTAAAAGCGTATTCCTAAAGCATTTTTCATTTTATTAACACACAATCAAAAATTTTTTATTGCTTCGTTCGAACAATTTTAATTTTGTTTTTTTGTGTATTTCGATTAATGACATATCAATTTATTTGTCGAAATTGATTTTTTATCTAATAACTCGTAAGCTAGCACAACTGTAAGGCACCACACAGGAATGAAATATGAAAAAAACAAAAGCTCACGCGCTCACCGCTATAACAATGGCGTTTCTATTTGCAGAAGCCGCAGATAAAGCATCTGCAGAAAAACATAAGCAACAAAGTAAGTTAACCCAAAAATTTCTTATAAAAAAGTACAAAAAAGCACATAAAAACTGCCTGCTTCTTCGCAAGAATACAAAAAAATCACCAATAGTAAAACGCAAAAACAATAAATCACAAACGCTAAGACTAGGAAGAAAAAAGCAAACAAAACAAGACCAGCCTTCAGAAAAATCCTACTCAAAGAAAAAAACCTCAATTCAATCGAGCGCTCATGTACCAATGACGTCTACGCCGCTAACAATAACTCAACAAAGCCTCAACAACGCTAATGGAGAGAAAGAATCAAATACAAAAATCCTGTCAAAAGGATTCAAAATCATGAACTCCTTACTGGCCGAATTGAGTAAAAAGGTGGAACAGGACGACTATAATGAGTCGCTAGTATCAGAAGAATACCTGAAAATGGCGACGAACTTTTTAACCCTTGAGCAAATCTTTCGCCGTGTAGAAAATGACGAAATAGAACAAGTCCATCTTGGCAAAGACGTCAAAGGAGGAATGTATGATGAAATTTGTGAGCTAGAAGAAAAAGCTTTGCTAGAGCTGGAAAGCATACGCGAAGCAGCTAAAGCGAAAGGCACCAACCTGCCAGACATAGCAGACTTCTCAAACTAATCTATAAATATAAAAAATAATGACACTATACTTATCGAGGCGCGCCCATCAACGCGCCTTTTTTCTGAAGTTTTCCAAAATGCAATTACTTGGTATGGTATAAATCCGAAAATCGCGGCTTTTATTAATCTAGCAATGCAAAACAGACTTTTGAGTATGGCAGAAATTAGAAAAGTGTTTGAATATTTTGAAAACAAATATCCAGATCCGAAAACTACCTTATACTATACAAATGCTTTTACCCTGCTTATAAGCGCCATCCTCTCTGCGCAGGCAATGGATCGGGTTGTAAATACAGTCGTACCAGGCCTGTTCGAAATCGCAGACTCCCCAGAAAAAATGCTCACGCTCGGAGAACAAAGACTAATCGAGCACATCAGAAAAATAGGCCTCTATAGAACAAAAGCAAAAAACATAGCGCTCTTAAGCAGCATTCTTATAGAAAAATTTTCTTCTATTGTTCCAGATACTATAGATGAGCTAATTTCTCTCCCTGGAGTAGGAAGAAAAACAGCCAACATAGTCTTGAATGAATTTTTTGGCCAGCCAACAATACCGGTAGATACCCACGTCTTTAGGGTGGCTCAAAGAATAGGCATTGCAAGAGCAAAAACTCCAGAACAACTCGAAAAAGAACTCCTCAATAAAATCCCCAATCCCTGGAAAAAAAATTCGCATTTCTGGATTGTGCTTCATGGAAGAGAGGTGTGTACAGCTCGAAACCCAAACTGTTCTATCTGCAAACTAAAGAGGGTCTGCGCCTCGATCAGAACGCAGAATAATTACAAAAGGAACTCATAAAAAATACGTCTCCAATCAAGTCAAAACCTTTGATCGATTACCAGCATGCAAATGCTTCTTTAACTATTTTATGACACAATTAAGCAAGATCATGAAAAAATAGGAGCAAAATATGAAAAACATCTATAAGACCGTCGCATGCCTAGTATGTGTCGCGATAGTCCTCGGGGGAGGCTGCCACAAAGAATCTGATAAAAAAGACGCAGCTGTAAAAATTTCTGAAAATAAGGACAAAGACTCTGCAGGATTAGCGGACACATCAGATTCTTCAAAAGAAAACAATAAGGGAGAAGGAGATGCCAAGGGAGAAGGAGAGGCAGCTCAGAAAGATGAAGAAAAAAAAGGCGATGAAAAAGCAAAAGGCGATGAAAAAGCCGCTTTAACACTTGAACAATTGTTTAAAGGAATCGAAGAAAAGAGCAAAACAGTATAACCCGTATCAACTTACCTATTGCCACCTGACTAGCTTCAGAAAAAAATCAGCAAAATAAAGCGGCGGAGCCACCTCCGTCGCCTTTGCTAAATGTCACCTCCGAACCACGTAATCCGAAAATCCAACCAATACTTTACAGGAATACCGCCGTCGCACTACGCTCGAGCTCGCTCGACACTCCTATCAAAAACAATAAGAAGCACCGTAGCAAATACTATAAAAGACGCCCCTATAAAGGTATTCTGAGACAATTTTTCACCAAAATACACCCATCCAAGAAATAACACCATGCAAAATCTCAAGTACTCAAACGGCGCCAAAAATGATGCTTGCTCAAACTGAAGAGCGTTTATATAGCAAAACTGAAGAGCAGAACCGCAGGCTCCTATTATAATGTAATGATAGACATCAGAGGTTTCTGGCGCTTTCCAATTGAACGCGCATATAGCGCTGTATATCGCAAAAGAAATAACAGAACTGTAAAACAAAGTAGTAAGAGATTTTTCTCCGTTTTTTGCAAGGATACGAGCAAGAACAACATACGACGCTACAAATATATTCGACATGACGGCAACCACTATATATGGGTCCAGAGCGACACTTTTAGGGTTACATATCACAAGTATCCCAATATATCCAATAACAACCGCTCCCCATCTTTTTAGCGAGATCTTTTCACGCAAAAATATCGCTGCCATAACAAGAACAAATAAAGGACAGCTTGTGTTAATCGTCCCAGCCGTTGGCATTGGCAATTTTTTGAAAGAAAAATATGTACACATAGCCGCACATGCAACGAACACACCTCTCGCCAGCTGGATTGCCGGGCACTTCGTCTTAAAGACGCTAACACGCTCCTTAACCAAAAACGGAATCATAAACAGCATTCCAAAAGCAGCCCGCATCCACACTATCATCCACACAGATGCATCCTTGCTCGTAGATTTATTGTGCAACATAGCTATGCTAAAAAACGAAGCCCAAAGCACCATCCATATTGAAGCCTTCATCTTCCCACTAGATATTGAGAGCATCTTTATCTCCTATCGCAAAAATTCCCAGCCACATTATTTAATCACTTCATTCAAACAATAACCACCTCTATCGAACATTAGTATTTTTGGGTTTTTTGGATCACGCTCTATTTTCTGTTTAATCTGGTAGACGTGCGATTCCAACGTTCTCGTATCACAAAGATCGTTATATCTCCAAACCCCCCTCATTATATCACTTTTTGACGCCTTACAACATGGAGAATTTAACAGAAACAAAATAAACTCCGCCTCTTTTTCAGTTAAAAAAACTTCACAACTATCGATAAAATCAAAAAAAAGACGTTTATTCGGATCAAAAACATAATTACGGACAAAAAAAAGCCTGCTATGCAATATTTGAACAATGGTCTTCAATATTCGCTTTATTTTTATTGGCCGAGCAATGTGCAAACTACATACAGGAGAAATAATTTCAATATTTTGATTAACGCACTTAACAATCGCAACTGTATTTTTAAGCCGATCTCTTAAAAATATTTCCGAGATATTCTCTAAAACCCTTATATCAAAACAAATATTAATGAGACGCAGTTGTTCAATTAAGATACTAGAAAAAATGTCATTATCGCTATACAAATTTATAAAATACATTTTCTAATCTCTGCCCAACATATTTCCAACACACGCATTGTAAAATATCTTAAGACAAAACCTTTTTTTGTTGTCATAAAAGTTAGTGGAGCCGCCGATAACAAGCCTAGATCCTCCAGCCTCTATGTTAAGCTCTCCACATTTAGACGCCATATCCCTAAGCATGCGGTTAATTTTTTCAAAATCCCTAGAAGCGCACCAGTCAAAAAATGTCCGCCGAGCCGGGGATAAAAGCACACACATGACGCGAAGACCCTGCTCATATTCGCCATCTAGTATGATAAAATCTTCCAAGCTCAAGATTTTCTTCGACCGCGCAAAATAATTTCTCGATAATTCGTAAGGGATTAACTTTTTTTCACAAAACTGATCGCCGATTTCAGGTGTTTTTTGTTTTATCCCCCCTATCAAATGTATGTGAAAATGCAAAACTTCTTGTTTTCCGAACTTTCCTTGATTAGAAATTGCAGCGCAATCACTAAATCTTTCCTTTCTGACGCAAGCAAGCAAATCCAATAAATCTGCCACCTCTTCAATTGATGCGCGCTCAAAAAAATCGATATAATTTATGTATGGGCCTGATGGGATAACAAGAACGTGCTCTGGAGCTTGCGGAGAAATATCTTTAAAAGCTACCGCATATTTTTGTTCTTTAAGAAAATCGCAAGCAATTTCTTTCTTCAATATTTTATCAAATACATTACCAAATTCATATTTTCTCATCTCTCCCGCCTCCGCTATCTTCAAATCTCAGTTATAAAAAACCAAATTCAACTTTCCTAGACCAACGTTTCTCCCTGCTTTATTAGAAACTCTCTCGCAAATTCAATATATGCTTTAGCTCCGGGCGCTCTTCTATCGTATATTATCGCAGGCTTACCGTGTGACGATGCTTCTGAAATTTTTACATTTCTTGGGATTACAGATAAAAACACATCCTCCCCTAGCATAGATCTAACTTCTTTCTCCACCTGCTGATTCAAAAGATTTCTCCCGTCATACATAGTTAACAAAATTCCAGCCACATAGACTTTCGAATTAAAAACTTTCTGTGTTTTTTTTATCGTATTCAAAAGCCGGCTCAACCCATCAAGCGCGAAAAATTCGCACTGCACCGGAATAATGACGCACGTAGAAGCTATAAGAGCATTCAAGCTCAAAAGCCCTAACGACGGCGGGCAGTCTATGATTATGTAATCATACAAAGTTGTTACTTTTTTTAGCGCATAAGCCAACTGACTTTCTCTATTTTCGAGCGGAACAAGCTCTATTTCCGCCCCAGCTAAATCCGACGCCGAGCACAGTATGTCTAAGTTTGCAATAAAACACGGAACTAAGACAGATTTTATGTCCACCAAGCGCAAAATTACGTGATATACATTCTGATCCCCTTTTTGCACCTTCAAACCAAACCCCATAGACGCGTTTCCTTGCGGGTCTAGGTCAACCAAAAGGACCTTTTTGTTAACAATTGCCAATGCTGTAGCAAGGTTAACTGCCGTAGACGTTTTCCCTACGCCTCCTTTTTGATTCAAAATCCCCACAACTATAGCGCTATTTTTTTTCACTTTCATATCCTAATTCCCAGCAACCGCCTTTACAAAACACCATTTGAACATTTGAATGTTTCACGTGAAACATCGCTCTTCAAAGAGCAAAACGCGTATTTTTTCATTATCAACAAAGTTCCTATATAGCAAAACAACCATGGCTGCCATATATTGAGAAATGACTGCACCATTACCATAAAATACAAAAAGATTGCAAGATCAAACCCGTTTTGTATAATAGAATTTCCTCGAACAATCCTGTCTAAATATAAATAAGCTGCGCAGGAACTTAACGCAGCCCCGACAAACCCAAACTCTACCCAAATCTGCAGGGCAGCATTGTGCATAAACAACGGAGAAAATCCATGATACTCGGGGATTATCATATTCGCTGCCACCCACCGCTCTTGGCCAATCCCCATACCGAAAAATATAGCTTCTTTTAACTGAGCAACAACTTCGTCCCAGATCAAAAACCGCTCATACAAAGTGTGAAGCACTTTGTGAACTTCATCGTTTCTATTAAAGCTGCTTAATGTTGCAGATTTTATATATTTCAAAACAAATGGCAATAGCAAAACATATGATGACACTATAAGCTTGGCGCAAAAAGCAACAGGCCTGCTATATTTTACGTACAATACAAACGCCGTTATAGACAGCGCAAAGGCTATGAACATCGAGTATGAACTAGTTAAACAGCTTATCAAAGCCATTATTGCGCAAATTATCCAAAATGACACCATTTTTCTTTGATTATATAACAAAGCCAACGCAAGAACCATAAACGGGAAAATTTTTATAAAAATCATTTTATAAAAAAATTTTATGCTAGATATTTGCCTAAACTTTACAAAAACATCAAACCTAAAAACAAAAACAACAATTGTAACTAAACATCCGGCCAACACAAGAACAGTAGCCAGCTCAATCTTTTTAAAAAATTTCTCGCAATTACAAATTTCAGTTTTTTGTTGGAAATATATCAAAAGCACAATAGCCCAAACAATAATCACAGAGTATATAATTGGCTTTTTCGAAACTATATATTCTGCGCCCACCGCACTTCTTACCAACAAATACGCCATCAAAAAGTTAAACACAAGCAAGGCCTTTGAGCCATTTTCAGTTCCAAAAAATTTTTTCTCACCGCGCAGCTTAGGAAGCTTATACCAAATAAAAACTGATAACGCAGCAAAGCAAACCACTATACACGCCCTGGAAAAAAAGAAAAAAGCCATCAGTCCTAAAAAAATTCCCGTCCAAAAAACTTTGTCTAAAGATATATTTGTTTTAAATTGTTTCACGTGAAACATCTGCATCCCCTATTGCTTTGCGCATAAAAGCCACTATTCCTAAAAAGCACACCCAATGCACACTTTCTATCGCTTCATTCGACTGCCCCAACAAAAAATTAAAACATAAAATCCCGTACAAATAATATCTGTTTTGCGGACACTGTTTGCAGGCGTTCTTCAATAGCAAACTCAACAAAAAAACACAAATAATAACTCCGATAGCGCCAACGTTCATCCAAATATTAATCAGAAAATTATGCGGATGATTAGAAAAAAAATAATCCCCATGATGATTTGGAAATTTCCCAAGATTTTTAAAATAAAATACCGCGTCGCACAGCTGGTCCTTAGCGATAACTCCATCGCCAATCAAACCATTCTTTAATATTTTTGAAAAACAAAATTCCCAAATTAAAAGCCTACATCCAAAGCTCACCACGCGCCTATAAATCCAACAATTATAAAAGCTTTCCATCTTATCATGAAAAATAAAAAACCACTTTTTTGCCACAAATATTATCTTCGGCAATAACAAACAATATATAAAAATGCCGGCCCGGCTTATAGCGCATACAAACTTCGGAAAATTCTCGCAAGCATACGCCACTACAACGCTAACAAAAAACGCAACAAAGCTTGCCCCAGAAGAAAAGCCATAATTTATAACGGCAACAAAAATCATAAAACAAAAAACTAATTTAAATCTTCTTGACTGAAGAGCAAAAGCTAGAGATAAAAATACAAAATATGTATACATCGATGCCATCTGTTTAAAAATGTATTGAAAATTACATTTCGTAAAAGCGCCATACCTGTCAGGACTATATAGAGACGCCATTTTCAAAAACAACTCTATGTAAAATTGCTTTGACACCATAATCACCGACAATAAAACAGAAATCAAAATTGTAAATACAAACAAAAAATTCTTATTAAAAACAAATTTCTGTTCTATGTTTTCATTAAATTGCAAAAAAAGTGTACACACGCAAAGCCACAAGAGCAACAACCTTGCGGCCTCTACTGCATTCCCAGCAACGCACACGTAATAATCAAAATTTCTAACTAATATCCATAAAAAAAACAAATTAATTAGAAAAAAAATACGCCATTGCTTTTTTATAAACAAAACATTTTCATGCAAAAACCCGCTTCTCAGATTCGTAATTAAAAACAACACAAGAAAAAACGGCAGAGACAGAGATCTAAAGACAAAAATAGGGCAAAAAACCGACGCCCCAACAAGCCCGACCGTTAATAACTCCCTTCTATACGACTTCATAAAGGAGACCTTTCCACCGCTATGCTCTTACAATATTTTTAGCGCTCACATTTTTATACACGTTTTTCGAATCAACTATCAGTTTTGAATTATTCAAAATCATTCTATAATCGACACCGTCATGCGGCGTACAAATAAGAACGGCATCCTGAGACCGCAAATAATTTTCGCTCAATTCAACAGACCTGACCCCATTTAAAGACAAGCTTTCTTCTGCATCGTCAATGCGCTCTATAAAAGGATCGTAATAATTAACTATCGCCCCTCTATCGTTAAGTTTTTTAAATATGTTGAGAGCCGGACTCTCCCTGAAGTCATTCACGTTTGCCTTATACGCAACACCAACAACCAAAATCCTAGAGCCCCGCAATCCTTTACCAAACATCCAGTCCAGTCCATAGGCGACCCTTCCTACAACAAAATTCTCAACATCCTCATTAAGTTGAATTGCAGCATCTATAAACAAAGATCTCATACCAGAAGACTTAATCTTCCAATTAAGAAACACAGGATCCACTGGGATACAATGCCCGCCAATCCCGGAACCTGGATAGAATGGCATATACCCAAACGGCTTGGTAGAAGCCGCTTCAATAACTTCCCATACATCAACTCCCAACTTTTGAAATATCATTTTCATTTCGTTCACAAGGCTGATATTCACAAACCTAAAAATATTTTCCATCAACTTGACAGATTCCGCCGTCTCCCAAGAAGAAACTTTGATAACGCTAGGAACGACAGAACCATAAAGGGAAGCCGCTAACTCAAGAGATTCTCTATCTGCTGCTCCAACCACTTTTGGTATCGAATTTGTATGAAACTCTTTATTTCCCGGATCCTCTCTTTCGGGGCAATATGCCATGAAATAATCTTTTCCCACCTCTCCCATAGATTTTCTCAAAATTGGCTCTGCTATTTGTCTCATTGTCCCTGGATATGTAGTCGACTCCAATATAACAAGCTTGGTTCCGGAACCATAAGCAGCGTTAGCAATTTCATTCATAGCCGCCAGCACATATCTCATGTCAGGATCTCTGTTTTGAGTAAGCGGCGTCGGAACACAAATAATCACAACATCCGAAGAAAATATAGCCTGCTCAAAATCGCAGCTAACAAAAAACCTAGAGCTGTCCAGCATGCACTCTACTTCACAGTTTTTTACGCTCGATATATATGACTTCTTGCAAACAAGCGAGTTTACTTTGGACGAGTCTGGATCCACACCAAAAACATGGTACCCGCTTTCACACAAAGCCTTAGCAAGAGGCAGGCCAACATAACCAAGCCCCATCACGCAAATCCTAGCCGTTTTATTTTTCAGCATCTCAAAAAGCGATAAATACCCAGAATCACCAATAAAACCACCGCAACCAGCTCTCTCTGCCAACAAATTCGCACCCATTTTTCTAAAAATATAAACATGATAGCATGTATCTCTTATATGTAATTTCTCAGTTAAAGGCAATCCCTTGTTGAAAGACAACGCCTACTTCAAATGCCACTGCGGCCAATCAGTCTGTATAGAAAGGTTTCTCTGCTGCACATCCACTCAGGATATGGCAAAAGTGATATTGTCCAGAAAAAATACTTTTTTAAATATCTTGCTTTTGATAAGCGAAAACCAAGTTTATGGTCAAAGTAGAAAGGGGTTTGATTGGCTTTCTCCGCCAGGAGCTATGAGCGGCACATACATAATTAGCTATCCATCACAAGCGTCTAGTATGGTGAGATTTTCTTCAATGACGGCTGCGCTCTCTGTTGCTGAAATGCTCGGGTCAATAGGAATTTCTTCAAAAATAAAATGGGAAAATGACGTATTCGTAGACGAATGCAAAATCTCTGGGATACTGTCTGAAGAAGTAAAAAATAGCAGAGACAATTCGTATGTTTTGGTTGGAATAGGCATAAACTGCAATATAGACACAAACATAACCGGGTTCGAAAATTATAGCTCTATATTATCTAAAACAGGGAAAAAGCTTGAAATGAAGGTATTATGGGAAACTCTATCAAGCAGAATATTGGTAAATTTCGGCGAACTGTTTAGCAGTGGGTTCGAAGGTATATGTGAGAGAATAAATAAAGCGTTACTTTGGAGAGGCAGGAGCGCCTCGTTTTCATCCCATAAAAATGGGACAACAATAGGAATTTTAGTAAAGATTGACGAATTTGGCCGAGCTATACTTCGCGAAAACAACGGAAATGAGACTCCCTGTTCACACGGCTCCCTCAAACTGAATGCTTAGAGCAAAACGTATCAAAGCTCTACCAAACAATATGTTTCATGTCTCCTCACTATCGCCATAGCTTCTACCTATATGAAACGTAAGCTTTGGCAAAAATCGCAGAGCTATTTCCTTTTTCAACGCCCCCTGAACAACATGTCGCATTCCGTTAAGTTCATCTATTACTTTTTTCATATCTGGATCTTCAAAATTCATAGCGCGCACAAAAACTTTTGCAAAACGCAAGTCTTTGCTTGCTTTAACTTCTGTAACCATAAGAAGA
The DNA here is from genome assembly GCF_021654655.1 of Candidatus Hydrogenosomobacter endosymbioticus. Classification (GTDB taxonomy): domain Bacteria; phylum Pseudomonadota; class Alphaproteobacteria; order Holosporales; family GW7; genus Hydrogenosomobacter; species Hydrogenosomobacter endosymbioticus. Next base: position 670,822 of record NZ_AP025225.1, on the reverse strand, counting down.
GCGCCATCTAAAACTTTGCTCCACATAACACAACCAGGAAGGACTTTTGATATCTTCAAACGCAGTTCATTTTCGATCCTCTCCTTCCTGCAAAAAGACTCCTTTCCAAATTTCGAACTAGTAAATAACCTCATATAAGCAAAATGGCTTTGCCTCTTTTCAAGAATTGTAGCAGAAAATCTAACATCGGTATTAAAAACTTTTGAGGCGGCGTCCAGTTTTTAAAAAACCGCTAAAAGCAGATTAAAAACGGAATCTAGCATTTTATAGATTCAATAGAAAAATTGCTATTTGTATATATGCATATGTCCGAAGCTATTTTCATCGACCTCACAGCTATTTCTTCCGCAGTCATATGACTATCGATCAAAGCCTTAGCCGCTGCAAGCGCGTATGTTCCTCCAGAACCTATCCCAACAATACCATCTTCTGGCTCAAGAACATCTCCCGTTCCAGACAACAAAAGAGAATGTCTAGCGTCGACAACAACAATCATCGCTTCTAGTCTGCGAAGACTTTTGTCCATCCTCCACTCCTTAGAAAGCTCTACGCAGGCGCGCATAAGCTGAGAAGGATATTGCTCCAGCTTCATCTCAAGCCTTTCAAAAAGCGCAAATGCATCTGCGGTGGCGCCAGCAAACCCAGCAATAACAGCGCCATTAGCAATTTTTCTAACTTTTTTTGTGTTGCCCTTTACGACAATATGCCCCATAGAAACCTGGCCATCACCAGCAATCACAACATCTTTTCCTTTTCTTACAGATATTATAGTAGTCCCATGAAATTCCATTCTAAACAAATCAACCAACGCGCATTACACATTTTAGCATGAACAACGCCATCTATAAACCGACCGACCGAACATTCAAAAACACGCAAACGCAAGCTACTCTCGCACGCGTATCGATTTTTCATGCAACCGACATCCCAACAGAGATTCGATTAGCAACTCTAAATGTTGAACCTTACGCAGCAGCGCAATCAGTCAGCGTGTACGAACGCAATTAAGCACTTCTGCATAATTTTTTGCGCCAACTTTACATGCGCAAAACTCGCATGCAGCGTCAACAAAAGATATAAACAACGGATGCGCGGCAAAAGGTCGAGACTTAAATTCCGGATGAAATTGCACAGCCAGAAACCAAGGATGGTCTTCTCTTTCTATAATCTCTACAAGCTCGCCGTCTACAGACAGACCAGAAAACACAACCCCGGCCTCTTCGAGCTTTTTCCTATAGTTGTTGTTTACTTCGTACCTATGCCTGTGTCTCTCTGATATTAAACAAGAATTATACGCTCTGTTAGCAAGAGAGCCCTCCTTTATAGCGCAAGAAAAAGCTCCGAGCCGCATAGTTCCGCCCATATTAAGCCGCTCCATACATTTCTTCATTTTATCGTCAGACATCCACTCCTCAATCCTTGCCACCGCTAAATTTTTGCAAGATTCATCAAACTCAGACGAGTTAGCGTCGCTAACACCAGATATGTTTCGCAGAGCCTCTATCACAGCGAGCTGCAGCCCCAAACAAATTCCTAAAAATGGAACTTTGTTTTCCCTGGCAAATTTTATAGCGCGCAACTTTCCATCGACCGCCCTTTTTCCAAACCCCCCTGGTACAAGAATAGCATCCACTGAAGAAAGCATTTCTGCAGCAGTATTGTCGCTGTCAAATTTTTCACCATCAAAAAACTCAACGAGCACTTTCCTTTTCTTGAATATTCCAGAATGGCTCAGAGCTTCAAATACAGACCTATACGAGTCCATCCCCGAATACTTTCCAACAACACCGATTGTGACATTATCCATTGATTCACGTATGTTATTTGCTATATTTTCCCATTCACCCAAGTCTGCATCAGAACTACAGTTACCAAAGTGCCCACATACACGTGAGTCCAACCCTACTGCGTGGTATGTAAGAGGAATTTCATATATGTTTGATGCATTTTTCCCCTCTATCACATCATCTGGAGAAACATTGCAAAACAGGCTAAGCTTCTCCTTTATATCTCGAGTAAGCGGCATATCTCCTCTGCATACGAGTATATCTGGCTGAATGCCAGCTCTCTGCAGTTCTTTCACGGAATGCTGTGCAGGCTTTGTCTTCAATTCTTTCAAATTTTCAAGATAAACAATCCAAGCAAGATGAATAAACAGGCACCTATCTTCACCCACTTCATTACGAATCTGGCGGATAGCCTCTAAAAATGGCAGCCCTTCAATATCACCAACGGTTCCGCCTATTTCACATATGACAACATCAACGTCATCAGAGCCTTTCGCTATATGCTCTTTTATTTCGTCAGTAATATGTGGAATAACCTGAATCGTTTGCCCAAGATAATCTCCGCGACGCTCTTTACTTATAACGTTCATATACACGCGACCAGTAGTGATAACGCTATCTCTATTAGTGTCGATCCCAGAAAACCTCTCATAATGCCCTAAGTCAAGGTCTGTCTCCGCCCCGTCATTCGTAACGAACACCTCGCCGTGCTGCCCAGGCCTTATAGTTCCAGAATCTACATTTATATATGGGTCTAACTTTCGAAGCAAAACCCTAAGCCCCCTAGCTTTAAGCAACGCACCAAGAGAAGCGGAAAAAATCCCTTTTCCAACAGAAGATACAACCCCACCGGTCACAAAAACAAACCTAGCAGATTTCCCACTACACCTAGACATCCAATCTCCTAGCCAACAGAGCCCATATCAGACACCGTCACCTGACCTTTTGCTTTATCTCAAGGTTCCTACTGTCTTCCTTTTTCAGCTCATCTTTGGAAAAGACATGCTGGTTCTTAGCCGACAAAGCCAATAAAAAGTTCGTAGCCAGAAATATAGCTGCGAGAACAGACGTAGTTCTAGTGAGAAAATTCTTAGACCCGCGCGCAGAAAACATACTACCTCCAGAAGAAGAGGACAAACCAGCGCTCATACTTTCTGCCTTCTGCAAAAGTATAACCCCTATCATGGATAGCGTAACAATTATATGGAAAACCAACAACAAAAGGCGCATAGCAAAACTCTGCATCATGGACAGTGTCAATATAACATCGTTGTCTTTCGGTGTAAACCTAGCGCCTGAACTCATACTAAGAAATCAAGATACGAAAAACGTCAACTAGCGCTATTCGAAAAAGAGAGGTAGAATACGAAGGAAACGCAGATGAAGAAAGAGCCAGTTTTTCTTCGCAAATTTTCTGATGAAACAAGAAGTAGTTCATGCAACTGGGTTATGTAAAAGCATATAAGTGTGTCTCCATTCTCCGCGGTAATATATACAGGTTTATAAAACCGAGGCAGATAATATTTTTCATAGACTTTATAGTCGGTCTTGCTTGCCTATGTATGATCATTCTGCGATCTGGATTTGACGACATGTGCCCCACTATGTGCGCGATTTATGGGGTATTGTTTGCGGTCTCCTCGGCAATAGCGAAACAACACAGATTCATGTGGCGCTATGTATCTCTTAGAGATGTGATAAAAGTATTTAATGCGTGTCTAATAGCTGGCATAGGATTTCTTATATTTGCCGCAGCTCTTTTATATGACTATCAGGCTCTTGCAGTAAAAATATTTTTATTACACACATTTTCTCTGTGTTTCATGCGTGGAGCCTATCGGTATCTTTTTGAAACAATATACGAAAAAGCAAATATGCCAAAAGAAGCAAAAAACGTTATTTTGCTTGGCACAGGAGCAGAAACAGACTTATTTATCCGACAATGCGCCGTTAGTTCTGGCGAAAGCAAATATAGATATAGAATACATGGAATTATAAGCACAGAACCAGGTCATGATCTTCGCAATATACGTGGAGTAGAAATCCTCGGGAATGTAAAAGACATAGAAAACATATTGCGACGCATTTTTTGCGCTTCAGCTGCAACGCGAACAATAACCTCGCTTATAATAACGAATCCAAATTTTCGAGGCAGAAGAACTCAAGATGTTGTTCGCTCAGCAGTAGCTTTTGGAATTAATGTCGAACGAGCGTCAATACTATCTGTGTCTAATGTGATGGGAGAGGGGGCAAAAGAGCCGCGCGTCACCCCTGTAAACCTAGAAGACCTTATAGGTAGAAAAGAGATTGCGCTTGATATGAAAGAACTCGCCCAATGGATACGAGGCAAAAACGTATTAATCACCGGCGCTGGAGGAAGCATAGGGAGCGAGATTGCTCGTCAGATATCAGGCCTTTCCCCTAACCATGTATCCCTTGCAGACAACAGTGAGTTTTCGCTTTACACAATAGATCAAGAAATAGAAGACATCGCTCCGGCAGTTTCCCGCAGAATTTGCCTTATAGACATCCGAGACAGCATTAAGATGAAGGATTTAATAAAGCGCGAAAAGCCAGATATAGTGTTTCATGCTGCGGCCCTAAAACACATACACATAGTGGAGTCGCATCCAGCAGAAGCCATAGAAACAAACTTGATAGCAACATGCAAGCTGGCAGACATATGCGAAGAAACTGGCGTATCGACAGTGGTATTTATCTCCACTGATAAGGCAGTTTATCCGCAAAGCATACTAGGAATGACAAAACGCGTCGCCGAATTCTATTTTCAAGCAATAGATGGGCTCCATTCCAAATCAACACATGCACTTCCCAGCGTCACCAATAAAACCAGATTTATAAGCGTCAGATTCGGCAATGTGCTTGAATCTAATGGCTCCGTCATTCCATTGTTCAGAAAAAAAATACAAAATAAGCGTCCAATCACAGTTACCCATAAAGACGTAAAAAGATACTTCATGTCTATACAAGAAGCCGTCTCTTTAGTGCTCAAGTCTGGGCAAATAAGCTCTTCGGGAGATTACGGATTATCTAACGTATTCATATTGAACATGGGAGAGCAAGTTAGCATATTGTCGATAGCAGAAAATATGCTCCTTTTGTCTGGGTATATACCGAATGTCGACATCCCGATAGTGTTTTCTGGCCTACGCACAGGCGAACGCCTGCGCGAATATCTGTGGGAGGACGGAGACATCCTACACAAAACAAGCGAAGAAGACATTTTATTCGTTCAAGGCTGCAAATATGATTTTGAATACATTAAAAAAGCGCTAGTAAAAATAGAAAATTTTCTTTCATCTGGTGACACAGCCGGTGCCGTTGCTACCATGAACGAAATAGCATCAGCAACCACAGACGATTTAACAAAATCCGTACCTGTAGTTGCCTAGATACCTCTGAATTTTCTCTATAAATTGATTTAATGAATAATAATGAAAAATAGCATTCTTTTTGCAAAAATTTCAAATATATAAAATTCAACATAAGAACTGTTTAAAATTCTGCATAATTAGCGCTCTCCCGCTATGAATGCGAGATGTTCGTAAAGTAAAGTTGCTATATCATTGATTTATATCGTATCTCGCGCCGAAGACCACGATGGATATATGCGCTCTATCGATTTTACATGTATACTAAGCCTTATACTGCATTAGACGCGCATATCGCTGTTATTATCTAGTGGTAAAAAAGACTTGGACATTTATCGTTGATTGTGCAAAATTTACGAAATGGTGGCTGCTCGGACAGGCCGTTCTGTCATGCGTTTTTTCGCTTAATTTTTTAGTTGTCCCGTATTTTACTAAGCTAATAGTTGACAGCGCCAATCATATCGACAGAAAAGATGCCTATGATGTCCTCATCTTTCCGGTTGCGATGTGCATATCAGCCTCGATTGCTGTGGTTATACTATATAGGCTATACGACTATTTTTGGCTCAAGACAAACCCACCTTTGAAAAAGTACATAGGCGATAAGCTGTGCGCTCACATGATGCGCCACTCTCATCAGCTTTATCAAAACCACATGGCCGGTGACCTTGGAAACAAGATAAAGGATGTAATGAGCGGAGTTCCAGATCTGTTCAAAATTTGCATAGACAAATTCATGGGCAACATTCTTATGGTTGCATTTTTTTCAATGGCGATGTTCAGAATAAATGCAAGGTTTGCAGTTGCTCTTATTCTATGGGCGATCTTCTTTGTTCTGGCATCTGTTGCCTTTTCTAAAAAAGCAAGCCTACTCAGCAATAAATCTGCAGAAGCAAGGTCTATAGCTATTGGCAGCATAGTAGACGTATTCGGCAACATGATGAGCATCAGGCTATTTTCTAGAAGAAAGTATGAAAGTTCAAGGCTAGAGTCGGTTTTTTACAAATATGTCATCGCAGATCAAGCTCGCGATTGGTTTTTCATAAAAATGTTTGCATGCTTAGGGCTATCTTTTTCCGCGTATTACGGAATCAGCCTCGTATGGTTAGTTTACGGTTTCAGAGATGGAACTATAACAGCCGGAGATTTCGCGTTCATAGTAATGTCAAATTCGTCGATAATAGAGTGCTTGTGGTTTTTATCAAAAGACATAGGAACATTTGCCGATACTTGGGGGAACATTACTCATGGCCTACGAATAGCATTATCACCAATAGAAATCGTCGACCATGGAGTAGCTGCTACTCTTGTAGTGGGAAATGGAGAAATCGTTTTTGACGCAGTTCAGTTTCACTATAAAGGTGTTGCTCCTTTGTTTCATAACGAATCTGTAACAATTTCTCCCGGACAAAAAGTTGGTCTCGTTGGCTATTCTGGGAGCGGAAAAACAACGTTCGTAAATTTAATTTTAAGGTTATATGACGTATCTGCTGGAAGAATCCTAATCGATGGACAAGACATACGCTATGTATCGCAAGATTCTCTACGGTCGTCTATTGCAATAATTCCTCAAGACCCAATTATGTTTCATAGGTCCATAATCGAAAACATTCGATATGGCAATGTAAGCGCTAGCGACGACGACGTGTTTTCTGCAGCGCGCAAAGCACACGCCCATGAGTTTATTTCTAGAAATCCGGATGGGTATGGAGCTCTTGTCGGAGAACGCGGAGTCAAACTTTCTGGCGGACAAAGGCAACGAATAGCTATTGCGCGAGCAATTTTAAAAAATGCTCCAATCCTGATTCTCGATGAAGCTACATCGCAACTAGACTCTATAACAGAAGCTTATATCCAAGAATCTTTATGGGAACTTATGCAGGGGAAAACAACGATAGTAGTCGCCCATAGGCTGTCTACCCTTCTTCACATGGACCGCATACTAGTGTTTGATCGCGGTAAAGTGGTAGAAGACGGAAAACACCACGACTTAATACAACAAGAGGGGCTTTATAAAACACTTTGGGACACTCAAATAGGAGGCTTTTTGGCCAGTAGCGGTGAAGAAACCGACGGAGACTCCGTAAGCTAATCTGACTTGCACACAATTCACAAAATCTCTTCCGCAAATAAAAAGTTAGAGTTTTGCTTTTATGTATTTTCTCGATTGAACCCTCTCATTCATCAGGATCTTTTTTATTTCTCATCAATACGCTTGGATGACTTTTCATATATCTCTCTTTCATTGCTGAAGCACTTACCTTTGTATACACCTGAGTTGCCTTCAGACTCGCATGACCTAGAAGCTCTTGTATATCCCTTATATTCGCGCCATTCTCCAGCAAATGTGAGGCAAAACTGTGCCTTAAGCTGTGGGGAGTAGCGGATTCAGACATACCAACAGCACGCCTCATAATCCTCATTTTTTTTTGAACAGCCCCAGGATACATCGGCTTTCCAGTTACGCTTATAAAAAGAGACCTTCTTTTGTCTTCTGCGCTATACGGACACTCCGTTAAGTAGGCATCTATTTTTTCTTTTGCCATTCTTAAAATCGGCACTTTTCTTGCTTTTTTGCCTTTTCCAACGACAGTTATACAGCCGTCCATATTTTCCCAATCTTCAATTTTGATAGACAGCGCTTCTGATATTCTTAGCCCGCACGCATATATCAGAGTAAAAATGGCATCGTCTCTCATATCTTTCCAGCACTTATCGCCTGCGCCTTCAACGACAGTTACCGCGTCGTCCATAGACAGAGGCCGAGGCAACTTTTTGCCAACGCGCGGACGGCTCATAACATGTATCTTAGATGACGGCTTAAGCCCTATCTCATCCAAAAATTTATACAGCATTTTTATCGCAGACATCCCTACCGCATTTGACTGCTTTGTAACGTCCATACCTATGCGTCTAGAAAAAAACGCTCTTATATCTTGAGCAGACACCCGAAGCACAGTAGACAAAGTAACCTCTTCTGCGAAGTGTTCAGACAAAAATTCAAAAAACCCAGCGATAGCGCTTCGATATGTTTTGGCCGTCATCTCTGAGCGCCCTTTATAAAACTGTATCCAAACCAAGAATTCGTATAACAGCTCATCTGAACTTATAGCAACCCCCAAAGACAGAGACTCTTCAAGTTTATCCTCGCTTCCACCAACATCATTCATACAGCGATTCCTAAAAACCTCTTGAAAGCATTATATCAAAAAAACACGTTTACAAATGACCGCTTTTAAAATAGAAAATTTTCAACCATTTTTTCTGCATATTAGGACATATTAAGAATAATTAGTCTTTATTTTTAGATTTATTTAGCTTTTTTTACATAAAATATGACGTATTATTATATTAATTCTAAAACATATAATGCATATCAAAATCATTTCATTAATATTTTCAACATTACTCATTACTAATATTTCTTGCGCCGGAAAAGAAGACATGTTGCTCGGCGATTCTTTTGATCCTATGAACTCACAGACGACATCTAAAGATTCTATACAAATACCAAGCAAACTCCTTTCCTTAGACTTTTTTGGCATAATGAAGTCCATAGACCCAAACGATAGAAACAACATCAAAGCCCTAAACAGAGCCGTTGGAGCCCAGTTAGCAGACATCTTGCAACAAGCAGAAGTTATAGCAAACGACGATACAGCAGAAACATACCTAACTCCAGAGCAGGCTTGGAATGAGTATAAACAAAAGGCTCAACAATCAATAAACGAACTAAAGAAAAAATATAGAGCCTATGTTCTAACTATGAGGAATGAAAATCCCGAAGAAAGAGAGACAATAAGCAAGCGCTCTATCATGATGGAAGACGCGTTTAAATCTATAGAGGAAATAATAACGTCTTCAAAAGAGTTTGAAGACTATGAGAGGGCATTAAACAAAGCCGTTGGAGCGGGAGGAAGCGCTGAAGACTTTGTAAGCAGCAAAACCGAAGGCGACAGCCTAAGCTCTATGACGAGAAAAGTGCTAACCAACATAGAAAACAACATATCTAAGAGGTCTGTTTTAGGATATGCCGCCGTGTTAGTGATAAAATCCATAATAAGCCGTCTGTAGCGTTTGTGTCCAGACTGCTCTGGTTCCTTCAGGCTATTGAAATAGCTGGGCTATACAAATATCATGTGGTACGACTCCATCGATAAAATATCATTATGGGAAAAAGAGACGTATTTATTAGTATTGTTATTGTTGTTTCGTCTATATTAATAGATCAGATAACAAAGCGGTACGCACAGTGCATCAAAGCAAATACGGTAATAGTAGACGGGCTTGTCAATTTTGTTTATTCATGGAATAAAGGAGTTAGTTGGGGGATTTTTTCTTCTTTCGGGCAGCCTGCGATAGTGTTGACGGCGCTGTTAATAGTTTTAGTACTTGTTTTTTGGCTCTATCGTGCTCCGCTAGTAAGAAAAGTAGGGATTTCTTTTATGATAGGAGGAGCTATAGGAAACCTCATAGACCGCATAATATACGGAGCCGTATTTGATTTTCTAGATTTTTATCACGGAGAATGGCACTTTCCTGCGTTTAACGTTGCTGATATCCTAATAAGCGTTGGAGTTATTATTTCTGTAACGGAGAGTTTATATGACTGCAAAAATAAGCGGGTATAAGAGTCCATACGCCGTTGACTTTTCAAAGATGTTTCATTTTGTATGCTCAGCAGTCTGTATGTGCATAGTATGCGGTTGCGAGGGGATAAAGAAAGGAATAGGCGTAGAAAAAACACCGCCAGATGAGTTCTCTGTTAGTCACGGAAGCGCTAAAGATCTCATTGTTCCGCCGTTTGATATACTAAAAAAGCCAAACGTTTCGGAGGGCAGTTGCAGCAGTGAGGCCGCTCCTGCAGAAGCGGATCCTCGCTCCATCGACACAAGCGATAAAGTTGATGGGATTTCAGAGACAGAGTCTTTGATGTTAAACAAGTTATCTGTCGGGAAAAAATAGCCTGGCGCTCATTCGTTTTGGAGCTATATGTTTAAAACAGGACCAATAATTCATCAAGATATAAGTCCATGCTTTCTTTATGGCGCATTAAGCGATGAGCAGTTTGTCATCGCGCGAAACACTGCAGACTCCGCTTTCCGAGCGGTAGGAAGAAATGCAGAAAACAGAATGCTCCCGTTTCTAGAAGCTCCTTTCAACGAAGAATGCATAGAAAAAGCAGAAAGCGTAGTCTCTCACTTCAGAAAATTTGAGTCAGTTCTTGTCATAGGGACCGGAGGGTCTTCCCTTGGAGCAAGAACTATGACTTCCCTGCTGCAGTCTTGGGTTATGGCAGACAACGCTTTCCCCAAGCTATATTTTCTTGACAATTTGGATGCGGAAATATTTTGGGAAATAATGTCTATAGTAAACCCCAAAACAACAGGAGTCATCGCCGTTTCTAAATCTGGAGAAACAGCAGAAACTCTTATACAAGTCATGCGGTGCATAGAGTACTGGAGCGGAATAATAGACATCGGAACTCTCAGCGAACAGTTTTTGTTTATCACGGAACCAAAGAATAATTTCCTGCGAAAAATAGCTGCTCATTTTGGAATAAAATGCATGGATCACCCTACAAATATAGGTGGAAGATTTTCATGTTTCTCTCTTGGAAGCATCCTTCCTCCAATGATAATAGGGTTTGACGTGCGAAAATTTTTCCATGGCGCAGCTTCAACTTGCAATCAAATATTTCTTGGAAGACTAAGGGCTCCGATAGACGGAGCAGCTCTGGCGCTTGCGTTATATAATACAAAAAACATAAGAACGCACGTATTTTTTCCTTATGGCGACGCTTTTTCCTCGTTTACATTCTGGTGTAGACAACTTATAGCAGAGAGCATAGGGAAAAATGGCGTTGGTTTCACTCCAGTATATGGCATGGGCCCAGTAGACCAACATAGCCAACTGCAACTGTATATGGATGGCCCAGACGATAAATTATTCACTGTTCTATTTGAAAAGCAAGTAGCCAGAGAGCGGCTATCGCCGAATACATGGGACTTTCTGCCTAGTCTTCGTCCCTTCGCCATAAGTGCTATAGCAGACCTTGTATCAGCACAATGTAACGCCACATGCCAAGCTCTTATGAAGAAAAAAAGGCCTGTAAGAATACTGTGCGTTCACGTGTTAAATGAGCAAACTCTCGGAGCCTTAATGATGAACTTTATAATAGAAACTTTGATAACCGCTGAGATATTCCATGTCGACCCCCTCACTCAGCCAAGCGTTGAAATAGGGAAAAAAATAGCACTTGACGCTCTTTCAAAAAGGTAGATAGAAAAATGGATATAGCAACGTTGTCACTTGTATTATTTGCTGCATTTTACACACTTACCAGAGAATTTTTTTGCTTTCTCGCCTCAAAAAAATATAAAAACCTGAAAATCAAACATGAAAAATGCATCGACTCCATTATAAACATGAAATATGAAAACGAATACTTAAAAAAGAGGATAGAAGACCTATCCAACTTCCTCACAGAATCTAAGATAGAAATGGAGAAATCCGCAAACCTGATATGCCAAAATGCCATATCCAACAGTCAAAGAACTTTTATGTCTGTAGCGGAATCTTTAATAGAAAAAACACATGAAAAAACATCGCTTTACTTAAGCGCGCACAAAAACGAGATTAAAACAATATCAGATCCCCTTACAGCCTCTCTTAAGCTTCTTGAGGAACATATTCGCCAGCTAGAATCTACTCGCGCAGGAGCATATGAAGGATTAATACAACAGCTGCGGGAATTATCCGAAGGGCAAAAATTTCTAAAGTCAGAAACTAATAACCTTGTAAGCGCGCTTCGCTCGCCTCATATAAGAGGGTGTTGGGGGGAGATGCAACTTAGGCGAGTGGTTGAGCTTGCAGGCATGCTTCCTCACTGCGACTTCGATGAACAAGTAACTCTGAAATCCGAAAATTCCTCTGCGCGTCCAGACCTCATCATTCGCCTCCCAGGCGGAAGGTTCATAGTGGTAGATGCAAAAACTCCGGTAAGCCACTATCTCGACTCTCTCTCATCAAAAAACGAAACAGAGCAAAAAAATAAGCTAAAAGATCATGCACGAACACTAACTATGCACGCCAAACTTTTAGGAGAAAAAGAATATTGGAAATATAAAGATGGACCAGAGTTCGTGCTTCTTTTCATCCCTGGAGAAGCATTTCTCAGCTCTGCTCTAAGCGTAGATCCGTCAATCATAGAAACTGCAGCAAAAAATAATGTAATACTAGCCACACCAACAATTCTAATAGCCCTTCTTAAAACAATTTCATATGGATGGAAGCAAGAAAAACTTCGCTCCCATGTGCACGCTATTAGTGAGATAGGAAAAGATATGCACTCAACTATAGAAAAAATGAGAACAGCAATAGTCGCGCTCGGAAAGGGAATGGGACAATCAACGAAAGCATACAATCAAACTATAGAAATTCTCAATACAGATGTGCGGGCACTTTCACAGAGACTCGAAGATATCGGTGCCTGTGAAGAAAATTCTGCAACGAACGAAAAACGAATGCCAATTATAAAGGGCCCGATAAAAGAAATGGCTTGAAAAAAATCGTCATCAAAAGGCACACGCCTTTCGAATCTTGTCTATAGCAATTTTGTAAGGAAAACTAGAAAACGCGAATCCTCCAACTATAACAGCGTCTATATCGTGTTGCACGCACAATAAAGCCGTGGAATCCGTTATCCCTCCATCAACAATAACCCTAATCCTTCTATCTGGTCTGATATCGCAAAAAGCTTTTCGGACAGCGCTAATCATAAAAAGCCTATCCCTCAAAAAGTCTTGTTTTTCCATCTTCGGATAAACGGTCATGATATTAACAAAATCTATAACATCCCAGGCCTCTCGCGGCAAATCTTTATATTCTTCATCCGGAGAAAAAACCACTCCGGCCTCACAGCCGACATCTTTTATACAACGCAACGTTTTTAAAAAATTACCGTCGCTTGAAGGATGAATCCCTATCGAACTCACACCGGCATCTTTAAGTAAACATATATAAAGGTCAGGACGATGGACCATGAGATGAACATCAAACGAAAGGCCCGTATGAGGACGCATTTTTTTGATGATTCCTGGACCAAAAGTTATGAACCCGGGAGAAAAATTCCCATCCATTATATCCAAATGCAAAAAATCTGCGCCTCCGCACTCAATCCTCTCCAGCTCTTCTTTCAAACAAGAAAAATCTGCAGACAGCAAAGAAATTCCAATCAACACAACGTCGCCCAGACACCGCAAGCCCATATCGTATATATTATTTAACATTTAACTGCTCGCATAGTACTCATTGATTTTTATTCAAAAACTTGCAACGGAAAAATTTATCATGCACCATGTTCCGTGATCATGTTGTTTATTTTTGTTGGAGAGTTGAAATGAATGTTTCCCGTGTTATCGATATCATAAATGTAGAATGGGAATCTTCTGGCTCATTTAAAGAATCAGAAGTTCTGCGCGCAATAAACATAGCATATGACATGCTAGACTCTGGGAAGATAAGCGTTGCAGAAAAAGTTATTGAGCATGATGAAGCAACACACACCAAGTGGAAGGTAAATGAATGGTTGAAAAAAGCGATTCTTCTTTCGTTCAAATTTCTAGACATTAAGCATTTTAGCGATGGAGTCATGTTCTGGAGAGACAAAATAACATTAAAAGACAGTCTTTCTCCGACATTTCATAAAAACCGTATAGTCCCCGGGGCTTGGGTCCGACGTGGAGTATATCTCGCAGAAACTTCTGTAGTCATGCCTTCGTTTGTAAATGTTGGGGTTAGAGTAGGAGAGGGATCTATGATAGACTCTGGAAGCTCTATAGGGTCATGCGCATATATTGGAAGCAGGTGCCATGTATCTTCAGGAGCAATGATCGGAGGAGTGCTAGAGCCGCTCCAAGCTACGCCAGTTATAATAGACGACGGTTGTTTCATCGGCGCTGGATGTTGTATCCTAGAGGGCGTTGTGATAGGAAAAGAAAGCGTACTAGCGTCAGGAGTCACACTCAGCGCAAGCACAAAAATAGTACATAGAGAAACTGGAGACATAACGTATGGGTATGTTCCTCCGCATTCCGTCGTTATCCCGGGAGCTATAGCAGATGAAAATTCAAAAATATCTATTTTGTGCGCGGTTATAACGAAAAGTGTTAGCGAGCAAACGAGGAAAAAAGTTGCAACCACGAGTATCCTGAGAGACTAAATAATAGCATACACAACTAATCTGGCGGACTTCTGACGAATGAGTGCAGCACCTTTTATTATACGGATACGTCCTTCCGCGCTCTGATCTCCAATATCTTTAAACAAACACCGTAAGGGTCTGATAGAGGCCAGAGGCGCCCTTGCGAGCCCATTTTCTCGAACGCTTTGCCAAAAATTCTCAAAATATAACCTATAAGATTCATAATCTATAAGATTTTTTTTGGATAGCTGAAATAGCGTCTTTCATAAGGCTTCTAACCAATGGCTCTTTTGAACCCGTTTTTATTGCTATCTCTGCCAATATCAACTTCTCTAGGGCTTTCGTCACAGATTCAAGAGAAACATTTTTGCTCGCCTCTTTCGTTACGTTAAGATATTTAAAAAATATTGCTGGCCTAACTTTAGACTCAGCTTCGCTCTCGCTCACTCCATCACTAATAAGCGCTTTAAGTTGAATTAGTTGATACAGCTGAACCTGCCATGCGCGCAGCATTTTTATCAAATCTGATTGCGCAGGCGAACGCTCAACATAAGAAACCAGATCGGCACTGTTGTTTGACAAAATTGCTGTATTGATACCTGGAAACTCTGAGGAAATTATCTTTTCCAAGATATCTTTGGTTATCCCGCCATCGATCAAGCGCAACAACTGGAACAAATCGTTCCAAGAACCATTTATTGTAATTTCTCCACATATTTTCAAAGCGTCTTCGTCTATATCGATTTTTGAGATTTCGCACTTACGGCGAAATATTCGCTGCGACTGCATTATAGAACATTCATAACATGCAATAGCCAAAAGCTTTTTTTCTAGCGCAAAGTGACGGACCATTTTAGATGATGTTTTAGACTTCGAGTTAGTAACCACAAGTTTAAATCCATCTGGAATGTCTGCAATAGCTCTAATATAATCGCTCAGACTTGTCTCTTTTGCTTCGAAAATAACAAAAACCATCTCCTTTGGCTCAAAAAATAGACTCGGCGCCGTAAGGTCGTAAAATGAATTGAAAAATTCATCTTCGTCAATGGTTTTTAATTTCGATACACGCCCTATCTCTGCTATAAGCCCGTTCTGCAACCCAACTCCACCGCCATATAGCAAAACCGCCTTCGCGCTTGTCTTCGGAAAAGACCCAATAAAATCAGCGATGTCCATTTTCATGAAATTTCCTAGAAATATTCTGCTTAGCTTGCCAAGCTAACTATCAACCAATCAGAAGCACAAAGACTCTAATGCATACCAAATATATGCATGATCCACGACATAACTCCGTTCTCCCTAGCATCCTCGCTCGCTATAATCGGAAATTCTCTATCCTCAGCACCTGGAATGGTGACAGTCAAATTTCCTATCTTTTGTCCTTTAGAAATAGGTGGAACAAGCGGAGCCAAATATTTGATTCTAACTTTTATTTGATTTTTCAGTCTTTTTGGAATAGAGAAGGAAATTTTTGATTGAGAAACTGCTGCCATATGATCCCCTCTCCAAACAGGAATCATCTCTATCTCCGCCCCCTTTTCGAATACAACAATAGGCAAAAAACACGAAAAGCCATAATTCATAAGCCTAGAGACTTCTTGCGCTCTCTTGGACTCATTTTCTATCCCGTTCACAACAAGCAAAAGCCTCCTTCCTCCGCGCACAGAAGACGCCACCATTCCACACTTTGCAAGATCCGTTTTTCCTGTTTTTACTCCATCCAAAAAACCATTCTTCAAAAGCATATTTCGATTTCTCTGTTTTATTCCGTTAAATGAGAATTCTTGCATAGAAAAATATCTGGCATACTCTCCAGAAAAATCATTAATAAGACGACGAGATATCATTGCCAAATCCCTACAAGTAGAATAGTGAGCAGAATCAGGCAGACCAGACGCATTAACAAAATTAGAATTTAAAGCTCCCAATTCTTTAGCTTTGTTATTCATTAAATCAGCAAACGCTTTTTCCGATCCCCCAAGAATTTCAGAAACAACCACGCATGCATCATTAGCTGATGAAACCACAATCCCCTTAAGCAAGTCTATAACTTTAACGCTCTGCCCAGATTTTAAAAACATCGACGTCCCAGGCTGTTTTGCTGCCTCCTCGCTGACAATAAAATCGTCTTCCAGCGCTATGTCGCCATTTTTTATGGCCTCTAAAAGCAAGTACGCTGTTAGGATTTTTGTCATTGATGATGGAGGCATTTTGCTATTCGCATTTTTTTCAAATAACACAGAACTAGTGCTAAGATCTAGCATAAAGACCTGGCCGGCTACAGACTGGAGCTCCTGCCCACTAAACGCGCTATAAGCTAATACAAAACAAAGGACGCTCACAACAGTCGACGCCCTAATGATGCTCCAAACGATGAGCCGCAAAACCCTCATACAACCGTCAAATCTAGAAACATATGACCTCAACATAAACAGAAAAACCTCCATTAACACAAACAGCTACCAATAAATGTCAATGCACAGACACACCTAGCAGATAAACTCATATAGCGGCCAATACAGAGTCTTTAAGCTCGGACAATTTCTCTAAAACCATTCCAGTCCCCACGGCAACGCACAACAATGGGTCTTTTGCAACATTCACTTCCAATCCTGTCGCGACACTTATAAGCCTATCAAACCCATTAATAAACGCTCCTCCACCTGTCAACATTATGCCGCTGCGAACGATATCCGAAGACAGCTCTGGAGGCGATTTTTCAAGGGTTGCCTTTATACTGTCAATTATGGAATTCAACGGCTCCTTTAAGCTATCTACGATTTTCGTAGCTTTGACGCTCATCTCTTTTGGTGTTCCAGAAATAAGGTCTCTCCCTCGCATAACGATCTCTTGCTTCTCCACCCCCTCGTCATATCCTTTTTCAGAATAGTACACAGAAACGAGCGCTTTCTTCGCTTCTTCCGCAGCAATATCACCAATAAACAGTCCATACTCTTTTTTTACAGAAGCAACAATAGTCTCATCAAACTTATCTCCTCCAACTCGAATTGAAGAAACAGAAACAATCCCTCCAAGCGATATAAGAGCTATTTCTGTCGTGCCGCCACCAATATCCACAACCATTGAACCAGACGCATCAGTGACCGGGAGGCCGGCACCTATCGCCGCAGCCATTGGCTCCTCTATCAGATAAACATTCCTTGCTCCAGCCCTCAGGCCAGCATCATTTATTGCCCTTTTTTCAACTGCTGTTGCACCAGATGGCACACATATGACTATCCTAGGACTTATAAAGCTCCTACGATTATGCACCTTCTGTATAAAATGCTTTATCATCTCCTCTGCTATTTCGAAGTCAGCTATCACGCCATCTTTCATAGGACGGATAACGGATATAGTCGAGGGAGTGCGGCCAAGCATTCCTTTAGCTTCATTCCCGACAGCAATTACTTGCTTAGATACACCTTTATTGCTCACAGCAACAACTGACGGCTCATTCAAAACGATCCCCTCACCTCTAACATATATAAGGGTATTAGCCGTACCCAAATCTATCGCCATATCAGACGAAAATAGGCCTATTATTTTCCCAAACACAACGCCCCCCTGCACCAAAGCTAATGACTCATCAGACATTCTAAATGCTTTATACGCTTGTTAAAAGGTAGACAAAACAGTTTTTCGAAAATTATCTCAAAAAATCTACTCTAAAAGAAACACATACAAATAAACAAAGCAGAAAAGACACGGCACATGCCTCATCACATGACGAAACAACAAAAGCCACCTAAAACAGCTCCATCGATACAAAAACAACCGACCGAAAGAACAGCAGACTCTAAAGGGCGCTACACAAAAAAACAAACTAAGCAATCAGAAAATACAATCGCAAAGCAGTCTATCTAACTTTCTCCACAAGCGCCTCAAATGCCTTTGGATCAGACACGGCCATATCAGCCAATATCTTCCTATCGAGCTCTATACCTTCGACCCCGCCAGCAACTTTAAGCTTATGGATAAACTCAGAATATTTAAGTCCATATTGCCTAACAGCAGCGTTTATTCTCTGAATCCAAAGAGCACGGAAATCTCTTTTTTTATTACGCCTGTCACGATACGCATACTGAAGAGCTTTTTCCACCCGCTGCAGAGCGATCCTATAACAACTTCCAGACCTTCCTCTGTATCCAGAAGCCATTCCTATAATCTTCTTATGCCTATTCCTGCTTTGAACGCCTCTTTTAACTCGAGCCATAGTAATCCTCCGCCAACATAACTACCGCAGACCGTAGGGAGCAAACGACCTCCGAACAATCCTCGCATCACATTCTTCCATAGCGCAAGTGCCACGAGAATCCCTCTTCATATCATTAGACCTCTTGCGCAAATTGTGCCGCTTAAACGCACATCCACGCATTATCTTACCGCTAGAGGTAGAGCGAAACCTCTTCTTGCAGCCACTATGGGTCTTCAACTTAGGCACAAAACCCTCAACAAAAACAAATCCACTCTGACGATTCTATCACGCATTAGTTTCTGGCGCAATCGCTCGCTCTCACTAAGCAAAACATTATTTCCATTGAGCAAAAATACAAAATATGAAAAAAGAATTGCAGAAAAGCGAATCTTGTTATGACACAACCGCATCAGGAAACTTAGAGCAAAATCTCATTACGTTCGAATCTGTAATCATAACTTCCGCCATCATTAGCTGTTTGCCATCTATCTCCTTCATTCCTACACCGAGCACGTGAGAATGACTATATAGCCAATCAACAGCGGCTCCATTGCATGGAGAAACAAAAATACTAGCGTAAGCGCTTTTTGAATCAAAAAATTCATCAATATTTTGTAAAAGAAAACCAATTCCTTCTCCTGAAATAGAGCTTATCAAAACGCCATCTTCGCAAAAAGACTTATGAACAAGATCGCTCTTATTCAAAATATTTATAACGGGAGCAGAACATTTCATGTCGGACAAAATATTTTCGACGGCAACCTTTTGTTCAAGTACATTTGGGTTAGAAGCGTCCATAACATGAAGCAAAAGGTCTGCTTCTTGAACTTCTTCCAGAGTAGCTTGAAATGCTGCCACAAGAAGCTGAGGCAGTTCAGATATGAACCCAACCGTGTCCGACATTATAATCATTCTCTTTGACGGAAGTATTAGGCGCCGCATAGTAGGGTCAAGAGTAGCGAATAACTGATCTTTCGCCTCAACTTCTGCGCATGTAAGCGCGTTGAAAAGCGTAGATTTTCCGGCATTAGTATATCCGACAAGCGCAATTATTGGCCATGGGACTTTTTTCCTAGCGCTTCTTTGAATAGATCTTGTGCGCTTAACTTTGTCTAGGTCTTTCTTTATACGCACTATACGATCTTCAAGCAACCGCCGATCGACTTCAAGTTGAGATTCGCCAGGTCCTCCAATAAACCCAAATCCCCCTTTTTGCCTTTCGAGATGCTTCCATACTCGAACAAGTCTAGTTTTCTGATACATCATTTTCGCAAGCTGAACCTGAAGCATCCCCTCTGATGTGCGGGCGCGATTTCCAAAAATTTCCAATATAACGGCGGTGCGATCAAGAACTTTCTTACCAGTCTTTTTCTCCAAATTCCTTTGCTGAAGGGGACTAAGATCAGGGTCAAACACTATAATATCACCAGACAACTTTTCGCACACATCCCGTATGCTCTGAACAGCTCCGCTTCCTATAAACGTAGCAGGATTTATAGACTTCAGATTAAAAAGCTTATTAGAAACAACTGTAAGCTGAAGAGCTTCAGCAAGACGAGTAGTTTCTACCACCCTTTCGCTTTGCTCAATAAAAGAAACTTCTCCGCTAGTCTGCTTTTCGTCTAATACGTCTGTTGCAGAATCGCAATTTTCTATACCGTTATGCTTCTTGCCGCCTGTCAACGCGCGAACGACAATCGCCCTCTTCCCTCGAAGAATGGCTGAATCATCATGAAAAAACATTAACACCTCCAGATAATACTATCGCCCAGACATATAAAACAATATGCATAAAACATCACAAACATATCCTTTTTACACGCTTTTGTTCAATTTTACGAAAACAAAGACTCCCTGAAATTTACCGTTTCTCGTTGACATTTATGACCATCTTAGCTCTGCCATTTAGCAAAATTCTGTTTCCATGATCAAGGATTTTGAATCTTTCAGCAGAAAAAACACCAAGCGGCCCGTTTCCTTTGACCAATGCATTACCAAAAATGTCCTTTGTCTTCATGTCCATTGACGCGCTTTCAGTGGTTATTTTGTATTTTCTCGAATCCTTAAAAGACACATTGCCGCTTACTTTTATCACCTCTTTCGCCTTGTCATAGCTTGCACGCTCTCCATCCAAAAAGTATCTTATGTTCTTGTCCTTCAACTCAACTTTTGGAAACAGAAAAGTAAAAAGAGAGGATGTTTCGCGTTGCGCTTTTTTAGCATAAAAAGAATACTGGCGCTTCTTATCGTCTATAGAAAAGAATTTCGCATCAGTTACAGAATCTCTTTCGGACTTCCAGGCCTTTTTTGGAAACGCTCCATCATACATATATCTTCCAGTTATCAAGCCGATTAGTATAGCAAAAAAGCCGCCCCAAAGAAACGAGCGTATAACAAATCTTGTACTACGGTTATATATTTTCATCTAAAGGGCGCGCTATACAACTGCCTCTATTGTACATCATACATTTTAACGGGTAAAATTTGAACTTTGAGGGAAAAAGAGAGACATTTGGCAGAGCGCAGCTCCTTGCTATGCTTAGTGTGAAAAATATGAGAATACCGCCACTTCTGATGTGTAGAAATATAGCATTTTATATATGTTCTTTTATATGGAGTTTCGCATATTTTTTCCCAATTACAGTTTTTATATTTTTCCCAAGAAAATATAGCTTTTTTCTTTCTAGAATATGGGCAAAAGGAATGCTGTTTCTAGCAAAAGCACTATTGGGAATAAAGGTTGTTATAACTGGAATAAGAAACATCCCAAACTCTGGCAGCTATATAATAGCGTCAAAACATCAGTCCGCCTTTGACACAATCGTATTCAGCACATTCATTCAAGATCCTGCGTTTTTTTTCAAGAAAGAGCTTTTATTAATCCCTTTTTTCGGCTTATATCTTAAAAAACTTAAAATGATCCCGGTTTACAGAGGAGAAAAAGCGTCTGCAAAGCGCTATAAAAAAACAGAAGCAATGGTAAAAAACGCAGTAAACGAAAAAAGACCTATAATAATGTTTCCAGAAGGAACCAGAGTTTCTGTTGGACAAAAATCTGAATATAAATCCGGAGTGTTTCATTTCTATGTTAAATTTGGAGTCCCTGTTGTACCGGTTGCCCTTAATTCTGGAGAGTTTTGGCCTCGAAGAAGATTCATAAAAACACCTGGAACAATAAAGATAGTACTTTGTAGACCGTTGCGCGCGAAAAAAGACAAGAAAGAGTTTATGAAGGATCTAAAAAGCTCTATAGAAGGATCAGTAGCAAAACTTTAACTAGCAAACTGCATTATTTCTTTTCGCAGAAACTTATGGACATACTGATTGCCTGCTATTATCTCGCTTTTCTTGAGCATGTCTCTTCCGCCGCTCATGTCGGAAACAAAGCCGCCGGCTTCAGAAATTAAAAGAGACCCTGCGGCAATATCCCACTCTATAGCCTTGTGCTCGTAAAATCCGTCAAATCTTCCAGACGCAACGTATGCAAGGTTAAGAGCGGCTGCCCCTATAGACCTCACAGAACAAACCTTAGACGCGATAACTCTAGCAGACTCAGAAAATTCTACTTTATTTTCCATGCAAATCCCTTGCCCAAACCCAACTGATACCATGAAATCTTCAGGATTCGCTCTTGCAGATACCCTAATCCTTTTGTCATTCACGAAAGCTCCCATTCCTTTATGGGCCCAGAACATTTCGTCTCTTATGGGGTCATACACGATGCCAGCGGTAACAGCGCCTTTGACTTTAAGAGCTATAGATACAGCGAAATAAGGAACTCCGTGGAGAAAATTGTTAGTCCCGTCCAACGGATCAACAACCCACTCTGGAGAGTCGTTATCGCTGCACTCACAAATCCTCCCAGACTCTTCCATAAGAAAGTTATATCCAGGATAAAACGAGCGTAAAGTCTCGTATATTATTTTTTCAGACCTTTTGTCCGCATTAGAGACAAAATCTTTCGGTCCTTTTTTGGAAACTTGGAGGCTTTCAACTTCTCTAAAATCGCGTAGCAGCCCCTTAGATGCTTTTAACGCCGCGGCTGCCATAACATTCACCATAGGAGACTGAGAAGTAAACGACCTATCTGACATACGCAACTCTGCACCAACGAGCATAGTAGATGCTAGCACACAAACTGGAGAAAGTATATGCAAAGTCGCATCGATAAAAATACGCTGACGATATGCCAAAGCATATCATATATGAACTCCGCGAGAAGCGCTCAATAAAGATTTATGAGAAAGATCAGCAAGAGCCTTTCTGTCGCAACAAGATTCTGTTTGGCTTATAACTGGAAGAATTCGTACGCACGCCTTTACTCTTCTAGTTTCCATTATCCTAATCAAGTGCGGAAGCATAGCAGTTTCAGCCCCTATCCAACTATAGTTTTTTTTATCAGCTCTCTTTGCCGGAAATCCATTAAACTCTTTGTATTCGAGAAATATCGGTTGTATTACGCATTCTCGCGGCAGTTTAAAAAAAGAACTTTTAAATGGCAAAATTCTGCAGCCATCGCTGGTTGTACCTTCAGGAAACAACACCACATTGTCACGATTGTTTACAGCGTTACATATGTTTGCAACAGAAGCCCTGGTAGAGCTTGGCTTCCTATCAACAAATATTGTTCCAAACATACCAGAAAGCCATCCAATAATAGGCCAGTTCCTCACATCGCTCTTTGATATAAACCTCGCTGGTACAACGCTTCCTATCACAACTATGTCTATATAAGACATATGGTTAGAGACGAACGCCGTCGAGACATTTCGTCTATCAAGACTACCATCAACAACACAGTCTATCCCTATTGCTTTGCATAATAGCCTGCAGAAAAAACTTAGCGTATGAGCGCTTATAGGCCCAGGAAAAAATATTCTAAAAATAGCACAAAAACTAACACATGACGCAATTACAGATACGACAAAGAAAGCCCTATAAACAACTCTGAATTTCATACTAAGACAAAAGGTTCCAGCAAAGCTCTAATAACAAACAACAATCAAGAGCATATATCAAAAAACCTTTTTAAATAATCTCTAGAGAGAGAATTGGCAAACACTATCACGCAAACATCTATACAATTAAACTGCTTATCCAAAAATGCCCCATCGCCGACAACTGCACCTATCTTTAAATAGCCCTTCATCAATGAGGGCATCTCTTGCTCTGCCCTTGCATAATCTATGCACTCCTCGGGAAGCATTTTCATATCGATTCCTAGCCCCTTCCGTACTTTTGGACGCAACTGAGGAGGAGCAAGGTGCCTATAATACAACAGAGATAGCGCGTTTTTAAAATCCTCTTCTTGAGTGCCATAAAAACTAGCGCACCCGAACATAACGTCTATATGAAAAAGCTTTACATACCTATCAAGCCATTTTAGCAGCATGTTGAAAGCCTTTTTCGACCTATATAGAGGGTCGACGCACGCCCTTCCAAGCTCTAATACATTCCCTTTGTATAAGTCCATGCAACTCATATCAAACTCAGACGAAGAATAAAAACCTCCGCACTTTGAAGCAGCATCTCTGGTAATAAGCCTGTAACTGGCGATAACGCGAGCCGACCTGCTTAAGTCTATAACAACAAGGTGATGGCAAAAGTCATCAAACCTGTCCACGTCTATCTTTTTTGCATCTTCTCCTGATTGTACACACGCCTCGCCGTTTCCACCGCAAAACACCCGATACCTAAGCTCCTGGGATGCTAACACTTCCTCATGGCTGACCGCTATACGAACCTCAAGATCGCCATACCTCATACAAATGCCGCGAAGCAAATCCCGAGCACCGCAATTATCACGCGACATTGAAACACAACCAAACAAGACTCAGCTTGCGAGAGTATATATCAAAACCCAAAACATTGCCACAACGGCATCAGCCCCTTATGCATAACAATTACCACTTTCCATGTTAACTCTATCAGTTTTGCTCATATCTAATGCCATCTGCAGCGTTCTAGCTCGACCTAAATAAATCTTTTAATTATTTATTTAAGCCTTATTTTTTCTTTCTAAAAAAAGAATATTTCAAAATCGGTTTTTTCACAGAAGCAGATTTTCTTTTGCCGCTTTCTTTATGGCCCTCTGGCTTTTCCTTTTTAATGTCTGGTTTATCGCCACCTTTGCTATACAAATGAGACGCCGCGACCACTGCAGCAACCCCTGCAGAAATCGTCTTTCCTTCTCCAAGTCCAGCTCCCTTTTTCTCTGAGCTATTAGCCACACGAGCTCCGTCAAAAGGAACACCGAGGACAACCATACATCTAGCTTCTTTCTCTGAGCATTTCTTCCCTTTTTCATCTGTAAAAAGAACTTTATGAGCAGAAGCAACAACGTCGCTATTAACAGAACTGTTTATATTGCACACTGATAATAGGTATTTAAGAGCGGCATCTTTTCCATCTTTAGAAATCATCCCTTTTATTTTCTCCTCATACTTTTTAGGTATGTTTATATCAATAGGCTCATATAGATCTTTTTTTATGTTATATTTCATATGGCGAAACTTTTTATTAGAGAAAAAGTCGACTATAGTGTGCGCTGCGGCCTCATGAACAGACGAACAATTCTTCGGCTTGCCTTCCTGACTTACAGAGTTATCATCAGATGCAAAAGAGCACATATCGACCCCAACAATACCAGCAATAATAACGAATAGAATGGAATATTTCATTTTTCCCCTGCGCAACAGCTACACACGGAATAACATATCACAGCTTGATTAACATATAACGAATAGTCGCTCGATTATACCACTTTTTCAAAATATTCCTTTGCCGTACGGAAATATAGTAAAAACTCTATGCTACTTACAAACCCATAAACCAGGAATCAGTTGATATGACAAATACAACGATGTATCGTTTAGCAATTACCCTAAATAAGGTCTTTGATTATGGATTTTCTGGAAAGCGAAATTCCAGTTATACTCGCCCCCATGGCTGGAGTAACAGATCTTCCTTTCAGAAAAATCGTCTCCAAAATAAGCTCTCCTTCGCTTATATTTTGCGAAATGCTTGCTAGCGAAGCCATGCTGCGCTGCGCACAAAAGTCCTTACGCAGAATAGCAAGCGACTCACAAACGCCTCTTGCCGTTCAACTTTTAGGAAACAATCCAAACGTGATGTCCGACGCGGCTAAGATATGCGAACAGAATGGTGCAAAGATAATAGATATAAATATGGGATGCCCAGCAAAAAAAATTGCACTAAACAGCGAGGCCGGAGCAGCGCTTATGAAAGATGAAACGCTAGCTGGAAAAATCATAGAAAGCGTTGCGACCTCTGTCAAAATACCTGTGACAGTTAAGATGCGCAAAGGATGGGATGAAGCCGCACAAAACGCTCCAAAATTAGCAGAAATAGCCGAATCGAGCGGCGCAAAACTTATCACCATACATTCGCGCACGCGCGCTCAGTTCTATGGTGGAGCCGCAGACTGGCCTTTTATAAAAGTAGTAAAATCTTCAGTCCTTCTTCCAGTTATCGCAAATGGCGATATACGATGCGAATGGACCGCTTCCGAGATTTTGCGAATATCTGAAGCAAAAGGAATTATGATAGGCCGCGCTTGCCTCGGAAAACCATGGCTGATAGGACAAATTCTGCATTTCCTCAAAACAGGCTCACTAAAACCTTCTCCAAGCATACAAGATCAACTTCTGATAATAGAAGAACATTTTGAAGAAAACTTGTCCCATTATGGAATTGAGCAGGGAGTGCGGACATTCAGAAAACACCTGTCTTGGTATAGCAAGAGGCTGCCACATTCATCAGAATTTCGTGATAATATGCTAAAAAAAAGCTCTCCTGAAGAAATTACTAATGGAATTCGGCATTTTTACGAAACAATTTCAAAGGTCATATAGGCAGGTGCTGAACTTTATCAAGTATAAATTATCGGAAAATTGGAAAAGCCTCTGCTCTATAGCTTTGATTATTTCTATTATTCCTGCCGCATTTTTTGCGTTTAATTATTTTTATTACTATACCGCCATATTTATAACGGCTTCTTATTCTCTAGCAGCTCTAATTTCCATAGTGCTGACTTATATCGGAAGTGTTATACCAAAAATGAAGCACAACCTTCTTGGAGCTCAGTTTCAGCTTAGAGTCACGTGGATTTTTTGCGTATTTTCAATAGCCCCGTCAATTATAGTCGCCATTTCTGCTGTTTTGTTTCTTCAGTCTGCTATGCAAACGTGGTTTCATAGTCAGGTGCAAACAGCTCTTCTAGAATCACAAAACGTTGCAAAAGCCTATATTTTCGAGCACCAAAAAGTAATAGAGCACAATGTTAGAAATATGGCCCAAGTGTTGGATAAAATATTTAATGATATAATCATAGCAGATAAAGATTTGTTTAAAAATCAAACTAAATACCAATTTTTCAGACAACACGAGAATATAATAACACACTGCCTAACAGAGCAAGCTTTCCTAAGGTCTATAGACGAAGCCATCATCTTTACATTCGACGATGGGCATAAAGAAGTGGTTGCGTCCTCACGTTATTCGTTTGCCCTTAGCTTTAGGCCTGTATGCGCGGCCCATATAGAAAAATCTATTTCTGACGGAATATTTTTTGAGCTCGACGAATCATCAGACAGAGCGTTTTCTATAGTTCCAATTTTTTATCCATTTAATGCCTATCTGTTTGTTAGTAAATATGTGGACCAAACAGTATTGCAAAGAGTAGCTAGAGCCGACGAATCAGTATCAAAATACACAGAATTATTGAAAAACAGAGGAATGTTCGCGCTACAGATAACTGTTGTGTTTGCTCTTCTCACAATACTCCTTGTTTTGCTGGCTCTAGTAGCGGGCGTACGCTTTTCAAAACAGTTAATCTCTCCAATAGGAGATCTCATAGACGCAGCAGAGTCTTTTAGAACAGGAAATATATGCACAGTAAGAGCAGACCCTAAACTTCAAGTAAGCGGAATTAAAACGCTGATAAATGCATTCAACACAATGGTTGAAGAAACTTCGATGCAAAAAAAAGAGCTCATAGGAGTAAATGAAAAGCTGCGTCTGCGCAACGATTTTATAGAAAAGGCTCTCTCTGGAATTACGTCTGGGGTTATGAGCTTATATTCAGATGGGAAAATAGCGCTATCGAATAAAAGAGCGGCAGAGCTACTTCTTAGAAAAAGAACAATAGATGGAAGCTTTATAAAAGAAGTGGCAGACGAGTTTTTTCCAGTATTTATAAGAGCCCTAGAAAACCCAAATAAACTTCAAGAACAACAGTTGCCGCTCGATCACCTTGGACGAGTGTTCCGCGTTCACGCAATATCAGATGCAAAAACTCGAGAAGTCGTCATCACATTCGACGAAATAGGAGAGCTGATATCTGCCCAAAGAAAATCAGCTTGGGCAGATGTTGCAAGAAGAATAGCGCACGAAATAAAAAACCCTCTAACACCTATAATGCTTTCTGCAGAGCGCCTGAAAAGAAAATACATTGGCTCCGTCCAAGATAAAGACGTTTTTCAAAAATGCATTGACACAATAACAAAGCAAGTCACATATATTGGGAAACTTATATCTGAGTTTTCTTCATTTTCTAGGATGCCAATTCCATCTTTTTCAGAACATAATTTACATGATATAATTCAACAGTCTGTATTTATGCAGCAACAGCAACACCAAGACATAAATTTTGTATATACGTCCAACTGCAAAGACATGTGTATAATGTGCGATGCTCAACAACTTGCCCAAGCGTTTACAAACATATTAAAAAATGCCGCGGAAGCCATAGAAGAGAGGTTGGCAAGTTCAGATCTCGAAACCGCTTCTGGGATCATTAGAATTCATGCATCTGAAACAAATGGGTCTATTTTGGTTAAGATATCTGACAACGGTATTGGATTAGCGCCAGAAAAATCTCTTTCCAGATTTTTCGAGCCGTATTTCACAACTAAAGCTTCTGGGACAGGTCTTGGGTTATCGATAGTAAAAAAAACAATAGAAGACCACGGAGGTGATATTTTTTTCTCTGGAAACGGAAACCGCACCGGCGCATGCGTATGCCTAACCCTAAGAAAGCGCATCCAGTAACTCCCCATTGGCTCAACGAAACGCCAATATAACAAAATCTCTAGCAAAAACTCTGGCCATGAAGACCCAAGCAATGACAACGTGACCAATATACAGCAGCAAAAGATCGGCCGCCATCGCCACTTTTAAATTTTGCCGCTAAATACATCGTCTAAACTTGGAGGAGAATAGTAATCCTCATCGTCTTTGTTGCGCTTTAAAACAGGCAGAACAGAGGATTTTCTGACGATCCTATTGCCGCCTTCCGTTTTTAATGCTTTTGCTACTTCAAATGTAATCGACGTCGCCAGCTGGTCAATGCCGCTTTTTATAGCAAACCTTTTCGCCATAGTATTTGAATAAAACGCACTAGATACGCTATAGGAGTTATATGCAGACAGCCTTCCAGACGCAACCAAGTCCCGGCTGTCAATCTTGGTCAATGTAAAAATAGCGCAAAGTTCCACGCGCATTCTCCTTGCGGTCTCATCCCTTCCAAGCCCGATAGATGAAGACGTTTCTTTAAGCTCTATGTTAAGAACATATTTGGAAGATCTGAAATCGTGCCCCATTCGGCTTTTTAACAGAGTCCGCAATTCTTGTCCAGACCGTCCCTTTATGTATCCTACACATACGGTGCGCAGCTTAGATTCTGTCTTTTCATCGAGAAGAATAGACGAAGCGCACGAAACCAAAACGATAGCCGCCGCGCACGCTAAAAAAGCACGACGCATACACCTACTCAACGATAAGGTTGATGACTTTCTGCGGAACAATAATCGTCCTCACTATGCGCCTTCCATGAAGGAATTTAACTACATTTTTGTCTAACTGCGCAAGAGCTAGTATTTGAGCTTCAGAGCTTTCTATAGGAACTTCAACTACCCCCCTTGTTTTGCCATTTACCTGAACAGCCATAACGCAATACGATTTTTGCAAAAGCTCTTTCCTGCAAAACGGCCACGGAGCCGAGTGAATAAATTGGTCATTCCCAACAGCTCTCCATAGCTCTTCAGATATATGAGGAATCGCAGGAGAAGCGAGACATATAAACGTCTCAAGCGCCTCTCTCAGCACCCACCTTTCATCCTCTGTCGACGCATCGAACATCTCTATCGCGTTGGAGCACTCTCGCAAATGCGCTATATATTTGTTGAGAGCAAAGTTTTGCAGCGCATTATCTATGTTTGCCACCGTTTTATGAACAACTCGGCGCAAGTCAACTGCTTTATTAGAAAACGCCGCCGGCTCTGTTTTATAGTCTTTTTTCGAAACCACAGACGGGATATGTTTTTCGAACATAGCCCATATCCTGCATATATACTTCCAGCAGCCAGCTATCCCTTCATCCGTCCACTCGAAATCTTTTTCTGGAGGGGTGTCGGACAATACAAAAAGCCTCAAAGCATCAGCCCCATAAACCGCAAGCGCATCGTCAACGCCTATAACATTACACTTGGATTTGCTCATTTTTTCTACCCCGCCAACAACAACAGGCTTTCCGTTAAAACTAGGCATTCCGTCGACATATTTTATGTCTTTTGGGTTTACCCACTCTCCGTCGAAGCTTTTATACGCTCTGTGACAAACCATCCCTTGTGTAAACAAAGCATCAAACGGCTCATCGATGTCGCAGTAGCCACACTTTTTAAGGGCGCGAGTAAAAAATCTGGAATAGAGCAAATGAAGTATGGCATGCTCTATGCCTCCTATATATTGATCTACCGGCATCCATCTGTTTACTTTTTTCTCGCAAAATGCTTCCACTGGATTTTGCGGATCGCAAAAGCGGAGAAAATACCATGAAGAATCAACAAAAGTGTCCATAGTATCGGTTTCTCTCAGCGCGTCGCTACTGCATTTCGGACACTTAACATTTTTCCAAGACAGGTGGTGGTCAAGCGGATTTCCTGGAATATCAAAGGAAACGTCGTCAGGAAGCTGAACTGGAAGATCTTTTTCTGGAACTGGAACTATGCCGCATTTCTCGCAGTGAATCATTGGAATGGGAACACCCCAATAGCGCTGCCTAGATATCCCCCAGTCGCGAAGCCGGAAAACAGATTCGCGTAAACCTAGAGCGTTTACTTCTAAGTGATCCATAATTTTGAGCCGAGCCTCGGCAACCGTGTCTCCATCAAGAAAAGACGAGTTAATCATGATACCATCTTCATCCGTATACGCTCTGTCGTTAAAGTCGCGTTCCCCATCAAGCGGTCTGATCACTGGAAGTATTTTCAGACCATATTTTTTTGCAAATTCAAAGTCGCGCTCATCGTGGGCGGGAGCCGCGAATATAGCCCCCGTACCGTATTCGGCGAGAACGAAATTGGCTATGTAAACTGGAAGCTTTTTGCTTTCATCTTCAGGATAAAGCGGATGAAAAACATACAGCCCAGAAAATATACCTTTTTTTTCCTCAATATCTGCCAGCTTTGCCGCCGTTCCCTTTTTGCGATGTCCTTGTATAAACTCGTTCACGTCGGCATTTGACTTCGCAATCTTATCTGCTAGTTTATGATCTGGAGAAATGGCGCAAAAACTCGCTCCAAACAAAGTTTCCGGTCTTGTTGTGAAAATCTCAAGCTCGTCCCCGAGCTCAACAAATTTGAAACTAATTCTTATTCCGCTGGAAATTCCTATCCAGTTTATCTGCATAGTCTTAACTGAATCAGGCCATTTGCGTAAAAATTCTATCTTTTCAAGAAGATCCTTAGCAAAGTCCGTTATACGGAAAAACCACTGTTTCAGCGACCTTTTTTCCACAATAGCACCAGATCTCCACCCTCGCCCATCGATCACCTGTTCATTGGCAAGCACACACATATCTTCAGGATCCCAGTTTACAAACGACTCTTTTTGATATGCCAATCCAGCCCTATATAAATCAAGAAATATTTTCTGCTGATGCTTATAATATGACGGATCACATGTAAAAACCTCTCGAGACCAATCATGAGAGCAGCCAAGCCCTATAAGTTGCCTCTTCATTATGGCCGCGTTATCGTATGTAAACTTGCGCGGATGTATGCCATTCTTTATCGCGGCGTTCTCTGCTGGAAGGCCGCACGCATCCCAACCCATTGGATGAAGAACCTCATAGCCAAACATTCTTCTGCATCTAGCATATACGTCGCCTTGCGTATAATTTCTTGCATGTCCCATATGAAGAGTTCCCGAAGGATATGGAAACATTTCAAGTATATAAAACGGACTTTTCTCAGAAAAATCATTGGCTCGGAAACAACCAGATTGCATCCACCGCTCTTGCCACTTCTTTTCTATAGAACGAAACTCGTATTTTCCAAGCATGCCAGACCTCGCCATAACAAACTCTTTCAGTCATTGACATTGTCGCAGCCGATCATTCGCTTTTCAAGATGGTAATTCTCCTGATTCATTCATTGCAGCAGGAAATATCATCTCTTCACAAAAAAAAAACAATGAGAACCTATTTTCTAGAATTTAAGATAAAAAGCTTTTGAAGCTCATCCACCACACGGATCCAAAAATCATTGAAAAATTGCTCTAAATTATGCTTTTACACAGATAGGGCGATAGTTAAAAAACTGACCTATTATAAGCAGAAAAATATAAATCAAAATTTTTATAAAATATGGTAATATATAGGTCAAACATTAAAAACGAAAAAACTAGAACAATGAATACATACAATATTTTGTTAGTAGCCATAGCGGTATTTGCCGCAAAAGCCGAAGTTTCTATGGCAGGCCCCAAAAAAGCAAGAGACGACTCTAGCATTCAGAAAAAAATCCCTCAAGACCAGAACATTCTCAAAGGCCGAAAGAGAAGCAATAGCGTCGACGACAGTAGATATGTTGAAAAAAAAGTAAAACTTGTCGCAAGAAAACTACCGCCAGAAGCCCTTGAAGCGCTATTCTCTGGCCAACCTGAAAAAAACAACGACGCCGAATCTTTTCTAGCGGAAAATCCGGGATTTTTACAAGACCTGAACTCTCTCGAAGTAGAGCAGGCGGCGATAGCTCTTGGCGACTCTATCTCTGAAGAGGCCATGAATGCGATTGTGAATGGAACGAAGGCGTTTAGTCAAATGCAACAAGCTGCGCAACAGCAAGACGAGGACACAGTTCAGCAGACGCAAGACGAGGACACAGTTCAGCAGAAGCAAGATACTGAACAGCTCAAAATGCACAGTCAAACTGCCGAAGAACTTCACGAAGAAAAGATAAAGTTCATTGCAAGAAAACTACCGCCAGAAGCCCTTGAAGCGCTATTCTCTGGCCAACCTGAAAAAAGCACCAACGCCGAGGCTTTTCTAGCAGAAAATCCGGGATTTTTACAAGACCTTACCCCTCAAGGAGTGGAGCAGGCGGCGATAGCTCTTGGCGACTCTATCTCTGAAGAGGCCATGAATGCGATTTTGAATGGAACGAAGACGTTTAGTCAAATGCAACAAGCTGCTCAACAGCAAGGCGAAAGCACAGTTCAGCAGACGCAAGACGAAAGCACAGACCTACAGCAACAGCAAGACGAGAACACAGACCTACAGCCTCAAGGCGAGAACGCAGACCTACAGCAGAAGCAAGATACTGAAGAGCCTAAAATGCACAGTCAAACTGCCGAAGAACTTCACCGAGAAAAGATAAAGCTTGCTGTAGAAAAATTACCGCCAGAATCCCTTGAAGCACTATTCTCTGGCCAACCTGAAAAAAGCACCAACGCCGAAGCTTTTCTAGAGGAAAATCCGGGATTTTTAGATAACTTATACAAACAAGACACCATAGATGCGGCAACCTACCTGTATAACTCAGGAGAAATATCTAAAGAAGCTATGTCCTTTATCATAAAAGCTGCAGAGACACCGTACAAAATAGCGTCCGACGAGCAACAGCAAGATATGGACCAAGAATACCCAAAAATGATTGCAGACCTAGCCGACGACACCATGCTTTCTGAATACGCAAGAAATTCCATAAAAAACCACTTGTCGCAAAGATTGCAAGAAATTAGGCGCCCATACACCGAGTCTACAGAAGAATCATTGGCAAGAATAAGAGATGCGGCAGTCTCCTTGTCGCCAAGCGACATTATGGATCTGTTTTCAGGCAAAGAGGCTCTCAGTAATGAGGTCAAAGAATTTTTGGAACAGCATGGCGGTATCCAGAAGTTCTTTTATGATATGCATCCGATAGATGTTATTTTTGCGGCCTGCAATCTATACAAAGAGCAAGCAATAGACGACGAAAAATTAGCCGCTTCCATGGACGCTGTCGTCCAGCATTTTAGCCAAGAAGAGCAGGCTAAGCAGCAGTCAGGTCAAATCCCAACAGAAGAGCAATTTATCCAGATGCAAGATTTGGAAAAGTCCCTCGCTTTATTGGATGAACAAGATACAGCACTTATTGCTCAAATAGGCGAATTCATAAAAAATATCACCGATAACGATGTGGTTAATATGCTTGACAACTCTAGGTATATCTACGAAGAGCTGGCTCAACGTTTGCCTGAAGAAAAACAGAAGTATGCAGAAAAATTATTGCAAATAGTAACAGGGCAGACTGAAAATGGAACAATTAACGACACAAACAAATTGGGCCTAGAAAAAATAAGAGAAGAAATGCTAGAACTTATATCAAACAACGAAAGCTCTCAGCAAAAATCTATGGAACAAAAAGACAACCCAAATTCTGATGAGGAGCAAAACAAATAAATAAATAAAATAAAAACAGCAAATCAGCCGACAAACGTTAAAGGTCACCAACTTGGCCAGTTAATCTGAAACATCTTCGATATAGGCGTTTCATTTTGCTGGCCACTTCTTATAGAGCAGCCAAAAAAATACTATTTTGTGAATAGTCTCGTTGCAAGGTCTATTCTTTTACTAAAAACCCCGCACTTATCCTTTTTGCCATTCCATTTTCAAACTCCACAAAAACCGTGTCCGCTGAAGAAGAGCATACAGACCCCTTACCAAATAACGGATGCCTAACCCTTTGCCCAACAGAAAATGCCGACTTTCTAGTATATCTCTCTAATTTTTCTTCTTTGTAACCATTGTTTAGCTTTTCTGGCTGAGAAGAGGCGCAATATTCCTTATAACTTTTTTTTCCAAACATATTGGCCCATTCGTAAGAAAGCCCCTGTCCCCGTTCTTTCTGTTGGACGCTTTGCTGGTATTGCTGATTTAGAGAAATTATAACATTTTCAGCAGGAATTTCTTCTATGAACCTTGAAGGAGATGAAGATGTCCATCCTTGCGGCAATCTTCTGCTCCAGCAAAAGCATATTATGGCTTTTTGGCGAGCTCTCGTTATACCAACATATGCAAGCCTTCGTTCCTCTTCCAACCCTTTATTGCCCAGCTCTTCAATGCAACGCATATTTGGAAAAACTCCCTCTTCCCAGCCTGGAAGAAATACAACATCAAACTCCAACCCTTTCGCTGCATGAAGAGTCATAACTGATATGCTATCGCTAACAGAATCTTCTCCCGTTTCAAGAAGCAAGCTTGTATGCTCAAGAAACTCCCTTATGCTGGAAAATTTTTCCATAGTTTTTATGAGGTCTCGAACATTATCGAGTTTTGTTCCATGCTTCGGATTATCCTGTTCTGCCCACATTTCCACGAGCCCAGACTCTGCAAGTATATTTTCCGCAACTTCTATAGGAGTTTTTTTACCCGCCATGTCTTGCCACCTTTTTATACTTGAAATAAGAGTTCTTAGCCTTATTTTCGTGCTATTCCTGATTCCCTCAACATCGCTTTTGTCTCCTATAGCAATTTCCGCCGCGTTATAAAGAGACGCAGACGACTGAGAGGCCACGGCATATAGCGCCTCTATCGTGGCATCTCCAATACCTCGCCTCGGAGCGCATAGCACTCTTTCAAACGCCACATTATCATATGACGAAAATATCACGCGTATGTATGCGAGAAAGTCTTTAACCTCTTGACGCTCATAAAATCGAGAGTTGCCAACGATTTTATATGGCACACCGTCCATCATAAAGCGCTCTTCAAATTCCCGAGTCTGAAAAGTTGCTCTCACCAATATCGCCATTGAAGAAAATGCTTTTCCGGATTTATTTAGCTCTTCCGCCCTGCGAGATATAAACTTTGCCTCATCTCCGCTGTCAGAAAGGCCATACACATACACTTTTTCACCAGTTCCGTTATCGGTTTTCAGAACCTTCCCATAACGGCGCTTATTGTGCGAGATTACTCCGCTCGCTGCCGATAGTATGTGCGCAGTTGACCGATAATTTTGCTCAAGACGTATTATCTTCGCATTAGGGAAATCGTCTCCAAAACGCAAAATATTCTCTATATTAGCGCCTCGCCAGCCATATATAGACTGATCGTCATCTCCCACACAACAAACGTTACCATGCGCACCCGAAAGCATTTTTATCCACTCATGCTGTACGTTGTTTACATCCTGATACTCATCCACAAGGATGTATTTAAATTGATTACTATATTCATCAAGTATCTCCGGGTATTTTTTGAATAGAAATATTGCTTCATTTATTAGATCTGCGAAATCAAATGCATCCATCGACTTAATATTCGATTTATATTCGTTGTAAATTTTCATCGTCTCAGCATCAATAAGGTTAGGCTTAAAGCCAAACATTCCTTGTTTTATATCGTTTATACGCGCAACAACTACCTGAGGGGAAACTTTTTTTTCCATACCAAGAGATTTAAGTATCTTGCGCACTATACTGAGTTGATCGCCGGTGTCAATAACAGAGAACGACGCCGTCCTGTCGCAAAGAGCATGATGCTTACGCAAAATTCTAAGGCTTATGCTATGAAAAGTTCCTATCCAAAGATTATTCACAGGAACTGAGACAACGGAAGACACCCTCTCTTTCATCTCGTTTGCAGCTTTATTTGTGAATGTTACAGCTAGAATATTCCAAGGATGAGCTTTTTCTTGCTCTATTATCCTAGAAAACCTCACAGTTAAAACCTTTGTCTTGCCAGTTCCTGCGGCGGCTGAAACCAAAACAGGGCCATCGATAGCGTTAACCGCTTCTTCTTGTTGCGGATTCAGCGCATCCCCTGAAGTCATATCGGATAAAAACTCTTTCATTCGTAAACTCTGTTTGTAGAGCTGTTTTTACGCGCGCATTCTCATGCAGTGCACCGCTCAAGGCAACCATGAAATGGTATCTCATTACATAGGTTTTGTCACTTTTAGAAAATTCCCATGTTTATAATGATATGGCGAGCGGTTTCCAAAAATTTTCAGCAATTTTCTATTTTTCGTTGCAATAACAGTTAGGGGTACAAGTAGCCGTCAGAGAAACATTTACCTGGGAGGAAATCATGACAAAATTAATCCTAATAGCAGCTATTTTGGCTGTATGCGGCGATGCGTACGGGATGAAGGGAAACAATTCCAATCAACAGCAAAAAGATCGTCCAGAGAATACTAGAGATTGTGACAAAACAAAAGAAATTACTAGAAAAAATATATCTCAACAGCAAAAAAGTCTTAATGATCGTTCAGAGAATACTAGAGATTATGATAAAACAAAAGAAATTACTAGAAAAGATATACATAAAGACGATCAGACCCAATAACTGGAGAACGGCTCCTTCTCTGTTTGTAGAGGGAGCCGCTGTTTTTGTAGCCCATATTTTGTATCTCTTTATGTGTATATAACCGCAGGCAGGAATCTATTTGTCGCCGTATTCATCTGCTTTTATGTCGCTTTGCTTTCGATCCTCTTTTACCGCTCCTTGAGGCTTCCTTCTATACCACGAGTTGACATAGCTTTTCCAAACACCTTCAAACAAACCCAACTTTTCGGCTTTCCCAAACAAAAGTATGCCCCACGCAAGGATTGGAGCCCAAGTAGGAAAACCAAAAGCTCCGAGCACAAAGGCAACTATGTATACTATAAGTTCTATATAAAACTCTTTCATTCGAGATAAAAATTCCTCTTTATCAACGCTGCGTAAAGTCTCGCTCTGATCATCTTTATACATCCAAGCCCCCCTCAATCCGCCAAGCAACCTCCACAGTATAAAACAAAAAACTTAAGAAAGCTCGAACTTTCTTACTTTTAAAAGCCAGCTAACTGTCTGAAAAACAATTTTTTTATTGCTCTAGTCCAAGGACTTGCCTCTCTCCTCCAGGAGAAAAAATTATCACCTCCCTGTCAGTAACAGACTCTATAGACCACCCGTCAATACTTTTGTCATCGCTTTCGCTTGTTATCTTCTTGCCATTTATCCAAATTATCCATTCTTTTGTTTGCGATGACATCATGATCCCTTCCACTTTTAATGGTTTCCTGGTTCTCATTTTTTGATTAGAAATTTCTGCGGGAAAATCTTGTTGTAGGGGCTTTCGTCTCGATGCTTTCTCCAATTGCTCTGGAGTTAAAAATAGCGAAGGCATAGCGTTAAAATCTTTTTCTTCTTGCTTCGAAAATTTGCTTTCGTTAACAAAGTATGCCCCACCGCAATACGCGCTAACAAAGACTGCAGACAAGAGCAAAAAGCGAGACATTAAGACGCTCCTTTATCAGAAATGTAAGAAATATCAAACCATTCAAAACTATAAGTCCCTCTTATCAATAAATCCATACCAAGAAATTGGGCATCTTGCTCATTAAGCTCCTCTTTTTTCAATTTCAGCTCTTTTGACTGAATAATTCCAGGAAAACTGCTAAATAACCCTTTGAGAAATTCCATTACATCTCTGTCTGTGCTTGACGAAAAGTTTATACGCACAAAGCTTTTTTTTACTGTAAGAGAAGCATCTTTGTGAATAGACTTTTCCGGCATGAAAGAAAAGTGGATGTGCAATAGTTTATTTTTATTTGCTAAATTTTTCAAAATCTCCCCCAAATAGTGACGAGAGATTTTTTTCCCGCCCCTTTCTTGCTTAAAAACAGATTGAAGAGACTCCATAGTATTACGCAGGGTTTTCAACCTACGGCGCTCGTTCGAGAGCTCAGCCTTGATCGTCACTATTTCATCAACAAGCGACACTTGAAGCGCCCGAAAATATTCCCAAAGAGAATATATCGCTATCATTGCGCATACGGAAAACACGAATAACGCAGATTCTTTGCTCAAGTTTTTAAATGAGATCATTTCACTTGCTCCTGAAATGGAGACCGAGCTTCTATTACCAATGAAGAAAATTCTCCAGCCCCGCCAAATTTTCCTTTGTCAGCAGTTGCTTCGGTTGCTTTGCAGTCTTCTGGACTTCTTACTATTTGGTATTGTACGCTTGGAAAAATTCTTTGCCACGACTCAAAAAAAACATCAAAAACAGCCTGTTGCTGTGGAAATATTGGGTGAACTCCGATACGAACTTTTTCTTCCTCAAGCGATAAAAACTCAAGAAGATAACTGTCTCCCAAAACCTCCGTCATAGACTCTAGAAAAGTCCATAATCTCTCTTGTTGCATACCAGACGACTGAAGAATATCCTGAATCATCTTTGCCTGTCTGATAGAAAAAGGCATGCTTTCAACTTCGATACGCATACGCATAAGCTCTTGCGACAACATAGAAAGGTTTTTAGATATTACTTTGTTGTGTTCGCGAAGTCCCAGGCAAAGGTAAAATAACCCAGAAGACGTCAAAAGAAACAGCGCGCTTAAGGCCTGAAGAACCTGCGGAGCATATCGCTTAAAAAGCTTTCCAGCTATCTGCCACCCCTGATTATATATTTGATAGGGCCTTCGCCTCAGAGATAACACAAGGTTATGAAACAACCTAATTTTAGGCGAAGCGTAAATACTTTCCCTCTCCATCAAAAGCAATATGTCTTCAGGCTGAAAAAATGTACTCATTGGAAAAGACGTAGAAAACACAGCGCTTTCTGTTTTTCTTTCGGCCACAAATGCTATTTCTAGGTCCTGAACATTTGTAATTTTCTCCATATATCGCAGCAAACTTTGAACAGCAGGAACAATTTGCTGATTTATATTTTCTTTAAGAGACGGCGTCCAAAATCTCCAAAAATACACACGGCCAGAACAAAACAGCCACTGCCCCATGTTCATCTCTTGATCTATTGATACAATCAATACCTTTTGCTTGTACGAAGGCTTCAGCGGAGATATCAAAGAAAACAGAAAGCGACCTTGCTCTAGAAAGCCGCTATACAAACTGCAAGCGCAGCTCGTTTCTGTTTCTATTGCCCTCATTAAAGATGAGGTTGCAGATTGCGACGAAATTCCAACAGACAAAATTTCTTGATGCTTCGCTATGGCGTATACCCCGCTATAAAGGTATGTTCTTAACGCCGACCGTTTGCGTTGCAAAAACCACTGAAAAAATTGCCAATATTTAAGAGAGCCAGGACATTTTTCCAGTTTTATAA
Source organism: Candidatus Hydrogenosomobacter endosymbioticus (assembly GCF_021654655.1). Taxonomy (GTDB): domain Bacteria; phylum Pseudomonadota; class Alphaproteobacteria; order Holosporales; family GW7; genus Hydrogenosomobacter; species Hydrogenosomobacter endosymbioticus. Next base: position 630,848 of record NZ_AP025225.1, on the reverse strand, counting down.
ACTGCTCGCTAGTGTAATCTATTACTTTTATCGAAGATATTTTGAAAAATTTGATAATTTTTACAATTTCGTCAGTAGTATGGCTATCAACTGCCGTAAGAAGCTGCGCAGCGTCTTCTCTTCCCTGGTACATGTAATAGTATCGTTGCGTAGATATAACAAATATCGGCTTTTTTCTGTCAAATTTCATTCCAACAGGATTTTTCGTAAACCTGCTCGACCGCTCTATCTCTTGAATGGAAAGACCTTCGATTGGAATTGGATCGTTCACAACAGCGTGCATTCGAAACATCTTACTATTCATAGCTCATAGCCCCAAGATGTTCGTACAACGGAACTATAGTTGCGTTTACTAAAAACAAAAACATCGCGCCTATCACTATTAATAGAGTTGGTTCTGCGAGAGCTATGATTTTCGATACGGTAGACTCCGTATCTCTGTACGAAACTTCGTATGCGCTGTAAAGGGCCTGAGATATTCTCCCAGTTTCTTCACCTGTCTGAATTATGCGCGCATAAAATGGTCTAAAAAGTAACGCCTCACCAAGAGCCTCGTATAAATGACGCCCGGAAATCACGTTCTCGTACACCACGTCGAGCTGCCGTCTTATAAAGCTAGACGAAACGGTGTCCTTGGATATAACTATCGCTTCGACGAGACGCATATGCTCACCGCAAAGTATGCTTAATGACTGGAGAAATCTTGAATAATGCGCATCAGCAATTATTTTCGCAAACGGGAAAAAAGAAAAAAACACTTTTCCGAAAAAAATCCCGGATTGAGGCTTAAACAAAATATAAATAGCCAGTAAAAAAGCCACTAATAACAGCAACATTTCCAACGACATCAATATAGGAAATTCAACTATACATACCAATAGAGCTGTACAAAATGATGGTTGTATATTGTACGCAGCGAAAAATTGCATCAAATCCGGAAGAAAAAATGTTACAAAAAATACCGCAGCCATAATGAATGAGACAAAACTAAAGATAGGATACCTCAACGCTTTCGCTATCTTAGACCTTCTCTCTCTTTGAAGTTTCAGATATTCTTGGATTTTTCTACATGAATCAGACAATTTACCAGATTGTTCTCCTATTTTTATAAGAGAAAGCGTTATTGGATGAAATATGAACGGAAAACTTTCGCATGCTTTCGAAAGCATTTGTCCATGGTAAATATCATCTTGTATGCTAAGGACTATCGCCTGAAACCCTTTGTTAAAAGAAGGCGCAATATTTCTAAGAGACTGAGTAATAGAAACTCCTGCATCTAGGGAGTATTCAAGGTACATAAAGAATCTTTCTATATCCTCCGCAGCGCTCTTAGAACGTAAAATTCCGAATAAATCAAATTTTTTAAACACTACTATTGGATCAAGTTTACGGTTCACAAGCTTATTAAAAGCATCGTCATGTGTAGAACCGTTGATATACCCCCACAATAACTGGCCTCTTTCGTCAAGCGCCTGGTATTTATACAGAGCCATCAGCATTCTCCGCAAAAACTACGCGCCTTCTCAAAGAAAGCGAGTTAACACCGACAACTCTCTGCACTTCGTCAAAACTTGTTTTCCCAGACAAGGCCAGCTCAAGACCGTCATCAAACATAGACTTAAAACCGCTTCTATAAAGCATATCCGCCATCTCGCCGTAAGATCCGCCACCAAGTATCATTTCTTCCATTTCGCCATTCATCAATATAGCTTCGGAAACAGCCCTCCTTCCAGAAAAACCTGTAAATCTACACGACTCACAGCCCACAGAGACAAACGCATCTACGGCTTTTTCAAGACCGAAATGATACGCTTTCTTCTCTGGCAATCTCTCTTTCTTCTTGCATTTAGGGCATAAAACCCTAACAAGCCTCTGAGCAATTATACAGTTTATATTTCCAGACAAAAGAGAGCGCTGTACGCGAAAGTCAAGAAACCTGAAAATAGCGCTTAGAGCGTTGTTTGTATGAAGGGTGGTGAACACTTTATGGCCAGTCATAGCCGCTCTAATAGCCATATTAGCCGTTGCATCGTCTCGCATCTCGCCTATTAAAATCACATCAGGATCCTGCCGCAAAATAGACCTTATGCCGTCAACAAATGTAAGCGGTCCGCCATCTTTTATCTCTGTTTGTCTTATGTTAGGAAGGCAATACTCCACAGGCTCTTCCAATGTCATTACTTTCGTTTTTTTTGCATCTATTAAAGACAACATGGCATATAGAGAAGTGGTTTTTCCAGATCCCGTTGGTCCGGTAAGTATTATCATCCCTTCTGGCTTTTCCAGACATTCGAACACTTTTGCAAGAGAGTCTTCCGAATACCCAAGCCTAGACATGGATATAAGAGAACTAGCCCTATCAAGTATGCGTATTACTATACTCTCTCCATAAATGCTTGGGTGCGAAGCGACTCTGAAATCAATTTTCCTTCCAAAAACGTCTAGAGAAAAGCGTCCGTCTTGGGGCCTTCTTGTTTCTGCAATATCCATTCCAGAAATCACCTTAATACGCACACAAACTGGAGGCCACAACTTTTGGTGAAAGCAAAACCTTTCATATAAAATTCCGTCACACCTATATCTTATTCGCACAAATATGCTCTCTGGTTCAAAGTGTATATCAGAAGCTTTTTTCCTGGCCGCATCTTCCAGAACGTTTTGTACGAATTCTATCGTAGAGTTTTCGTCGTTATAAGAAAGAAGAGACAAATCATCATCTCCACCAGAAACCCGACTACTGGAATAGGCCTTATGTATCTCTTCGAGAATTTCAGATCTTGTGCACGCCACAGGAACAGCCATATAATCTTCTGGAAAAAATTTACGAATGGCGTCGTAGGATTTTAAGTCATTTATATCAGACATAGCTATTATTATGCCATTTACATCTCCTTCCGTTTTTGATACCGGAATCGCGCAGCACGACTTTGCAATATCTTCTGGAACTTGTCTCACTAGGTTATAATCTACATCACATTCAGACATAGCTATACGGACATTTCCGTGCACAAAAGCCATGGCATCGCTAAGCTCTTTCTCGTTTATTAACGAAAGTTCGATCAAAAGCTGTTCTATGTCCTTACCAGAAGCCTGCGATTCTGTCATAAGGACATTTTTTTGATCAACAGACAAAGCTCCGCCACCAACAAGCCTATCGAGAAGAGCGTCGCAAAAGCCATCTACACCACCTTCACGACCGCGCTGCACTCTATTTTCCATGCGCTCCCCTTATAAACCATATCCCAATTTTCGATATTAAGCTCAACAAGCCGCTCCCAGATTAAAAACAACAGGAAAAATTCCTTGCTAGAACCGGGTTCCTCCGCAGGGGACACGCGCAGTCTGTTTTAATAATTTTGCTTTGTCAATAGTATGATTAAAATTTACGATATTTTAGCTACAAAACAATCAACTTTTCAAGTTACTGTGCTCGACAAATACCCTATAACGTTACAAAAATCTGTCCGGATAACCATTATAAAAACCATAGAGCGCACCAATTACTGTTGAATTGCTGGTCTAGCTGCAATATAATTGTTCGGTAGATGTTGTAACTGGGGTCTTGTGTGCTTCCTGTAATAGTTAGAAATGGGAATGTTGAACGCGCTATTCGCGTATTAAAGAAGAAAATTCAAAGAGATGGCGTAATAAAAGAACAAAAAGAAAGAAGATTTTACGTTAAGCCATCTGAAAAAAGAAAGAAGAAGAAGGCGGAAGCCATGAAGCGCGTGCAGAAAAATTTGCAAAAAAGAATGCAAAAGGAAGGTTTCTAGTTCCCGATGGGTCCTTTTCCTTTGTCTCGCGGCCTTCTTTTCTTCTGGGCTGTTTGCGGCTTTTTTGCTTGCGATAATTGTGTTGGGCTGCTTCGGTCTTGTCCTGCTTCGGCTAGAAAAAATCTCGGCGAAAAAGAGCTTGTGTGTAATATGCTGCTCGACGACACAGTTAAACGGGTTGTTGTGTTGTCGTCTTGCGCTAAAATCGTCGTGACTGGAAGTAAGGATAGGGTTTTTTCTTCCTTTATAAGAGTCAAAAACTCTTCTCTTGGGAAAGACTTAATAAAACGAAGTTTTGGCGCCATTATAGTAGACGCGCTTAGCGGCGTTTCCAGAGAAAATGCTGGAAAAATAGAAGTTGCGTGCGATATAAACGTCCCTGAAAATATAGATGTGTTCGTAAAGGGCGAAAAGTTAAACGTCTGCCTTTTTGGAATGAAAAAGAATCTGCGCGTAAAATCGAGCGAGCTTTTTCTTAGAAGCTCGAAAAGCAGCCTAGAGTCTGCGTCCATAAATTCTTGCAAAACGGACGTAAGTATAGATTCAATAAAGAAAGATTTATCTATCACATCTAGAAGCGCTGTTGCTAAAATCCAATATTCCGAACACTCAATTACGGAAAGAAAAAAGGTAAATGGATTAACGCTGGAAAAAAAGCCGTCAATAAAAATAAATATATCATCTGGAGAGGTTGGTTTGTTTATGCCAAGCTCGGCCAGAGTCATGATTAAAAAGTCCTCGAATAGAAGCCGCTCGCACAATTGCAGCAGAACAGAATTAAAGAGTGGTCGATTCGGACGCATAGAGTCTGAGTTTGAAAACAGCAAAGATTATGACTTTTCTATCAGCTTCAACGGATCCCCATCTGCTATCGTTAGAGTAAAAAAAGCCAAATAGCTGGCGGCTTACCAACTTATTTAAAGATTATGACTTTTCTATCAGCTTCAACGGATCCCCATCTGCTATCGTTAGAGTAAAAAAAGCCAAATAGCTGGCGGCTTACCAACTTATTTGCCGAATAACACCTGTATTGACGCGTTTTTTCATGCTTGATATCATGTGCCCGTGTTCGCCACGTTTTGCGCGCACCAGAATCCCAGAACCAGCACAGGATAGGAAGATGACGGTTGCGTCACACCTGCGGCTGTCTGGCGGTAGAATTAGGAAAAAATTATAGTGAATGCTCCGATTGTTTTGTCGTTAGCTCTTCTTTGCTCCAGTACATACATGATTTCCATCGGAGCTTTTTGTTATTCGCCCTCTTATTTGATAGCTTTATCGCTTTTCCCTATGGCTATTTCAGTCTCTGGCGCTAAACTCATGATGTCGATCTCTAGAACATTTGACTCCTCACTTAACTCGCCGTCTGCAAATAAAATAGCGCTCGCATCAGATAACTTTTCGCAAAAATCGATCTTTATGCTTTCATCGACGTTCGTCATTGCCTTATTCTCTGCCATAGCCTTCGCTTCCTTGTTTAATTTCGATCTTTGCGCAGAAGGCTATCACCAGTATTTGCTTATAAATGGTGGAGATACACACCCTCTGTTCCTTAGCACATATTATCAGCTGTTTCACTATGTCGGACGCATATTTAACCACAGCGTAGCGGGATATCGATTTTTGGTCTTGCTAATTGCTCTTTTGCTTTCTCAATTTACCGCAAAGGTGGTCTATGTTTATGTTGCTCAGGAAGCTCCGTGGCACCGCGAAGTCTATGCAAAAAGAATTTTTCAGACATTTGCTGCTGTACAATCGTTCTATATATACACCTTCGTCAATAATTCTTTATCATATTTTTCCGTTGCGGTGTTCGCGTCATACTTATGGGTAGCCGGAGTAGTTGCGCGCATGCTCGCTGCGCAAAATAAAAATTGGGATTTTGCATCGTACGCGTTGATTTGCCTTTCAATATTCGTTGCCTTTTCTGCGCGTCCATCGTTCGGACTAGCAATGATTGCAACAACTCCTATTTTTATGTTCGCATCTGATAAATTAATGAATCCGGATTTACTTGAAATAAAAACATTAAAGACAGCCTTTTCAGCTTTATACAGATTAACAATTCCAACATTTTCAAGCGCAATTATAGTTTCCATATATTGCGCTAGCAATTGGAGCATATACAAGCACTTCCCAGACCTATACCGAGCACAGCTGCGTGGATATAACGCATCCATGCTGCGAAATTATCTGCTTGACCTTTCGTGGGCTCTGCATCATAACATCTGGATAATTGTCTTCACTTCAGCTGTTATAGCGATAATGTATTCATACAAAAAAGGTCAGCAATACCCGCTTCCATGCAAGCTTTTCCGGCTAGCGGCACTTCTGTTCGCAATAAGTCTCATAGCTGCGAACATCTCACGAATAGGTTTCCAATGGTGGAGCCCAAAAACTTGCGGAAGAATGTATACGGCCGTTTGCTTTTTCGCCTCAGTTGTGACGTTCTTTTCATATTCATGGTTTAGCAAACAGCTTGGAATATCAAAAATTTCCTCAAAAAAGAGAATTTTTCTGATATTCGCGTGCGCCATTCCATCTATCATGTCCTCATTTGGAACGGCCTGTTTTCCGTGGTATGTGATAAGTCACTCCGTAGGAATCTTTAGTATTCCGATCATCGTGTTCGTATACGACGTCACAAAAGCGTTTGAAATAAACAATTTTTATTCTTTGCTCTTACCGGCAACGTCATTTTTATGCATATTCCCATTCATAATTCGCAATCACATATACAGATATGAAAACTGCTTAAAAATTACACAAAATAAAGTGCAGTCAAAAAATAGCATTTATTTAAAAGGAGTTTCCATAGACAAAGACAATCGCAAGTGTATCGATAAATTGATCTCATCTCTACACAAGAAAGAGTTTGATTTTCAAAGAGACCGCCTTTTTGTATTTCCATATATAGCTGGAATGGCAGCTCTCAGCGGAGCAAAGTCTTTTGGGTGTTCGTTTCAATGCTCAAGCCCTGATGAAAAAACTCGCACAGAATTTGGGATTCTTGATTCTCTTTTCATAGACCTTGAGCCGAAAAAAAACATAAGATACGTGTATATACTTTCTGCAAATGTTCCCATGGGAAAAAATCTGCATGAAAAACTGTTTAGCTCGATAAAACCTTGTTCTAAAACGATGGCGACAAGCATAGGAAAGTGCATAAACTATCACCTGAGAAAAGAAAATTTTCTGAAGTTATATGGCCCGTATATACCTACTAATTCATCGAATGAAGCCAGCAATTAACAATCCTAACGGCGCTTTCACTTATTGAAGCAACTCTGTATAGTTATTCGTATCGCATATTTGACAAACTCCAGTCGTGTTATACTTAAACACCTTATTACACAAGGGATATTGCGGAATCAAGTCATCGACTCCATGCAAACTTGCATCCGAATATAAAGAAGAATTAAACAAGTATATAAAAATAGATCTTAACGCAATAAAATATAACTATCGCGCAATAGCAGCGCTTGCAAAAAATTCTGAATGCGCACCTGTTGTAAAGTCAAACGCATATGGCACCGGAATGATAGCCGCGACGCAAGCATTAGAAGAAGAAGGTGCCAAAAAATTTTTTGTATCCTCTCTCGATGAAGCCATCTGTCTCAGAGAAAATTTCCCATCAATAGAAATTTTATGTCTAGATTGGTTTAGCGATAAGGCTCTGAAATGCATGGACCGCCTTAGAATTACTCCGACCATAAACTCTTTTTCTCAGGCAAAAATGCTTGAGTCATACGCAAAAAATGTGCAAAAAAAAATTAGCTGCATCGCCTGTATAGAAACGGGGCTTTATAAGTTTGGAATTAGCGAAAACGATATGGCTGCGCTAGCTGTCGACCAGTCATTTAAGCAATCTACCAGCATTTCACTGATATTTACTCATCTGGCAGCATCATATATCGACGTTGAATTCAATAAATTTCAAATAAAAAAATTCGATGATATATGTAAAAAATGGCCCTCAGCAAAAAAAAGTGTCGCGGCGTCTGGAGGAATATACCTTGGAGATGAGTATCTGTATGACCTGGTTAGGCCTGGACGCGCACTGTATGGCGTTCCAAGGCTAGATTCGGCCGTTCCTATAAAAGAAACGACAAAAAATGTCGCTTCTCTGTACGCTAAGATCATGCATATCCATCACATAAAAAAAGGAGAGAGCGTTGGTTATGACAGAACCTTTATAGCAGACAGAGATTCTCGAATAGCCGTTGTTGGCATAGGATATGCCGACGGTCTTCCATACTCTATGAGCAATTGTGGTTTAGCCTTCATTAATGGCGTTAGGTGTAAATTTGCCGGCCTTATTTCCATGAATGCTTCCACTATCGACGTAACAGACGCTAACTGCAATAAAAAAGATTGGATAGAGTTTATAGGAGATAATATAAGCCTTGCTGAAGCAGCAAAAGCTATAAAAACAACTCCTTGGGAACTTTTGACAAACGTCGGATCAAGAATCCAACACCTATACACCTAGATTCCCAAGAAATATTCGATATAACGATCTATATGTTGCTGTCTAGCGCTGGAAGCAGCATTCCGCTTCCGCTGGAAAAAAGAGGCTCCGTTAAATAACGACATCAACCGAACAATTATGGTATGCTGCTGTGTGCTCGCGTGAGGAATCGGAAACGATGAGGTTTTTCAACATGGTTGGCCACGTAGGACTGTGCATTTTGTCAGTTATACGAACGTCTGGCGCCGTTGTCTGCTTTTTTTTCAAATGTTCTACAAAAGGCCTGCTACCACCAGTTTATTTTCGACAAATATTCAAGCAAGCCATAGACATAGGCCTCATGTCAGTAGCTATTATATCGTTCACCGCCCTGTTCACCGGTATGGTCCTTGCTCTCCAAACATATACCGCTTTTTCGAGGTTCGGAGGCGACCAATCTGTGGCAGATGTCGTTGCGTTATCAATAGTAAGAGAACTTGGCCCCGTTCTGAGCGGACTTATGATATCTGGAAGAATCGGCTCTTCAATAGCAGCAGAAATAGCCACTATGCGCGTCACGGAACAAATCGATGCTCTTCACACATTATCCACAGACCCTATTAAGTATCTTGTGTTTCCGCGCATATTTTGCGGCGTCACTCTCATGCCATTTCTTACAGTAATAGCTGATGTTATTGGTATATCAGGAGGGTGCGCCGTATCTGTATACAAATTCCACTCTGAGGCAACATCTTATATAGGAGAGACTTTTCAAACTGTTGCCCTGTCAGATATCACGGCAGGAATCATAAAATCTGTATGCTTTGGGCTTATAGTCACGCTTATGGGATGCTATCACGGGTATAATGCGTCTAAAGGAGCAAGAGGCGTAGGTACTGCAACTACTAACTCTGTTGTATCTTCTTCAATACTGATACTGATTTTTAACTATGTATTGACGGCAATTCTGTTCTAAAATAGCGCTTTTACAATTTGGCCAAACATTGTCCGACGCAACCTAATAAAGCACATCTATTGAAGCTCATGTAGCAAGCATGTATCATTGGTTTCGTTGGATGACTTTGTTTTTCTTCTCAAGTATGGAAACCCCGAAAAAAAAAGACTCTTGGTTAACAAAGGCTGTTTTTATCACCATAGCGGTGAGCTTTGTTGCAACGTCGTTTAGGCAGGGAGCTCTTAGGATGGGAGATCCTGCCGTACTCACCATAGGTGGCCGCGAGGTCAGAACAAAAGAATTTCGCCGCCTGTTTCAAAACAAAATCTCTATGCTAAGCGTATTATATGGAAACGTTTCAAAAGAAAGCCATAGGCGCGAGATAACGGAAATGGCTATTGAATCTGTAATAAATGATAAGCTTTTGGATCTAGAGCTTGAAAGGCTCGGAATTGAAGTATCTGATAACATGGCTATGGAAAATATAAAGAAGAACCACGAATTTTTTGACAAAAACGGCAAATTTAGCTCTAAGATATTTTGCGATAAAGCTTCATATTTCGGTTTATCAGAGAAGCTTTTTATAGAAGAAGAAAAAAAAGCAATAGCTAGAGAATTGCTCACTCAGGCCCTTAAGGCCCAGCTCTTATGCCCGAATGTTCTGCTAAACTCCATAATAAAGGGGAGGTTTCAGAAGCGCTCTTTCGCATACAAATTTTTCAACGAAAACACTGTTACGGTCCGCGCTCCAGAAGAATCAGATTTAAAAAAAATGTATTCTGACATGAATGGAGAGGTTTATGCGCCTGAATATAGATCATGTTCCATAATTTATATATCCGTCACAGACTTAGCCAAAAAAATTTCTATAAAAGAAGCGGAAATTCGAGAGCTATATAAAAATCGAGGAATAACTGCTGAGTTTGAAACAGTAAAACAAGACCTAGAAAATGAACTCAAAGCATCTGCCGCTAAGAAAAAAAGAGAGTCTATAATTTCCAAAATAGAGGATTTTCTTGGAGAAGGTAGATCCATAGAATACATTGCTAAGCAACTTTTCCTTCCTATATCAACAATCACAGTCGACGAAAAAGGAAACGACACCAGCGGAAAAATGGAAAAAAGCTTAGGGTTCATAGAAATGAAGGAAAAGGCTAAGGACGCTCGAACCTCTTTGCTATCAGCAATATTTGGAATGAAGAAAGGGCAGGACCCAGAATTAAAGCATGTATTTGGCGGAATTTCATATATGATCGCCCTAAACAAAATATCCCCAAAGAAAAAAATGTCTTTTGCAGAAGCAAAACGTGTTCTAGAGAATATGTGGACTGCGGCAAAGCGTAGGGAGACCGCTGTGGCCTTGGCAAACGAGTATAAAGACAAAATATTGCAGAACGGAAAGATAGATGAAACATCCATCTCTAAGACAGACTGCATAATAGAGCAAGGAATTTCTGTTACAGATTCAGAAAATTCGTCCCCACCAGCAGTAAAAGAAGCAGCTTTCTTCTTCCTCAAGCCAGGAGAGTTGGCAGTGGTTCCGGTTAAAAATGGCGCGTATGTTGTGGGATTGATCCGCATCGACGTTGTAGACCCAGATACCATACAAGAAGACGAGCGATCTGCTCTTGAAGACGGAGCTGTATCAGAATTGCAGAGAGTTTTTTGGTCGGCTTACCTTAAAACTCTACGTCACAGATACCCAGATTTGAGCGTAAAAAGAGCGAATAATGCTGTCGGGTTGGAGGGCGAAGCCTATCAAAACAGCTGTGATAGCTTTTCAGACGAAGATGCCGAGCAACCTCTTTCTGATATTAATGATGATTAATATTTTCTACTTGTATACGAATTAACAATCGTGTAGCATGTGTTTCATTAAGAATTGTTAATTTTCTGAGAAGCCATGGCTTTGTTCTATACTAAGTTTGCCTCTTTTTTAGGAGCCTTAGGAGTTTTTGCTCATAGTATCCAGAACGCACAAGCAGAAATCTATGAGCGCCAATTTTCTTTTTATTCTTCTTATAAGGAAAGCAATAACTTTAAACAGACGGCCATAGCAACCAGCTCTTTGATCTATGACTCCTCTAACTCACAGATTTTTCATAACAGCGTTAGCATACTAATAGTTCAAACTATGGAACACATATTTGCATGTATAGGAAAAGTTCAAGCTGAGAAAAATTCAAAGCGCTGCTTCTTCAAATTTTATAAATTCTCTTTACCTTCTGAAAATTACCCTTCCAATTATAGCTGCTTAGACGATCTAACATGCGACTCAACATACTATTCTGAAACACCAAAATTTACTACGGCAGACGCGGCGACAAACCTATCAATCGATTTCCCTTATTCTGTCGATTCAAAAAAAATAGTCGATTATTCTATAGAACCAAAAAAAGAAAATGAATGCACCCAAAATGCTTTTCGTATAGATATTAACAAAGAAAAACATGGCATAAGAAGCATACAACCAAACCTTGCAGAATCCATAAAGACTGAGAACAATCAAAAGCCAGAAAACGAGGGAATTGCAAATGGTTGCCTTGCACCAAGAAACGAACGTTGCAGCTTCGAAGACAAAACGGTAAGTGAGTCCCCTCAATCAATCATGATATTTCAACCAAAAGATATCGAATTGATACCTTCAGAAGCGGAAAAAAGCTATGAAGAAAACGAACCTTGCCAAGAACCAATCTCGGCAACACTGATCCATGATGACGACACTGAGTATGTACTAGAAGACAAGTTAGTCAAGGAAATAAATGACAACGAAGCTAAAATTACAGAGGCTAGAGTTATGGCAGCTAGAAAAATTCTTTCAATCGCCTTAAGAAAACTAGAAGAACAGATAAATAATAATTCCATGAGACATTGATAAATGAATGAAACAAGCTTCAGAAGCGGCAACTTTGCTTGCCTAAAAAGCCGCTTGTAAAAAACTGTAAAAATCTTTTAAAAAGTTCTTTGGGCCGCAGAATGCAGGGAAAAACCTCCTTGTATCAAGATCCATTAATGATGTAGCATAGCTAGTTGTTAGGTTATGTTAGCTTCATTTGAGGAATTGTGACTTTGCGGCACAGTTGGTTTACGTTATTTTACGCAGCTCTACTTCCGTTTACCGTCTATTCTCATACAAAACCATCTGGCAAAAGAGTTAGCCTATCCAAAGCAGACATAGAAAAAAAGAAAAGCATGCCCGTAGTCCTCATGGCTGACAGTGTTAGCTATGACAAACGCTTAGACGTTGTAGTTGCAGAGGGAGATGTCGTAATACTACAGGATGGACAATCTGTGTTCGCAGACAAAGCCATATACAACGAAAAAGCTGGAGAAATTATTGCAGACGGGAGAGTATTTCTCCAAGACTATAACGCTAATATCGCGTTCGCGAATCACGTTAATCTTTCAAAAGACCTAGAGCGCGGAGTCGTGGTTAATCCTATGGTCATTACGAGTAAACGAGAGCGAGTTACAGCAAAAGTCGCTACAAAAAATGGAGACAACCAGCGCTTCACAAGCGCCTCATACACCCCATGCGAGCGTTGCCGAGACAGCAGATCTCGCCCGCCGGTCTGGTCTATACATGCAGACAAAATCGACGTAGACAATAAAAATAACATGATCGAATATGAAAATGCAGAAATAGACCTTTTAGGGATTCCAGTCGGATACTCCCCATACATTTGCTGCCCAATAAGAAGGAAAAGTGGTTTTTTATTTCCAAAGGCCAGTATATACAAAACCACTGGCTTTTTTGCTGCAACGCCTTATTACTTCGCTATAAATAAAAGCACAGAGCTTAAAGTAACTCCGTACGCTTTTGCAAAAGCTGGCGCAATGCTGTCAGAAAAATTTAAACATAAATTTAACGACGGAGAAGTTTCCATTAGTGGAGCCGTCGCACAATATAAAAACGAATACTTTCTTCGCGGCACTAAGGTCCTAAAAAAAAGAGCTATATCAAAAGCAAGAGCTGCTCGCGTACCAGCCACCAGAGGGTATGGGGAAATGAAGTCTTTTCTTCCGATAAATGATAACTTTTCCTTAAACATATATGAAATAGCTGCAAGCGACCCCACATTTTTTAGAGCCAGACCTTTTTTTGGAAAAAGAAACGCATCATTTCTGGAATCCAATTCATCAATAGACGGATACTTCGTAACTCCGCGCTCATTCGAAAACCACTATGTGCGCGTAGAAAGTCTTCACTATCAAAGTTTGTCAGCCCACGACACTTTATACAAACAAAGCCATGAGTCTTCGCCCGTTATACTCCCATCTGTTAACTATACATATGTAAGCCCCGCGCTTTTGTGGGGCAGCCGAGCAATGGTTGATGTTGGAGCTCTCTCCTTAGCACGTAAATTCGGAAACAATATGCAACGCGCATCTGTTCAACTTTCGTGGACAATGGACGCCATAGCTCCTGGAGGACAGCTTTTTACTCCTTTTGTTCACATAAGAGAAGATGTGTATCACAACAAGCAAAACCGCATAAAAAATGAACTACACTCCCTTTATTTCAAGAATAAGCGTCCCGACTCCAGAGCGAAAACAGCTAAAGCTCTGGTATGCGAGAAGTCGGAAACACCATCTTCAGAAACGTACTTCTACGACGATATAGAGGATGTCTTCGATGAGCAACAACAGTCCGATCAGCTTCTTTTTTCTCAAAAATACAAACCGATGAGAAAAATATCGACAAATAAAAAATTTAAAAATTCTGCGAACAGAATGTTCCCGCAGGCCGGAGTAGGCTGGAAAATGCCATTTTTCGTTGATGAATTAGGCGGCATTACCATAAGTCCAGTAGCACAAATTGTAACATCTACTACAAAGAAAGACAGTATCAAAATACAAAATGAGGACAGTCTAGGGGTTGACTTCACAGACGGGCAAGTGCTCCAAGAAAACCGATTTCCTGGGAAGGACAGGCTCGATTACGGATCTAGATGCAATTATGGAATCGATATAAGCAGAAGAATATGTTCAAGCACAGTAGCGGCATTCCTTGGCCAGAGCTATTCATTCTCAAAACCTCCAGAGATTATGAAATCGATCGGCATAGAAAAAGGGTTTTCAAATGTCGTTGGAAATGCTCGAGCAGACTTGTTCGATGGATTTGTCGACGTTATATACAGATTCAGGGTGAATAATAAGCATCTAAGTCCAATGTATCAAGAAGCAACGTTCTCGCTTGGTCCCAGCGAGCTGCGCGCTCATGGAACATATACTTTCCTCAACAGGCCTGCGACAACTGATAAAAAACAAAAAAGATTCGAACAGCTTTCGTTTGCATTGAGTTCCTCATTCGCAGAATTTTGGAGCGCTTCAGCCGGTTGCATATTAGACCTTAACGGTATGCGCCGCCACACCAGTTTGGAAAAAGTTGATAAAATAATGCCAATTAGAAAGAAAAAAGAGGGCCGTTATCATCGCCATGATAATACGCTTAGTAAATTTGTCTCCATCTCATACAACGATGAGTGTTTTTCTGCAGGAATATCTTTGAAGCACTCAATATTCAAAAGCAGAGATGTGCGGCCCGGGATGACAGTGTTATTTTCGGTTGTATTTAAGGGGCTAGGCGGAGTCAAACAAAGCGTTAACAGTGGAATTGGAAAATAGGTTCTCCGCTCATAAAAACCAGTACACAGAAGATCCGCGGGCTCTCGTCTATATTTTTTCTTCTATGACAAAGCAATACAACCAGTCCAAAGGCCTCTCTTGTTAGCAATATATTTTGCTGTTCACAACAGAATAGCCCAGACATCTAGTCTACGAACCTGCAAATCATATTCTGCTCACGTCTTTTTATTGCTGACAAAACAGAAACAAGAATCCAAGAATTTTTCACAATAATTATCTCTGATGCGTAGCGCCATACAAACATGTCTCTATAACTATCTCCTATATAAGCAAACCGGAACTTCCCAAACCTTTCTGCAAGGTACCGAGCCTTATTCCTTCCAACAAGGTGACGGAAACCATCACTACCAATAGCATCATGGAACAGACCAATTCTTCCAGCAACTTCATCAGCAACTTTCTGATCTGCGCCAGTAACAAGAAAAATCTTGATTCCACAGTCTCGACGCTCTTTCAAAAAACTAACCAGCCCAGCTCTGAACTCAAACACTTGCCCGGAAAAATCTATCCTCGAACACACGCTCTTTTTTACAGCCGCCCACCTCACTGACGAAAAATCCTTCAGTAAAAAAAGGCGTTGCTCCAGATACAGCCTAGCAACCATAGGCAAAGTGCTTCCACGAAGCAATGTTCCATCAAGATCAACGCAAATCGGAAAATCCATATTTCGAACCAAAAACCATGACTCTTATACCTATCTCTTGCCCTTACCGCCGGGAAGTAGAATAACAAGCTTTTTGTTGTCTATATACCTAAGCTGCTCCCATGCCAATTGCTCCAAAGAATCTTTATCTATATCATCTTGCATTACACTTATCTTATCCATAAGCTTAGCACGCTGCCTGCTGAGAAGGTCTAGCTCACTCTTCGCCTCCGAAATACGATTTTTATGTTCTATCCATGCTATATATCCCCTTTTTCCATACACTGCGTGGTAAGAAAAATAACAAAACATCCACGCAAAAAAAACAATTACCATGTATTGAAAACGAAATCCGACGCTCCCCATATGCAAAAGTCAAAAACGAACGAAAGCCCATGAGATAGTGTATATCAAAATTGGCAAGTATGAAAACAAATCCATACACTAGTCGCAACAAACAAAAACATACAAGCAGCAAACCAACGTAAAGCAAACACACGTCAATCAAAGACCTTAACCATAGCAGGTCGAAGTATCCTGTCGTGAATCGAATACCCCTCTTGCAGGACTTCAGCAACTGTTCCCGGTCTATCTTCTGCCGAACGCTCAACGCTAGCAACAGCTTGGTGAAAATTATGGTCAAATTCTGCTCCCAGCGCCTCTATCTTTTTTATGCCAAAGGCCATAAACGTTTTTTCAAACTCCTTCTGTATTATTTTTATACCGTCCAGTAATACAGACTTCTCGCCAGACATGTCTTTAAATGACGAGGCGTAAGCCCTTTCGAAACTGTCAACAATAGACAATAGCTCTTTCGCAAATGAAGCTATGGCATATTTACGCGTATCCTCTTTCTCTCGCTCGAAGCGTTTACGCAAATTCTCCATATCAGCAAGCGAAAGCAGCAGTTTTTCTTTCGACTCAGAAAGATCCTTCCTAAGGCTATCTATTTCTCTCGCCATGTTGTCGACACGATCATCGATCTCGTCTCGCAATTCTTTAACTTCACCCTTTGAATCGGTATCTTTGAGCGCCATCTCTTCGACATTTCGCTCATTTTCATTTCCACAGTTAAGCATGTTCACAGATCTCCTCGCTCGCATTTACTATAGAATTTATCATATAAATGGCCTTCTTGTAATTCATGCACAATGGACCAACGATTCCTATAACAACTCCGTCTCCTAATGACGCATCCTTGTGTGGAGAAATTATCAAAGAATATCCGCCTATGCTGAACTTTTCACACTCAGACTCTCCTCCAATAAGCACTTTCATTCCAGCGCTCTCAGTTGCTCCGTCACCATCCGTCTCCCTGCTCACAACTTGATCAAGAATACTCAAAAACTCTTCTTGTTTTTCTATCAAAGTTGAAAGTTCTTTAAACTTCTCTAAATCCCCGATGCTTTGCACAAAATCCAGCAAATTATTTTGCCCGCTTATTGCAAACGACTTTTTATGTATAGGAGAACTATCTTCAAGACCTTTATTAACCATATTGAACAAAATATCGCTTACTTGTTTTCGTCGTTCAGCTATATCTCTATTAAAATCACTAAGCGCCTCACGCAAAGTTCTTCCATTCGAATAAGCGTTTATGCAGTTAATCGCTTCATCTATATCCGACTTACTAACATGGCTCGAAATAGACACTGGTTTTTTGTCAACGTGTCCATCTTGAGAAACAATTACTGCAAGACATTTTTCGCTATCAGCTCGAATAAGTTCTATCCTTTTTATTATCCGCTCGCTGTGCTGCGATATCACTATGCTCATGCAGTTGCACGACTGAGCAAGTACCTCTGCGATTCCGCTTATATCAGAGCCTCTTGCTATGCTTGCATTCATATTAGGCAGTCTTGAATCATATGAACAATTTCTTAATAGATGCTGAACATACAGTTTTATACCGAGAGCCGTTGGAGCTCTTCCAGAAGATGCATGAGCGGAAAACAGCAACCCTTTTCGCTCCAGCGAGGCCATAGTGTTACGCAAAGTCGCGGGCGAAAAAGACCCTGCCATAAGAGCTGAAAGAGTACGCGACCCCACCGCCGGGATTCCATCTAAATAAAGCTCGACTATCCTATAGAGAACATTAAGCGATCGAGTGTCCAGTTTCATATATAGCTATTCTGCACCGCACAAAATCACAAATAGACTGATATCAAAAAATGGAAAATTTTTCCACAGTACCCAAAATCATAACCACACTCTACTTCCATGCGACTACAAAAAAATTCTAACATCAGAAAATTACAGTTGCATTTTGCCAACGGCTTTCACGAATTCATTTATATTTCCGTGTAAAATCTTCGATATGTTCTCAGAAATTTCATCTATAGCTGAGTTTATCTTTTCCATCTGGTCGTCCGAAAACCTGCTAAGGACGTAAGAAGACACAAGAGGTTTGAGAGCTGGCCTACCTATCCCTATTCTAACTCTATAGTAATCACTTCCAATAACGCGATCTATGTCGCGCAAACCATTATGCCCTCTGCTGCTTCCTCCCATTTTCGCCTTAACTTTTCCACATTCTATGTCTAAGTCATCATGCATAACGATAACATCTTTATTTGAAATTTTGTTCATAGAGATTAACGGAGCTATAGCAGATCCAGAAAGATTCATGAAAGAAATTGGCTTTAATATGTATACTCTTTCTCCTTCAATTTCTCCAGAAGAAATCATAGTTTGTCCCTTCATCGAAAACGCTGGTAAAGAATAGCGCAAGCACACAGAGTCGGCAGCCATGAATCCAGCATTATGTCTTGTGTTTTCGTATTGCTCTCCTGGGTTTCCAAGACCAATTACAATTTTCATCACGATTGCACTGTAAAAATAACCGCAGCATGCATGATAGCAAAATAAAACAAAAAAGGCATAGCCACGCTGCTAAACAGGCAAAAGCGCGTTTTCTCTGAATGAGAAGTGAGCATATTTGCCTATTATGAAATGGTCTAAAATCTTTATTCCAGCTGCTGCCAACGAAATGCTCAACAATTTTGTTATCTCTATATCTGCATTTGATGGAGACGGGTCGCCGGACGGGTGGTTGTGAACCATAATTACCCCAACTGCATTAAGTTCAAGCGCTCGCTTCATAACCTCTCTTGGATAAAGCGATGTCTGATCTATTGTTCCTAAACTTTGAGCTTCATCAGATATCAAATAGTATTTTTTATCCAGAAACATTATACAGAATTGCTCAACTGGAAGGTGCGCCATGGTGATCCTACAATAATTCACAACCCTTTCAGAATTATTTAAAAGAGGCGCGCTTCTAATTTCCTCCTCTGCAAGCCTTCTAGATAATTCTTTCAAAAGAGCAAACGCAGGAGCTGCACCAGTAGCGCCAAGCTCATGAAGCTGAGCTATGCTGGCAGATACAACTCTTTGCAAACTTCCAAATTTATCCAAAAGATCCTTTGCAAGCGGTTTCACGTCTTTGCGCGGATATGCGAGATACAGCGCCATCTCCAACACCTCGTAATCTGGAACACTGCGAGGAGCCTTTAAAAACCTTTCTCTAAGGCGCCGTCTATGCCCCAAATAGTGAGGCTTTTTTTGAGAACGAGCAACAGGAAACAGGGTAGCCTCCCCAAACTCAGAAATATCTCCATGTCCAGGAGTTTCCTGATCAGCAAAAAGCCCACCTACCTCATTACAGACATCAGAAACCGTCACACACTAGCAGCCAACAACTACGGATGTGGCTGATTATACTGATAATATTCGGTCATTGAAAGTATTCTCCACTCTAAATTGTGTCCTATCATATGCCTTATTTTAAGGATATTTAAACAATGTGTGTTGAGTTTTTTAAGGCTTGATAATAGCATTAAGTCGGAAATCTATCGCACACCAAATAACAACAGATAATGCAATCAGAGATAACAACTGGGAAAATACCATTTAGCAACGAAATCGAACAAGCCTTGCTCAGTATTTTGTTGTACGATAACTCCTCTCATGAAATGATTCCCGACTCTCTTCGTCCAGAGCATTTCTATAACCCTTTGCACGCAAAAATATTCAAAGCCATTTCGCTTTTTATAAGCAAGAATCACGTAGCAACTCCGATAACTCTTGCGCAATATTTCAAAGGCTCATCAGATGAGGATAGCGGAGAGCAGGAATACCTTGCAGAACTTGGAGCTATGCTGTTTCCAGTACGAAACATACGAGATTATGCTGAACAAATTTACGATATGTATGCAAGACGCGAACTAATTACCATAGGAATAGACATAGCAGAAGACGCAAAGAAATATGAGATTGACGGGCCAAGTTATAAAGAGCAGCTAGAATCAGCAGAGCAGAAACTTTTTAATCTAAGCGCTAACAGAGACGAGAGAAGCTTCATACATATCGGAAACGCGATGGAACAAGCTGTTGTAGCAGCGGAGTCCGCATTCAGTCGGGATAGCCACGTAGTCGGGGTCACCACAGGCTTTATAGCACTCGATAAATTACTTGGGGGATTGTATGAGTCGGACCTTATAATAATCGCCGGGAGACCGTCAATGGGAAAAACCTCATTAGCTACCAATATAGCGTTTAATGCTGCGCGCGCTAAAATGCGTGGAGATAACGGCGGAGGCGCAACGGTAGCGTTTTTCTCACTTGAAATGTCAGCAAGCCAGCTAGCTATGCGTCTTCTTGGGCAAGAAACAGGGGTATCTTCTGATAGAATCCGTCGAGGAGCCATAGAAAAAACTCATCTTCCATTGTTTATAGATGTTGCTCGAGAACTGTCTTCTATGCCGCTTATAATAGATGATTCTCCCGCACTATCGATAACTAGCCTCAGGACAAAAGCCAGAAGAATGATGCGCAAAGAGGGACTTGGACTCATAGTTGTCGATTATTTGCAATTGATGACGATAAGCGCTGGTTCATTTGGCGAGAACAGAGTTCAAGAGCTTTCTATAATCACCCGCGGGCTAAAGGCAATAGCAAAAGAGCTTAATGTGCCTGTTATAGCTCTTTCTCAGCTTTCTCGAGCAGTAGAACAAAGGGATGATAAAAGGCCACAGCTTGCCGATCTAAGAGAATCTGGCACAATAGAGCAGGATGCAGACGTCGTTATGTTTATATACAGAGAGGAATATTACGAGTCCAGGAAAAAGCCTTTAGAAGGATCTGAAAAAATGATATCGTGGCAAAAGCAAATGGCAGAGATACACAACATAGCGGAGATTATAATAGCAAAACAACGCCATGGTCCCATATCCACTGTACAGCTTCACTATGACGGTCAGAAAACAAAGTTCTCAAATTTAGCGAAAAATATAATATGATCTAACAAGATGCCGTACAATATGGTATGAAAAACAACACTCTACTGTCAAAATATCATTAACTAACGCTTTCTCAACGGCCTCATCGTGCTTTTTCTATTCAGACAGTAGTATTTTCCCTATCCTTCCTCCAATGTGTCTCTCCCTATACGAACCTTTATCAAACCCCTTTATGTAACCAACGCAAACGGCTATTGCATCACAAACAGAGTTTGTAAGAGCCGCAGACGTTGTTGGAAGAAGTCCCGTAGAGCAGACTTCCTCAGATTTAGGAATAAGTAGCGTTATGTCCGCCACAGCAGCAAGAAAACTTTCGCAGCCAGACGTGATCGTTATTATGGTAATCTTCCTACCTTTTGCAAAACGACATATCTCAAATAGCTCAGCTGTTTCGCCAGAATTAGATATAATCACAAGAGCATCGTTATCGCATATAGCTCCCATGTCTCCATGTACAGCTTCTGTCGGATGTATGAAGAACGACGGAGCACCAACCGCACAGAGCGTAGCTGCCATCTTCTTTGCTATATATCCACTTTTGCCAACCGCGCTCGTGATAACGCGACCTTTCGTATCTGCTATAACAGAAATAACATCCGCTATTTCAACCGGAACATCTCTAGCAAACGAAGAAATAGCCTCACCTTCTTTTTTCACAGCAGATGAAGCCATCTTCACCAGACATTCCCGATTGCACTCACAATCCCGCAAAACAACCTTCTGATCCATGTACGCACGCACACCAAAACGGCACACTCCGGACATATGTTATCAAACAACGCCAGAAACATGCAAAAACTGTCATAACAACCTAACCTCTACTTTTTGTGATCATTCGCGCGCCTTTCACATAAAACTATTGTTTGTTTCAGTTTTTTCGAATTGCGTCATAGTCATCATCGCCAAATGTCCCTTTATCAAAATATAGTCTACTGCGCGTTAGATTGGTATTGCTGCTCAAAGTTCTCCAGCTGTTTTTTACACTTTTTATTAAACTCTTTTTCCTTACTAAGCTCAGCCTGCAAATCCGCAACCTTTTTTTTGTATGTATTCTCCGATTGTTCTCGTATAACAATTCTTATTTCCAGATCTGCCTTTGCTTTTTTGAGCTCATTAATCTGGTTAGAAAAAAGAGTGCTTAAAGATTTCTGATACTCCTCTTTGTCTTTCAACTGTTTTGTTAAGCATGTTATACTTTCTTCCATTTTTTTCATTTCTTTTTGTTGCGCAGCCTTATCGTTGTTTATCCCGCTGCGAGTTGTCTTGGAACTGCTAATTACGCTTTTAGCAGACGTAAGGTTGGCTTCCCTGCCCTTACCGCTATACGCGCTATAACTGTCGGATATGTCATCTGCCCCTCGTTCTTTTAAAATTTTATCCAATTTTTGCTGAAGAGCTGTTACTTTTTTGTAATTTTCACTTTCTATGAGCTCTATCTGTTTTTTGTTTTTCTCATCTTGCAAAAAAAAGCCTTGTTCTCGGTCTTTCGATTGAGTAACCTCTAGAGTCAACTTTTGTATTTCAAGATCTTTTTCCTGTAAATTTTTTTCCAGCCCTTTTTCTCTTTCAAGCAGTATGTTGTAATTTTTCTTAGATTCTTCTAATTCTTTCTTTAAGCTTTCTATTTCCAGCCTTCTATTAATCTCTATAATGTTTTTATTGCCAATAAAAATCGACATAAGAGAAGTAGAAACTCTACTGCTGTTGTCAGAATTCTGCAGATCCCGCTGAAGCAGACTGCCGCCCCACAGCTTCATAGAGAAGGCAGCATCCTCATTTGCAGTTAACACACACATACCTAAAAACGCTAAAACTCGTCTATTCATAATGTTTCCTTTAATGTTTCTTTAAAACCTAGTTCTTAATACTTATACTACTAAATTGATTTATTTTCAAGCTGTTTTATACAAAATTTTCATAGAGATACACCTATTCCACATGTACATTTTCATCTGCAACATCAGTTATTTTAGTAATATGTTTCTTCGAGTTACATAGCTTTGCGTGAATGTCTCTATAGATTTTTGAACAGCATTCATTTATAAGTCTCTTATAACTATATCGAATGAAAAAATATGCACGTTGCTATAATAATGGATGGAAACAGAAGGTGGGCAAAGTCTCTTGGCAAACCAAGCTTGTTTGGACATACAGAGGGAGCAAAAACGCTAAGAAAGATAGTTGAATCGTGTCCAAAATTCGGAATAGATTGCCTTACAGTGTTCGCTTTTTCCACAGAAAATTGGAAAAGGTCTTATGAGGAAGTCGGAGGTCTTATGAACCTCTTTGAAACATATCTCAGGAAAGAGACAAAGGAGATGGCAAAGGAAGGAATTAAGTTCAGGGTTATAGGAAACAGGTTAGATCTTTCTGAAAAGTTACAGAACCTCGTGCGAAAAGCCGAGGAAGAGACAAAAGATAACAGCAAACTAATATTTCAGGTAGCTATAAGTTATGGAGGAAGAGACGAAATAACTCGAGCAGTAAAAAAGATATCGGAGGATATCAAAAGCGGCACAGTATCTGTTGAATGTATAAACCAGTCCCTTATTTCCTCATATCTCGACACTAGCGGGGTTTCTGACCCGGATTTAATAATAAGGACAAGCGGAGAGCAAAGGGTAAGCGGTTTTTTATTATGGCAAATGGAATATTCAGAACTGTATTTTTCTGCGAAACACTGGCCAGAGTTTGATGAAGGCGAACTAGAAAAAGCTGTTAATGATTTTTCCAAAAGGTCGAGAAGATTTGGAAATGTCGCATAAGTTCAGCGAAACCAACAGATTTAAGGACTTGCGTGAGAGAGTAGCTACTTCTTTCTTTTTTCTCGCCGCCTTCGCAGTTTTCTACCCAATCTATGATCTATACAGCAACATAGCACTATATGCTGTCCTATTTCTACTTGGAACATCAGCAATTGTAGAGTTGTTTATACTGTTTCGTAGACTGAAAATTAGTCTATACCTTTTTGCGCATCTTGCTATTGCAATAGTTGTTGGGTATTTCGGGTTTGTTAAGGTATTTTTGTCATCAGGAATGTATCAGGTTGTTGCTGTTTTTCTTATAGCAGTAATTTCTGATGTATCTGCATACTTCTTCGGAAATATTTTAGGGGGGAAAAAATTATGTCCTACTATTAGCCCAAACAAAACTGTTTCTGGATTTATTTGCGCAGTAATAACTGCTTCTTTTATATGTTCAATAATTCTTATTATAGGAAAAACAAAAACGAGTGGAATTATAATAAAACCCGTCTATATAGTCGCGGTTTGTACAGCTTTGAGTATTTTTGCACAGATTGGAGACCTAGCACAATCTTACATGAAAAGAAGAGCTGGAATAAAAGATACAAGCAAAGCTTTTCCAGGGCACGGAGGAATACTTGATAGAACAGACAGCTGGATAGCGGTCGGAATCGCGGCTTTATTCTTATGGCCTCGTATAGTTATACATCAACAAGAAGAAATGCGTCTTTTGTTTATAGACGATAAAAAGAGGATAACACGGCCAGTAGTAGACCTTTTATACGCTACTGGATTGCATACAAAAAAGTTTCACAAAGAGCAAGCTCATGGTTTTAGGTTTGTGTCAAAGTCTCAACACATAAAGTACATATCTCAAATATTAACTGGAAGAAAATATAAGAATTACTCATGGATATATGACGAAACGAGAAATAAAAAAGCTAAATACCCAAGACTGGCTTCAGCAAAACAGTATAAATATATATACGACATATGTTCTAGAGATCTTCACATGACCAAATCCGTTGAAGCTCCAAACTCAGAGTATAAAGGAATACTTCTATTTGTATATAACCCAGAGATACTAAAAAGTCAGATATGTTCTCTTAAAAAGTTAGCCATAAAAATCCAGAAAGAAAAAGGACACATTTGCAAAATATTTGTATTACATATAAACGAAAAAATAAAACAAGCCGCTAGAAATATAATAAGGGATCACATAAACGAAGATGCTAAGAAACAGTTAGTAGAAATAGATGTAATAAATACAAGAAAAGATGAATATGGTTCTAAAAGTGATGCTATACACTCTTGGATATACAACCAAAGAAGTAAAAAATACAGAATAGAGTATGGATCCTATGCTGTCGTTTCAAGCTCGCCGTACATATGGTTTGACAAGCAAATAGTGTATAACGTTTGCAAAATAAGCTACCCAGGTATACTAGTCAACATAGATGGGATAGGAGATAGCTTCATCCCCTCTATTAATACAGAAAGTGATGTAAAGACCCTCTTAGACGCAACAGCGAAAACGATAAAGGCTATACACATAGAGATGATAACACGCGACCTTCCTTTTTCATCATATGTAACAAACTCAAATAGAAACTCAAAACACTGACGATATATGTGGAAATATGCGGCAAGAACCTCTTATTGCACACCCATCAACACATACGATAACAATCGGTAACACCACAAACAAAATTTCAACATATCAACACAAGGCATTTGAACTCTTAGGAAACGAAAGGATAAAACAAACTATAGTATGTTGATAAACTCCTAACTACAAGCTTTTTCCACAGAATTATATATGTTTACAAAATCAAAAGCTTTTACTAGCATCTTTTATGGTTACCTTATATCCTTATATAAAAGAAAGGGCACATATAATGAGTTTGCAAGCTGGAATTTTACAAGACAAAGTAGGAGTCATATTCGGAATAGCAAACAGCATGTCGATTGCATGGGGAATAACAGAAAACGCGTTTTCTCAAGGAGCAAAACTGATACTAACTTATCAGAACGAGGCTATAAAAAAGAGAATAGAACCTCTTGCAAAACAAGTTAATGCTATCGGAATTTTCGAGTGTGATGTCTTAAATGAAGCGCGCGTTGACACAATTTTCGAAGAGATAGGAAAAAAATTCGGAAAAATAGATTTTATAGTACACTCAATTGCTTTTTCTGATAAAGATGAGCTTAGGAACGAGTATCTATACACATCAAGAGAGAATTTTAACAATACTTTAGAAATTTCCTGTTTTTCATTTACCGATATAGCAAGAGCCTCGAGAAATTACTTATCCCCTAGAGCGAGTTTGTTAACTATGAGTTATTATGGGGCAGAGAAGGTTGTTCCGCACTACAATTGTATGGCTATAGCTAAGGCAGCACTGGAGGCTAGCGTAATGTACATAGCAAGCGACTTAGGATCTGATGGAGTAAGGGTAAACGCTATCTCTGCTGGTCCCATAAAAACACTTGCAGCATCTGGAATTGGAGATTTCCGACATATCCTTCGGTGGAACCAGAATAACTCAGCTCTCAGAAGAAACGTTACTATTGATGACGTTGGGAAAGCCGCTGTATTTCTTCTAAGCGATATGGCTAGCGGTATTACAGGAGAGATATTGCATGTAGACTGTGGATATCACATAGTTGGTATGAAGATGATAGATACTTCAAATGTTTGTGAGGAGGTGTAACTCTTATGAATGCTTTTCTGAGGTTCTTGTTAAAATATCTAGGCTTTCTGTGGAGGTTTTTTAAAAAGATAACTTTTTTGATAGGTCTGATTTCTGTTGCCACTGCATTTGTATTTCTACATAAAGTCTGTAAACCAGACGAAGTAAAAAAGCCATGTATACTAAAAATTGATTTGGATAATGTGTTGGACCATGAGGGACCTCAAAATCCTGTTGCAGCTTTTTTAGGCGACTGCAGACTTTCTTTCTTCCAGCTGATTAACGTTTTAGAAAAGGCTGCTACTGAAGATAAAATTAGGTGTGTTTACATAACGTGCAGGTCGTATCCTTTTGGCATGGCGCAGACTCAGGAGCTTAGAAAATTCATAAGTATAGTGAAAAAGAAGAAGCCTGTTTACTTTTTTTCTCCATCAATTGGTGATGTATCAGGCGGAAATATGTCTTATTACCTTGCAAGTGCAGCATCTCATATATGTGTACAACCAGTTGGAGGGCTTGGAGTAAACGGGTTTGGAATAGAAATGCTGTTTTTTAAAAACATGTTTAACAAAATCAGAGTCAACCCGGAGTTCTTCGGAAGGGAAGAGTATAAGTCTGCTATAGAACCATATACAAGAAGCGATATGTCCAAGCATAACAGAGAAGCAATCTCGTCCATTCTCACATCCATGGAAAACAATGTTGCAAATGACCTGTTAGAAGATGCGAGAGTCTCCCGTGGAAAGCATAATATAAAAGATGTATTCAAATTTCTGAGAAATGGACCATACACATCCATCGAATCTCTTGAGATGAAATTTGTTGATTCTGTAAGACTGCAGTATGAGTTAGAAGAAGAGTTAAGAAAAAAATTCTCAGAAGATGTCGTGTCAGAGGTAAGCTATGCTAAGTCAGTTAAAGCTGGTAATTCAAGAAAGAGTATAAAACCCACAGTAATGATTGGAAAAAGCGGAATTCCGTGTATAGCTGTTATGTCTTTATCAGGAGAGATTGTTGGAGGAAGCAACAGGGGTTTTGGAAACGGTATATTCGCGGCTGACATTATAGAAAAGCTTGAGGAAGTAGCTGAAGATAAAAGCATAAAAGCTATTGTGATAAGAGTTGACAGTCCGGGAGGAGATGCAGTTGCTTCAGAGGAGATATATGGCGCTATCGAGAAATATAGAGTAGGTGGCGTGCCAGTTATAGTGTCTATGGGAAATTACGCAGCTTCCGGAGGGTATCTTATATCGCTTGCTGGAGACTATATATTCGCTGAGCCATCAACAATTACTGGATCAATAGGTGTGTTTTCAGGTAAGTTCGACTTGTCTGGTCTATTATCTGCTATGGGGATAAGTGTTGATCATTATAAGCTATCCGAGCATACATTTATGAGTAGCTCTAACAGAGGGTTCACTAAAGAAGGCATAAAAAAGATGATGAGCCACATAGACAGTACATATCAGAGATTTTTAAGTCTTGTCTCGTATAGGAGAAAGATAAAATTCGATGAAGCAAGAAAATCTGCTAAAGGACGTGTATGGACCGGTGAGCAGGCAAAAAAGCTGATGTTGGTAGATGAAATGGGAGGTATGTCAGACGCTATAAAAAAGGCGAAAGATATTGTGGCCAAGAAAGATGGAATTCCTCTCAAGGACATATTGGTTAAAGACATATCACAACCTGAGGGGATTGTAAGCGCTATATTCGATGGAGACGGGATGAGAGCGCTTTTTAGTAGGATATTTGTGTCTCTTGTGCTCAACGTCGACAAAAACAGCCAGAAGGTTTATATGATTGAGGAAAGATTTACTAACAGAATGCTAAATCATTGACCTTAAGACGCTAAGCAATTATCATTCACCTGTGTGGGCCTTTAGCTCAGTTGGTAGAGCACCTGACTTTTAATCAGGGTGTCACAGGTTCGACTCCTGTAGGGCCTACCATTGCTGTCTGTTGTCATATAGACGATGCCAGCTCGCGCATCAGGCGGGCTGGCGTTTCTTTTTATTTTATGTATACAGAGGGAATTTCTTTTTCCTTCTATTAAAGTTTTTTATCTTGCGTTTCGTTCTGGATACTTTCTTCTTTAACTGTCGTGTTTGTTTTTTCTGCCGTCTTTTAGGCGGGGTGTTTTTTTTTTATTCGTACTGTTTTTATTGACGCCGTTTTTATTCACTCTGGAACTGTTTTTTCTCTTTTTCCTGGTCCTCTTTATGCTGCTACTTTTCACCGGTGACTGGTTTACAATCCTATATTGCTCTGTGATAAACGTGTTTCCTTGTTGAGGAACCATGTTCTGCTGTAAGTATTCAGGAGCCACTCTTTCACTCTGAGTTTCTTCTTGCTGTTGTTGAGTCGGAAGATCATTTTTCTTTTTCTTCTTTTTTGGTTGCTGAACGGTTTGTGGTTCCGCGGTTTGATATTGATGATCCTGTTGTTCATACGAACTCTGTTCATATACTGGATAATCAAAATTCTGAATGCTGGGGTATTGAGGAGCGGTTAGTGTTGGATATGCTGACGGATATATTTGTAATGGTTGGTATTCCATCTGGTAGCTTTGCTGATCAGCGTTTTGTTCTTGAATCTGTGGTGGTTGTTGAGAGGTTTTAGGGTGACGAGGTTGCTTCTCTAAAATATTTTGTTGTTGAGAGGTTTTAGGGTGACGAGGTTGCTTCTCTAAAATATTTTGTTGTTGAGAGGTTTTAGAGTGACGAGGTTGCTTCTCTGAAATATTTTGTTGCTGAGTAGAATCTTGATTTTGCTGCGAAATTAGTTCCTGGCTTTCATCTTCACTTTCGTCTTCATAGACAACTTCTTGATTAGCGTGGTCGCGTTTTTGGTTTTTGCTTTTCTTATGGAATAGTTTTGATGCATGTGTTATAAAATGCTTCCCGAAATGTTCTTCAGAAATCCCTCCATGACTTTTATTGCACTTTTGTCTTGCTGAAGAGAGATCGTTGTCTTTCGGTTTACATGTAATTCCAAACTGATGTACCTTGATGACGGTTCCGTCTTCGCACGTTACATTTCCATCTGGGCAGGACACGGCGGATTTCGCTGCATTTTTTGTGGTCTTTAAAAATCCCTTGTGAAGCTTATTGTCTCCTCCGCCAGTTGTACCGGAAAGACCGCCTTTGCTGTCGCATGATTTTTCTGCTTTTTCAAGAGTTCCTTTTTTAGGCCTGCACGGTATTCCATATTGGTGGACAGTTGTTTCTTCGCCATTTTTGCACTTTACGTGTATATCTGGGCACGAAAATGGTTTTGTAATTTCGTGAGCTAATTCGTTTGAAATTTGCTTAACCGCATCTCCGATCACTCCTTTCAGAACCGACGATTGTTTGTTCTCTTGTTCATTAACTTCGTCCTCATTTCCTGCCGCTATCGATGTACCTTCGCACCAATAGAGCAACGCAATGATAGCGATTAGTAAATATACCTTCTTGCTCATAATTCGCCTTAGTTTTCTATAAATATATGCGACAATTTTTGCAATAAAACATTAAAATTAAGATAATTTTCTTTTTTTGTAGTGCTGGTGTTTGTTTTTCATGAGAACATTATTTCTGTAATTAGAAAAAAATAGTTGCTTTGACTTTTTCAAGGAAGTATAATTTCAACTGTTCTGTTAACAATGGCGCCGCCAATGAATAGAGGAAAAGTTTTATACGAAATGCCTGGAAAAATCATTTATGAGCATTCTGCGCCTTCTAAATTGCTTCACTATTTTACCGATACGTATAGATGCGCCTTTACTGGAAGGTCTGAAGCTATCATAGGGAAAGGAGCGGTAGTGAACAGAATTTCTGCGCTTTTATTCTCCAAGCTCCGCATTCTTGGAGTTGAGAACCACTTTTTTAAAGCTTTAAATATGAGGGAGTCAGTCGTTAGCCAATGTGATAGCGTTGGAATAAGTGTAGTGGCGAGAACGGCTGCGATTGGAGAGTTTGCTAAAAGGTATGGAATTCAAGAAGGAAAACGGCTTGATAAACTAGCTATAGACTATTTTCTAGACAACAACCGAGACGAATTGGGCGCAACCTGCAAAGGGCAGCCGATAAGTGAGGGAAACATACTGTCTTTTTCTTTGCTTGATCACGATGACCTTGATGAGGTAGCTTCGATTGTGTCTCATGCTACCAGCCTTCTTAGGGGGCTTTTTATAGGTATAGGGTTCTATCTCCTGGAAATAACATTCTGCATAGGGAAAGGAATTAATGAAGACTCTGAGTTTATACTGACAGGGGAAATTTCCCCAGAGACGTTTTGCTTGGAAGATATTGATACTGGAGATATAATTGGGGGAACTCACATTCTCTCTGGCCAATGTGATCCTTTTGTTCATTACCAAAGAGTTGCGGCAAGGCTTGGAATACATCTTAGCGGCCCTTCTATATCGAGCGTTATTCCTTTTTCTGCCCCTAAGACGGGCTGTTCAGGTATCGGCAAAAGACCTATTGTTTGCACATAAACTTTAAAATACTGTACGAAATGTGTTTGTTCCGTAGAGAGTTGCCAGATCTTAGTATTAATGTTAAATTCGACCAAGTGGCGCTCTTACTTGCGCTGAGGGGGGAGATGGCCGAGTGGCTGAAGGCAACGGTTTGCTAAACCGTCATACGTTTTATAGCGTATCGAGGGTTCGAATCCCTCTCTCTCCGCCAGGTTTTTGAGGATAACTTTTCTCCGGTCTTTTTCTAGTGTTGCAAGGAGTCTTCATTGATAACTGAATGGATACACACGGGATTATCATGGCTGATATATTTAATGACTTGGTTCACAGCTTGGTTGTTATATAAAGCGGAGATTTTTCTATCAATTTACTAACAGACCAACCATCTAATAAACTACGATAAAACTGCAGTTTTGATATTTACTTTCTAGCTATTCATAAATACCCGCAACAAACAGTAAATTGTCAGTCATATCAAATGAAAAATCTTCACTTGTCCTCATTGGATATGTGGTAGATATCTTTTTTTGAGACAATTGTCCTGCAAATCATAAAAGTAAAAAAACCTCAGTGAGTCACTTGAAGCGATGATATTTGCAATAACTGATTTTAGCTTTTCTATATCAGTGTTATGGGGTGTTGACCAAGATTCCTTTATTGTATAAATTGACTGACCATATTTCAGTTCTGCTGAAAATAATAGATTCTCTTGTAGGTTAGTAAAAAAGAGTTCATAGCTATTACTCACTCTTTTATAAAGACAGAAAAATATGCTGTTTCTTTATGCGATGCGCCCTATAGAAAACCCTATAATGTTACATGATGATGAACAATAGATTTAGAAAGTAAATTTGAAAGAGGGATTGTATGGATTGAATAAAGTCTTTATAAGTAGTATAAGTCTATGGGTGTGTGGGAGATTTTTCTAAAGTCATGATTGCTTGGCCTGTTGGGCTTGGCCAAAATTCGGAGCTGACAAAATCCTGCATAAGCACTGTTCTTGGTCCTATGGTTGTGGTTTCCGACAGCGAGTATGTATGTTTTCTGGAGTTTCTTGATGGATGCCGCATGGGTGGTAAATTCGAGAAACTAGAGAAAAAATTGAATGCGCATATCGTATCAGGAGAAACAAAGCCGATCGAGTCTATTGCTAGAGAGCTCGAATTATATTTCGATGGGAATTTGACAGACTTTAAGACTCCGTTACGTCCTTTGGGGAGTCCATTTCAGATTCTTGTTTGGGAGCATCTTTCTCGGGTTCCCTATGCACAAACGAGAACGTATAAAAGTCAAGCAGAAGCCATTGGCAGCCCTACTTCTTACCGCGCGGTCGCAAACGCAAACGGCTTCAATCAAATAGCGATTGCTATTCCATGTCACCGTATAGTTAACAGCAATGGAAATATCGGCGGATAT
This sequence comes from Candidatus Hydrogenosomobacter endosymbioticus, assembly GCF_021654655.1. Classification (GTDB taxonomy): domain Bacteria; phylum Pseudomonadota; class Alphaproteobacteria; order Holosporales; family GW7; genus Hydrogenosomobacter; species Hydrogenosomobacter endosymbioticus. The sequence continues at coordinate 598,763 of NZ_AP025225.1, read as the reverse complement.
GGTGGCGGCGTGGCGAGAAAAAGGTGGCTGATCGACCACGAGAATCGCAATGCATAGTATGCTTCAAACAATACGAAAAGTCTTAGTAGAATCGATAGATTCTACGCCACACATTGTGTCTTCTCTATTTAAAACAGGTGTGGGCGATTATGCTGAACATGACAGATTTCTTGGTGTTCGCGTTCCTGCTATTAGGAAAATTGCAAAGGAATTTATGCATATTTCGTTCGAAAATCTGATTTTTCTAATGCGCTCTGCGATGAACGAAGAACGCCTGCTCGCTCTTGTAATATTGACTGAAAAATATAAAACAGCACCAGTTCAACAGAGAGACGCAATTTATCAATTTTATAAAGACAATATATTTTACGTTAATAATTGGAACCTTGTCGATATGTCTGCTCACACCATTATAGGAGCGCATCTTTTTGATAAAGATCGTTACTTACTAGAAAAATTTGCAGAATCCGATAGCTTGTGGGAGAGGAGAATTTCAATCGTCGCAACGTGGTATTTCATACGACGCGGAGACTTGGAGTGGACATTCAAAATTGCTGCGCTGTTGCTGAGCGACAAGCAAGACCTTGTGCATAAAGCTGTTGGCTGGATGCTTCGTGAGGCCGGAAAACAAAACCAAGGGCAACTTGAGCTGTTTTTGGCGCGTAACTCCCGTCTAATGCCAAGAACTATGCTTAGATATGCAACGGAGAAGTTGTCAGAAAATAGGAAAAAATATTATCTGACCAAGTCCGTGATTTGATACAAGTATTCATGATATTAGCGTGTATATCGCCGTGGCTATTTTTGTTCCAGGGTTTACCGGCTTTTGCAAGAATGACTTTTGTTATCTAAAAATCAGAAAATAAATGCGGCCTAAAAGTTGCTATCATGTTATACTTGCAGCGTCTTTTGCAAATATCTTTTGTAACCTATAAGGAATTTTTATAACTATGATGGCAATTGTATTGATTTTTATGGACTTTTGAACAAAATTTTGCGACAATTCGCTGGAATACGATTAGATCTTTGTGTGGTCGTTAGCGCCTGATTTGTTAGGAGTTTTTTAGGTGTTTTTTTGTATAAAACAATCGGGTAGAGCGATTTCGTCAAATTTTTGGGGAGCTAGGGTAATATGAAGATTTTGATAATAGAGGATGAGCCAACTACAGCCGAAACAATAAAGACAATGCTAAGTGCAGAGCAGGCTGTGTGTGACGTCACCTTATCTGGAGAAGAAGGCTTTGAGATAGGGAAAATATATAGTTACGATGCTATAATACTTGACCTTAATTTGCCTGATATAAACGGGCATGAGCTTTTACAGAAAATAAGAGAGTCTGCTATTCGAGCTCCCATACTCATATTGTCCGGCATGCAAGATATAGAAGAAAAAGTCAAGGCTCTGGGGTTTGGCGCTGATGACTACATGACCAAGCCTTTTCACAGGCAGGAGCTAATAGCGAGAATAAAGGCTCTTGTTAGAAGATCCGAGGGGCATGTATCATCTGTAATAACTGTTGGAGAAATTTCTCTGAATCTTGATGCGAAAACAGTTGATGTTAGATCTACGCCGTTGGTTTTGACTGGTAAAGAGTATAAAATCCTTGAGCTTTTAATGTTGAGAAGGGGGACCACCATAACCAAGGAAGCGTTTATAAACTATCTGTATAACGGGTTAGAAGAGCCCGAAGCAAAGATTATAGATGTGTTTATGTGCAAAATAAGGAAAAAGTTGGTTGACATAATGGGTGATGACGGTCTGTGCTATATAGCTACTATATGGGGCAGAGGATATGTTATGAGCGACCCAGATGATGCGAGAAAGCACATGGCGCAACAACAGGTCACCGGAAGCAATGTAACTTCCATTACGTCTGCAGTAGTCGCCCCGAAGATATAAATTTTATTTAAAAGAGACCTTGTTTGCTGCGGTGGGCTTCTTTGCGTCTGGATCTGTTTGCTCGGTGGCAAGTTAGAGTGGGTGTGGAAAAAACTTAGATATGTTTGCTGCTCGGAGGGGAGGGGGCTGGCGGGCTTCCTTCGAGGGACTGGGCGTGGTTCTGGAGTCGTTGATGTGTGGTATTGTTATGTGACTCGGCGGGATTTTGCGCCTAGTTTCGTTTATCGTTTTGCGCTATTTCCAGCATAGCTGTCGTTTTGCGCTACATCACGTCTTCCAGAACTAGGTGCGCCTTGCTTAGCCCCATCTTTTTGTCAACGTATACGCTCACGACGCAGCTTGCTAATTCGGACTTATTGTTTAGCAGCCACTCTCCTATGGAGTTTCCAACAGCTCTGAAACACACCGCTGAGTGCTTTTTATCATCCAGCTGAACTATCTTAACATTAAAGTGGCCGCCTCCAATCTGTATTACATCTTCGAAACGCACATCAGATATTAGAAATTTGGGTATCGGATACCCAACTCCGAACGGCTCCATAATTTCTATTGATTGCAAAAATTCTCCGCTTCTCAGAGTTTGTAGGGAAATGGCTCCATCTAAATTTATTAATGGAATGGTATCGGTTGGTCTATTTGTAAAAAAAAATTGTTCTGCAAATGTTTCGAAAGATTTTAAATTTTTTTTCTCAAGCCGAAACCCGCCGGCCATAAAGTGTCCGCCTCCGTTAGACAAAATTCTCTGTTCGTACGCTTCATGTATGAGCTGTCCTATGTCTAGGCCTGGTATAGACCTTGCTGACCCTTTTGCTGAATCTCCAATAATTGTTATCGCAAGAGAGGGCTTGTAAAAAGCGTCCTTAAGCCTTCCGGCAACTATTCCCATGACGCCCTCATGCCAGCCTTCTCCGACAGCAAATATGAAAGGTCTATCTTTTTGTTCTATGGCTTGTATGGAAGCTTGTTGTTCTACGTACTTTTCTATTCTTTGTCTTTCTTGATTCAGATCGTTCAATTGCCTGGCAAATCTCATAGCCTCGATATAGTCCTTGGAAGAAAGAAGCTTTACACCAAGGGAAGAATCGCCTATTCTCCCTCCTGCATTTATTCTCGGACCAAGAGCATACCCAAGGTGACTGAATGTTGGACTTTCCTTAACTCTGGCTATATCAAACAAAGCGCTTATTCCGGGATTTTTTCTGCACCTCATAACTTTCAGGCCTTGCTTAACCATGGCTCGGTTTAAGCCCTTAATTAAAACCATATCGCAAACAGTGCTGAGAGCAACGATATCCATGAGAAGCATCATGTTCGGTTCGTCTATATCTTCGAAGTAACTAGAATTTCTTAGATATCTGTTCAGCCCAACCAGAAAAAGAAATACAAGCCCGCCTGCGCATAAATTTTTTATCGAGTCAGAGCATTCGCAATCCATTCTTTTTGGATTTATGAACGCTTCACACTTAGGGTGGGATGAACCAACCCTATGGTGATCTATGATTATTACATCTATTCCATTAGATTTTGCCCATTCCAGTGGATCGAAAGCTGTTGTGCCGCAGTCTACGACGAAAACAACTGAAACCCCGTCGTTTTTCAACTGTTGTAATCCGTGTTGATTTGGTCCATACCCTTCTTGGAACCTGTCCGGGATATAAGGGGTCATTCCTATGCCAATTGAGCTAAAGTATTTTATCAAAAGAGCTGCAGAGCAAGCCCCATCAACGTCATAATCTCCCCAAACGGCCATTTTTCGCTTGTCGAGCAGTGCATTATAGACAAATTCAAATGCATGCTCGCTGTCAGGAAGCACGCTTGGATCTGGGAGCAACTCCTTTATGGTAGGGAAGAACATTTCTTCGCATTCTTGAACGGACGAAGAGCGCCTAAGGGCTATTGAGGCGGACAGATCTGAAACATTGAATTTCTGCTTCAGGTGCAGGATATCGCGCTCGTTGACGTCCTCAAAAACCCAACGTTTCCCTGATTTAGACAAAGCTGAGCAAATTTTATCATAATTGAACACATCACAATCACAAATACACACGAACTATTGCGACCATGCTAACATTTAGAAAAATATAAATCTATCTGGCGCGCGGTTTAAATAAGAAAAAGATTTTTGGTGTAAATTTTACTAATAATTGCATAAAATGTAAAATAAAATACAAAAATCGCAGTCTTTTAGCCCTTTACAAACAAGAAAAACAGATTTATTTATTAGTAGTCGTGCGTCAAATATATAGATGGACTGTCGATATTGGTTGCGTTCAGAGAGGTGATTATGCAAACGGTTTGCTTTCAGGGAATAGAGGCTGTGCCGATAGATGTGCAGATAATGATAAGCCCAGGACTCCCGAGCTTTTCTGTTGTTGGGCTTCCTGACAAGGCTGTGAGCGAATCAAGGGAAAGGATAAAGGCAGCTCTGCATGCTATTGGGATAGCGCTTCCGTCCAAGAAAATCACGGTCAATTTATCTCCAGCCAATATAAAAAAAGAGGGAAGCCATTACGACCTGCCGATAGCGTTGTGCCTTCTGTCTTCTCTTGGCGCGGTTGACAGCGATCTGTCTCGGTATATTGCTATAGGAGAGCTTTCGCTTGATGGAAGAATAGTCCCTGTTCACGGGGTTTTATCAACGGCTTTGCGTGCTCTGGAGAGCGAGAAAGGGCTTATCTGTCCTTATGAATGTGGCGGGGAGGCCGTGTGGGCAGGCAATCTGGAAGTCATAGCGTCGAAACATATCATAGAGATCGCTAATCACTTTAAAGGAGCCCAAGTTCTTAGCGCCCCTGCTCGCGAAGCAGAGTCTCTTATTTCATTTGATAAAGATTTTTCAGATGTAAAGGGACAGAATATTGCTAAGCGCGCTCTTGAAATAGCGGCAGCAGGAGGGCATAACGTTCTTATGATTGGGCAACCGGGTATAGGAAAGTCTATGCTGGCAGCTCGTATGCAAACGATACTTCCTCCTCTGACGGCGAGAGAATCTCTTGAAGTTACGATGATTAATAGCGTTGCGCAGGTAGGAGCTATCGGAAGGTTGGCAAGAAAGCGGCCGTTCAGAAGTCCACACCATTCGGCGTCTACAGTGTCTATGATAGGCGGGGGGATATATGCCGTTCCTGGAGAAGTTTCTTTGGCTCATGGTGGCATTTTGTTTTTAGATGAGTTGGCGGAATTTTCTCGCGGAGCTATGGAAGCACTTAGACAGCCAATGGAATCTGGAGAGGCTATTATATCAAGAGCAAATGCTCATATATCATATCCTGCAAGATTTCAGCTTATAGCGGCAATGAACCCGTGCAGGTGTGGGTATTTTGGAGATAAAGAAAAACAATGTCGTCAGTCTCCGGAGTGCGCAGATCAGTATAAAAGAAAGTTGTCTGGCCCGTTTCTCGACAGAATAGATATATCTATTGACATATTTCAGACTAAGAACGCCCTTATATCATCAATCGGAAAAGAAGAGAAAAGCGATGTGATACGTTCAAGAGTTATAGCCGCAAGAGCTATTCAACAACGAAGATACGGAGTGCCAGATAGTCTTGAGTTTTTAAACGCTAATATTAGCGACTCTGAGTTCAGGGGTAAGTCTGAGTGCAGCGATGATGCTATGCGAATTCTTGCAAAGGCGACTGAAAAATTATCTTTGTCTATGCGAGCTCATTCAAGACTTTTGAGAGTCGCCAGGACAATAGCTGATATAGAGGGTTGCGAACAAATATTGAAAGCGCACATGGCGGAGGCTCTCGGATATAGAGGGCACAGATGGTGATGGCTTTGCCCATAGTCTTGCTGTATGTATGGCGGATTTTGACTAAAGAGAGTTGATTTCTGGAAACCACAGTAAGATATACGAGAATCCATTTTACGCATGAAGGGATGCGCTCGTTTACTGCACATTATTTTGTGGATAGAATTCGTCTGTACGATCGATAAATTGAGCTGCTATTATGAATTTAGATTCGCTTAACCCTGTCGCTTTTTACATAGGCTCATGGCCCGTGAGCTGGTATGGGATATCATATAGCGTTGGCATATCTTTTGCCTGGATATACTGCAGGAGAATAAGCGGGTTATTCGGGCTTAGTAGGGATAATATAGATCAGTTTGTGACATACGGTATACTTGGCGTCGTAATCGGTGGACGTGTGGGCAATGTGTTGCTTTATTATCCATCGTATTATTTTTCTCATATGTCAGAGATATTAAAACTCTGGAATGGGGGGATGTCGTTTCATGGAGGTTTGCTGGGTGTTGTGGTTGCGCTTTTTATATACTGTGCGCTGCAAAAGGTCGATATAGCAAGAATGGCTGACTGTATTTCGTGTGGAGCCCCTATAGGATTGTTTTTCGGGCGCGTTGCTAACTTTGTAAATCAAGAGTTATATGGAAGGTCGACGGATGTTTCTTGGGGGGTTGTGTTTCCAAAAATAGACCTTATCCCGCGCCATCCAAGCCAAATATATGAGGCGCTGCTGGAGGGGGCTCTTTTGTTTGTGATTATTAATTATTTTTCTATTTTTAGGGGATTTGCAAGAAAAAATTTTGCATTATCTGGTATTTTCTTTTTCGGGTATGGCGTTTTTAGGTGGGTAGTGGAATATTTTAGAGAGCCGGAAGAGGTGTGTAGCTTTGCGAAGTCTGTAACGCTTGGGCAGGCGTATTCAGCTCCGCTATTCGCGATTGGTGTTGGAATGATCGTATATGCTGTGTATAGCTCGAAAAAACGCTGAATATGAAAGAGCCTCACCAACACTTTTTTTGTTTTGGATTTGAAAAAGAAATGTCAGAATTTGGTTCAATGTTAGATTCTGGAAAAATTCCCCATGCGTGGCTTTTTGTTGGAGATGATGGAATTGGTAAACGAACTCTCTGTTTTCAAATAGCCAGAATGGCGTTGTGCGAAGAATATAGAAAATTTTTCAAAAATATTAATAAAGAAACAGAGTCGGGTATGCGCTCGGACATAAGCAAGGCGCAGATGGAAAAATTTACGCTTAATAGAGCCATTTCTCAAATATCTAGTTTGTGTCATCCAGACCTTTTCTTTTTATCAGCTGAACAAGAGTCGGTGATAGTCGACTCTGTTAGGAGAATTATAGACGCTCTGAACAAAACTGCTTTTTATGGAGGATATAGGGTTGTTATCATTTGCAAAGCGCAAATGCTAAGCAATCATAGCGCTAATAACTTACTAAAAATTCTCGAAGAACCGTTCGCTAATACTCTATTTCTTATAACAGCAGACAAATCTTCCGCGGTTATTCCTACTATAATGTCGCGCTGCTGTTTAAAAACCTTGAATGGAATTTCAGATATAGGAGTTTTTCAATCTGTCTTTAAATCCCTTTGCAAAAAAGAAATTTTGAGAGATTGCGACCAATATATGCAAGATATGGCTACACATGCTTCTTCTAAGCTATTTGAGTATACGTCTGGAAGAATAGGTGCTGCCCTTCGTATGTTGGAAAGCGGAGAGTTTGACCGTATGCGAGATTCTATTACCGCCATTGATAACATTGTTTTGGGAAGTTATTCGTTTGCTGATATAGAGGTGCTGGTTGAAAATGTTTTTCTTTTAGAAAGCGCCATTATGATTTGGTGGCGTAACAAATTTGACTTAAATCAAATATTCACTGGCATGCGTCCGACGGTTGTTCTTTCGTGGTATCAAACTTTTTCTAGAGTTAAGAGGGCTATTGCTGTACTGAATAGCTGTCATCTTGACGGGAGATCTGTGGGATATTTTGTCGCAGGCAGTCTTATAGAATTTAGATTATTAATAAAATCTTAGGTATTTGTTATCATATTGTTTTAGATTTGGGATATATAATAAGACATGAGATAATTAATTTTTATACTGTTATGAACAAAACATTTTTATTCTTATTTTTTCTTGCATTAACATCAGGCGCTCCTGCTTTTTCTGGTGTAGACGAAGATATCGCAGTTGCAGAAAACATGCTTAGAACTGCCGCGAATGTAAAACAATTACGCGAGGCAAAGGGGAAACTTGTATTGCAAGGAAAAAAACTACAAGAGTTAAAAAATCCGTCAAATTATAATAAAATTACTATTATAAAAAAACTTATATCAGAAATAGAAAACAGATTGAGAATATTGTATGAACAAGAAGAAGCAAAATCAGAAAATAATGACAAAATGCTTCGACCATCAACCGCTAACAAAAAGAAACAAGTACCGTATGGACATGATGTCAGCAGAAGACAAAGGCAGCAACCTCAGGATAAACGCGGTGTGCAGATGCAAAATTTTGAGGAGTCTTATGCTAAACTTAAGAAGCTACAAGAAAAATTTCCGCAAAACGAGGATCAATATATAGAATTATATAATCAACAATTAGAAATAATAAACCCTATAGTTGTTCAAGCTAGAATGGTTGAAGAAGCGCTTCCAAAGGGTTCGGACGAGGTAATAAAAATAGAAAAAACTATAGAAGATTTAATTGCAGCGATTAATGAAAAAGACCAAGACCAAATTCAAGCGCTTACTGAAAATCTTATGACTCTTACACAGGTAGCTAGAGAAGCCTTGGAGAGCGATCATCAAAATCAGATGAAACAACAGTTTCCAAGCGACAAACAACGATATTACGATGAAGAAAGGATTTTTCAAGCGCGGCAACAAGAAAAAAGAGCGCCATACGATATGCAGGAACATGTTAATACGCAGCAAGCTATGGAAAATGCTGAAAAGGTTATCGACTACGCTGAAGGAATCCTAGGATTTTTAGAAGATAAAAGTGCTGCAAAAATAGTTATCAGAGCGATAACGGACAAACTTGTATCTTCATTTGGATCGCAAGATGCAGAAAAGATAAAAGTTTTCACAAAAGAGCTAAATGACGCAATTTCAGAGGCAAAGAAGGGGCTTGGTATCGTCGACGAAATACATAATCAGGACGATCTAGAACAAAAACCAGACGTTATAAGCCACCATCAATCTAAGCAGCAGTTCCAGGATAAACAAACCAATTACGCTAGGCGCGCGTATGAAGCTTTAAACAGACTCCATACGCAGATAGGGGAAAAATGGTGCGAGGCGTCCTCCCAATCATACCGCCTTATCCAGGAAATGGACGAAGACGGCGCTCTTAAAGCTGCTTTGCTGGATTATATTGCTCATTCCATCGAGATATCAGATAGAATGTCGATTTTTCTCTCATATTTTGATATACCTGAGGCGAGAAATAAACTGGCAGATATAGTAAAAACCTTTAATATACTCGCTAAGGAAGCGGAGAAAAAAGCGTCTATCGATATAGTTTCTGAAGTTGAAAATCAATATAACAACCTGATGATGATTTTTGAGCATATCTTAATCCCTAGCGTAGTTAGTTTTACAGAAAATTTGAAAAATCCGCAAAACGACAAGAAATTAGAAGAAATACTCAGACAAATAGAGCAGCATTTGCAAGAGGCTTCTATTCAAGAAAATGATGTTAAAACAAGATTTGACATGATGGAAAGAGCAGAAGAAGGGATCAAAAAAGCAAAGAAAATTCTTAATATCGAAGAAAACATAAAAGAAGACTTAGCGATGGGGAAACAATGGAAAGAAAAATGGATTTCTAATAACGAGAGGGAATACAGACAAAATTCTGGCGCGCAATATGCGCAATACCAAAAAGGCCAACAGAAAAGTGGAGATAGACAAAAACTTTCGGCTCAGGTCCAAAATCAAATTAAAGCAAATAATCCTGATTTATTGATACAGGACTGCGCTAATACATTGGAGCAGGCCCAAAAGCTGCAAAGCAAAGAATTGGCCACACATATAAACGATTTGAGAGAGGCTATGAGCGACGTTATGGAAGGCTATTCAGAGAAAAAAACTTTAGAACTAACAAAAGCCTTGAATTTTTTGAAGGCTATGATGAAAAAGGAGCTCGAAAAACAGGAAAAAGAGAAATCAAAAAATCAATAGTACAAAAAAGATAAGTACAAAAGCGCAGAAACTTGGCAAAATTTTGTCAGGAGCTGCGCTTTGGCCTAACTAAGTTGTTGATATGAAAAACTTTGGTAAGCAATTTTTTTTGAAGCGCTGTCTAGCTTCTGCATTGCGGATACAAATTTTTCCAAACTGTGCATAGGAATTACGCAGGCACCATCGCTGAGAGCTTTTTCTGGTCTTGGGTGAGTTTCAACGAAAAGTCCAGCGACACCGACAGCTATTGCCGCTCTGGAAAGAGTTTCCGCGAACCACCTTTCCCCTCCGCTCTCGCATATTCCAGCCCCTGGCTTTTGTATGGAATGCGTCGCGTCAAATATGACAGGACAGCCGAAGGAAGACATTATAGGAAGTGACCGCATGTCGCTTACGAGGTTGTTGTACCCAAAAAAGGTACCTCTCTCGCAGAGCATTACGTTTTCTGAACCAGATTGTCTAGCTTTGTCTACGATGTTTCTCATTTCTGTCGGAGACATAAACTGTCCCTTTTTTATATTGATCGGAAGCCCAGTTTTTGCGGCGCTTACCACAAGATCTGTTTGCCTGCACAGCATTGCTGGAATCTGAATTAAATCTACTACTTCGGCCACGATTTTGCTTTGGTGCGATTCATGTATGTCTGTGACTATTTTACATGGAAACCGAGCTTTGATTTCTATGAAAATATCCATAGCTTCATCGATGCCAACTCCTCGTACACCATTTATGCTGGACCTGTTGGCTTTGTCAAAAGAGGCTTTGTAGATAAGGCTTATCCCAAGTTTATCTGCCATATTGCATAAAAACTCGGCCGTTTCAAGCCCAAGGTCGCGGCTTTCCAACATACAGGGTCCTGCTATGAGAACTATGGGCAGCGAATTTCCTATATCGATATCTTTTATCCTTATGATAGAACGGTTTTCAGGCATGCTAATACACGGCGCTAAGCGCTTTTCAACAACAGATGTTAAATTGTACTTTTTGCCCGACTATTTAGCAAATTTATAGATATTGTGCAAACTTATATTCTGCCTGATTTATAATTCTTGCTGTAAACGTGTTACAGAATTTTTCTGATGAACCAATGCTCTTTTTAGATTTACCGCGTAAGAGTTGCCTTGACTATAAATAAAATTTTATGCAAATTTTAAGTAAATTCTGATGGATTTTTTCGTGAATATAATCAGGGTTCTTCAACAGCATGAGATAAACCAAATTTCTGCAGGAGAGGTAATAGAGCGACCTGCGTCAGCTGTGAAGGAGCTTGTAGAAAACTCTATTGATGCAGGGGCCAGCGAGGTTCGTGTTTGGTTTGATCATGGCGGCAAAAGTTTGATTTGTGTAGAAGATGATGGGGCAGGCATGAGCAAAGAGGATCTTTTGCTGTGTACAAAGCGGCATGCAACGTCAAAGCTTCAAGAATATGACCTTTTTAATATATCCACTTTTGGCTTTAGGGGAGAGGCTCTTGCCGCGATCTGCGCGTCAGCGCGTGTTCATATAACTACAAAGCATAAAAGCGAGCCGCATGCGTGGAGCTTGCTTGCTGAGGGGGGCGAAATAATATCTATAGAACCGGCGCAAAGGGCGCAAGGAACAAAAGTGGAAATAAGAGATTTGTTTTTTTCAACGCCTGCAAGGCTTCGGTTTTTAAGGTCAGACGATGGAGAGAGGGCGGGCATATTGTCTGTTCTTGAAAGCGCGGTGATTTCTTTTGCAGATGTGTCTTGGAGTGTAAGCTATGGGAAAAAATTTGTAAAATACCCAAAAGTAGATTCCGCGGAAAATATGAGGTCGTCGCGTATAGCAAAGATATTCGGTCAAGAATTTTGTGACTCGGCAATAGAGATAGAGGAGAGCGCCGGGGAGTTTCAAGTTTCTGGATGGCTAGGCTCTCCAAATGTAACGAGGGCTAGTTCCGAAAGAGTGTTTCTATTTGTTAATGACAGGCCGGTTAAAGATAAGTTCCTATGCGCTATTATCAAAGCAGCCTATTCGGACCTGATTGCGAAAGACAGATATCCAATGGCTATAGTGCAATTGCGAGTTCCGTTGGATTTTGTTGACGTTAATGTTCATCCCGCTAAGACAGAGGTGAGATTCAAAAATTCTGTGGATTTGCGTGGATTTATTGTGAGTGTAGTAAAAAAGGCGTTGTATGAGTGTAGAGCGAACAGATCTGTGCCAGATAGATGGCTCGGAAGGTCTGCAGTTGCGGAGTCAAGCGATGGTGTTGCGACTGGTTTGCATATAAAGAACAATGACGAAAGGTGGTTGCCTTTACATGAGGACAAACAGAGGTTGTTTCTATTTAATAGTCTTCGTCGCGATGGTTGCGGAAGTGTTGTTATGGAGTCAGATTCACCATCGGAAGCGTTAGGAGCTGGTATCGCGAGAAATTTACAGGGTAGTGTAGATCCACAAGAAGACCTCGGAGATCGTGAGCATTGTGAAGTACTGGAACAAGGCGCCACTTTTCACCTTGGAAAGGCGGTGTGTCAGATAGATAACTCATACATAGTGGCGCGTAACGAAAATGGTATTGTTATTGTCGATCAGCATGCTGCGCACGAAAGGGTTTGTTATGAAAGAGCAAAAAAAATTTGGGGAGAAAGTTCTGGAGCTGTAAGAACTCTTTTTGTCCCTATGGAAATCGACCTGTCATCTGCTGAGGCAATCGCAGCAGCGTCTTTTGCGGGACAGCTTGAAAGCAGCGGGTTTTCTTGCGCTGTTGAACATGGAAAAAATGCTGTTAAATTGAGCTCTTTCCCTGAGGTGTTTATGGGGTGCGATGTAAAGCAAGTGTTGATAGATATTTTAGATGCGCTTGTACAACGGGATAAAGAAACAGAAATTGCAGAGTGGGTGCTGTCGTGTATTCACAAAATTTTAGCAAACGTTACTTGCAAAAATAGCGTGAAATTTGGACGAAAACTTTCTATAGAGGAAATGGATGCCCTTTTGCGGTCTATTGAATCTACGCAAAATTCGTATCGTTGTAACCATGGGCGTCCAGCTTATTTTATGCTTTCAACGGTCGATATCGCGAAGTTGTTCGATAGAGTATAAAATTTGAATATCATGGATAGTGCTGTAAAAAATGAAAAATTGCCTCATTAATAGGTTCGGAATAAAAAATTTTTAAGAAAATCCGGTTTATAAATAAGAAAAATATGATGAAAAAAGAGAATTTTATTATAAGCAGATTTAACGGTTATTGGTTTTATGAAAAAATTTGACAATAAATAGTTAGTAATTTTATTATGAAAGTAAAGACGATTGGCAAATGGATTTCATGAGCAAGCATTTAATGGCCGTTTTAACGGCGGTTGCGCTGTGTGGTGGCGTAGCTCACACTGTAAAACCGAAAGATAGGGTGGTTTTGGCGACAGGTTTTCTTAAAAAAGCGTCCTCGTCAACCGAAGAAGAAAGTGTAAAGTGCCAGTGTGGATTTAGAAACGGATTTTCAAATGTGATTTCGAAAAACATCGGAGCTGTTGTGAACATAGCGGTTACGGTGCGCAAACAAGAGTCACGGCAAATCCCTAATATGGACATTCCAGACGAAATGAAGCACTTGTTCGAAGAACTATTTCCAGGTGGGAAACTGATGAAAGAAGGTGGAAAGCCCGTTAAAGTGACCTCTCTTGGATCTGGCGCAATAATAAGCGCGGACGGAGATATAGTAACGAACTATCATGTCATAAAAATGTGCGCAGAACAAAATGGCGGAGAAATTACAGTCACTCTCGAGTCTGGTTTAGAGATGAAGGCCGAAATTGTTGGGTTTGATCCTCGTTGCGATATAGCTCTTCTGAAAGTCTCGCCGCAAAAGCCGCTTAAATACATGAAGTTTGGAGATTCTGGAACTTTGAAAGTCGGACAGTGGTGTATAGCGATAGGAAACCCGTTTGGAATAGGCGTCTCTGCTAGCGTTGGAATTATTTCCAAGACAGACCAAAACTCTGTTATGCAAAGCGGAGAGGCTACCCACCTTGACTCTGTTATACAAACTGATGCGGCTATAAACAGAGGAAATTCTGGAGGACCTCTGATAGATGTAAATGGCGAAATCATAGGGATAAATGTCTCCATACTTACTGCTGGAGAAAACGGAGGAAGCGTAGGCATAGGATTTGCTATACCATCGAATGTTGCAAAAAGAGTTGTTGACCAGCTTAAAAAGTATGGATTTGTAAAAAGGGGCTGGATCGGGGTTATTTTAAATAGGCAATTCTCGGAGGATATGGCAAAAAGTATTGGGCTTCCAGATCTTAAAGGAGCACTTATAGATGGTGTTTGCCCTGACGGTCCAGCACAAAAGGCCGGAATAAAGCCGGGAGACGTCATTTTATCTCTTAACGATAAGCCGATAGAAAATCTCCGTCATTTTAGAGATATAGTCAGCCAGCTTAAAGACGGTGACAAGATTAGGCTTTCTGTTTGGAGGAATAAAAAGATCATTCGCATAGATGTCACTGTAGCAGATCTTGAGCGGTCAGATTTTGGAAGAAACAATGGCGCTGTCATAGGCCCGGAAGCTGAGGCGAAGAAGATTCTTGGGCTGACCGTTAAAAAGAGGAACGGGGATGGAGTTGTTATCACAGATATAGATCAAAGTAAAAGCGAGTTAGATGACTTTATGCCTGGAGACGTCATACTTCAAGTGGGGCAAATAGAAGTGCAATCTACAGCGCAATTTGTTGAGCTTTTGAAAGAAGCAAAAGAACGACAACAAACTAGCGTTCTTCTTCTAGTTTATAGGCCAAGCTCTAAAGAAACTAGGAACATGACATTGCGATTGCCGTCTGGTAAAAAGGGACTAAAATGATGGGATATACAAGAATTTTGTCGTAAATCAGGGCGGTCTTTGGCCGCCTTTTTTTTTATAATATTTCGCAACGTGTTTTAGAAATTATTTCATACGTATTGCTTGTGTGCGATGCGTTACTCGTTGGACATAGAAAAATTTTCTTCCAAAATTCGCGACAGAAACAAACAGATATTGCGCGCTCAAATATTTTATCTTAACCCTTGCGTGCTAGCATGGGGTCGCAGCCCAAAAGACCTCTCAACTACTATGTCGAATGTGATTGACTTAAATTTTTATAGAAAATTCCAAGTAGTGTTAGTTATAGAGGACGAAGATCTTCAGTTTTTTACGAATGGAAAGGTTTATAAAAAAACCGTGAAAAAGAATTTTCGTAATGTGCGGCATAGCTATAAAAAAGACAATAAAAAATAGGTTTGGCGAATTTTTTGAGACAAATTTTGGTGGCGATGGCATAAATTTGGGTTATTTATGCGGTCTTTGGAGCGTATTACGATGTACTGGTAAACGCGCTGCATTCCGCAATGTAAAGATGTTTGATATGATTTGCTAGGGAGATCTGGTTGAAGCGAGCTTTTCTATTCAATGAGCAGCAATAAAGATCGTGTTCTTATAATAGACGATGAAAAACAGATTTGCCTTTCACTGAAGGGAATTCTGGAGGATGAAGGGTATGAGGTTCAATATGCTTTTTCTCCAGAAGCGGCGGAAAAATTGTTGTCGTTCGGTTTTTCTGTGGTGTTGTTGGATGTTTGGTTTGGAAAAGATTCGTGGGATGGAGTGCATTTTCTCGATACAATAATCAGGGAATATCGCGATGTGCCGATAATAGTGATGAGCGGGCATGGTACGTTCGACATGGCGGTGCGGGCAATAAAAAAAGGTGCTTACGATTTCATAGAGAAGCCGTTTGATGTTGACAAACTTTTGATGTCCATAAAAAGGGTTATAGAGGTCGGTAGATTGCGCAAGGAAAAAACGGAGGAATTTGTAGAGAAAGATCTTTACGATTTGTCCTTTGTTTTTTTAGAAGATTCAAAACCGATTGGTTGCGTGAAAGAGGAAATTAGTAAGGCTGCGGCCATAGATTCTAGGGTATTGATTTTGGGCGAGGTTGGAACAGCTAAAAAAGAAATAGCTAGAGCTGTGCATAACAACTCATCGAGAAAATCTAAACGAATTTGTTTTTTTAGCGCTGCGTCAGATAGCGACGCGATGAACAATATATTGAAAAAAGAGCCAGAGCCTGGAGGTACGTTGGTTGCCTGCGGCGTAGAGCACTTTTCGCAAAAGGCTCAGGACTCATTCCTGGATTTTCTTGAAAAAAGAGGGGCCTTGCCTGGAGGTAATAAAATTAGGGTGATATGCGCCGCAGATGGGCGCAAGCTGGAGGAGCGTTTGATAAGCAGAACGTTTAGAAGAGATCTTTATGACAAATTGTCGTCATTCGTGATAAAGACTGTTCCTCTAAGAGAGATGGGCTCGTTAATCCCGTCTTTTGCAAAGCATATCGCAGATAACTATACTAAAAAAATAGGCATAGGAGATATTTCCTTTTCTTCTTCTGCCATAATGGCTCTTAGTATTTTCAGTTGGCCTGGTAATTTTTATTCATTAATAAATAGTGTATCGTATGCTGTTTTATCTGCATATATCAGGTCTAGAGACGAAATATCTGTTGATGACTTACCTTTCGAAGTAAGGTCAACAGCGGAAATGTTTAGCGATAAATCTGGAAGTGCCCAAGTTATTGATTTATTATCTATGCCAATAGCCAAGGCTAGGGCGGTATTTGAGTATAGGTATATAAGAGCTCAGATAGCAGCTTTTAGCGGAAATATCTCCAGCGCAGCTAACGTCATAGGTATGGAAAGGTCCGCCCTTCACAGGAAATATGCGAGCTTGAAGAAAAAAATGGAAGAGGCGTGATTTTGCTGTTTTGCAAAATGTTTAATTTGTTGTTTTTTATAGGTCGCGCTTTTTGCATTTATGTTTATTGCGTATAGATAGACCTTTTAATAGCTTGTTTTACTTGTGAGCTGTAATTTGGTTGCGCTCTTTTGAGGTTTTTTGAGCGATGTTGGTTTGTTTTTATTTTATTTTATTGGAGGCTCGATAGCTGAAATATGTGATGATAGTGCCAATTGTTATGTTTGAGCGGCTATTTGCGGGAAATTTTTTGTCAATGGTTATCTCTTTATTTTCTTTTTTCTAACAATAGGTGTAAGGGGTAAGTGAGTTTGTGTGAGGGGAAATATGGTGTTTAGCGATAAGGCGCAACAGGTAAAGAGGTGGACTAGGGTTAATTTTGTCTTTTGGGTTTGTGGCTAGGAGACGTTGTAAAAATGATTTAGAAAAAGGCGATTCTTAGTGCTAACGGTTGGTTTTTGAGGCCTGCGATAGAGAGCGGCGGCTAGACGAAGTCGTCGTGCGGCTCATCCAGAAAAAATGGTCTACCGGGCCATGTCCTTTCCAAACGGTCGAGCTTCTTGCAGAGTCTATTGCTTTTAGAACATAGTTTTTTGCGTTTGAGCACGCTTCGGTAACAGAATGCCCAGAGGCTATGGATGCGGCTATTGCTGATGAAAGAGTACACCCGGTTCCATGTGTATTTTTAGACGTTATTCTGGCGGCGTTCATCCAGACGCTATTTCCAACCGAGTCTATAAAAAAATCGTCTGAGTTGGTCTCGTTCGCGCTGTGTCCTCCTTTAAGAAAAACTGACTTTGCTCCTAGCGATAGGATGGATTTTGCGTAATTTTCCAATTCTCGTTGATCAGAAAAACGAATGTCTTCAATGCCAACTAATGCAGCGGCTTCGCATAGGTTGGGGGTAACAATTGTTGCAAGGGGGATGAGTTCGTTTTTTAACGCAATGGTTGCTTTTGGGGCGAGCAAAAAATGTCCGCTTTTTGCAACCATTACGGGGTCAACCACAATCGGTATGCCGTGCGCGTTTTTTTTGAGAAATTCAGAGACTGCGGAGACTATTTCTTCCGAAAACAACATGCCAACTTTTATACTAGTTGGAAGAGCGTCGCTAAATATCGAACTAAGCTGAGCAATTATAACGTCTGGTGGAATAGCAAAAGTATCTGCCACACCAACGCTGTTTTGCGCAGTAACCGCAGTAACGACTGTCATTCCATAACACCCAAATGACGCAAACGTTTTTAAATCAGCTTGGATGCCGGCGCCTCCAGAGCAATCAGATCCCGCAATTGAAAGACACCTGCGTGTTTTGCTATCTATTATGGATGAGGCGTTTGCTATGGAAAAAGTGTCCCGGTCTTCGTCTGCTGTTTCGATATTTAATCGAACTGTTGTGCGGATGCCTCTATTTTTTCGCATGTATTCCCTCGCATAGATTATTAATCATCAGCATAGATTACGCTGGTGAGGTCAAGGTCATCTGACGTATAGTTCCCATCTTCGATATTTTTCGAGCTTTGGTTGCTGCCTGTAACGTTGCTATCACTATTACCTTTCTCCTTCGCGTTTTCCTTAGGGCTGCTTTTTGTAATTTTCATGCTATCTTTTATTTTTGCTAAACTTTTATACATATTTGAAATATCCTCTGGAGACAAAGATTTAGAAGAAACTGGAAAACTCTTACTTTTCAACTTTTCAATATTTTTTATTCCCAGAAAATCAAACACGCACCTGAAAATGTTTACATTGGAGAACCTATCTCCGTCAGAAAATTTGGCGAAGCAGCTATCTAGCTTTGTTTTTTCAGGAAACCGCATGGCGATCAAATTCCTATACCGGTATTGAATGACTTGTTTTACAATACCTCCAAAGGCGAAATCGCTCATCCAATGGTTCATAAACTGCGAATTAGTCATAGATTTCGCTAACCGTCCAGTAGCTGCAGAATATTCTCCATTTAGAATAACAGGAAGACCATGGTCGCTGTTAATAACTATTAATGCATTTTTATCATTTTCAACTATAAAATTGATCAAGTCTAGAAATTTTCTACTAAAAACCTGGATTGTTTTTACAAACGCAGTGTTTGATTCCTTGCCTCCAACATATATAAACCCACTGGATTTTTTGGTTCCATCAGCATTGGTGACGACGTTATCGTGTATCTGAAAGAAATGCGCGAATAGGAAAAACTTTTTCTTTGCGCTCAATATGTCTGGCAGCGCTCTTTTTATCATTCCAGGTTCTATATAAATGCTGTTATCAATAACTTTGCTTAAGTTTTTTTTAGGCATAAACACATGAGCTACAGATTGCGTAGCAAGGGTTGCCAGCACATCATTTGAGCAAATTCTGGAAATAATGTCCTTTCTTCGAGGGGCTAGTATTAAGTCGTCTATTCCTCCTGCAACTTTAATTTTTCTAACAAACGGAAGAGGGAACATTTGTCCGCTGGCAAAAATATACCTATAACCATTATCTTTTATTGTTTGAACTACTTTGTTTGATATATAGCATATACTGGAAGAGGCCTCGCTATAAGGTATCTTTAAATCCTTTTTTGTCTTTAAATAATCACACTTCATCTCAGAGCTTATGGATAAACGCGTAGACCCATAGTTAGAAAAAGATTCTTTAGGCACAAAAAAGCCGATCTTCGAAAGCTCGGAGGATAAAATATCGTTGAACCCAAAGAGCGCTTTAACAGTGCTTCTGTGAGGAAAGGCGTCTATTACAAACAGATAAATATTCGGAGATTTGCTAAATTTTCCAAGACTACAAGAACGGTCTTTGATGCGATTTGCTTTCGTAAAAAATGACTGATCCACCATTCCAAACGACAGAAGAAGCGCCTGAGATCCAACGGCCGCGAAGGCAGTATACTTAGAAAAAATACAAAACAGCTCTCCTTTAGATAATCTATACACAAGCCACATAAATAACGCTAATGCGACGAACCATAGAACAGAAAAAGTCGTAGATTTACATGGAATAAATTCGATAAAATGGGATCGAAAAAAAGAAAAAGTTAGAATAAATATCCCTAGATACATACTAACTAAGCCTATATTTACTTTTTTATTTCTTAATATGAAAAAAGCCACAGAAAATAGAGCAGCGATCGGGACACTCATCGCTAGTAAGGCAACCGCAAGATCATAAAAAGATGCTATTTCATAGTAATTCCTTATTGCATATCCCCCAACAAACAATAAGGCAGGAACAACAGACAACAACAACTGCTCAAAAAACCTCTTGGCAACCATATCTATCCTTAAAGCGCCCAATCAACAACATGATACACGACATTAAAAAATTTTCAACACCTTTTATATGAAAAAACCTGCAGTTCTTCAATTTTCTCGTCTAAAAAACAATTAACAACAAAATTGTAAAGACAAAACGTCAATAATATTTAATATTTTAATAAAATTGTAATCAATTTTGTTTGACGGAGTGACGTTTAAAAATCTAGACAATGCTACTAGCAATTTTCGCTGTTATCAAGTCAAATCTTGTTATGGAGGTTAAGCTGGTGATGCCGCTATGAAGAAAATAGAATTAGAAGTCTGTGAAATTATTCAAGAAGTAAGAAAAAAAAAGCCTGTCGTTTTATGTGCGACTAATTTCGTTACAATGGAGTTTGTAGCGAATGTGCTACTTGCTGTTGGTGCGTCGCCGATAGTGTCTATATGCGCCGAAGAAGCGGAGGAACTTGTGCGGATTTCAAGCGCTGTATATATTAACATAGGGACATTGGATCTACAGTTTTTAGAATTTTGTCGGTATGTTTCTCGTTTTGCACTAAGGTATGAAATCCCAGTTGTAGTGGACCCTGTTGGCTGTGGCGCAAGCAATTTAAGAACAAGTGTAAGCGTAGAAATCGCAAAATGCGCGACAATAATTCGCGGGAACGCAAGCGAAATTATGTCGCTAAGCCGGGCTTTTGATGGATGCTTTGAGAGTAAAAATATCGGAGGGGTTGATTCGCTAAGCAGCTCAGAACAGGCGAAGTCCTCAGCTATTGCAATTGTAAGGAATTTAGGATGTGTTGTGGCTGCGAGCGGAGAAAAAGACCTCATAGTAAGTTCGGAGAATTCGTGCGAGCTTTTTGGTGGATGTGAGCTTATGCAAAATATTACCGGTATGGGGTGCTCTCTTACTGGTCTTGCTGCTGCGTTTAGCTCTGTTTCGGACCCGTTTACAGCGTCTCGCCTAGCTTCTGCGTGCTTTTGTATGTGTGCGGATAAAGCGTTTGAAACGGTAAAGGCGCCAGGATCGTTTAGACAATCTTTCATAGACGAAGTCTATAGCTTAGGCGCTTCAAATTTGCGGGCCTCAGAAGAATGATGACATCGATGCCAACAGTGTTAGTATTGTGTTGTTGTTTATATGTATTCTTCTAGGCTCTTGCGATTTCTATATACTTTTCGTTCTTTCCAGAAAAATTTTCTATCGATGGTTCATGGTGACGGTTGTATTCGACTCCGTCGACGTCGCGTCTTCCTATGAAAGCGCTCATAAGCGTTCCTTGGTCTATATAATCGAGTTCGCTTCCGATAGGCATCCCTTTTGCGAGAGATGATATCCTGACGTGTGGAGCTGTGCGTTTTATATGCTCAATTATGTAATACATCGTGCTTTGGCCATCAATGCTGCTGTTTAACGCTAGTATCACTTCTTTCACTGACGCATCTATCCTGCCGAGTAGCATATCAATGCTTAAATCATCTGGATAGCAGCCTTCGAAAGTGGATAAAAGGCCGCCTAATACATGATAAGCGCCATTAAAGAAACCTGCTTTTTCTATTGCCCACACATCTCCTGTTGTGGCCACTATGCAAAGCGCCGACTTGTCTCTCAGATCGCAAGAACAAAAAAAACAAGGGCTTTTCTCGTCTACATATCCACAAATTTCGCAGCACCTAGAGCGTTCTTTTATAAATGATAAACTGTTTATAAAATTTTCTAGCACAACGTCTTTGTTTTTCATCAAATGCAAGACTATGCGTTTTGCGGATTTAGGGCCCAGACCTGGAAGGCGCGAGATAACCTGTAGCACCTTGCACATATCTTCGCTAAGAAATGAAGTGTTCATCTCAACATCCTTTTTTGCACATTTTATAGCATTCCCGTGGATCCGAAACCATTATCGGACCGGTCTGTTTTATTTGGGATTTCCAGCTCGTTTACCTCTATAATGTCGCATGTTTCTACCCGCGCGACTACAAGTTGCGCTATTCGCATTCCGCGATCTATTACAAAGCTTTTGTCGGAAAGGTTTATAAGTATCACCTTTATTTCTCCTTGATAGCAGGAGTCTATTGTGCCTGGAGAATTCAAAACAACAACTCCGTTGCTTGCAGCCATCCCAGATCGCGATCTTATTTGGCCCTCATACCCAAAAGGGAAAAAAATGCGTATCCCGGTTGGGATCAAAGCCCTTTCTGAAGGGTTTATGACAACGGGAGCTGATACGGCGGCCCTTAGGTCCATGCCAGAATTACCTTCCAGCCCATATGAAGGAAGCTCTATATCGTTTGCGTGGTCAAGCTTTAATATCTTTAGGACGGTCGGCATACGGAAAAAAACACTACCTGTTAGTTTGATTATGTTAAATTATAGTTTAGCCTAAATAAAACGGCAACAGATAGAATGGCGTAAACGCAAATGACTGCCAGAAGAATGAGCGGCTAGAGTGCGCGCAGGTGGTCTTTATCATAGGCATCAGAAAAACAAGCCGACGCCTGCAGGAGCGGAACGGATCTTGTTGGAAAAATATGCTCCGCTTATACGGCTGCCGCCTCTTCTCGCGCTCTCGCTGAATTTCTCCCTGGAGAGCTTGCTGTTTTTATATGGATCTCATTGGAGCTCAGAGAATTCAGGTCAGGACGCTCGTCACAGCAAAACAAATCGCTGTATTTTTTTACCGAAAACGACTCGGATTCTATAAGTTTTTTGAGTGCGGAGTGGTTTAGCATATGACCAGACTGTACACCTTCTATTCTTCCAAATATCGGCATCCCTGCTAGGGAAAAATCTCCGATCGCGTCCAAGACTTTATGCCTTGCGCATTCATTTCTAAATCGAAGACCGCACGGGTTTACAACTTTGTCATCGTTGAATACTACGGCGGACTTTATGCTGCCCCCTTTTATAAGTCCAGCACTTTTCATAACTGGTATGTTTTTCATCTCAACAAAAGTTCTGGCTGGAGCTATGTCGTTAACGAAAGAATCTATGCTTGAATCAAATGTATGGGTGTGGCAAACCTCAGAGTTCACTCGAGTTTTCATGCTGACAGAGAAACCATTATATGGGGAAATGCTTATTCGCCTTTCCTCGCTTTCTATTAATACGCATTTCTCTACGCACAAAATCTTAGTTTCGAAAGGCATGTCGGCGGTTCCTGTTTCGCATATAGCCCTAACAAAATCTGCTGCGCTTCCGTCGCATAAGGGGACTTCTGAGCCCTCTATTTTTATAAAAGCGTTAAACACTCCGAGAGCATACAGAGCGGCAAGCAAATGCTCAACTGTAGACAGCGAAGACCCATCAGAGTATGCAATAGACGTGGCGAAATTTGTACAGCTTACGTTCCTCCAGTTTGCGACGGCTTCTTGTCCGGACAGCTCGTCGATAAAAACCACGCCAGATTCACGATCGCTTGGGGAGACAGAAACTCTTACCTTAGCTCCCCCATGAAGACCTATGCCGCAAAAGTGAACGGGCTTCTTTACCGTCCTCTGGTACCTAAAAAACATTCTATAACAAGTCATAGCAAACAAAACATATAACAATAGATAATCTATTTTTTGCTGTTATTCAAACCAATGTTTTGTAACGATATGTAACGCAAATCTAGCGCCTAATGGTTTGGAAAAAATCCTGTTTGTGTGTATTTTTTAGAGATTTTTTCTGTGCATAGCTTGTTGTATTTATCCAAATCTTCTAAAGAAAGCTGTTTTGCTGTTTTTGGATCTGCGGCCGCATAAAATGTGCGTAAAATTTTGTATTTGGGATCTACGATTGCTACGAGGCTGTTTGCCCTTTTAATGGAATACACTTTTTTCGCTACTGGTGAGAACGAAATAGAGACCCCGAGAGGCATATCAGAAACCAGGTTTAGGTCTTTTCTTTTGTTGTTGTCGATTTTTACGTTAAACACAACCTTATACACTCCTCGCGGCTGTTTTTGAAGAGAGACGACCCTAACATTGTTGTTCTTGATGCTTTCAGAAACAAATTTGAGGAATTGATCTATTTTTTCTGGCCGTATAAGGAAGAAGCCATTAATAGCTTTCGACCTTTTTTTGTTGACCAGGTTGTCATTTTGCACTTTGTATACCAAATTTTTCGAAAATTCGGATTTTTTATGTGTATACTCGAAGTCTTTTTGCGATAAATAGTGTGAGTGGTGTGTTTTCGTTTGCTGCTTCAGCCTTTTTAGCTCTGAAAATACGTCGATTCCACTCAGAGAGGCCATGAATTCTTTATATTTTTGTTTATCAGAGGCTGTCTCATTTTTTTTAGAACTGTTGCTGGAAGTGTGTGGTTTGATTGGATTTTTAGAGTGGTAGTGCTTGTATCTATAACAAAATTGTCTTGCCTCAGAACTAAACGTAATAGAGGAAAAAATAATTACGCAAAAAATTAACGAGTTCCGTAAATAAAAAGTCATAAAATCTATTATTAAACTTGCCGCTACTAAAAATTATCTCATGTGCAGCGATTTTTTGCAATTTTTTGACTAATCAGAAACGAGCGTGCGCGGAAAGAAGGCTGAAACGCTTTTGAACAAAGCTGACATTTGCTAGGATTCTTATGTGTTTGATGCGTCGAAAGAGGTGTTTTCTCATGAAATTGTCATATATTCCGCGGAATATAGCCATACTAGGACTTGGTAAAACGGGGCTATCTGTTGCGCGATTTTTTGCGAGCATCTATGAGATTGCAGGGTGCAACGTGTTCTGCATCGATGACAATGATGAAAAATTTTATTCCTCACGGGAAATATTTCAAAATTCACGTAACGTTAAATTTGTGAAAAATGTTCCATGGGAGAAAATTGATGTTTTGGTGGTTTCTCCTGGAGTTGTTAGCAAGCGCGACAAACATCCGAGTTTTTCTTGCGCTTTGCGCGGTGGAGCGGCGATTATGTCTGATATAGAACTTTTTTTACGAATGTTTTCTTATGTAAAAATGGCCGGAATTACTGGAACAAACGGAAAGTCCACTACGTGCGCGCTTGTTAAGAGGGCTCTTTGTAATGCCGGCATTGCCGCAGAAGTTGTAGGGAATTTTGGCTGCCCAATATTTGATTTTGCAGATGAAGATCATTTGCGTGGGGTGTATATTCTTGAAATCTCGTCATATCAGCTTTTGCTGACGAATTTTCTTCCATTGGAGGTTGCGGCGATCACAAATATATCTAGCCACCATATAGATGCGCACGGAACTCTAGGCGAATATATTGCGGCTAAGAAAAAAATATTTTTTCAGGCCAAGCGAGCAGTTGTTGGAGATTTAATAGATGGCCAGAAGGACATAGAAGTTTTTTTTCAAAATCAAGATGGCGCTTGCGGAAGTCGAAATAGCAGCAAATTTCATGAGTTTGCTGGGCCTAGAAAGTGCAAGGTTGTTTATGTGTCAGAAAGATCAGAAGCTGATTTTTGTTACTGTGCGAGTGGCATTTTTGAAAAAGGACGTTCGGCCAAATATGTTTTACCGGAGAACGAATGGTTTTCTAGATCTCACAACATACAAAATGCTGCTATAGCTATTGCCGTTTGTCGTTCTTTGGGGGTCGAAGATGTGTGTTTTGATGGGTTCTTTGGTCTTGAGCATAGACAAGAAATAGTTGGAAGCTGTAAAGAGGTTGTTTATGTAAACGATAGTAAGGCGACAAGTCCGGAAGCTGTAAAATCTGCAGTTTTGGCGTTTTCTCGTGATTACGATATTTTTTGGATTGGTGGCGGGGTTGTTCAAGACGACTCACTAGCTCCAATATCTGATATCGCAAGATATGTTAAAAAGGCATTTTTTATAGGTGAGGCGGCTGATAGGTATGCTCATATAGCTTCTTCTAGCGGGATCTTGTATGAAAAAAGCGGAGATATAGAAACGGCGCTATGTTCGGCGCAATACGAGTGTGAGAGCAGAGTTATGAAAGGGGCTTCGGTTAGAGATTCTTTGGTCTTGAAAAAAGCCGTGATACTGTTTTCTCCTGGGTGCGCCAGCTTCGACCAATTCAAGAATTTTGAACACAGAGGGGACGTTTTCAAGAAACTCATAGCCAATCGCTTCGAGTGCGACAAACGATAGCGCACCTCTTCCGGGTCTGCACAGCGTAAATCGGAAAACCTGGTCGAGTGTGGCGCTCGTGGACTTCTTCCGCAAGGAACGCGCTCTAGGATTCTTGGTTGCTGGTCTCGGACTGCGCGAGTCCGGACGGGGCTACTATAGTAACTATGGGATCAGAATCTTTTATCCCTATGACCACAGACCCGTCCGGAAGAGAAATGTCGCTCATATGAACGGACTTTCCTATATCCATCCACCCGATATCGATGGATATATCTGAGGGTATGCGCGTTGCATCAACCGACAGTTCTAACTCGTGCGATATTACATTAAGAACGCCCCCTCTTTTTATTCCAGGAGATTTCTCGCTGTTTGTGAACTTAATCGGAACCCTTACAGTTACTTTGGAGCCTTCAAGCAGCCTATAGAAATCTATGTGAATAGGGACGTCTTTGACAGGGTCAAATTGTATGTCCTTTACAAGCGCTCTGCCAAACGACCCAAGGTCGAACACCCTCGCCCTTATACCTGCAATAGACACCTGTTTGCGAAATTCCTTAGCTGGTACAGATAAAGACTCCGCAGGAGAGCCTCCTCCATAAATTACTGCAGGAACATACCCGTTCTTCCTAAGGTCGCTTCTTTCACCTTTAGTTTGAAAATTGCTCCTCTCGGCAGCGTCTAATTTCACTATCGCAGACATGTCTATTCGTGTTTCTTACAACCATACAGCCCGAATTATAGTATACTCGGCGCAATTTGCAAACTGTTTGTGTGAGCATGCGCCGGAACTAAGCTGTGGAGCGGTCGACTGACTGATGTTTGTTTACAGAGCTGATTTATAAATTCGAAACTTCTTGAAGGCGGTATTACAAAGTTTAGGAATGAAAAAACCGCACACTATCAGAGTTGGTGTGCGGTTTGGATACGACTAAGCTACTTTAGAAAATTGTGCAGTCGTTGTTTGATGATCCTTGGCCTCCGCCAGTTTTAGGCGGGGTTCTACGGTATTGGCCTGGAAACCCCTTCTCCACCTATCACAGGTCTAAAAGGGCCTTTCGGTCTGCTTCCGTCTCCTCCTGGAGGCAGTCTGCAATTGCCTTTATTATTAGACGCCTCCGCACCATTAGAACAAACAGCAGCAGCTGAAATTAAAACAGCTAACAAGAAAATCTTTTTCATGTGTATAGCTCATTTTTTCAGAGGGCTACTTCTTACACGCGCGTAGTGTACGCTTGCTCCAGTAGAATGCGCCTATTTTTGTGAATGTAAAAGATTTTGTAATAACCGCTTTTATAATCTGCGTAAATTTACCATGCAGACGTCTATTAAAGCAGGACATTTTTGCAAGCGCTAGTCTGGTTCAAATATTTTTTGAAATCTTTTGTATTCGTTTGAAAGAAGGATAGCTATTACGTGATCTCCGACTTCCAGCTTAGATACCGTACCTAAAATTTTGTCACGCCTCCTTACGGCTAGAATTTTCAGGCGGTCGCTCTGTTGTATTTTTTCAAAATTCATTTTAAGAGCTGGGCTGGTTTTTCTAATGGCTGCTTCTATGACAACACCTGCGTATTCTTCGAGTGGGAAAAATGTTTTTATGTAGTCTTTGCTTATGTGCTGAAGTATCACAGACACTGTTAGCTGGGCCATGTTTATCATTTTTTCTATTCCGAGGACCGCAAGAGGGGACAGGTATCTCGTATGATTTATAAGGGATATAGGGTGCTGGACTCCGAATCTATGCGCCATAAGAGAGGATATCATGTTAATAGTGTCATTTTTTGTCACGGCTATTGTGCATCCAGTGTCGTCTATACCGGCTTCTCGGAGGACTTCTGGGTTATCTGGGCTTCCGTTTAGAAACATTGTTTTTTCCAGTATACATGCGGCTTTTTTTATTTCTTCTTGATTTTCTTCGATCATTACTACATCGTATTTTTCTTGTTCTTCAAGATTTTTTGCTATATATTTTCCGATTGCAGTTGCTCCAAAAATGATAACTTTTTGAACATCTTGTTGGTTTAAACCAAGATTCTCCATGATTTCTATAATGTCGTCAGAGTTTATAAGAAAATATACATCGTCTCCTGGAAGTATTTGGTCATTTGCATCTGGAATTATCAATCTATAGTTGCGTATTATGCATGCAATTCTTCCATTTGAAAGTTGAAACGACGCCTCCAGGTCTTTTATAGAAATTCTAAGGAAGAAATTGCGCTCATAGGCGTGAACTCCGATAAGCGTTAGCTTTTTATCCGCGAACTGCATTACGTCGAACGCGTGACGAACTACCATATTTTGCAGGATGGTTTTTGCCGCCTCTTTTTCTGGGGACAAGATTACGCTTATGCCAAGCTTTTTCTTTATCAAAGCTTGCCACTCATCAGCAAAGTAACTTTCGTGTCGAAGTCTGGCTACTTTTAGAAATGCTTTAAACAAAAAATGGGACATCTGGCAGGCAAGAAGATTAACATGGTCGCTTCCGGTTACAGATACGACTACGCTGTCTTCTTGTATTTGTGCTTTTTTGAGGATGAACGGGTCTGCGGCGCTTCCGTGTATCGTTTGTATGTCGTATTGCTCCTGGGCCTCTTCTAATATGCTTCTGTCAGTATCGATTAAAGTCACTTCATAATCTAAGCATAAATATCTAATAAGGTTTTGTCCTATCTGCCCTCCGCCGCATATGATTATCTTCATAATGGTGAAACTGTTTCTATTCGAGAGGATCAATTCTAGTAGTATTATTGATTTTAGAATAGACTCGCTTCTAAGGGTTTTTTGGCTATTACGGGTCCGTTTTTTCGTAAGGTTCAAAGAATGTAGGTTGTGCTATGCGGCAAAAATTGGCTCAGGAAAAAGCATTCTCTTTTAGCGGCGCTTGTTACTTGCTTCTGGAGCAAGATTTTATGACAAAGAGGCTGAGTCTTCTATTTTTGTCTTTCATAGGGGGCCTTTTGGTCAAAAATAAGTTCTATGCGACGGTTCTGTTTGCGTTGTTCGTTGGATTTTCCTTTAGCTAGTGGGTGAAATTCCGCAAACCCGGCTCCAGCAATGTTTTTTTCTGGCATCCCTTGTTGTATCAAAAATCTGACAACCGATACAGCGCGCGCCGTTGAAAGATCCCAATTAGATGCAAATCTTGATCCAGATTTTATTGGCAGGTCGTCTGTATGTCCGTCAACCCTAAGAACCCAAGAAATTTCCTCTGGGATGGTTTTTATTATTCCTTTAATTGCTTTTGCTATTTCTTGAAGCTTATTTTTTCCATCTGAGCCCAGGTCTGCAGAGCCTTGTTCGAACAAAACCTCCGACTGAAGAATAAATCTGTCTCCAACAATTTTTATATCTTTTCTGTTTCTTAAAGCTTCTTTTAATTTGCCAAAAAACTCGGATTTATAAGCTGTTAGTTCTTTTACGCGAGCGGCAAGAGCGGCTTGAAGCTTCTCGTCTAGTTTTTGAGTTTTTTCTTTTAGATCCCCTATAGTTAGCCGCAGGCTTTCCTCATTTTTTGCCATTTTATCGTTTTCTCCTAGGGCGAGAGCTAGTTTTTGGCGCAGCATTTCAGCTTCTTGCTCTATTAGGCGTTTTTCTTCCTCCAGTCGAAGTATGCAATGTTGGAATTCAAGCAGTTCACGTTTTATGTTTTTCTTTTCTCCTTTTTCTTTATCTAAGATGCCTTCGACGCTGTGCATTTTTTTCTCAAGACTTTTGATGGCGGCGCTTTTGATGGCGACTGTTTGGCTCAGATAAAACTGAGAAACTATGAAAACCGTGAATACAAATAGCATAACTATAAGGACAGACGAGAGAGCGTCAACAAACCCGGGCCATATGTTAATGTCACTATTTTCACGGTTACGCATCATATTTCGTCTCTTTATTTCCTTTTAGTTACATAAAGCAGAGTTGCAAAGAACTACACCTCAGATATATCTTTTTCTTTAGACACAAGGATGTCCTCTATTTTTTTTATAAAGTCATCTGTGCGCTTTTGTAGGTCTTTCTGAAGCCTGAAACACTCATCTTCAGAAGCCCCGGTATCTTTCGCGAGCTGTATCTGTTTTTGCCCTTCGTGTCTTATATTTCGTACGGAGATGCGTGCATTTTCGGCATATTCCTTTGCTTTTTTTACCATTTCCTGTCGGCGTTCCTGTGTGAGCGGAGGAAGAGTGACGAAAACACAATTTTGGTCTACAGATGCGCTCATTCCAGAATCTATTATTGCTTTCTCCACTTGTTTTATTAAAGACGCATCCCAAACCTGTACTGATAGGGTCCTTGGTTGGGGGGCGGTTATTGTGGATAGCTGACTCAATGGTGTTTTTCCGCCATAAGCGTCAATCATCACCGGGCCAAGTAAGTCTGGAGAAGCTCTTCCAGCTCTGAGTCCAGACAAATTTTTCTGGAGCGAAGATATTGCTTTTTTCATACTTTCTTCGATTTCTGCGATATTAAAAACTCCTTCCATTAATCATCTCCGTAGGTTCGGGCACACTAGCCATTTTTAACTTATAAAATCTTTTTTTCAATAGGTAGTGGACGATTTTGCATCCATTATAACAGAGGCATGGAAAGTTTTTTCCTGCGTTTAGGGTGTTTTGTGATTTGGGCATTGCTAAAACGTTTAATACGAGCTCTAATCATTAAGATAATGTTAATAAACCATTAGCAAACTATAGTGGCAGTGTGTGAGGGGTTTGGCTTGCGTATTGTGAATGGAATTTTTGTTATAAAGGTTTTTCGATTGTTTGGTGATGCATTTTTTCGATGTTCGCTGATTTGCGCTTCTGTTGTTGTGATGTCAGGTTGCGACAATAAGAACTTTGATTTTTACCACTATGACCATTATGCGAAAAAGACAAAGAAAGAATTTGAGGAAATACTTTCTCCTGTTCCGCAAGCGCGGCAAGTACGTCAGCCAGAAATTACGCGAAAAACTTTGCCAGAGTTTTGTAGCAAAAAAGTATCGATATGCATATCTGGCAAAGTTCCACTTTCTGACGTTTTTCTTGATATTGCTAAACAAGCAGATGTTAGCGTTGCTATAGATGGTCTTTGCAAACAATCTAGACAAGTATTTTATAGGGCAAATTGTCAGTCTTTTATAGAGGTGCTCGACAATATATGTGCGCTTAGCGGCTTGAGATATTACTTTATGAACGGGACTATGCACATATGCGAGGACCTTCCGTATATTAAGACTCACAATATTCAGTTTTTGCTCGGACTTAGGAAGACTCAGACCCAAACATCTGTGAAGACAGACATATTCGCCGAAGGAGCGCGCCCAAAATCTGGTAAAAGTGCGGCTGACAACGGCTCTAATATAGTTTTGAACAATCAAATCAGCTCGGACTTTTGGCAAGAGCTCGAAAAAGCGCTCTCTCTTATATTGACTCCGCCTGGAGGAGGAAGTTCTAACGCGAGCTATTCTTTAAACAAATACAGTGGTGTTTTATCTGTTCGCGGAACAGACAGGCAGCAAAAAATGATTGAATCATACATAGCGCAGCTGCAAAGGCTCATAACTACTCAAATACTTATAGAAGCGAAGATAATAGAGATAACTCTTTCTGATGAATTTAAATCAGGAGTTAATTGGAATCTATTTTTTGACAAAAAACATAAAACAAATATGAAGATTCCATTTGGCGATTATACTTTGCCTATGGCGGTTGATCCAACTCAGTCTGTACCAAAAAAAGACGTGTTTTCATTCTCGATTCAGTCTCCGAATGTTTCTGCTATAGCGACATTTTTGGAAAAATTTGGAGCGGTGCGCACGATTGCTAACCCGCGGCTTACTGTTTTGAACAATCAGCCTGCGATACTAAAAGTTGCGCGAAATGAGGTGTTTTTTGAACTTCAGGTGGAAGATGTGTTGATGCCGTACCCAAATCCAACAATACAAAAAGCAGAAAGTCATATACAGACAATACCTATAGGTCTTGTTCTTCTTGTTCAGCCGTCTGTTAATTTTTCAACAGGCGATGTTATTTTATATTTGCACTCAACTATATCGAGGATTTTGTGTTATAAAGACGATCCTGCGGCGTCTGTATCTTCTAAAGGTGCTACAAAATCATCAATACCGATAACTCAAACTAGAGAAATGGATACTGTGATAACAGGAAAACACGGAGAGACAATCATAACTGGTGGATTGATGGAGGAAACGAGCGCCAATGATTCTGCTGGTCTTCCTGGGATGGCTGGAACTCCGATATTAGGCGATATTTTTGGCTCCAGAAGCAAAGAGCGTCAGGTGACAGAGCTTGTAATTTTGTTAAAGCTTACAATTCTCGATTCCTCGGCCCCAATTCCAGTTGCTGATGACAAAATATACAGAACATTTTTTCAAGACCCTAGACCATTCTAGCAGCGCTTCGACAAACTCGGGAATATTCATGGGGGGGGGGGATTCTCATAGAGCTCCGTATTTTGTCGATTGTAACAGCCTGCTCCTGCAGTGTGCGAGTTGCTTTACATGTTATGCTTTTTTTTGTAGCATCACCGAGTGTATTTTTTGGATTCATAGCGGCTGACCTGGGCATTGTTCGGTGGAGTGTGTGGCAGTATGCGGTTCCTAAGTTGTCGGCCGCTGTGAAGTTAGAGGAGATTTTCTAATGAAGAGAACGTATCAGCCAAGCAATCTAGTGCGCAAGCGCCGCTTCGGCTTTAGGGCGCGTATGTTGACTGTCGGTGGAAGAAAAGTGATTTCTCGGCGCAGGCAGAAAGGTAGAAAGGTTTTGTCTGCTTGAGGATTTCATGAAGGTTTCTACCATGAAAAGCAGGAGAGAATTCCTTGCATTGAAGAGCGGGTCTTCGTCTTGTAAATTTTTTTATGGTGGAAGCTTGATGTGCGTTGTTCAGACGGCTGATGCAGCCGTTGGTGGGGAGTCGTGTTTGCGTTGGGGCTCTGTTGTAAGCAAGAGAGTGGGTAGTGCTGTTGTTAGAAACCGCATTAAAAGAAGGTTAAGGGCTATTTTCAGCGAGTTCTCTAGGTCTGGGCTGAAGTCAGGGTTCAGGTGTGTAGTAATAGTGAAAAGCGCTACTTTTTCTTCTGTGCCATTTGATGCTATAGTCGAAAATGTGTATAAAAAACTGCTGTCTATACGTGGCGGGGTTTGTTGATTCGTCTTACGCGTTGGAGTGGTTTGGTTTTTATGAGGTTGTGTTGGATAAGCCTTTCGCGGAAATAGTTTGTTCATGTGGAATTGAGGCAGAGTCTTGTGGAAAAGATAGATCGCTGGAGTCTTGTGGTGACCTGAGCGGATCGATAGGAGATGGCGGGATGGTAGGGTGTGGCGGCAAATTAAGGTGGTCTTCTGCTGTTGGCTTTATAGAAGCTAGGATGGTAAAGTTTTGCCTTGTGGTGTTCCGGCTACTTTTTGTGCCTGTTATATCAGGTAACTGCAGGTTTACGCCTACATGTTCGTCGTATGCTCATCAGGCTATGGAAAGGCATGGTTTGTTTAAGGGTGGTTTTATGTGTGCATGGCGCATACTTAGGTGCAATCCGTTTTCAGGTTTTGGTTATGATCCGGTTCCAGATACGAAAGAGAAGAAATTATTATTAGATGCTCGGCTTCTCGAGGTTAAGTGATGAGAGAATATAAAAACATAATAATAGCGTCTGTTTTGTCTGTTGCTATTATGGCAGGCTTTGATTTTTTCTATAAGAAATCTGGGCTGATGGAGGCAGAGACAAAGATTAGTACTTGCTCTTCTGGCGGTGGTTCGTGCAGTTTGCCAGATAAGTCTTCGGGGAGAAAAGAGGTCGCGTCCACTTCTTGTGGCGTCTCTAAAAATGACTCTACGGGCCCTATAAACAAGTCTGCAGACAGGGAATTGGTCGTGCGCTCGTCTGAGAGGGTTAGTATAAAAAGTAAGTCTTTGTTTGGATCCATTAACTTGACAGGACTTCGTATAGACGATTTAGTACTTAGAGAATATTGTCAAGAGACAAACAATAGCTCTAAAAATGTTGAGTTGCTATCTCCAGAAAAAAGCGCGTTCCCCTACTTTGTGGAATTCATTTGGAGCGACGGCGGCTCTGGAGTGATTGTTCCAGACGAAAGATCTGTGTGGGCGTCCAGCGTAGACAGCGTATGTGAAAAGGAGCCCGCAACTTTTAGTTGGAAAAATCCAGATGGAGTCGAGTTTAGGCAGATTGTATCTGTTGATGACGGTTACATGTTTACAGTGCGGCATGAAGTTATTGGGGCTCCAAGTGGAGCGAAGATAGACGTTGAAAGCAGGATAGTTCGTATGGGAAAACCTATAACTGCCGGTGTGTTTGTTTTGCATGAGGGGTTAATAGGAGTATTTGACGGAAAGCTCAGAGAGATTTCGTATGATGACGTTGTTAAGGGCGGCGAAGCGTCGGCATTGCGCAATATTTCTCGGTATTCCGATCAATGGTCTGGGTGGATAGGAATTACCGATAAATATTGGCTTGTTTCTCTGGCTCCTGCGCATAGGCAAGATGCGGTTGGCAAGTTTATAAGTCATAAAGTCGGTGGAATTGCTGATATAAATGTCTCAAAAAGCCAAGATGGAGGCTCGTCGGATGTATTTCATGCATGTTCTTCTGTGAGGCTTTCTGAGTTGCAAGGAGGTATGGGCGAAAATGGTAAAATGTTTCATGCAGGAAATAACGGCGTTGGTGCTAAGGTTCTGAGCGGGACCGTATATGTGTTTGCAGGAGCGAAGCAGCTAGCGCTTTTGGACAGATACGAGGAAAAGCTTGGCATTACCCACTTTGACCTTGCTGTCGATTTTGGGTGGTTCTATTTCATGACGAAGCCATTGTTTTATTTTTTGTCATGGATGAAAAATTTCTGTGGCAGTTTTGGAGTGGCTATAGTTTTGATGACTATAATGATAAAACTCCTGTTTTTCCCGCTATCTCTTAAGTCTTATAAATCTATGACTGCTTTAAAGCGGATAAGTCCAAAGATAGAAGAGATAAAGAAGCGGAATGGGTCTAATAAAGCAAAGATAAATCAGGAAATGATGGAGCTGTACAAGAGAGAAAAGGTTAGCCCTGCATCAGGATGTCTTCCGATGCTTGTGCAAATACCAGTGTTTTTCGCTTTGTATAAAGTTTTGTTTGTATCTATAGAAATGAGGCATGCACCGTTTTTATGGTGGGTAAAAGATTTATCTGCTCCTGACCCGACAAACGTGTTCACATTATTTGGGCTTGTCCCGTGGGGCGCTCCAGATTTTTTGCAGATAGGAGCATGGCCTTTGGTGATGGGTATCAGTATGATAGCTCAACAGGTGCTTAACCCATCCGCTGCAAGCGACCCTGCCCAGAAGGTTATGTTTTTGTATGTAATGCCTTGCATTTTTACGTATATGCTTGCCCAGTTTCCCGTGGGCCTTGTCATATATTGGACAGCGAGTAATTTTCTTACTGTTTTACAGCAATGGGTTATGATGAGAGCATATGGAGACGGGCGTTGATTGGGCGTTGCATATGGTTGTGCGTATGTTTATGCCGAAGCTATTGGATATATGTATGACCTTTTGACATGAGGGCCTGTTTTCTGTTTAATATCTCGTTGTGATGATTGAAAATAGTTGCTGCTGAAGGAGCGTGCGATGTATAGAACAAGTAGGTTTTTATGGCAGATGGTGGCGTTTTTTTGTTTTGTCTTAGGTGTGGCCGGAGCTCTTTCGAGCACGTTTGTAGAAATTTTCCTGGCGAATAAGTATTTGAACAGTTTTATTTTGTTTACGTTTGCAATTGGGGTTATTTCGGCGTTTACGCAGCTGTTTAGATTTTCATTAGAAGACAGATATTTTTGCGGTGATATAGGAAATGAGCCGAAGAAAACAGCTTTATTGTACGAGATTTTTTCGATGAAAGCTCTTCATCGTATCGCAAGAAGCGATGCTGATAGCGCTATTAATAGGCTCGGTGCGAGGATATATTCTGACAGGTCTATGTGTCGATATATGGCTGGGGTTATGGTTTTTCTTGGCCTTATCGGTACGTTTTGGGGATTATCTAGGACGGTGTTTATGATATCTGGCGCCATTTCTTCTCTTCCAACGGAATCAGGCATGGAGGATTTTTTCGTTACTTTGAAGAAGCAGCTGAGCAGTCCTTTAAGCGGTATGGGGATTGCGTTTAGCTCGTCGCTTCTTGGAGTATGCGGGTCTGTTATAGTTAGCTTTGCAGATCTGCTTGTTGCGAGAGCTGGGAGTAATTTTCTGAGAAATGCTGAAGAGTGGATCTTGTGTGATACGAAATTTGCAATTGAAGTGCCGGATGTTATTGGTGGAGCTGCGGCTTCTGCTGTGATTGAGTCGCAAATGGCTAAGCTGGTTGAAGAAAACGCTAAACTTGCAGCGCTGCATGAAAAGTGTGCGCAGCAGCAAAATGCTTCGTATATGGCCTTTATTAAGCTTTCTGAAAAAATAGCTCTTTTATCGGATTTAATGAAAGGGCAGCATATGCTGTTGAACAGGATAGTTGAAGAGCAGGCTAAAAATCGACAGATTTTTGAAGCTATAGGCGATAGGCTTGGAGAGACGTCTTTGAGCGAGCAAGTGTTTGTTAAGGAGCATCTTGGAAATTTGGGTGTTGTGTGTCACGAAATTCTTAAATCTATAAGGGAGGCAAGTAGGTCTACAAATGAAATAATAGTTGGCGAGATGCGTATTCTCGGTAAGACAATGTCTTTATCTTCGACGAGACGCGATCGGGAAAACAAGACTTCTTCTGGCCGAGAAGCAAAGTAGCTTCTGGTCCGGGGACAAGAATTAAATAAGAAGCGATTTATGAAGCATTCGCGCTGGCGGTGGTGTTTTGTGGCTCTGGTATTGAGTGAGGGATAGAGATCTTCTATGTGGGGAGAGTTGTGTATGTGCGCTCCGGTGTTGCGCGTTGGGCACCACGACGCATAGCCGGGGGAGGCTGTGTTTGAAGGAGCCTTTTTTCGTTTCTGGAGCCTTCCTGGTCGTTTCTATTGACCTTGTGGACTTTTTACGGTCTCTTCTTGCCGCATTACACGCGAATTTGGACTTCGACGGCTGTTACAAAAGAAACCATTATATGTAACTTTTTCAGCTACAAAAGAGCTCGCAGGTCTGCCGTCCTTCTTTATAGCAAAGAAAGAAAGTAAACTATAAAGCAGCTCCGCGAAACTGTCTCATTTTTGGTTTTGCTTTTGTGGATTTTTGACCCAAAATCCAGATACATCGGCGACTTCCCTGCCCTCGTCTATAAGGTGAGGAACCCCAACATGGCTCCAGTAAGCATACCTGTTCACAGTGTCATAGCTAAGCGGTATGATATAGCACCCTTTGCTGAGAAGCCTATCTAACACTCTAAGCAAAGAAACTAACTCAGACCTAGTTTTTGCGCTTACTATCATGTCGCACACCCTGTCTATATCAAGAGATCGTATGGCCGAATAGTTTCTTCCAACTTTATCAGCAAACATCGACCCCCAATACAAACGCTGTTCAATCCCAGGAGATAGGCTATGTCCCCAATGCCACAGTATCATCTGAAAATCGTGCATTCCGATCCTTTTAGTATACTGAGCTCCGTCGACAAGCCTTATAAAGACATCTACTCCTATTTGTTTCATCTGGTTCGCAAAGCAGAGCGCTATTTTTTCTTGATCATGGCTATTTATAAGAATTTCTATAGAAAGCGGCTTTTTTGTTTTAGAGTCGATGAGCTTGTTATCGTTCAGTTCATAACCACACTCTTTTAGTTGTTTTAAGGCGCCTATTTTATCTCCTGGCTTAGTTTCTACTTTGTTTCCTCGAGAAAGTAGTTCATACTCAGAAGCATTTTTGCAGCTTAGTTTCTTCAATACTTCTGTTTCGCGTGTGTCTGGCTCTGTCTTTGCAGCAAACTCTGTTCCGTGGAAAAAACTAGTTATAGGTTTATGGTCTCCGCCTAACAAATTTATTAACTTTGACACATCGAAAAAACCAGCTATTGCACGCCTAAATCTTATGTCGTTAAACGGTTTTACTCCTGTATTCATGGCAAATCCGGTCATTCCAACAGTATCGTTTCTATTAACTTGCCTTAGGACTATTTTCCCCTGTTTTACATATGGGTGATTCTGTAGACTATTCCACTTTGCTGCGGTTTCTTCTTGAAATGAGTGTATGTCGCCAGAGAGAAATGCAGAAAACAATGTTGATGGGTCATAGAACACCTTTAAGACAATAGTGTCTGCGTTATACCTTCCTTTTATGCACTCAAGCTTTCCCCACCCCCAATAACTTTTATTTCTTACGAAAGTTACGCTCTTCCCTGGGTCAATTTTGCTGATTTTGTAGGGGCCGCTTCCAAGAAATGGTCTCATCCCCCTTTCAGAGAACGAAAACGACTTTATATCTTTTTCTGACAAAACAGGAAGCATAGCGGTAACCAAAGGGGCTTCCAGATCGTATTTTGGATCCTTATCTGTGCTATCCGGCGTCTTGTTAAAAATAAATAATATTTTGTTATTATCTATAGCTTTTATAGTTTTTATTTTTTTAGAAAAAGCCTGGCGTGAGGGGCTTCCTTCTGCGGCTAATGTGTTAAATGTAGCGATCACGTCATTTGCTGTTATTCTGCTTCCGTCATTGAATCGAGCATCCTCATTTAACGTAACTTCCATCCACGAACGGTCTCGAGCCAACTTTACGGATTTTGCTATTCTTATGTGGAGCTTGAACGGTGCGATCGGGTCTCTTTCCATAAGGGCTTCAAAGACGAGAGAGTTATAAGGACCTATCCCGGGGGCGCAGTCTTTTTGAATGAATGGATTTAGGGTGCAGAACGGGGTTTTAACCAGCCCAAACTTAAGAACCCCTCCTTTTGGAGAGTTCGGGTCGTATCCGTTGCCAGGAAACTTAGTTTCAATTTTTGGTGTATCCTGATGCATTTCTAAAACAGTTACACTTGGAGTGTCTTCGAGCTCCTTTTTCGTTGGATCAGAGTATGACGACCCAGCATATGTACAAAAGATAAAGCACAAAGCTACTAAAAACGGCTTAACTAGTACCATAATCAACCCACAGCCAGCGGTATTCCATCGTGTAGTCTATACGAGACCTATTCTGTTAGCAATACAAATAGCTATAGTAAATTGCGGGTTTGCAGAGCTTATGAATTGCTAAAAGGGGCAATTAAAAATGTGGAACACATGAATCAATCTCTCAACATATATGGACCTGACAGAGTAAGCGAGCTAACAGTATTGTTGTCGTGAGCGTCTTGGTAGTGTGAAAAAGTTCCTATACAAATGGTAGAAGGAGGATTTTCATGTTTTACTAACTTGCTGAAAAAATTTTGCTTTAAGTCATCATAAAAAACATCATCTTTTAGTAGCGTGTATACTTTTTCAGTATTATTTCTATTTTCCATGTCTAGGTATGGCTTGTATGATCCGCAACACCATACCATTCCGAAAGCCTGTGCTCCGGATGCGGCTATGATGCCCGGAATATTTATCGAAAGGATTTTGTCTTTTTCCATGTCGAACCTTATTTTACTAAGGGTTGAGCGGAGAGAATCAATGCAGTCGGCCAATTTTGGGTCTATCAAAATTTTATGAAGGAATTCGCTTCGGCTCTCTTTCCACCTGGACAATTCGAGATTTCCGCAGCGAAATGGGGATAAAATTGGCCCATGAAACACTATTAGAGAGACGCAAACAGAGGCCGCGACAGTATGTAGCAGAACAAAAAAGCTTGAGAGTATTCGCTTTTCAAAGGCTTCATTGATTATGGCGGAAACTGGAACAACGAACAAAGCTATTGCTCCTGATCCGGAAAGTTGAAATATATTCCAATTGGTTCCTGCGCACGACGCTATGGCCGCGAACCAACAAACTAATGTTAATGTTAACATTTTCTTGGATTCTTCTCGGAGAATTAACGAATGCGTAATATACAAAACACAGGATGAAATAAAAATTGTCATTAGCATTTCTGCTATGAGTGCGCAGACGTTCCTCATTTCATTGTAACTATTTAAAAATAAGATAATCGCACATGCCGTTGCTGTTGAAATTGGGTACCACGAAACATATCTGAAAAACTCCTGATTTTTGTTTCGGGAATAGTATGAAATAAAAAAGTACGATATAGCTGTTCCTACAATTGCGTACAAGTTGTTTGTCACAAATGACATAGCTTGCCTAGCATAGAGTGATAGGAGCGCCGAGTGTCCAAAACAAGATTCTGCTTTGTACAAGGTAATTATTTCGAAAAATCTTTTCGTTCCGATAGAGTATATGTGGGAGACAGAGATAATAGTAAGAACCAGTAAAAATGTCATAAAGTCGACAGCGCGGGAGCTAAATTTCTTACTTTTTCTAGTAACAATGACTATGGCTGTTGCTATAACAAGACAGGCTGCAGCTGGTGGGCGGGCCGTAGCCATAAAAAAAATGCTTATAGACATTGATAGTATTGCGTGGATAGTTTTGGCGGACGGGCGCTCTGTTCGCGAAATATATGATATGGCTCCAGCAGCCCAGAAGTATGCCATTGAGCTTGATAATGAGTAATATGACAGTATTTTTGGTATAAATGCTGGGAATAGAAACGAAAAAATCACAGGAGCGGAGATAAATGACAACGCGTAAGTCGAGTTACCGGAAGAAGACCAATATTTGAAACTGATAATACTGACGCAAACAGCCGAGGTGAGTATGAAAACGATAGATAGAAGCCTATACAAAAGAAGAGAATGTCCAAACACGTTACCTATGTTATGAAATATGGTATAGTATGTGTTTAAAAACAAAGGTTTGTCGGAATTTCCATGCATGAGGAGGTATAGGTTAAACCCCTCATCAGAAATATCAAATCCGATGAACATAGATGCTGTGACCAAGGCCGCAGGAATTGATACTAGAGCCACCATGGAGTATGCAAAGATGTGTTTTGGTATTTTTTTCTCTTTTTTGTGTGAGCTGCTGTTTAATGTTTTAAAGAGCGAAAAGCGCTCGTCCACGGTTTTTTCCTTAGATTGTTTGTAAAACAACAGCGCTGACGCGAGCATACAAAACATTCCAGAAAGCACATATCTTATTTTAAAAAAGCCAGATGGCCACGAGCACAGCGCGAAATACCAAAAACCTATCAGCAGGAGGGCGGCAGAACAGAGCTCGTATATGGAATTGAAAGTTTTTTCCTTTATTAAGCCGAGAAGCCTCATCTTCTCGCCTTACCCGTACAAACAGGCGCCCTTTGTGCTCCTATAAAATGGAGAGAGTAGGATTCGAACCTACGTAGACATTCGTCGACAGATTTACAGTCTGTTGCCATTGACCGCTCGGCCATCTCTCCGTATAACAACGATTACGCCCCGCGAATTCTATAGTTTATGCTGTTATGTGTCAATAGAGACCTGGCTTAACGCAACAAGCTCGACAAGCTCTGCAGGTATTACCAGAGCATTTTATGCTGCATAAAAATCGCATATAGAAGATCGTAGCTTTTCCATTCCGAGCTCTGTTAAGCACGATACTGATACGATTTTAATGTTTTCATTAACATCGGAAAGTCTAGCTATACATTCTGCTAGTTGGGCGCTATCTATAAGATCTGTTTTGTTCAGCACTACCATTTCTTTTTTAGAAAAAAGGCACTTATGGTATTCGCTTAGTTCGCGCCTTATAGTGAGGTATGATTCTATGGGGTTGTCCGCTGATGCATCTATTACATGTAAAAGGGCGGCGCATCTTTCTGCATGACCTAGGAATCTGTGGCCAAGGCCCTTTCCTTTATGAGCGTTCTCTATTAGTCCTGGGAGGTCCGCTATTACTAGGTCAACGTTTTTATATGAAAAAGCGCCAAGCTGAGGAAACAAAGTTGTGAAGGGGTGGTCTGATATTTTGGGAGCTGCTTTCGTAAGCCTAGATAGAAGAGACGACTTTCCAGCGTTTGGAAGTCCTATCAATCCGATATTTGCAAGTAGTTTTAGGTGTAGCCATACCCACATTTCTTCACCCGGTTCGCGAGGGCCGCTAACTCGAGGAGCCCTGTTTGTTGAGGATTTATAGGCTGCGTTTCCTACGCCCCCGCGCCCTCCACGAGCTATGATGAAGGTTTCTTTGTCGGATTTAAAGTCGTG
Organism: Candidatus Hydrogenosomobacter endosymbioticus; assembly: GCF_021654655.1. GTDB lineage: Bacteria > Pseudomonadota > Alphaproteobacteria > Holosporales > GW7 > Hydrogenosomobacter > Hydrogenosomobacter endosymbioticus. The sequence goes on along the minus strand of NZ_AP025225.1, from coordinate 556,721 downwards.
TATAATATAGCTGCAAGATTCATCCCAAATTTGCGTTCCAATGGGGACTCTTATTACAAGATTTTCTGCTGATCTTCCAGCTTTATTTTTCCCTTTGCCATCTTCTCCATGTTTTGCCTTAAAGTGTTGTTGATAGCGGAAAAATGTTAAAGTGTTCATTCCGCTTGTTGCTTCGAATACAACATCACCTCCTCTTCCACCATTTCCTCCATCGGGTCCCGCGAATTCTATGTTTTTTTCGCTTAAAAAGCTCACGCACCCGTGTCCTCCATTGCCGCTTTTTACGTTTATCTTAGCTTTGTCAAGGAATTTCATAAAAACACTACCAGTAGCATAACAGAGTCATTTTATCACTATTGCGCAAAACAGGAATAAATGCGACTCATATAGGCTCTGTTTAATAGTTTATACAGTTTTTGGATATTGAAAAAATTCTTTGTATATGTGAGATATAGCAACGCCACCATGCCATGTGTGTTTTTTATAGGTATAAGTTTCTTGCGGAGGGAAGAGAGGATGGACCGGTTGGATGCGTTTATACAAAATAAGAATTGGCATATTTTAATAGTCGACGATGACTCTAGGCTTAGAGCTCTTCTTTCGAGGTATTTAAACGGGAATGGGTTTTTCGCGTCTTGTGTGGAGTCTGTTGCTTCTGCATATAAAGCTATGGCTATATTCGAGATAGACTGTATAGTTGCAGATATAATGATGCCTAATGAGCGAGGGACAGAATTGCTTTCCAACAGTAAGATAGAGTCAATTCCTCCTGTGATATTTTTGTCTGCTATGAGCGCGGGAATTGATAGGATAAATGGTCTCAAGCTAGGAGCTGAAGACTATATTACAAAGCCCTTTGAGCCTCAAGAACTTGTTCTTAGGCTTAACAGAATCCTTAGCCATAAAAATGAGAAAAACTCTTTCTCTTTCGGCGAATTTGTTTACGATTTTTCTAATAAAACGCTAAAAAATGGTAAGGGCGAAACAGTTCTATTGTCTTCAACCGAGCAGCAGTTACTAGAGGTGCTGTTGAGAAATTCGAATAAAAGCGTTTCGAGAGAAAAGATAGCTCACGATTTGCAATATGAAGAATATAACGTGCGCACCATAGATATGCAGATAAATCGATTACGCCAGAAAATAGAGAAATGCCCGAAAGAGCCGTTGATAATAAGGTCTATAAGAAAGAAAGGCTATTGCATAACAACAGAATAGTCGAAGTCCTCATGATTAGAGTTTCACGCACAGTGCGGTTACAGAGAGCATAGTGTGCGCTACAAAAAAACAGAATTATCTCGGTAAAACAGGCTTAAATCTGCCAACGTTCCTGAACATCCTCTTTATGAAATTGTCTCTGTGATAGGTTGGTTGTTTAGTTTCTTTGCCTTCCATCCCTATATCCGAATATTTGTCTGAGAGCTCTATTTTTTTAACGCTCCCGTCGTTTTCAAAATAAATGACACAAGCTAAGTTTTTCTTAACTTCGTAGTCATAAAAAGCTTCAGATTCTATCTCTTGATGAATATAGTACCAGGTGTTCGGTTCGTATTTAAAGACTAAGCTCGGTTCTCCTAGGAGGTCCAATATGTCTTGCTTTCTCATTTTTGAGCTTTTCTCTTTGAGGATTTTGGCGGAAGCTTCGTTAAGCTCTATATTTCCTTGAAGCTCTTTTTTCGCTTCACACGCTGTGACTGCGGCCGCCAGAGCGATAAAACGCAGCGTATTACGGATATTCAGCATAATCTCAACCAATGAGCAAAAACTTAATACAGGATGGCGTAATTTTGCCATAATGTGCGCTGCTATGGAATAGGCAGCTCGGAATGGTTTTGTATATGAGGGCTGGAGAGCTATATTAGTTACGGATCTCTATGAAGATGTATAATTGGCTATGTGTTATCTGTGGCCAAAGTGGCTTTAGGAAAATAGGGTTAAAATGAAATTTCTTCTTGTTGCTGGGGGGACTGGAGGTCATATGTTTCCAGCGCAGGCTATGGCTGAATTTATAAAATGTCGTGGACACAGAGTGACGCTTATGACAGATGATAGAGGCGTTAGATTTGTCGAAGATAATGTATATGATGACGTGTTAAATGTTGGAGATATATCAAGTTTTCTTGGTGTTATCAGATTATTAAAAGAGTCATTAAAAATGGCCGTTTCTAATAGACCAGACGTTGTATGGGGGTTTGGCGGGAAGATTTCTGCTGTTCCCATAGTAGCCGCAAGGATTTTTGGAATAAAATTCGGAGCCCATCAGTCTGATTTTATAATAGGCAGGGCCAACAGGGCGATAGCACGTATTTGTGGTAGTTTGGCGGTTGGGTATAGGGAATCAGTCGAGCATTATAAAGAATGTAAATTCAGAATAGTATATACAGGTACGCCTGTGAGAAAATGTTTTTGGAGCATTCCTCGTGTTAAGCGCTTATCAGATGACGTGATAAATGTGTTGGTAACTGGAGGCAGCCAAGGAGCAAAATTTTGGCAAAATGCTATGCGAGAAGCGTTACTATTGCTGTCTAATTCGGAACGGAGGCGAATTGCCGTCACCCATCAATGTCGCTGCGATCAAGTAGCAGAAGTGAGAGAAATATACGAAAAAATGGGGCTAGCCGGGTTTTTTGTTACAGGCTTTATACGCGATATGGCAAGCGAGTTTGCTAAAAGTCACGTAATATTTTCCAGAGCTGGCGCTTCTACAATTTCTGAGATCATGGCCTCCGGTAGGGCTGCGTTTTTTGTTCCGTATCCATTCGCAGCAGACAATCACCAGTATTTTAATGCAAAGGTGATTGTGGATGCAGGAGCTGCGTGGATGTGTTGCGAAAAAGATACAGATGGTTCGGATTTTGGTGTTAGGAATGAAGCAATGCGCTTGAGTGGTGCTGGGTGTGATGCGGTTAATAATTTTCATCAGCGCGCCCTTCTTGAGCGAGAAAATCAGAATGATCAAATTTCTTACTGCGCTTCGCAAATGGCAAGAGTTTTAACCACGTGTTTATACGAGTTTGACGAGGTTATTGCTATGTCTGATAATGCAAAATCTATTGCGTGCGAAAGTTCTGCAGAGCTGTTGTTTAGTTTTATGACTGAGTACGAATCAAAAACTAATGTTTCGGAAAAATAGGACCAGAAACTATAGAAAGATTTTTTCAATTGTACTCGATTTTTGACAAGTATAGACCGTAAGGAGGAGCGACAAACCGGTTGTTTGTCTTTTGAGCAAGCATTTTCGCGACTTCATCTTCTTGAATTTTACCTGCTCCCACGGCTGCTATTGTGCCCACCATCATTCGAACTTGCTTATGCAAAAATGATCTGGCGCAGAAATGTATCTCCACGATGGTGCGATCAAATTCGTGCCTAGTTTCATAAACTGAAGACGAAAGTATAGTCTTTATAGGAGATTTGGCCTGACACTCGGAGCACCTAAAACTTGAAAAATCATGCGTTCCCTCAAACATATTTGACGTACGCCTCATTGCCTCTATGTCTAGGTGTTTTCGAATCCACCAGGCTCTGTTTTTCAGTATCACGCTGTCGCTTGAACTTTGCAAAATTTTGTATATATAGCGTCTCTTAGTTGCAGAGAATCTAGCGTGAAACGATGAGTTTGTAAGTCTACAAGAATTTATTACGCAAGCTCTCTCATCTTTTCTCAAGTAAAAATTTAGCCCTAGTCGAAGCTTTTCTGGGTCTAAGTCTTTTGAAATATCGAAATGAGCTACCTGTCCAAGAGCGTGTACGCCGCTGTCTGTTCTTCCCGCTCCGTGTACACATACAATTTCTCTTGATACATTAAAAACAGCTGTTTCAATCGATTCTTGAACAGTTAGCTCACCGGCCTGCCTCTGCCAGCCTCTGAAATATGCGCCATCGTATTCTATGTCTATTCGAAATCTTGGCATAAAACCCATTTCCAATCGTTTCGCAAAAAATCCATCTAAGGCTCTACAAAACAGCGTGTGCGAGAAATTCGATACAGGAGCGAGGGGGCTCGAACCCCTAACCGCTGGTTTTGGAGACCAGAACTCTACCAATTGAGCTACACTCCTTCGACAACATACTACATCGCATGAAGTTGTATTGAAAGTGGATTGTGTCTTCTTGTAGTTCTATTGGGAGGGCATATCTCGCAAAGCTAAGATTTTTGTGAGAGCGTGTAGCGATTTTTATACACTGGTAGTGTAGGCTATTCTAGACTATGAAAGGCGCTTTAGGATTGGCATGAAAGAAAAAAGGAATTCTTCTGGAAAGACTTTGTCTCCGACTACAAAAACAGCGCTTCTTATATGGGCCATTACAACCTCTTTTCATTTATACCAATTTATTTTTAGAAATTCTCCGGCTGTTCTTGGGGATGTTTTTGCGCGTGACCTTCATATGTCTGCCGCTATGTTAGGAGCGTTTGCGTCTATGTATTACTGGGCATATTCTCCTCTTCAGGTTGTTATGGGGTTATTAATAGACAACTTTGGACCAAAAAAAATAGCGCTTTTAGGGCTATCTTTGTGCATGATAGGCGTGTTTATTCTGGGCGTAGCTCATAATGTGTTTATTGCGTGCTTTGGAAGGTTTTTAATAGGTGCTGGAGCCGCGTCGTCGTTTCTTGCGCCTATTAGGCTCAGCACGATATGGTTTAGCAAAAATCATCTTGCGTTTGCTATTAGCATGGTTTCTGCGTCTGGTAAGGTTGGCGGGGCTCTTTCAGGTGTATTTTTGCTGGGGTTTGTCGGGCTGTTTTCGTCATGGAGGGCAGCTTTTATTGTTCTTGGGGCTGTTTTCATAATATTGTTTTTCGCTGTATGGAGGTTTGTGAGGGATACGCCCGAAGGAAGGTTTGTTGCTCCATCTGGAAAAATATCTTTTCATAGCATCGCGAGACAACTTAAGACCGTATTTTCTTCTCCTGCTATATGGATGGTTGGGATCTATGGCTATTCTATGTATCTTCCGATATCGGTTTTTTCTGACATGTGGGGACCATCGTTTGTAAAAACCTTGCATGGAGTGGCGATGGAGGAGGCGTCGAAGACTACATCGTTGGTTCTTATTGGGTCGTGTATAGGAGCTCCTGCCGTTGCGTATATTTCGGACAGAATAAAGAAAAGAGTGATTTGCTTGAAGGCCTCTGTTGTTGCGTCGCTTTTAATAGCATCTTCTTTGTTCTTTTTTGAGCATTCTCTTATGACGACATACATTCTTGTAACATTATTTGGCGCTTGTTGTTCTGGACAAATACTCATTTTTGCTATTGGAACTGAGCTTATGCCAAAAAAGCTTTCAGGAACAGCTACAGGAATTGTGAATATGATAAATATGGCTGGAGGAGCCCTTCACGCTCCACTTATAGGGAAAATACTTGATGTTATGTGGTCTGGCGCTATAGATCCAAATGGAGCGCCGGTACGCTCAATATCAGACTATAGGTGGGCTATGTCTACGGTAGTTGTCTGCATAATTATTGCTGGAGTGCTTACATTTTTTATACCAGAAACATACGGCGGGGCTAGAAAAAAAGGTAAAATCTTTTCCGAGTAGGGTGTTGCGATTTTTTGTTGACTCTGTGGTTGGATCTTTCTTTACGAGATGTAATGACGACATATTGTGCCAAATTTCCTATTAGTCTACATTAGTCTATGGCTGGTGTGGTTTGTTGAAGGGTTTTATGTCTGTTGTGTCTATATCTCGTGAAATTATGGAAAAGGCTGGAGCGTGGCCATTTGAGGAAGCGAGAAAGCTTGTAGATAGGCTTAATGGTGAGAACAGGACTGTTCTGTTTGAAACAGGATATGGTCCATCAGGCCTTCCTCATATGGGAACTTTTGGTGAAGTCGTGCGCACATCCATGGTTCGATTTGCATTTGAGCAGATGACTGGACTGAAAACCGACCTCATATGTTTTTCAGACGATATGGATGGACTCAGAAAAGTTCCAGGTAACGTTCCAAATCAGGATATGCTGGCCAAATTTTTGAACTACCCTTTGACAAAGATACCAGATCCGTTTGGGAAATTTGAGAGCTTCGGACATCACAACAATGCGATGCTTCGCTCTTTTCTAGACTCATTCGGATTCGAGTATAGGTTCATGAGCTCTACAGACTGTTATTTTTCTGGGATGTGGGATGGGGTTTTGCTTAAGGTTCTGGAGAGTCACGAAGAGATTTTAGATATAATGCTTCCTACTTTGGGCGAAGAACGCCAAAAAACATATAGCCCATTTCTTCCGATATCGCCAAAGACTGGAAAAGTCTTACAAGTTTTTATTGAAGAGTATAGGGTGGAGGCTGGAACAATAGTATTTAAAGATGAAGATGGAGAATTAACAGAAGTTCCAGTCACTGGTGGACGCTGCAAAATGCAGTGGAAGGCCGACTGGGCCTCGAGGTGGGTTGCTCTTGGAGTTGATTATGAGATGTCTGGAAAAGACCTTATCCCGACTGTAAAAGCGTCTTCTCAGATATGCAAAGTTCTCGGCGGAAGACCGCCGGAAGGATTCTCGTTTGAGTTGTTTTTAGATAAAGAGGGGAAGAAAGTTTCCAAATCCAAAGGAAATGTTGGGCTTAGTGTTGAGGATTGGATGAAATATGCTCCTCATGAAAGTCTTTCTTGCTTTATGTATCACGCTCCTCGTCGGGCAAAAAGGTTATATTTTGATGTAATCCCAAGATATGTGGATGAGTATATAAGCGGACTGGAAAGATTTGATCAACAAAGAGACACTGAAAAGCTTGGGAATCCTGTGTGGCACATTCATAAAGGAAATCCGCCAAAAGCTGATTGTCCTGTAAGCTTTATGATGCTTTTAAATCTCGCCAGTGTGTGTGGCGCAAAAGACAAAAGCACTTTGTGGAGGTTTATTTCAAGATATTGCAAAGACGCATCTCCGAAAACGATGCCGTTTTTTGATAGGTTAACAGAATTCGCTGTGCGATATTACAACGACTTCATACAGCCAAGTAAGCAGTACAGAGCCCCTTCGCAAACCGAGCGAGAAGCAATTTTAAACCTGCGCGGCTATTTGGAAACCCTGCTGTCTGCGCTAGAATCTTCTGAAAACCTAGAGCAAATAATTCAGCAGGAAGTTTATGAGATGGGCAAGCGTTATGGATTCCAAGATCTTAGAGAGTGGTTTTCATGTTTGTATGAAGTTCTTCTCGGACAGAGAGAAGGCCCTCGTATGGGGTCATTTATAGCGTTTTATGGTGTAAGCGAAACTATAGAGTTAATAGATAAAGCTCTTGAACAGCCTGGCTCAAAAGGTCGGTAAATAAAAATTTATTGATCCAGACTATAGAGACTTTAATCGGAAATTTGCTTCTCCAGCGCTTCAGTGCCGCTTATAATATGCGTGTGATGCATCCATATTTTTGATACAATCCGTATAACATTATACGAAAAGAGCGCGTTGGTATGTTTGTTATAAAAAGATTTTGCTTTTTACTGCTTAGTATTTCGTGCGCTATTTTTCTAGAGCTTGCACCGTGTGCTGCGAGGGGACCAAGAGAAGTATATATATACTGCTGGGCAGATTATGTACCTCAGAGCGTGATCAAACGATTTACTGAAGAAACTGGTATAAAGGTGTTATATGATGTGTTTGATTCTCCGGAGGCGCTTGAGGCTAAACTGATATCGAATTCAGGTTATGACGTTGTGTTTCCGTCTGCGTGGCCGTCGTTTTCACTTGGCGTGAAGAGCTCTTTGTTTCTTAAGCTTGACTATAGCAAAATCCCGAATGCGAAATTTTTGAGTAAGAAAATAATGGACAGGCTTTCCAAAGCAGACCCTAAAAATCAGTATGGCGTTCCTTTTGTGTGGGCTATGACTGGTATAGGGTATAACAAAGATTCAGTTAGAGCCCTGGTTGGAACGGAGAAGATAGACAGTTGGGGCGCGATATTTTCTCCTAATGTAATAAAACTGCTTGCTGCCGGTAGAGTTAGTTTGTTGGACTCTCCGTCTGAAGTTTTTCAGGCTGCGTTTTTGTATTTAGGAATAAACCCATACACGAAAGACCCTAAAGATTGGGAAAAAGCTGCGTTGCTTATCATGAAAATACGGCCATATATCAGCAGGTTCGACTCATCGCAACAGGTCACAAATTTGCTTGATTCTAATACGTGTCTTCTTCACGGATGGTCTACATACGTCAACATGGCAAAGGAAATAGGACGAGAATTTTCAAACATAAAATTTGTTATTCCGAAAGAAGGTGGAACGATGTGGATAGATGTTCTTGCAATACCGAAAGACAGCCCGCACGTTTTGGAAGCGCATGAATTTATAAATTTCATACTTCGGCCAGATAATATGGCCGAGATAAGCAATACTGTGCGCGCTGCAAATCCGGTAGAAGAATCATACCAGTTTGTGAGTCCAGAAATTTTTAATGATCCGGCAATATTTCCTACTGATGAAGTTGTTGAAAGGCTTTACCAAGAGCAAGAACTTGATGCTAAGACTCAAAGAATGGTGACTAGGATGTGGATGAGAATAAAAATGGGATATGGATGCTTGTAATTGCGCGGGAGTTTAAATATTATCTGCTGCTGTCAATAGGGCTTTCCATATTTTCAGGATCTATTGCGTCTTTGTCGTTTTGGCATTCTTTATCAAGCTTTTCTACAAAGTCATCATTGCCAAATGCTTGATATGACACTGAGATGGCTGTTAAAAGAGTTTCATTTATCGACCTGATAGAGCGTAACTTTGCTTCTAGAAGAGTGATTTTTTCTTTATTTCCAGATTCCTCTGCGGCTTTTTTATGAAACTCAAGGATATATTCAGCAAGGCACAAGGCGTAGCATACTTGTGCGACCATGTTCATTTTCCCGTCTTTCGATTGCGGAAGTCTGCTTGAAAGAATATCTTTGCACTTAACGCACGCGATGCCAAGCTTTTTAGATTCTTGTTCTGGGGAGAGCTGCTGTTTTTGCATGAGGTTCTCAATAGAGAGATGAGATTTTTCTTGTTCCATTTCTCTCTTTTCCGTTTTGTGTTGGTTTTTATAATCTTTAGAAAGACGGTTTTTTTGCTCTTTCCTTGCTTTTTCCGAATTTTTTATATCTTCGTCTATGGGGATAGCCTCGCTGTCTACGGGCTCTTCTTTTTCTGCATGGTCAGAATAAATATTTTCGTCGCGCTCTGTGTTATCAAGGTCTTCGTTTGCGTGATCATTTTTATCCGTAACCTTGTGGGTGTAGGGCCCCGAGAATCCTTTCTCAGAAGAAAAAGCAAGAGATGAAGACAGAAAAGCAAAAGAAAAAACAAAATCTAGGCTTGTCACTTTGTATACGGTGCCGCTGGCCTGCTTTAACGATCCTTTAAGCTTATCAAATTTGAAAATAAAAAACAGCGATATGTCAAAGACATTCACAGGTCGAAGTCGTTATATATGGTTTAAATTATTTCCTGTTCGTCACGTGCTATATAGTTGATGACTCCGTTTGCAGATCCATCGAAAAATTTTATATTTATTGGTTTTGGCTCAAAGGAAATGTCTACCTGGGTTATGGATTTTAGTAGGTTGCCCGAAGAATCATATATGAGAGAAAATCCGCGGTTTAGGGTGTTCTTATGCGAAAGCGCGTGCAAAAGTCTTGCGCAGGACTCTGTTTTTTCTGTGTTTGCTTGCATCAGCCTGTATATTGCCTTTATCACTTTTTCCTTTGTTAAATTCGATTTTTGAGATAAAAGGGCAACTTCCTTTATGGGTGCTTTTTTGATTCTTGACGAGGCTATCTCGTGCCGGTTATGTTTTTTGTGGAAAAATGCTAGAAATGATCTGCTTGTCTTTTCTATGCGAATCGATAGAGAAGAGCGTTTGTTGTTGCAAAAATTCTTGAGAGTTGAAAGTTTTTGAAACGCTGTTGAGGCCTTCATCGATGAAGACGACATTATGGATATACAAGAAGACCTGATACGCGTTTTTTGAGTGTTAAGGGAAGATAGGAGCTCTTTTCTTACAGGCACCGCCAGCTCAGCGGCTGCTGTTGGTGTTGGAGCTCTTATGTCTGATGCATAGTCTATAAGTGTTGTGTCTGTCTCATGTCCGATAGCTGATATGATTGGAATTACGCTGGCAGCTACTTCTCTTACGAGCTCCTCGTCATTGAATGGCCACAGGTCTTCTATGCTCCCTCCTCCTCTGGCTATTATGATGACGTCTGGCTTTTTATCGGATTTAATTGTGGCACTATTAAAATGTCTGATAGCTGCGATAACTTCCTCAGCTGCTGTTGATCCTTGTACATTTACTGGAAACAGGATTACATGGGTTGGCATCCTGTCGTTTAGCCTGTGTAAAATGTCCTGTATCACTGCGCCTGTCGGAGAGGTTATGATTCCTATTATATTTGGCAAAAATGGCAGTTCCTTTTTTCTTTCTCTAGAAAAAAGACCTTCAGATGCCAGCTTTTTTTTCCTCTCTTCGATAAGTTTCAATAACGCTCCCTGTCCGCTGTGAGAGATATGTTGTGCTATGACTTGATACTTTGAACGCGCAGAGTATACCGTGACCGATCCTCGGCAGACAACTTCCATTCCATCTTCTATTGCTATTGCTAGCTTTGCGAAGGCCCCCTTCCAGCATACACAATCGATAGCAGAGGATTTATCTTTTAACACGAAATAGGCATGGCCTGACGAATGAACTTTAAGTCCTGAAATTTCTCCCTGTACTTCTATATGAGAAAAGTTGCTCTCTATGTTTTGTCGTATGAGGCCAGAGAGTTGGCTTACGGTGAATGCCATCATCGGAAGTATTCCGCTGAACGACAGTTCTTGTTGTTCGCTTGTTTTGGTCATGTTTTTAGACTTTTTTCTAGCTATTATTTTTTTCTTTTCGCATGAGGTTGCGGAGTCTTTGTCGCTAGGTCCAAAGTTTTTTCCGTTAGTGCGATCGTTTGTCATGGAAGCTGCGCAAAATAAAAATGGTCGGAGTGGCGGGATTTGAACCCACGACCACCACACCCCCAGCGTGATGCGCTACCAGGCTGCGCTACACTCCGACTCGTGATGCACAAAATCTATCCCACTTTTTTAAGATATGCAAATATGTCGCAGAAAAATGAGTTCTATAAATATTTTTAAACGATGGGGTTGTATTGAAAAGCTACGGTAATCCAAGAGTTTTGTGGGTTGCTAATTTAGAAATAACTGCTTTGGAATTGTCGGCGGGAAATGACAAAAAGCTAGAGAAAATATCCTTTTTGTTTGCCAAATCTTAAGGTTTCTTGTCATCTCGTGTTTCTCGCATTGCGTGCTTGATTGATTGTTAGTTGAATTTAAATGTATAGGAAAATATAATGCCGTGTAGGCGCGTTATGGGTTTTGACATGAAGAAGTTTTCCTGCTTGCTTTTTGTTTGTATTGCTGGCGGTTTGTGTTGCGGAGGCTCCTGTTCTGGTGGAGTTTCGGAAGCTCGGCGTGGTGGGGAAAAAAAGGCAGATGGAGATAATAAAAAACCTTTAAACAAAAAAGATGATGAGAAAAAGAAAAAAAAGGTTAAGCCTGTTTTAAGGTTGGCTATTAGAGGAGCGGCATCGACTGGCGCGAAAGGAGCTACGGCTCTTCCTACTACTTTTAGGATGGTAAGCGGTGCTTCCGGAGATAAATCCCATAAAAATCCGTCTTGGGAAAAGAAATATTTCGATTCGACAAACAGCGCTAGAGAAAGCAAGGTAGGATCGCTAGACGCTGGAATAGAGCTAGACGCCGGCAACATAGACGCTGCGGTTGCAGAGGCTATGGACGAAGCTGCAGCATATGAAAAACGCATGGACGCGACTCTTCCTTCAACAAAAACAACTAATACTCGCAAAGACGATATGGCAGAATAGCAAAAAGCTCAAAGCTGCACTGCGCAACGAACGATTCTAAGAGTAGCTCTCTGAGCGACAACAAAAGCATACCCCCCAACCTCTGAGCATCGGATGATATCCGCAAAGCAGAGGAGGGGGGCTCTCATTTTCCAGAACCTTTCGGACTATTCCGAAGAGGTTTTTTCTGAATTTTTCAAGCCGCGAACGCCAGTCGCCACGCTCTTTAGGTATTTTTCCATCTGGCAATCATAATTTGCAGTACCTGGAGTCAGAGAAAATTTACCGTCTACTTCTACTTTATACGACAATGTTTCGCTCTCAGAAGAATTCGGAAACGCAAATTTTATGGCCTCCACAAGCTCATTGGCTGCGGAGAACAAGTCTTTATATTTCAAAGGTCCATTAGAGACAGACGCTGGAAATTTTCTTATCTCGTCGCGTCCGCGCTCTGAAAAAAACTTTTCATCAGAAAAAACTTTCTCAAAATCTTCAAAAATCTTAGAAAAAAGTTCTCGTCTTAAATTCAGAGAAGGACGTGTTTTTTCAGCAGAAAAAATGTCAGTCATCATTGGTCCACAAATTTTCAAACCCAGATCGTCTGCAGGAGTCGGGGATTTTGGATCGAAAGATACCGCTATAACAGTTTTATCCGGACTAACGGCACTGTTCTCAATGGCGACAGAGATAGAGCCGCTCTTGATGAGAGTTTTACCCTTCCCATCTTTATCCGTTGAGAAGGAAAAGAGTCTTTCAGTCGTATAGTTTTGTTGGCGGTCCACGCCGACGGTTGCTCTGGCGTCACAAGAAATCCCGCAGGATGCTGCCAAAAATGCAAAAAGAGCTAATAACATATTATTTTGTTGAAAAAAGGATAACCTATAAGGTAATATGACGCTTTTTTATCGGAATGTAAATAAAAAATTTACGGCAATATAGATACTTAACACCATTTGACAGCAAGATTTTGAAAGAGAAGCCGGCAATGGCGGTGACTCTGAATGACTCAAAAATGGAGAGCGCAAGATGCGCTTTAAAATTTTTCTGAAAAATGGCTAATATGAGAGCATCAGAGGATTTGCAGAACTTAATGACGATGGAAAGCAAAACAAAGGGGTGTGGCGTTTTTATTGCGGCGGCTGTTCTTGTGTTGGTCGAGGTTGTGCGCTTTGCTGTTTTTAAAATATTTTACACCCCGACCGTGACCGGTTGGTTTCTTGCAGTTGCGGCGTCGTCTGTTATTTCTTTAAGTTCCGTGCTGCTGATGTTTAGTAATGCGCGAGAGAAATGGCATAAGGCGGTGGACTTGTGTGATGCTCGAATCTCTGATATATCGGGTGGTTTTGCGAGAAGATGCGTGAACAGGAATCGTTTTTATTGTTCTGCTAACCTTGTTAAAGGTGTTGTGTTCTTTTGTTCAGGAGCTGTTGTAGCTCTTATCTCATTTTCTTTTTTCTTTTATTTTGATATGTCTGACGAAAGCTTGCATTTATACTGTTTAATACATGGGGGCGAAAATAAGCCGCTCTTTCTTACAACTTTTTATACCTTCTTTCACAATATAGGCGCTTTGTTTGGTCACTCTCTTCTTGGGTATAGATTTTTAGGACTTTTTTCTGTTGTTGCTGCGTCTATAGCGTGGGCTGTATGGGTGCTAAAGTATGTCTGTAGGGGTACGTCTATGGGATCCAAGGCGGCATCTATTTTTTGTGGCATTGTATTGATTCATTCTTTATTTTTCTACAGCTTTACATCTACGTCGTTTTCTTATTACACGGTTGCTCTTTTATCGTCATTTATTTGGGCGACAGGTATGGTTATGCTTTTTTATGCAATGGACGAATATGACTGCGCCGGTCAAAATGGTATGTGGTTTGTCAGAAAAGCATTGGTTCCTGTGTTGGCGATAAGCTTTGCGGCGCTTCTTGCGTTTACTGCCAGGATACCTCAGGCGTGCGCTCAGGTTGCTGCAACAGTTTTGATGATTGTCGCTTTTAGCAGAAGGCGCACTATATGTCGTAATTTTGTGTCAGCGGCAATATTTTTGTTTTTTGTAGGCGCGATGACTCTTTGTTATATAGGGTTCAATTGGTCTATAGTTAGGCAATTGCCCCGTCTTTATGAGGTGGCGTCGCTGCAAGAGCTGTATGAAATCGAAGTGGTGTTTAGAAGATTTATAGATATGTCTTTTAGCGCAGCGCTCAGAACTCGGGCTCTTATCTTGCTGATTCCGTTTGCACTTTTGTTTATGTTTTCTGCTAAAAAGGTAAAAAATTTTAGAAATGCCGTTGCTATATTTTCTGTATTATCTGCTGTTTTTATTTTGTTCATTGTTTTACAAAATGCGTGGCGAACTTTTGACAGTTATGTGCTGCACCAGGTTACCGTTAATTCGATGGTGTTTGTTATATATCTTGGTTTAACCATTCTTTCTGTTGCATATTTTTTCATGTTTTCTGAACGCAAAGGAGCGTTGCGAAGCAGGGTTATAGCGTCTGCGGTCGCCGTTAGCGCATCGTTCATGTTCGCTATCGGGTCTTCATTGTCTTTTCATGCTCTTGTTGCGAGCGCTCTTGGATTATTTTCTATGCCGTTCCTTATTATGCTGCTAGACTCCACTAAAAGATTTAGCTTTGCGAACTGGTATACCATTATGGTGACAGTTCTATTTTTTGCTGTGGAATCTTCATACATATTGTCCCTACACGTCATTAGGGCCTGTCACACAAGCAAACTTTTTCTTCAAACTCATCAGTCTCAAAGCAAATATCTGAGGCATATAAACATAGAGGAGAATTTTGTAACTCCTATAGACAATTTTATAAATGCGCTTCATAAGATCGGGTTCAACTTTAAGAGTGACAGGGTGTTTGTGTTTCCTTTTGCTAGTGGATTTCTTGCTGCCAGCGGGGTAAAAGCTTTAGGTTGCGTGTGGAACGCTGATGCGCGTACAAATTATCTATGGAGGGGGATAGACGATTGTAATTGCGCGTTTTTGGATATCGATAGGAAGGACGAGTCTATACGAAATGTGTACATTTTGCTTCTTTCTGAGAAGGCTTGCGATTATGGAACTGAAAGCGCGAACTCTTGTTTTGATAGATTTTGCCGTCATGCGAGCAACATGAAGGTGAAGAGTATATTTTCTGACGAAAGAGAATATAGAAAAGCGCAAGATGGACTTATAGATACGAAAAACTTGCCGAAAGAATTTAAGCTGCTACTTCGTATGCTAAGGGCCAAAAAGGATTTAAGCGCTATGTATATCGGGGATATGTTTTTTTATAATACGTTGCGTGATGTTAGGGATATATGGCTTATAGGGCCCTACGAGCTTCAGATGAAATAGGACCGCTTTTTCTTCTTGAAACCAATTAACATAAACGGTTTTTCGAGAGGTGGCGGGCCAATTCATTGAAGTTTAATTGTTTTTGGCATAGCATCTATCAGGATTGATTTTTGTTAAGGGTTGCTTTATGGCTGGTTTTTTTTCATCTTTGATTGCTTTTTTTCTTGTGCTTTCGCCAATAGTGCTTGTTCATGAGCTGGGGCACTATTTTGTTGCGCGCTACAACGGTGTGCATGTGGAGAGTTTTTCTATAGGGTTTGGTCCAAAGTTAGTTGAGTGGAAGGATAAGCGCGGAACGAGCTGGGGAGTGAGAGCGTTTTTGTTTGGCGGGTATGTAAAAATGTTGGCAGATGCTGATGCGTCGAGCGCCCCAGACAGAGAGAAGATGTCAGAGCTTTCAGAGGAAGAAAAAAGTATGTGTTTGCATAACAAAAAGCCTTGGCAAAAAATAGCAGTTGCTGCTGCTGGACCGTTTGCCAACTATCTGTTCGCATTCGTGATATTTTTTTCTTTGTTTTCTATGTTCGGAGAGAGGGTGTTTCCTCCTGTTGTTAGCGTTATTCCTGGCGGAATAGCCGAGGTATCTGGCATTGGAAGTGGCGACAGGATTTTGTCTATAAATGGTGAAAACGTTAGGGATTTTGCAGATATTATGATGAGACTTTCCTCTGCTCCATTTAGAAAAAATCTGAATCTTTCCATAAAAAAGGTAAATAAAGATGAGGTGGAGGAGATAGTTGCGCGGTCTCCAGACGGGGCTTCAGAGTATAAGTGGCTTGGGAAGCTTGGAATAACTCCTGACCAGACGAAGGCTTACAACAAGAAATATTCTATATCAGGGGCGATCAATAGGTCTGTTAACAATCTTGTGGACTTGACCATAATGCCTTTGAAGGTCATAAAAGATGGCGGAGTTAGCAACTTGAGTGGTCCTTTAGGGATCGCGCATCAGGCTGGGCAAGTTTTGGGACAAGGGGTCCAGTCAGTTTTGTTTTTCGTCGCGATACTTTCTGCGAGCATTGGTTTTTTAAACATTCTTCCAATACCATTTGTCGATGGAGGTAACATAGTTTTGTACATAATAGAGTGGGTAAAAGGCAGTCCGCTTTCGGAAAAAGTCTATGGAGTTTTTGCCACTGTTGGTATAGCTCTACTGTCGGCGCTCTTTTTATGGGTTACTTGGAACGATGTGAGCAAGATAGAAATGGTAAAGTCAGCTATGAAAAACTTAAAACAAAAGTTAGGATATACGGAATAAATGAGAACACTTAAAAAATTATGAATAATAGCGTAAATGAAAGTTTCGCGGCTGGCTTTTGGAGAGTTTTTTATGTAGTGGCGCCTGCTGTTGTGCTGGTTTTGGAGTTTATAAGGAAAAATATTGATGAAATTTGTGGGCTGCGGTATGTTATGTCCTCATTTGTGTTCATTATTGCCATATCTGTTGCTGTTTATGCCTTGCTTTTTGTATTATTTAGGCTTTTTTCAAATGGTAGAAACTTTCCGGTAGAAACTTTAACCGCGTATTTTGTTCTTTTGTTTTTTACGTACTTTCCTATAAAATCCGCCTTAACTGTATTGTCTGGGTCAGTTTTATTTGGTCTGGCATGGGTTGTTTGCGTGTTGTCTGGCGCGGTTGCATTGTATTTTATGCTTAAGACTGCTGTCGGCCGGTTATTTTTTAAGAGTGTAATAGTTGTAGTGGTATGTTCAGAGTGTATATATTCCGTATATGGTTTATGGACATATAGTTTTCCAGCGCGAACGGGAAATGTAAGTCCGGTATGCGTTATTAAGAAAAAACCTAATGTCTATTTCTTTTTACTTGATGCGTATCCCAATGAAAGTACTTTATGCGATATATTTAGCGAAGGTGGTGAACTTTCTAAAGAACTTAGAGGGCGAGGGTTTTGCGTTGCAAAAAATTCGTTTTCTAACTATGGAGAGACGATATATTCGCTGACCTCGCAGCTTAGATGCGACTATCATGCGGTCAGCAAAAGAAACGGAAACATTTATATTCCTAAGATTCCATACAAAACGATATATACAGAGAACGAGACCATAGCAACATTTAAAAGCAGCGGGTACAGATATGTTTGCGCATCTGAGTATCCATTGCTTATGTTTATTGGAAAGATGCTTCGAGACGCAAAAAATCGCGGGATAGTGGACAAAATAATACGGTCTGACGAAAGCGCTGAGAAACAAGCGCGTATGATAATCGCTTTTTTCTCGAGAAATTTTTTGTCGCAAACTGTTCTTAAAACGTATACTAAGCTTCTTACAATAGGAGAAGTTTATTCAGAACCGGCGCTTATTGAGAAAAATCTCGACGGTTTGCTGGTCGATAAGAAGCCGTTTTTTTTATTTGCTCATTTTTTTCAGGTGCACGACGGAGTCATAACTGAAGCCGGTCTTAGAAAAAGTAATAGATCGTGCGCATTTATAAATGATAAATGCAAAAAGGAGTTTAGAGCTGCTGTTTTTTCTTTTAACTCAAAAATACTTAGCCTTATAGATTGCATATTGAAAAAAGATAAAGGCGCGGTGGTGATAGTGAACAGTGATCATGGCGTCGCTCTTAAAGAATTCCCAGATGGCGCAAAGATAGAATGGTCGAATATGTATTTTCAGAATGATCTTGTGAAGGTGCTTAAATACAGATACAGAAACCTTGTTGCGGTGCGGATCCCTGAATTTTCTGATTCACCAGGTGTGGTGCGGAGTATGTTTGGTCCGCGCGTATCTTGCGTTAACATATTTAGAGTTGTATTCAACTATCTTGGTGCTAGTAGATTAAAATTGCTGAACGACAGGATATATCATCACTATTTTCACGGTCCTTCTTTGAAAAAGTCGCAAAAAAGAAGGGAAGTAGCGGAGCTGCTGAGAGAAGCTGGGGCGAATACTAGTGAAGAAAGTGCTAACGGAGATGAGGTTATGAATATACTTCCTCTTATTTATACTGATGAGCAGACTAGAGAATAGGTAGAGCGGGCTGGATGGCATAAAAGTAGCGGTTACTCTTCAGAATAGGTGGCTGGTTTTTCTGTACATTGAAAATCTATCTAAAATTGTATAGCATCGACGGTGTATAATTTGTTTGCTGATTAATTTGTGTTTCTAGATTTTGAATTGCCTGTAATAGAGTTGGAAGAAAAAATAAAAGGCTTAAAAGCTATTCATGGAATAGATGACCTTAAAATTCAGGATGAAATAGCGCGTCTTGAGAAAAAAGCGACGGCTATGTTA
This sequence comes from Candidatus Hydrogenosomobacter endosymbioticus, assembly GCF_021654655.1. Taxonomy (GTDB): domain Bacteria; phylum Pseudomonadota; class Alphaproteobacteria; order Holosporales; family GW7; genus Hydrogenosomobacter; species Hydrogenosomobacter endosymbioticus. Next base: position 538,289 of record NZ_AP025225.1, on the reverse strand, counting down.
AAGAGCATATACAGCAAGTTGTCTCCATGGCAGAAAGTGTTGGTGGCTCGTCACCAAATGAGGCCTCGTGCTAGCGACTATATAAGTCGTATATTTCAGCAGTTTGTTCATCTTGCTGGGGATAGGAAGTTCGGAGAGGACAGAGCTATAGTTTCTGGTATTGCTAAGTTGTACGGTAGGTCTGTGCTTGTGATAGGGCATGAAAAGGGCAGCGACATGAATAGCAGGATAGCTCATAATTTTGGAATGGCGCATCCTGAAGGATATAGAAAAGTTGTTAGGCTAATGGATTTGGCTGATAAGTTCAGGCTTCCTGTTGTTTCGTTTGTTGATACTCCAGGAGCATATGCAGGAACGGGAGCCGAGGAGCGCGGACAGTTTGAGGCCATCGCTTCTTGTATAGAAAAGAGCTTGTCGGTTTCTGTTCCGGTTATTTCTATAGTTATTGGTGAGGGAGGGTCTGGGGGAGCTATTGCGCTTGCATGCGCAAACTATGTTATCATGCTCGAGCATTCTGTGTATTCTGTTATTTCTCCTGAGGGGTGCGCTTCCATACTTTGGAGGACGGCAGATAGAAAAGAAGAGGCGGCCAGCGCTCAAAAGTTGACTGCGCAAGATTTGCTTCATCTTAGGGTTATAGACTGTATAGTTCCTGAGCCGCTTGGAGGCGCGCATAGAAACCAAATAGCAGTTATAGATTCTGTGTCAGATATGATAAAGAGGAAATTGGCTGATATGCTGCTTGTATCTGATGTTAGGCAACACAGGGTAGAAAGATTCTGCAGGATAGGGAAGTGTATAGACGCCATGGGGCGCTGATAGGTTTTGGATTTTGCATGGATATTGATCATTCCGAGCGAGAAAGTTGTTGTAACTCGGCTTTGTTTGTCTTCTGTTTTTTAGATGCCGATGGGGAATTGACCGCTTTTTTCGAAAAACATGCTGGGGGACCCGGGCGATTTTGTTCGGTTTTCCATCCTTGTGACGCGGATTGTTGAGTTTATGCTATCCCCTTTTGATTTTGATCTTCGTACCCCTTATAGCTATAGTTTTGAGCTGTAACAGTTGCGCCTTGTTCTTGTTCTACATGTTTTTTTCTGAATTTTTTGCGTTGAGGCCGGATTTTTTTTTGTTTAGGTTGCTCGAAACGAGCGTCGCCGTCAGTTTTTTGAAGCTCGCGCGCGCCGTATAAATCGTCTGTTTCGACAGCAACTGGGTGATTATAAAAGGGTTCATCGTTTTTGTCTATTATCGGGGTTTGAGAGGCTCTTCCTTCTTGTAGGGCGGCTAGCTCGCTATCTGTCTTCATAGTTTCGTTTTCTTTTTCCGATTTCTCTAACGCGGTATATGGTTTTTCATGTTTTTTTTGTTTTGGCCTACGCCTTCTTTTTCCTTTTAATTTTTTTGTGTCTTGAGGGGTATCTGACTCCTCTATGCCGCTAGAACCGGGGGCAGACTCTCTTTTGGTCTCATGTGAATTGGCAATAAGAGATGATGATATCTCGTCGCCGCCTTTTGCATCAACAGATGCCGCTTTGTCATCAGGGTTTTGTTTTCGGCTTTTTTCTCTAGCTTCATTTTTATTCAGCTCGCCATCAAAATGCTTTTTCGATTCTTTTGTATCGTTTTTATTTTTTGCTGATTTATTGTCTGTGTCTGAGTTGCAGATATCGTACTTAACATCTTGGATTTTAAACACGTGGTTATAGAAAGATTGGTCAGAAGAGAAAAATATGCGCTTTGAATATAGAGATTCTATTTCTGCTAGCATTGCCCTTTGATCGTTCAAAATATAACCAGCCATTTCTCCAGAAGTTACAACATGGAGGGTCTCTTGGTCTAATTTTTGAGCAATTTCTTTTGTTTCTCTGATGATTCGAATGGCCATGAACTGGACAGAAGGTGTACGTCCAGACCCAAGGCAATTTGGACAGCATGAAGATATTTTTTCAGCTATGCTTTGTGTGGACCTTTGTCTTGACATTTCTAGCACTCCGAATTGGCTTATCTTTCCGAATGTTATATTTGCTCTGTCATTTTTAAGAGCTTTTTTCAGCTGGGTTTCCACTTGCGCGCAGCTCGAATTGTTTTGCATATCTATGAAGTCTATAACTATGAGTCCGGATAAGTTTCTGAATGTGATTTGCTTAGCGATTTCTGTTGCGGCCTCAAGGTTTATTTTGAGCGAGGTTGTATCAAAATTCTTGGATCTTGTGGCTTTGGCCGAATTTACGTCTATTGCTACAAGAGCCTCAGTTTGTGATATTATTATGGACCCTCCAGAGGCGAGCCTAACGGTAGGGTTGTACATTTTATCGATTTGGTGGTTTATTCCGTGGTTTCCAAACAGGTCTCCTTCTTCCTTTTTGTGTAAAACGACGCGTCTTGCATGGCTCGGCATCATTACTTTCATAAAAGCCTTAGCTTTTTTGAATGCTTCGTCACCATACACTATGACCTTGCTAATGTCAGATGTGTACATATCGCGCAAAGCTTTTACCAATATATCTCCCTCTTCATGCATAATGGCGGGAGCAGATGATTTAGATACTTTTTCTGTTATGTCAGACCACATTCTAAGTAGATAGTCTGAATCTCTCTTTATCTCTGTTTTTCTTTTTCCAAGAGCGGCAGTTCTTATTATGAGGCCCATTTCTTTTGGAATATCAAGATCTTGGATCATTTCTTTAAGAGTCTGTCTGTCAGCTTGGTTTGAAATCTTTTTTGACACTCCTTTGCCTTTTGGTGTGTTTGGCATAAGAACGCTTAGCCTTCCCGGAAGAGACAGGTATGTTGTAAACGCAACGCCTTTATTATTTCTGGTGTCTTTTATAGCTTGGACTAAGAGAATTTGGTTGCGCTTTATAACATCTTTCACATTATACTGCTGAGAAATAATGTCCGGTTTGCTGTTGCTTGCAGGGGAACAGTCTTCGTCATCAGTCCCAGAGTCGGTGTTTTCTAGCTGCTCCTGAGGTTGGCTGGCGATCTCGTTTATAGGCGATTCGTCTTCTCCAATAGAGATCGAAATATCGCACAGGTCTGAACAACTGCTGCGCTGCGTGTGCGCCGACTTTGCTTCGAGAGATGCTATTTCCTGCTGTTTTTTTGCCGTCTCGCTGAGGTTATAGTAAGAAGGGTGGATGTTGGAGAGCGGCAAGAAACCGTGTCTCTCGTCTCCGTAGTCTATAAAAACAGCCTGAAGAGACGGTTCTATACGTGCGACTTTCGCAAGATATATGTTTCCTTTTTTTGACTTACTATGCGAAAACTCACAATCAAATTCTTCCAACACATCCTTGTTCAATACGGCGACTCTCGCCTCCATTTCTAGCGACTGATCGATTAACATTACTTTTTCAGACATATAAACCAATTCCTCTTTACATAAAATTTATTCCACTAGGCATATCATTATAACAACATGCAACGAAATCATAATAAAACTTTTATCTCTTATAAAAACTATAAAAAATGGACAAAATCATAAAATTCGCTAGGTTTCAGGATACAAATTATTCAGAAGAACTACAACTGGCAGCGCTCTATGGAATTGTTATAACGGTGCTAAATTTTGCGCTACAATTGATGGTTGGCGCAATCGAGTGACGCAATTTTTGCGGAGGCTTCGATAAAATCATCCATTGTGTCGACGCTTAAAATAGTTTCGTTTTTAAGGATTATTCCGGCGATTTTAAATCCATGATCTAGTGCTCTTAGTTGTTCGAGCGATTCTTTTTTTTCGTTCTCTGTTTGCGGGAGCCTAACGAATTTTGCTAAAGATGGCCTGGAGTAGGTATATATACCTATGTGGTAATATTCTGCCAGTGCATCTTCTCTGCTAAACTGAGTACATAGCACGAGACCGTCAGATGTGTTGTTAGCTATGTGCTTAAACCTGACTTTTACAATGTTTTTCTTTTTTGCATCTTCCGGATTTTTTATCTTCTGTAGAAAGGTGCACATGTCTATGTTTAAACCTTTCTCAAATGGAGATAACGATTTTTTGATTATTTCTGGATTAAAAAAAGGCATGTCACCTTGAAGGTTCACAACTATGCTATATTTTTTTTCAGGATCTACAATATCGACTGCTTCTGCTACCCTGTCAGAGCCGCTTTTATGACTAATGTCTGTCATTATTGCTCTTCCGCCGGCGGCACTTACTGATTTGCATATTTCGTCGCTGTCGCATGCTATGATGACGGGTCCTATTTTAGACCTAACTGCTAGGTCCCATACTCGAAGCACCATTGGCATGCCGCAAATCTTTTTAAGAGGTTTTCCTGGAAGGCGCGTGGCGCCCATTCTTGCTGGTATTACAATGATGGTATTTGAATCGTCCATATCCTATAAATGATATTTTTTTAATTCTCATCTCACAAATTGTAACATGAACTGCGCCTTTGATTATACCCTGGTCTTGGAAAGCGCTGGGACTTTGTTCCTTTTTCGTGCCAGAGTTTCTGTTTTGCCAAGATGGTTAACAAATGGAACTCATAATAGACGAGAGGTTGTTATATTCTGGAAAATTTGTAGAGTTCCGATTATGGATTTAGCTAGAAATGATTCTTTTTTCCCACCTCGTGTAACCAATAGACTTTCCAAAATCGAGAGCTCTTTTTGCATATTTTGTAATAGGAAGCCACGAAGGCCATTCGCTAATAATAAGTTCATATCCGTTGATAATTATTGTAGATCGCGGATGACTGGTTTGTTTATGGTCGGAAATAGCTGACAGTTTCGCTCCGTCCATCCATTTGAATGCTCCAGACTGCTCCATAAGTTTTAAGCAATTGAATAGATAGTCCATGCAATCACTTGCCATGATCAAGCGTCCTCCGCTGTGTAGAAGATTTGCGCACGAGACAAGAAACCTATCTGTAATTATTCGACGCTTTTGTTGTTTTTTCTTTGGCCATGGATCTGGAAACATGATGATTATCTCATCTAGCTCTTCATGTTTGAGATTTTCTATAACGTCTAGTGCATTCGCTTTGAATATTCTTGTTCTTGTAAAATCTTCGGTGTTTAGCTTTTTTAGAAAATTTGCGATTCCGTTTTCGAAAAGGTCTATTCCAACAACTGCAGAGTGTTTGTCATATGATAGGTGATGCAGCAATAATTCTCCGTAGCCAAAGCCTATTTCTAGTATTATTTTTGATGGACTGCAACCATTCGTTTCGCAGTCAGTCATAGAGGAATTATGTATGCTGGAAAATTCATCTTTAAGAGATATTTTTTTTTGCCCAGAATGTGCAAAGTCTAAAAGTTTTTGGTCCATTCTTACAGCTGGAAGTAATTTGCTTAGGGCTGTTTTGCTGGAGTTTCGTATAGTTCGTCCAACTCTTCTTCCGTAGAAATGGTTTGTTTTTAAAGTTTTTAAAGGTGTTGCACCGCACATGTGGGCATCTGGTCATTGATAGATTGCTAGTTAATGGTATCAATAGGATGCGATTGTGTCACCTGAGGGAATGAGCGTTATTTTTTTAGCGTTGTAGTTGTTAGGGATTTAGTGTACGAGAGGCCGCTGAGGACGGACATAACGCACGCAATATAAAGCATCGCCGCTCCGGTATCATATGCTAATTTAGCAATACACTGTTCCATATGGGGTCCATTTGGGAAGGAGCAGGACAACATTATCAAAAAAATGCTTGCCATTTGCGTTCCGGTTTTCCATTTTGCAATCCGCAATACGGACAGGCCGTTTGACAGAGCGCAGGTTCTAAGACCAGATATCAGGATCTCCCTGGCGATGATAATTGTCGATGGAGCAACCAGATCTGGCCCTATTTTCCCTGAGGTTGCCAAAGCGAATAGCGTTAACACAACTAGCATTTTATCTGCGACGGGATCCATCGCTTCTCCTATAGCCGATTTGTCATTGAATTTTCTGGCGAAATAGCCGTCAAGGTAATCCGTTATGCAAGCAATTAAAAACACTGCTGCGGCTAGAGAAAATTTGTCATAAAAAACTAAAGCGGCGACCGCTGGTGAAATTATTATTCTGCTTATTGTTAGTATATTTGCAAATGTCACCGGCGCGTTGTTATAGTTGCTTTTGCGCACATGATATACCAAAACGACGGTATAGCGAAGAATTTTGTTTCTTTTTTGGCTCTCTTTGAGAAAAAACAGAGTAGCGCTTAGTATTGAATTTTTTGTAACGAGCGAATCTGATGTCGCCAAGAGCTCGCTCGCCAAGGCTAGTGTCCGAACGCGTTTAATCTTTTAACTGTTGTTCATCGCCTTTATGTTCCTCGTTATCTTTGCTGTTGCTTTTTTTGATGATTGCTGGACAATTTTTCTCTTCGTTTATCGATTCTTTTTTCAGCAGATCGCCCAATCGTCTTAATGTGAGATCGATTGCTGCTTCTTGTGCAGGAGCATTATTATAATTTCCGTGTGATTTGAATATACCTGGTAGGTTACAGGAAATGATATTGTTGTCGCCCTTTATGCGCATACTATGATCGTCGTTATTGTTGCCGCTGATGAAATGGATTTTAAGATTATTAAAGATTTTAAATTTATTGTTGATAACAAAGAGTCCCACTACCCCTACCACAGGAATGACCGTTTTTTTATTGTCAAATACAAACGAAATACCGTCTTTGGCTTTGCTCAAAATCGGTCCAGCAGATGCATCGTAGCTGCATAAAGTCGCCGCGCTTAAGGCCGCGAGATAAATGATTGAGATTTTTTTCATAATTTCCTCCGTTGTTTTATTAAATTTTTTATAGCGAGCGAATCTGATGTCGCCAAGAGCTTGCTCGCCAAGGCTAGTGCCCGAAAGCGTTTAATCTTTTAACTGTTGTTCGTCGCTTTTCTCCTCGGTTGCTGCTTTTTTTATCTTTTGCAGTTGATCTAAGGTGAGATCGACGGAAGCCTCTCGTTGCTTTGAGAATGTTTTATCTAGTTCTTGTTTGTAAGCGGCGTCTAGTTCTTTATATTTTTTGTATTGTTCGCTAGAGCAGAAGTTTTTGAAAAACATATCTTCTTGTATAGATAAGCTGCTAAGCGTACTCTCGTTATGTGCTTGATGTTTTTCGTTCAGGTTATATGATGAGATGGCCATATTCACACCTGCTGTTAACTGCGCGTCTTTTCTTTCCTTTATAGCCGAGGCAGTAGCTTTAAGCGTGTCTCTCTTCTTTGCAATATTAGCATCTTCTTTATTTTGATTGATTGGGACGTTATATTGCTTGATCTCATATTTTTTATTATTTTTTAAACAATCCAATTGCTCTAAAGCGAGATTGAGAGCTTCTTCTTTTTGTTTTACCCATAAATCTACAGAAGTGTTGGTCTGGTCGGTGGCAGTAATCATATATCCATCGAAAATTTTACACTCTAAAGAAAGATTTCCCTTTTTAGTTACGTGATCATTGAAGATGCTTTGAAGCTCTTGCTGGTCGCGTTCATGTGTATCGTATGTTTTTTTGATTACAGCTGCCATTGATCCTTTGTAGCCACCTTCGCTGCTCGCAATTTTTGTTGCTTTGTTGCTTAAATCATTTTCTTTTTCTTCTAGTGAGGCTTCGAATTTTCTAGTTTTTTGATATCTGCGCCCAAGCCCTTTTTCGACTTGTTCAGTCACCATCTGGTCTTGTTTTTCGAATTTACTAAAGTGTTGATAGTTGTTGAAAATATTAGTTGTGGTATTATTATTGCCTGAGATATTATTGTTGTCGCCCTTTATGCGCATACTATGATCGTCGTTATTGTTGCCGCTGCTGAAAGGGTTTTTAATATTATTAAAATTAAGGATTTTAAATTTATTGTTGATAACAAAGAGTCCCACTACCCCTACCACAGGAATGACCGTTTTTTTATTGTCAAATACAAACGAAATACCGTCTTTGGCTTTGCTCAAAATCGGCCCAGCAGATGCATCGTAGCTGCATAAAGTCGCCGCGCTTAAGGCCGCGAGATAAATGATTGAGATTTTTTTCATAATTTCCTCCGTTGTTTTGTTTGTTTAAAGCGTATTTATCTTAAGGTAAATGCTGTAATTATTACAATGGTTTACAATAAAAGGTGATTGTGCTGAAACGTTTATGTGGCGCGTTGTGGAGTATGAGCTTAAATGTGGTCTATTAGCTGCATTACATGATTTATAGAAATCACTTCAAGTGGAAAATCTAATTTTTGTGATTTTTGCTTGAAAAAAGGCATAAAAACTTTTTTAAAGCCAAGCTTCTGAGCTTCTTTTATGCGTTGGTCGGCATAGGCAACAGGGCGGATTTCTCCTGTTAGTCCGATTTCTCCGAAAGCGATGGCATCATTTTGAAAGGGCCTGTTTTTTACGCAAGACACCAGAGCAAATGCCGCGCACAGGTCTGCTCCTGGTTCTATTATGCGGAGCCCGCCGAGAACGCTTAGAAATACGTCTTTTTGAGAGAAGTTTATTTTACAGCGCGCTTCGAGCACGGCTAGTATCATAGATAGCCTGTTTGAGTCCCATCCTACGACTGCTCGTCTTGGGCTGGCTAAGAATGATTTCGTGGCAAGAGCTTGCATTTCCACGAGGATTGGGCGCGAGCCTTCCATACACGCAAGTACGCACGCACCCACAGACCCGCTTGACCTGCTGCTCAGAAACAATGCAGAAGGATTTTTTACTTCGCGTAGGCCGTCTTTTGTCATGTCGAATACGCCGATCTCGTCTGTCGGGCCAAATCGGTTTTTTACTGTGCGCAAAAGTCTGTATGGATTGCCTCGTTCTCCCTCGAAATATAGTACTGTGTCTACGACATGCTCTAAAACTTTCGGTCCGGCAACCAGCCCTTCTTTTGTGATATGTCCGACGAGTACGACAGCTACGCCTGTTGATTTTGCAAAATTCACGAGCTCGTTTGAGCATTCTCGCACCTGGCTCAGCGTTCCTGCTGAAGCGTCTATTCTGGGAGACGCCATGGTTTGTATGGAATCTATGACAACGAACGCAGGAATCGAATTTTTGTACTTGCTTTCTTGCGCTCCCGCTTCGCTTTTGATCATAGATTTTATGGCGGAGATAATCGCGCGTATATTGCTGCTGCTCGCGAGCTGCACAGAGCTTGCTCCAACTCCCAGGCGCTCTGCTCGCATTTTTATTTGAGTTACTCCTTCTTCGCCGGAGATGTATGCGCTTGGAATTTTTTCGCTTAGCGCTGCTGCCATTTGGAGTAGCAGAGTGGATTTTCCTATTCCAGGATCTCCGGAGACAAGACAAACAGATCCTTTAACAACTCCGCCTCCACAGACTCGGTCAAGCTCATCTATTCCTATGGTTATTCTTTCTATTTTTGCCTCTGTTCTCGACGAAACAGGGCTCAGGGTTATCGAATGGTCATACGCGCTATCTTCAACAGAGCAAATTTCTCCGTTTTGGGCTATGAGAGAATTCCACTGCTCGCATTGGTCGCATTTTCCTTTCCATTTTGCGTATACAGATCCGCACGACTGGCAAACATAACGCATAGGGTCTCGCATCCGTAATTCCCAAACAATGTTTGCATTCCGTGATCTGAGTATTCATTATTTTTTATATATATGGAAGAATCTATATCAGGCGGGCGACAATTAGACGAGCTGTCAATCAACGGTCGCCCTGCAAATCGAATCAAAAATTACTGCACTGCTTCCCAGCTTCCATCAGGCATCATTGCCGCAGTTCCATGAACTTCGACAGGTTTTCCGCCTATGTAGGCAGTGTGAGTGAACTCTCTGCAATATCTTCCATTAGCCTTAAACGTGTTTCCTACTGGAGTGATTTGCCCCCTATTTCCGTTATTAGGGTTTGTCCAAGATGCCGTCTGCCCGCTGCTGAAAGCGCTCTGAGCTGCCATCCCGGCCATTTGCCGATCCTGTTCATCCATATACTGACCTATAGAACTTCCGGCTGCAGCTCCGAGCATTGTGCCCAAAGCAACTCCTACCAATTTTCCTTTACCTTTTCCAAATTGAGATCCTAGAAGGGCTCCGGCTACCCCTCCGGCCACTCCTCCTATCGATTGTTTTGGGCCAGCGCCGCAACCAGACAACACTAAAGCAGACAAAAAGAAAAGAGACGCAGTCAGCCTGACAGGTCTTCCTAAAATAATATCCATAGCTTCTAATCTCCTGAGCAAAACACATGTAATACGATCACGATATTCAAAAGGTGCTTTCAATGTCAACAAAGAGAGAGGGTTGCTTGATTTTTCAGGCGTTAATGTGGATTTGTGTATGATCATATTGTTAGTTGTGTCGCATATACTAAATTTTGCTTACAGAATAAGGATTACAAGAAGGCTGCCCTAAAAATTTGCTCTTCGTTAATAGCTCCGTGACGAAGTATTTTTAGAGAATTGTTCTCGGTTGCATCTACTATGGTTGACTCGACGGAGTATTCGCACTTTCCTCCGTCAATAATTATGATATCGTCTGAGAATTTCCCTTTTACTTCTTCGGCTCGAACAGGGCTTTTTTCTCCGGATATGTTTGCGCTTGTGACAGCAAGTGGAACGTTGCAGACAGAGAGTAGCAGTTGAAGCGTTTTATGAGAGGAAACTCTTACTGCCAACGTGCCGTCTGTCGAAAAAGAGGATGCTCTTTTCTGATAGAAATCACTAGCGCCTGGTATTTTACAGTAGTTTAATTTTTTCAGAACAAGAGTCAGAGGGCCTGGCCAAAATTTTTTTGCAAGCAGGTCTGCGCATGCAGGAAATTCTACATATTTTTCTGCAGAAGCTTGGCTTTGACATATAACCGGAATTTGCTTCGAGATATCTCTTTTTTTTATGACGAACAGCTTTTTTATAGCGCAAACATCTAGAGCGTTGCAGGCCAAACCATAGACTGTTTCTGTTGGAACGACAACGACTCCAGAGTTTTTTATAGATTCCGCTGCAGCTCCTAAAATTGGGTCACAGTTGCCAGTTAAAAATGAACTCATTTTCCGCGGGTGTTTTCGTTGGATAGCACAGCATATTGTAGATTAAAGTAATTTTTGATACCATCCGGAAGTTGAGATGGTACGTGCGCTGTGTGCGATACGGTTTTTAGGGGAAAATATGAGGGGTTCATGTTTAGTTTTCGCTCTTTTGGTGCTTGTTTGCGGAGATGCGAGCGCGGGGCTTTTTGGTTCTAAGTCTGATAAAGCTGAAAGTAAGGCAAAAAAGGATTCTATAGAAAAAAAGGATTCGGAGTCTTCTGCAAAAGAAACTAAAGAGGGCTCGGGATCATCCGACATTGCTTGCGTTGTGAACGGGGAGAAGATTGCTCGCAGCAAGGTGTTGGAGTCTCTTAAAGGGGCGAAAGATCCAGCTCAGAAAACCTCCATGTATAGGGAATCTGTTGGAAGGTTGGTGTTTTCTACTGCCGTTCTTCAGTCGGCTAAAAAGTCCGGCATTGCAAATAGTCCAGAGTTTAAGCAGATTCTCGATATGCTTACAAACGAAGTTTTAGTGAAAATGTTCATTTCTTCTAAACAGAAGGCGATAAAAGACTCGATTTCTAAGGATGTTCTTGAAAAGAAAATGGATGAAATACAAAAGATGGGCGGAGATCAGATAAGGCTTCAACAAATAGTCGTGTTTGATAAACAGAAAGCAGAGCAAATAAGGAAAGCAGCAGCATCAAATGGGAAAGATTTTATGAAGCTCGCTCAGCAGTATTCTGCGGCGAAGGATGACATAGATCTTGGCTGGAAGGCAGCATTTACTATGGGAGATGTTATTGGGAAGGCAGCAGCGAACAGCATAGAGATAATCCCTGATAAAAATGGAGCTTTTAGAATAATAAAAATTGCGGAACGTAGAAAATTGTCTGACAGGGCGCTGTTAGCTCAACTTGCCGGAAATATCTTGTTCGAGTCTGCTCTTAAGGAATTTTTTGCGGAGATTCGCGATAAGGCAGAAGTTGTTGTGTATGATGTTGACGGTAAAAAAGTTTCGGATGCCAAGAAGTGGCTTAGCGGGCAGTAATAGCAGTATCTCTGTTGTTTGCTCTGTAATTGAAAGCTTGTATGCGCGGAGAGGTGGTTGCAGGGCTGCTCTCTCTTGCTTTCTTCCGGTTTGCTGTTTTTTGCTGTCGCGTCTTGAGGGAATGTTGATGCTAGGGGGAGCTGATTTGTGAGCGTGGAGAAGGAAAGTAGTAATAAGCTTGATGATATATCCTGCCTCAGCTTTGATAAAGCTCTTGAGGAGTTGGAAAAGATAGCGCGTATGCTAGAAGATGGGAAGATCCCTCTAGAAGACGCAATAAAAGCTTATGAGCGTGGAGCTGAGCTTAATAGGCATTGTCAGAAAAAACTTCTAGATGCTCAGATGATAATAGAAAAAATTACGAAAGATGGAATTGGTGTTGGAGAGTCTGGTTGATGCCTTTTTCTGTGGAGGAGCGGATTGTTTGTGGTAGTTTACGCATAGGTGTGTCGTTTTTGCTGTTATATAGAGTGCCCCCCGTTTCCTATGAGATGTTTTTTGCCCGGGAGAGAGATGCGTAGCCGGAGATACTAATGGATGCGAAAAGTCTGTTGTTATGGAATTTGTCAGAAAATCAGTAAAATGATCGATTTATCGGAAGATTTTTATATTATTCAGCCCACCCCATGGTTGTCGTTCTCGCATTCATTGTAGTCGCTTTTTCGTTTCTTTTGTATGGTCTTTGTAGGGGACATTTTTTCTAAGCATAACTATGTCATAACCTCATATAGTATAGTGGTGTTAGCTTAAAATATTCCACTAGCGAGCTAGCTGTAGAAAGCGCAATTGCATAAAAATTTTTCTCTTAAAAAAATAAACCTGCGTATTTCTGCTATTTTTCTGGAGCAATAGAATAAAATGAAAAATTTTAAAATAAAAATCTTTTTTTAATAAAGGCTAAGGAGATTTTGGAAAATCTCTGGATAAAACTTTTTAACTGCATAAAATTGCTGTGAAAATCTATGGAAAAGTGGTAGAATTTTGACGGTGAAAGTTTATTGTGATGACGCGTTGGGAGTGGAGTTTAGTTTCCCTATAGTGTGTTCGCGTGTTGTTTTGAAAAGGAGATGTTGTTGAAATGCTTCAAGTTTTAATGAGATTATGTAAGTTCAACTTTGGGACATTTGAAAGAGAAGAATTTAAGAAATTTTTACGCCTAGGAGCTATGTTTGCTCTTATAATAGGTTCCTATTGGACGCTTCGTCCACTTAAGGATTCTATATTTATTCAGCTTGTGGATAAGATGCAGCTTCCATACGCAAAGACGGTTTCTGTTCTTGCGCTTCTGCCGCTTGTTATGTTTTATACAAAGCTTCTTCAAAGCACTTCTCGCGAGAAGATGCTTGTGATTTTACCGTCGTTCTACGGAATATCGTTGTTCTTTTTTGCTGCTCTTATGTTTGTGACTCAGGGGGCGGCCGAGGAAATTGCGGCGCGCTCGATGATTCCTTTCATAGCGACTAAGTCACTGGGGTATATCTGGTATTTCTTTGTAGAGAGCTTTGGTTCTCTTGTTGTTGCATTGTTTTGGGCATTTTCTACAGATACAACTGACCCTACTTCTGCAAAAAGAGGATTTCCTTTGGTTGTTGCTATGGGGCAGATTGGAGGCATAATATTTCCGTATAGTATAGGAGGTTTGCCGCATAGGTTGGGATTGGCCACGGATACTATCTCTGTTGTTATTCTTGCGTGCGCTGTTCTTTCGATAATTCCTTTATTTAAGTTGTTTTTGAAAATTACGCCTAAGCATCTGTTAGCGTCATTTCAGGATGGTTCGGATAAGAAGGTAGCCGAAAAGAAGAAGCATGAAGAGAAAGAGGAGCCTGGATTCTTGGAAGGGTTGAAGCTTATGGTTTCTCATAAGTATCTTCTTGGTATGTTTGCTTGTAACTTTATATACGAGATTATAGTTACTATATTCGATTTTAATTTTAAGTTAGCGGCGGGTAGCATATACTCTGGTGTAGCGCTTAGTAATTATCTAAGCATTTATGGGTCGAGCGTAAATACAGTTTCGTTGTTGTGTTTGCTGTTTGGGATAAGTAATGTGACTAGATTTCTGGGAGTTGGGGTTGCTCTTGCGGCGATGCCTATTATAGTTGGAACGGCTCTTTTTAGCTTTCTCACAATCAACTCTCTTAGCTTTTTGTTTGCACTTATGGTTGGGTCTAAAGCTATAAATTATGCGCTTAATGGGCCTGCTTTGAAGCAACTTTACATTCCGACGAGCACAGATGTAAAGTTTAAAGCTCAGGCGTGGATTGAGACTTTTGGATCGCGCGCGTCTAAGGAGACTGGGTCGTTGTTTAATATGTTGCTTGGTCCGCTTCAGTCAATATTTGGGAAGGTTGCTGGGCGTGTGCATTACCTAACTTTGAGTGGTTTTGTTGGGTTTCCTCTTGTAGTTTTATGGTTTTTCTTTGCGCTTTACCTTGGTAGGACATTTAAAAAGGCGGTGGAAGAGAAAAAGGTTGTGTGTTAGTAAAAATGCTTACCGGTGCACTCCGGTATGGTTCGCGGCTCTGCTATGGTGCTTTCATGGTGGTGCCGCGTTTGTGTTTGCCGTTGTATTGTTATAGTTGTTAGGCCAAGAGTTTGATGCAGCGTCTGCTGCGCGCGCTGTCCTGTGTTCGGTTTTGGTAATAGGAGTCTGGCATGGATTTTTGTTTTAGAAAGGCGTTTGCTGTTTTTTGAATTTGTAATTTTCAATATGCCGCTTAGTTTTTTATTGGCAAATTGAAAAAGGCTTGAGCAAATGATATGCATACATATATTTTCCCAAATGCTCTTCGTTGATGCCGGGCTGAACAACGGTATGCCTCAAGATTACGAAAAGACTCTCCCGACTCCGATATTGCTAATTGCTCTCCTCTTTATACATGATAAGGCGAGCTCTCTCGGTTGTTGTAGGGCTTTTATAGCTGTATTTGTTTTTGCACCGATCCTTTCGTGAACACTTCACATCCGATTGCTGTTATGCCTATGGTATGTTCAAATTGCGAAGAAAAAGAGCGGTCTTTAGTGACCACTGTCCACCCGTCAGGCAGCGATTTTACATTGTGTTTCCCAGCATTGACCATGGGCTCTATCGTGAAAATCATTCCTTTTTCCAGTATGACTTTGTCATTTTTATCATAGAAGTGTAGCACCTGAGGAAGATCGTGAAATACTCTTCCTATTCCATGTCCGCAAAAGTCACGTACTACGGAAAATCCGTTTTCTTCCACGAATTTTTGTATTTCTCTTCCAATATCAGATAGGGTATTTCCAGGGGCGGCGTATTTTATTCCTACCTCGAGGGCTTCTTTCGAAATTTCTACTAATTTCTCAATTCTCGGATGCGCTTTCCCTACGCAAAACGTTTTGCTCGTGTCTCCATACCAACCATCGAATATAACAGTGACGTCTATATTGACTATATCTCCGTCGGCGAGAGCTCTGGAAGATGGTATTCCATGACACACGACATGGTTTACAGATATGCATACAGACTTCGGAAAGCCCTTATATCCTAGGCAGGCAGAAGTTGCTCCGCGACTATTTATAAATTCTGCGCACAAAGCGTCTAGCTCTTCAGTCTTTGTGCCGCGTACTATAAATTTCTCAACAAAATCCAGCGTATCTGCTGCTATTTCTCCGGCTTTTCTCATATATTTGAACGCGGACTCGCTGTACAGTGGTATCCCACCTTTAAATCTTTCTACAAACTCTCCATAACATATTTTGTCACTATTTTTCATTTTTGTGCGCTCACACATAAAACGCCGCTAAAATTTCTACTGGAAAAGCCAAGAGAAGGCGAGCGGCATATATTAAATTACCAGCTACAATACCGGTCAAGACGGCTTTCTGTCTAGCTCTTGCACGGGCGCTGTAGATGAATAAGCTTGGGAGGAGGGCCTATTAATGCTGTCAACTCCAGCTATCGTCAGCTGAACCCC
Organism: Candidatus Hydrogenosomobacter endosymbioticus; assembly: GCF_021654655.1. Taxonomy (GTDB): domain Bacteria; phylum Pseudomonadota; class Alphaproteobacteria; order Holosporales; family GW7; genus Hydrogenosomobacter; species Hydrogenosomobacter endosymbioticus. Next base: position 522,391 of record NZ_AP025225.1, on the reverse strand, counting down.
CATCATAGCAAGAAGAAGACCGAACAAGCGTTGACACAGATTTTTCCCAGACTCTCCAAGCGCTTTAGCTATTATGTCTTGCGCAGCGAGAGAGAATAGCATAATAGCAGACACTGCAAGTATGACAACCACCATAACGGACTTGGTAACAATGACTCCTGCTGTTGTGGCGTTTGTCACGCAAGCTCCTATAACTGTGAGAGCTCCTGGCCCGCATATAAAAGGAAACGCTAGAGGAAACACCGAAACATCTTGCTTTGGCTCGTCGGAGTTTTTGGAAGAAGACTTCCCTCCGCCAGAGATCATGCTGTATGCGACTAGGAATAACAGTATACCTCCTGCAATTTTAAGAGCGCTAGCAGTAACTCCTATAGCATCTAGTAGGCTTTGCCCGAACAGCGCAAACAGGGCCATTATTAAAAAAGCAATCACGCAAGCGCGCACGGATGTGTCCCATCTTTCATTCGGAGACAAGTGGGCGGTTAGGGCTATTGAAAAGGGCACAACTACAAACGGATTGACAACCACAAGAAGCTGTACAAACGACGAAGTCGCAAACGAGATTATGTCCACTGCATCTCCTGTAATACTTAAGAACGAACGATATATGGTACTATAAGGCCTATTAAAAAATCAAGAATAACAACCGTAACAACCGAGCTGGGTCCTGTTATGTGTTTCTGATAGTTAACGTAAGCGGTAGGACTCGGATAAGTTGTTTGTGTTTGACGCTATCTGTGGTCATATCGCGGTGGGTGCAAAGCGTTTGTAAGTGCTAGAGGCCGGTGACTAGAGCCCTCCTCGCCTATTGATAGGTAGGTCCTTATATTTTTTTGTAAAAAAAAGGGAGGAACAGGAGCAATCTGTCCACCCTTTTGTCAAACAAAGCGTAACTTTACTTCTTTTCGCTGTCTGCGGGCTTCTCTTTCGGGGAAGCCTCACCATCCTTGCTCTGCTTTTTTTCTTCTGGAAGAGCTGCTTTCTCTTCGGCGGCAGGCTTAGTAGCTGAACAGTTTGAAGGAACTCCTGACATAGCTTCGCACGATGATCCAGGGGCTATTTGCTTATAAATGCCATTCTGATTCGATTCGTTAGCATCAGAGCATCCGCAAGATTGGGCAGACGCGTGGTGGCGAGACCTGGATTTTCCAGCTCTTTTAGACCTATTCGCTTTTTTTGCTTTCTTTCCGCCTTTAGAAGACTTTTTCTTGTCTTTTTGATCTTCTATCTTACTGTCCGATCCTTCTTTTCCGCTTTCTAAAGAAGGCTCTTTGCCAGAGGCACCAGGAGCGCCATCAATCTTTTCTTCCTTTTTCTCAGAATCTAAGCTTTTACTATCCTCTCCGCTAGCGACTCCTTTTTTGGACTGCGCCTCATCGCCAGAAGCGAAAGACCCGCCTCCAAGACTGGCTACCAACGCGCATACAACAAGCGCACCAAACAATTTTCTATAATCCTTTTTCATTAAAGATCTCCCTTTCATAATTGACACAACTACTTACACCTCAACATGATCACACAAAACTTCTAAAAAAATGTAAGCATAAACCAAGCGAAACCAACAAATTACGCACACTCTATCCGCTCATACCACCTTGCGCTGCACTCCAACTAATACAAGCAGGCACATGACAAATCTCTAACAAAAATTCCACCACTTGTCAAAGAAATAATAAAAATATTTGCATAAAATACAGTGGCGTGATAATTAACGGTAGGTGGATGGTCTCAAGAAAAAGTGGGAAACGTGGCATTAGTCGCATCATGGAATGTAAATTCTGTTAGAGCTAGACTTCCGGTAATACATAGTTTTATAAGTAATAAATCTCCAGATATTTTGCTTTTACAAGAAATAAAAGTTGAGGATGTGGCGTTTCCGATAGGGTTTTTCGAAGATCTTGGATTTGAGGCATCTGTGTATGGGCAAAAGTCCTTTCACGGGGTGGCGATACTGTCTAAGCGCCAGATGTATGACGTTTATAAATGTACTTTTTCAACTTCTATATCTGAAGCTAGGTATATAGAGTGTATTGTTGGAGATCTGAGAGTCGCGAGCGTGTATGCTCCAAACGGAACGTCTTTTTGGTCTAGCAGGTTTGGATATAAAAATGAATTTTTCAAGAACATGGGACGGCACCTTTCCGGTTTGTTGAAGCTAGAAGAAAAAGCTGTTATAGGCGGAGATTATAACGTAACTCCTTCGCAAGAGGACGTTGTATTTAAAGAGAAGTGGGAGGGGCAAATTTTGTGTTCGCAAGAAGAACGAAAGATGCTTGTTGAAGCTATAAGCGGCTGGAGGGATGCGGCTTTGATTGATAGACTATGCGTATGCGAAAAAATTTTTTCTAAAAAAAACATAGATTTGACAGAGAGGGCGGATACCAGCGAATTGGTAAACAGTTTTGATGAGGTGGCGAACATGAGGCAGAATTCGTCTGAAAAAGCGAAGAATTTTCGAATGTCGACTGGCAGCGAAGGGCACTCTCCAACGTGGTGGGACTATAGAGGTAGGTCATTTGAGAGAAATGACGGCCTAAGAATAGACGCGTTTTTTCTGTCACCATTTGCGGCAGAGGCGCTTAAGTCATATGAAGTGTGTAGAGAGTATAGAGCTGCTAGAAGAACCAGCGACCATGCTCCAATATTAATAGAGTTGACATAGACGGCGCACAGTTTTTTTCAAACACACTTATATCAGTATAAAATTTTAAACTGTTGGAAATAAACAAAGCCTAGAGCAAAGAGTAGTTTAGCGTATGGTTAAATATGTAGTTCGTGAGTCCGGTATTGGCTCCTTTGTAGTTTGTAAGGCCACGACTGTCCTATGGTTAAACGGCATAGGCCATGTTTTCGTATATACTAGTTTCTCTAAATTGTGCTCGTATACTTGTGGTGTGTTGCGCAATCATCTGCGACATAGCGTTAGTTTATGTTTCGCTATATTTTAGCCGCTTCTTTTCCTATTGTTTCTATAAAGGATTTTCGAGCGTTTTGGAGTGAGAATTTGTTGGGCCAGTGTCTTTCAAACAATGAGTTGGTCTTGTTTAGAAGAAGTAAAGTGCTTTTTATTACGTTTGGGTTGCTGTGAGCGTCGCATTCTAGTAGAAATTTTGTCACCGCAGGGTTTGGATAGCCCAGCTCATATAGAATGGAATTTTCCAACCTTGCATAGCCGATAATCAAACGTTTTACAGCTTCATTCCTGTTCATAGCGGTTGCGTTCGATGCGTAAATAACAAGTCTAGACAAGCATACAAAAACACTCTCGCATTGGTTTCTCTCTGGTAAAAGTTCCTTTACCAGGAAGCATGATGTAGTTACCGTTTGTAAAGAGAGTCTGTGGTCGAGAGCTCTAACAATGTGTGTGTTGTCGAGGCCGTCTATAGTCCATACTCCAAGCTGCTCTTCAAGACGAGCGCTCCAAGCAGCGAATACAAACGTCCCGCAAAAGAAATGACCGATTTTTCTGGCCGATCCATGCAGCATCCCGCTATAAAGCCCATGATCTTTTGTCAATATGCTTACTATTTGTTTATTTTCCCCGAAATTTTTGGAGCCGATAACGATGCCTCCATCTTTCCACCGCATACATAAAATCCATAAAACTGAAAGCCCAAAAGCCGCTCGGACTGAGCTCCGCACCTGATGATAGAAAAACAAGGGCGCTAAATGACCGCGAACGCTATGCGCTAAGAACAACAACAAACACTTGTTCTATCACATAAAAAAAAGAAAAAAGGACCGCTCTCCAACACAGAGAACAGTCCCTAATGCCAGAAGGCAAACAGAACTGAACCCGAATCGTCTAAATACTAGACCATATTTGTACGGAAACAATTCCTCTGTTACTTGTCGTCTTTCTTCTCGCCATTCTTCTGATCTTCTGGCTGCTTGTCTTTTTCCTCGACAGGCTGCTGCTGCTCAGTTCCTTCCTTTTTTGGCTCATCAGTTGCCTGAGCCGCAGAACATGCAAAGAAAGACAGTATGCTCAAAAATACCAACTTATTAAGATAAAACATTTATAACCTCCTTTATAAAAAACGCGAACCTGACGCGCTGTTGGAATGATATTTAAAAAAAGGTATATAGTCAATAATGCGCTATTAATCTTGCGAAAAATACCGCAAACCTTTCTCATCCTATGGCGCGGAAATGACATGGTCTATAGGACCATTTTTAACGGATTTTCTATGAAATTACGAAATACGCCTAAAAATTTAGCTGCAACGGCTCCGTCGGCTACTCTATGATCGGCTGCTATGGTGACGGTCATCACGTTTCCTATTTCTATCTTACCATTTCGAACAACAGGTTTTTGCGCGCTTTCTCCTATAGACAAAATTCCAGCCTGAGGTGGAACTATTACCGAATCAAAATTACTAACCCCAAACATGCCAAGGTTCGTTATTGTGAACGTTGCATTTTGAAATTCTTCCGGAGGAAGCTTTTTATCACGTGTTTTTTGTATCAGCAATCGTATTTCATCAGAGATTTGCACTATGCTCTTTTTATCTGAGTTTCGTACAACTGGGGTCATTACGCCGCCTTCCATAGAAACAGCGACTCCAAGGTCAACATACTCATATCGGCGTATAAACGATTCTCTCCATGAGCTGTTCATCTCTGGAACATCCAGAAGAGAGAGAGAGCACGCTTTGGCTATCATATCGTTTACAGATACTTTCTTTCCTATCAGGGTGTCATTTATTTTTTGACGAAGATCAAGCATCGCGCTTGTGTCGCAATCGGTCGATACATAGAAATGCGGGACGGTTCTTTTTGACTCTCCCAGGACGTCTGCAATTACACGTCTAATAGAACTAACAGAAGAGTCGATATATGCGCGAGTATGCGACAAACCAGACTGTTTTTTGTTTGAATATTCTATAAACGCGTCTATGTCTTTTTTTATAATGCGGCCTCGAGGACCAGAGCCAGTGATTTGTTCGCTTAGCGCGTCAATTCCGCTTTTCTTAGCAATTTTGTTTGCTAGAGGAGAAATGGCTCTGCGATTTTCTGAATTGATGTTTGGTGACGCATTTTGAGAACATGAGGTCTCAGAAGGCTCTTCGCTTTTAGTTAGCCGGCTTGACGATGACAGTATTTTTTCTATAAAAGAGGTTACATCAGAGGGGCTGTCTGAGCGTTCTGTCAAAACAGCTATAGGAGTGTTTACGGCTATTTTTTCTGTTCCGTCACTCGCTAGTATTTTTGCGATTACTCCGCTTTCTGAAGACTCAACCTGCATTACGGCTTTGTCTGTTTCAACATCGAAAAGTACGTCTCCCACAGAGACAGAGTCGCCTTCTTTTTTATGCCATCCAATCAGGTGTCCGTATTCCATTGTTGGCGAAAGAGCTGGCATAGAAATAACAATTGGCATAAAAACCTCCAAAAAAAGCGCCTAGATTTTTCCAAAAGCCTGCGTTTTTCAGCTAGTACACGGACGCTGAGCTGCAATGCGGCACTTCATCTGTCCTCTAGTTGTGAGCTTGGAAAATGTCTAGCATTTAACAATCGATTAATTATGCTGCATATCTGCGGAAATTTAAACATGGGAAATTAAGGCGCAAAGAAGAGGTGAACCGACGAGGAAAACGCCTCGCATTACGCCGGTAATCTGTTTTTAAGAGCGTCTTTTGAAATGGTCCATAGCGTGGGCTGCTGCAATAAAATTCAGAGCAGCTATTGAAATTTCTATTGTATAGCGTTTAGTATCAGCTGTGGGCCGGATTAGCTCAGTTGGTAGAGCGGCTGATTTGTAATCAGTAGGTCGTTGGTTCGAGTCCGACATCCGGCATTTCTTACCTCTTTTTTTTGTTTTTTGCTATGGCTGAGTTTAGCGGTTCTTAGTTGGATTTGCTTTCACAAAGGAGAGAACGATAAGAGAAAGCGCTATTGGCATGCATACAGTAAGAAAAGCGGCGCTCGGAGAATATGAGTCCCAGATAGGTCCCATAATAGCCCAGTTGGTTAATATAACACTGATTCCAGTGAACGTATAAAAAACCCCAAACCCGGTTCCAGAGAGCTCTTTTGGCATTGTGTCTGATAAAAGGGCAAGAAGGGCTCCTTGCATCCCCATCTGTATGCCATAGAGCGCCACTCCTATACACACAAAGATAGAGCTGCTTGCAAACAACCCGAAGCATAAAAGAGAAGCAAGCATACAAGAAAGACCAATGGCCACGCTAGCGCGGCGGTCTTGTCTATCTGAGAAATTGCCGAATGGCAGAGAAAACGCGGCGCTCATAACGTTTTGTATAAGCATGACTATAGGGCCCGCTATGTGCGGTTTTCTGGCAAAATCCAGAAAGAAAAAAGATCCGATTTTGCTATCGCTGAACAGAAGCATCATGTATGTTCCGCTGAAATAGCCTAACTTGAAAAGTGACGCTACGCATACTACCTTCCAATATTCAAATGAAAATTCTCGTAGCTTTGCGACAGCGTGTTTTATTTTTATAGATGAATTTTTGGAAAGGTTTTGTTTTTGCCGTTTTGAGCTTTTTTCTTCTATATCAACATCTTTTACAAACACAACGGCGATAAGTATTGCAAAAAGAGAAAGACAGCTTGCTGTGAAGAAGAGAATTGTGAAGTTAACTTTATCAAGCCAGACGAATATCAAAAGGGCTAGCAAAGAGCCTGCGACCGACCCTATTAGTCCAAACGCTTTATTAAATCCATATGCCTTTCCTATAATGTCGGACGATACAGAGTCGCTTATTAGCGCTTCTCTTGGGCTTGCTTGAATACCGTTACCTAGCTTGTCCAAAAATCTGGATGATATGACAAGAAGAACGGAATCGATGGATGATGAAGCCGCGATGAAAGCGCGCGCTAAGAACGTAAATAAATACCCTGTTATTATAAACGGTCTGCGTTTTCTTGCTATATCGCTCAGAGACCCTGCGAACGTCCTTATTAGAAGAGAAAACCCCTCTACAATACCCTCTATGGCGCCTGCTAAGCCGCTTTTCAAATTACAGCAGTATTTAAAAAAAAACGGCATGCAAATATAGACTAGAGACGAAGAAACGTTCATAAGAAGCATTCCGATGCTTAGTGCCCAAATGTTCCTATTCGCGCGCTTCTTTTTCGCGTCATCGTTGCCGCCTATAAACAAAAAGTGCTCGCTTTCTGTATTCATAAAAAACGCATAACCCAGAGATGAAACCTCTGGCTCCATACCGCATTCTACTGGAAAAAGCGGATGAGTGAAATAGCTGGTGTTTTGACAAAATTTTCTGATTTAATTCACGAAAGATGCTGGAAAATTATTGCTATATAACAAATAATTAGTGATGCGCCGGGAAGGCGTAAGTGATTGAAATATCGGGGGAATTGTATGTATAAGATGAAAATGGCTGTAAGTGTCGCAAGCGTTATTTTTTCTATGGGGGCGCTTGGGAGCGCTGGTATAAATGTGAAGTGGGGGAGGACTGAAATCGATGACCCTATGATAGAGAGGCTGCTAGACTCTAAGGCTCTGAGCAGGATGGATAACGTTGATCAATCTGGCCCTCCTACGTATTTTGGATTAGCTCCACATTTTTCTAGAGCAGATCATTGTAAGGGGGTCCTTGTTTTGCTCATTAAAGTGAAATGCTGCCAAAAAGAACTGGCTACTGGGCTTTTGCACGACGTGTCTCACACTGCGTTTTCGCATTTGGGGGATACGATTTATGGTGTAGACCAAGCGAAAGAGCGTTCTTATCAAGACTTGATACACATAAGGTATCTGCGCAAAACAGATGTTCCCGCTATATTACAGTCGTATAATACAACCATAGAAGAACTTGACCCAGAGTTGTCACAATACACAGCGCTGGAGCGTCCGTTGCCTGATATGTGCGCAGACAGAATAGAGTATAATATTCATACAGCCGTGCTAGCTAATCTTATTACAACTGCAGAGGCGCAAAACATAGTTGCTCATTTGTATTTTAGAGACGGAAAATGGTTTTTTGACGATGCCAGAGTTGCAAAAGTATTTGCGATGCTACCTCTTCATTTTACTAGAAAGCTGTGGGGCGCTCAATGGAATTCGGCTATATACCACTATTTTTCAAAGGCGGTGAAAAGAGCAATAAAGCTCGGACTTATAAGTCAATATACGATACACTTTGGAAAAGATGGTGAGATTATAGAGGCATTGAGAAGTTCTCAAGACCAAGAAATAAGGAAGTATATGCGAGCATGCGAACTTGTCCATTCTTCGTTTGAAGAGGTTGTCTGCGGGCCTTTTGACGTGCATATACGCCCTAAATTTCGAGGCATAGATCCTCTGATAATAACATCAGATGGGAAGTATGTTAGGCTTAGCGAGATTGATCAAAAATTCAGAGAACGTTTTATAAAAGTGAAGAAATGGTGCGAGAAAGGATATAAGCTTAGATTTTTGGTGAAGTAAAAAGGGTTAGCGAGAGGCGCTTTGCTGTTGGTGGTGGCTTTTTTAAGGCTGTTTTTATGAGAATTCTGGGAAATATCTGTTATGATGCTCTCCGATATAATCAATTATACGAAGTTTTTTGCGCATAGGAAGTTCCGCAACAGCCGTTGTTAATTTTTTATTAAGGATTGTTTGTATAGACTGTTTGCCTATGTACGAATGAAAGCTGTGCATGATATGGATTCACCGCGTAATGAAGGGCAGAGGCTTACTGAGAAAAGAATTTTGGCTTCTGAGCAGTTTTTGTTGTCTCAGGTGTTGCACGATGTGGCATCTCCTATGAGCGCAATACTTGCCGGGATAGAGCTTTTGAGCGACGCTGATGATGAAACTCGTAAGGATGTTAGCTCTTTGTTGATAAGGTCAAGTATGCAGATAAGAAGCACTTTCGTGTTTCTTAGAGCTGTTTTTGGGTACGCTGGGCGTGTAGCTGACTTTTCTAAGAACGTGCTATATGCAAAAGATTTTCTAAAGGCTACGACAAGAATAACGCTCGATATTGATAACGTTTCTGTATCAGACCCGTTTGTTGGGCAGTTAGTCTTTGCCATAGTTTTGTGGTTTGTAAAGAAGTCTTCTACGAAAAGCGGCGTTATATCAGCTATGTTCTATGAAAATTCTATAAAAGTGTCGTTTGTTTCTGATAAGATAGCCCTATTGAGCAGGGATGAGGAGATACTAACTGGCAGATCTTGTGCTTCCTCGGCTAGTGAAAGCTATGCAGAGTATATAAAGCTGTTGGCTGAATTTATAGGGGCGTCGGTTTCTTTTTGTTCGTCAGACGGGGAAATAGCGGTCAATATTTTGCTTCGCAAATAAAATTTAATTGTGTTTATTTTTGTTATTAGAGCTTTTTTTGAAGCTTTATAAATGAAGCGTAATAATTTGATTTATAATGCAAGAGGTTGGCTGGAAGTGTATGACGGATAACAGCACTATGGTATGTGTTTTAGACAGTTAGTTGTGGTGAGGTTTGTGAAACTAGTTGGATTTGTCAAGCGGACATTTAAAAGGATTACAAAATCTTCTTTTATGCAAAGAGTTTTGGGTAGAATTTTGTCTGCGTACTTGTTGTTAGTATATAAAACAACAAAGTGGAAGGTTTATGGTCTTGATCAGGTGAACTCTGATAACGTTCCGGCTATATTCGTATTTTGGCATGGGAGAATGGCTATGGCTCCGTTTACGTGGAATAGGAAATTTCCGTTCTTTATGTTAATTTCGGGGCATTCTGACGGACAGATTATAGCTAAAACAGTTGCTCATCTTGGGATAGATACGATATATGGATCAAAGTCTAGGGGGGGCGCTGGCGCTCTTCGGGCAATGCTTAAGATGCTAAAATCCAGAAGTGCGTCTATCGGAATTACTCCTGATGGTCCTAGGGGGCCTTTTGGGCACGTTAGCAGTGGGATTTTTTCTCTCTCTCTTTTGTCTCAAAAAAAAGTGTATCCGCTGTCGTTTGCAACTAAAAATTGCATAAAGCTTTCGTCTTGGGATCGATTTATCGTGCCGCTTCCGCTTGGCAGAGGTGCGCTTGTTATGGGCCGTCCCATAGATCCTCCGTCATTTCTAAGCGATGAAGAAAAATTTTTAAAAGAGGTGAAAATAGGACTTGACGATGCAGTGCGCTTTGCAGAGCAAATGGCGGCGTTATAACCTATGTTTGCAATTTCTTGCCTGATTTTTTTTGGTTCAGAAAAAGAGTTGTTTCTGGTCATAGCTGCGGTTTCGATTTATTCTTATCGTGGGGCGCTAGTTATTGGCTTATGACAGAGGTTTATTTTTATGTATAGTGAGAAAAAAGTGCTATGGAGCGCAGAAGAGCTACTTTTACACACTGGAGGGTGTGGATTTGTTAATTCTGGTGTTTACGGGGTGTCCATAGATAGCAGGACTATAGAGCGAGGCGATTTGTTTATAGCTCTGCGCGGAGTTAATTTTGATGGTCATGATTTTATAGGACAAGCATTTGATGCTGGCGCTTCTGCTGGAATTGTTGATGAGGAATTTTTGCGAAACAAAAGAAGAGATATTTCGTCTCAGAATCTAATATCTGTTAAAGACACTTTTGGAGCCCTTCTGTCTTTAGCAAAGTCCGCTAGAGCTCGTAGCAAAGCCAAAATCCTTGCTATTACAGGAAGTGTTGGGAAAACCTCTGTGAAAGAGGGCGTGGCAATGCTTTTATCAAGAAAATTTGCTACTCATAAATCAAAAGGTAATTTAAATAATGAAATCGGGGCTCCGCTTAGTATTTCAAGGATGCCGGCGAACACAAAGTTTGGAATTTTTGAGCTAGGTATGAGCAAAGCGAGAGAGATTCGAGGCCTTGTTGAGATCGCAAGGCCAGATTCAGCAATAATAACTGATGTTACGGCAAGCCATATGAGAGAATTTTCTTCCATGGAAGACTTGGCAGACGCAAAGCTAGAGGTATTTGAGAGCGATGCAACAAAATGTATGATTCTAAACGCCGATTCTGCTCTTTTTGATTATATGTTTGCTGCGGCTAGGAAAATAGGAACATCAGCGCATAGAGAGTCATTTAACATTGTGACATTTGGCAAAGACTCAAAAAGTATAGTTAGACTTATAGATGCAGAGAGGTACGAAAGATGCCAAGAGGTGATTGTACGGGCTGAGATCTGTGGAAAGCCTGTATCATATAGGCTTCAGGATATCGGTTATCACTGGGTGTATGTTAGCTTGCAAGTATTGTCTTGTATATTGTCTTTAGGGGAAGACCCCGCAGAGTTTTGTGACATTTTGCGTGACTTTTCTCCCATTGGTGGGAGAGGGAATATCATCGAGTTGGAAAGCGGGTTGCGAATAATGGACGAAACATATAACGCTAGCATAGCGTCTATGAAAGCGGCGCTTAGTAGGGTTAAAGACTATAGCACCAGTGGTAAAAAGATAATTGTTTTGGGTGATATGTTGGAGCTGGGAGACCTTTCAGATCGCCTTCATGACGAACTGTGCGAGTTTATTGCTGGTGAAATTTCTCATCGTGTAAATCGGATATATTTCTGTGGGCATCATATGGAAAAAGCAGGAAAGAATAATTCTATTAGATGTGAAAGCGTTTTTGGAAAGCCAGCTGTTGATATAGCGCGGGAGATTAAAGACATGTGTGCTCGCGGCGATATCGTTATGATAAAGGGCTCTAGGGGGATGAGCCTTGAAAACGTAATAATTTTTTTAAAATCTTTTCAGAAAAATAGAAAATTGGCATAGGCGGGTTTATGCGAGTTGATAGACTTTGTTTTGTTGTTGATCGATAAATGCACTTTAATACGCGACAAATACAGGAAGTGGCGGAGCGTATGGAGAAAGCTTGCAACAAGCTATCTCTGTCTGTGGCGATAGGTCTGGAAGAGAGTTTTGTATGAGGGAATTTATAAATCCTGTGCCAGCCTCGTAATATTGTCTTTTATTTATAATATCATCAGTATTACTTGTTGAGAAAAAAAATCTTCTATCCCAGAAAAAATGGGTCTTGCAATTTATCATCACTTTTTCAGATATTAGCTCCTTTTGGCTTGAAGAAATTCTTCCGCTTTCTCTTATTACATAAAGCAGACCCTCTTTCGAAATTACGAACATGCAGCCTCCTAGGCACGAAATTATCCTAGGCCCGCTTTTATATGATGTATTCGATGCATAGCGGCGGATTTTGTCCCACAGTAACTTTAGGCTTCCTAGTTTTCTAACAGAGGAGCAGTTGCCAGTATGCTGAATCCAATGCCAAAGCGCCCACTCTATTTCTTTTTGGTCATGCTTTAAAAGTGGTTCGATATTTATTTTGAGCGCGCCTGAAAAATCGCATGAATATATAAGCGGACCTGTGAATTCTGATATTCTCACAGCTTCCTTTTCTCTGGAAATTGCGGCTCTGCGAGAGCTTAGAAATAAAAAATTTTTTTCTTCGGCCGGCATAGATGCAACCTTAGGCCTTATTTGAGCGCGAGTAAATCTTTGGTCGCTGTTGGACGGGTCGTCTGTCCATCGTATACCTATGGTTTTTGCGGCGGATAGGATAGAGCTTTTAGGAATTGCGAGCAGTGGGCGAATTATGTATATGTTATGGCGCGGAATCACCAAAGAAATGCCAGCCATTCCGCGGCTGGAGCTATTTTTTTGTTGCCTCATTATCACTGTTTCGAGAAGGTCATCCATATGATGGGCTATGAACATGTGGCGCGCGCCTATGGCGTTGCATGCAGCAAGAAGCGCTGAATATCTTTTTTTGCGTGCCAGCTCTTGTAGTTGGGTTTTCGGAGGGATATCCCATGCCAACCTAATGATTATTGGTTTTGCACCGCAATCTTGAGCGAATTTTGCAGCAGATTCTGCTTCGCTTTTAGATTCTCCTCGAAGCCCGTGGTCTATTATAATAGCGTTTACTTCAATGCCATGAATTGAAGCTTTATTGGATAAAACAAACGTTAGCAATGAACTATCCACTCCTCCAGAGAGCCCCACAGCGATCTTTTCGCTTTTTCTGCTGACTATTTCAGACATGCTTTTCTGTATAGCGAGCTCTATTTTTTCTATGCAAGCATTCGGCATTTTTTGAATATTGATGAGATTGTGAAAGGTTTTAATCTTCAAATGATTATACTAGCTTGACATGCTATAGTTTCGAGCTGGTTTTTGTAAACCTATTTTTACCATATAATTTACTGTAGGGCGTGTAAAGCGCTCGGTCTAGGGGCTTTTGTTAATGGTACACGCGCGCGATCCATTGAAAAAATAGGTTTTACGTGATAGCGTCAAAAGTGTGTGTGGTGGGCTTATACGACTGTATGGTGAGCGTGAAAGATATAGAAAGAGTTTCGGAGTTGGCGTGTGTGGAGCTTTCTGAAGATGAAGTAGCGAGGATGGCGTCGGATGTAGACGGTATTCTGGGTATGATAGATCAAATGTCTGATGCGGACGCAGCGAAGGCTGATTTTTTCGAAGGAAAAGAGATGGGGATGAGGTCGGATGTTTTGGCCGAAGATTCTGACTCTGCATCTTGTTCGGCTGTGAAAAGCTGCGAGCTTACAGAGGGCGGAACATTTGTTGTTCCAAAATTTATTTAGCTAATGTTTATTTTCGCTCGTGTAAACAGATTTGTTTTTCGGGATGAAATAATAGTATTTTGATGGTTGATGGTATGAGAGAATTATTAAAGCTGGGCTTAGAGGAAGTTCAAAAAGGACTTTCTAATAAGGATTTTTCTGCGAGCGAATTGGTAAGCGCGTATATATCTCGGGCGAAAGAAACTGCGCATTTAAATGCATATATTACGCTTTCTGAGGAGAGCGCTATGGATGCAGCAAGAGAAAGCGACAGGAGAATAGCTAAGGGCGAGGCTCGCAGTATGGAAGGCGTTCCGATTGGTATAAAAGACCTATTCTGCACAAAGGGAGAACGAACGACGGCTGCGTCGCGTATGCTTTATAATTTCGTTCCGCAATATGAGTCGCATGTGACAGAGCTTGCTAAAAGTGCTGGCTGTGTATCTGTTGGCAAGCAAAATATGGATGAATTTGCGATGGGGTCTGCCAGTAATACAGGTGTTTTTGGTGAGGTGCGTAACCCGTGGGATACTGAATGTCTTGCAGGAGGGTCTTCTGGCGGCGGCGCAGCTTCTGTCGCAGCTATGTCTGCTCTCGTAGCGCTCGGGACCGACACGGGCGGGTCTGTTCGTCAACCGTCGTCGTTTTGTGGAGTTGTTGGTGTGAGGCCGACGTATGGAAGATGCTCTAGGTTTGGAATAATAGCGTATGCGTCTTCTTTTGATCAGGCCGGAGTGTTTGCGAGGTCTACAGAAGACTGCGCAAAGATGCTTCAGGTTATATCCGGGCACGATCCGCGCGACGCTACATCTTCTAAAGAGAAAGTGCCGCTGTTTTCTGAGAAAATAGGCAAATCTATAAAGGGGATGCGAGTTGGAATCCCAAAAGAATGGGAAACCGACGGTCTTGAGCCTTGCGTAGCTTCTGCTTGGGAAAACTGGAAGAGATGGCTCCGCGAAGCTGGATGTGAGATAGTTTCAGTTTCTATACCGAGCTTGAAATATGCAATGGCTTGCTACTATGTGCTTGTTCCGGCGGAAGCATCGTCAAACCTAGCGCGGTATGATGGTATTCGATATGGCCACAGGACCGATAGTTTCATAGATGTGCAGGGGTTATACAAAAAAAGCAGGGCGGAAGGGTTTGGTTGGGAGGTGAAACGGCGAATCATAATCGGAACATATGTTCTTTCTCACGGATATTATGATGCGTATTACAAAAAGGCACAAAAAGTTCGGGCAATGATTGCGAAAGAATTTATGGATACGTTTTCAGGAGGAATAGATGTGCTGCTGAGTCCAACGTCTCCGACAACAGCGTTTAGATCTGACGATGCGCCAACAGACCCTGTGACATTGTATTTGAATGACATGTTGACCCTTCCGATAAATGTCGCTGGTGTGTGCGCGATAAGTGTTCCGGGTGGAGTGAGCGAGCATATGCGTCCGATAGGGCTACAGTTGATTGCTGCGCCATTCCAAGAGGGGAAATTGTTTCAGTTTGCATCTGTGATAGAGAAAAATGCAGCGATGCCAAGGTGCCCATTAGCATAGTGATGCTTTATTTCTGAAAATAAAGGCTTTGCTATGGGTGCGTATGTGTCTATATTAGTGTGAACATGTTTTATATTTTCCGCGTGACCTATGGTGTGGCCATGGCGCTGTGCGGTGTGGGGGGGCTGCTTAGATGTGCTGGTGGCGTTTATATAAGTTCCAAAAACTGTAAGTGAGCGGGTTTAATCGTGAGAGAGAAGTGGCTTGTTTTTCGAGAAAAGTTTTTAGGGCATGTTGCTAATACTACCAGGATTTTCTGTTCACGCATAAAGTCCGTTGTTTTTTGGGTGGTGTTTGTGCGTCGAGCTCTGTTGAATAGATTATTCAATGAAACGGTCATAACATTTTTTATGATTTGCACGTATATTTGGGGGCTTGTTTATTTTTATAGCAGGTCTGGCGAATTGAGCAGCAAGCATAAGTTTTGCGATAATGAAGACATAGAGCTTATAGATGTAGAAAAATATCGAAAAGAAATTTACGAGACTTACGATTCCATAATGGGAATAAAAGGTCAAAAACATAGGAATTTCAAAAGGGTAGTCGAGGAATCGCACGATCTTGAATGCGGGGAAAGTGTTTCAGATTTTTTGATATCGATGGGCCTTCCTAGAGACCAGGTATATTCCTCTGTAAGCGCCCTCTCATCAAAACTTGATATGAGATTTATAAAAGCTGGCCAGGAAGTAAGTGTTTCGTATGAATGTTTTCAAAACAGGAGGGGGGCATCCGAAAAAAGGCTGCTATCGGTTGAAATAAAGCCGGAGATAGCTTTTTCTCTTAGGGTTTTTCGCGACAAGAATGGAAAATACCTGTGCAAAAAAATAAAAACAACAATATCGAGTGAGTATGTCCGCATTGATGGCAAGGTGAGAAAAAACATATACAAGGATATGATAAAAGCAGGGGCCGATCCGGCAGTAGTGAGCGAGTTTATAAAGGCGTTTAGCTATGACGTTAATTTTCAATTAGACCTTCAGCCTGGCGACTTGTTTGCTGTTTTATATAAAGAAATCGTTGATAAGGACTCTGGCGTTCGACAACCTTGCGGGATAATGTGCGCCAAGATTACTGTAAGCGGAAGGGAGTATAGGCTTTATAAACACAGGCCTTCTGGCGCGCCCAAGGCTGTGTTTTATAATCAATGCGGGGTCTCTAACCAGAAAGTGTTTCTTAAAACCCCAGTTGATGGAGCGCGTTTGTCGTCAAGGTTTGGTAAGAGGAAACACCCAATACTTTCTTATACTAAGCTTCATAAGGGCGTTGACTTTGCGGCTCCGATAGGAACTCCAATTATGGCTGCTGGAGATGGCGTTATAGAGAAAATGTGTTTTTTCGGCGCATATGGGAATTACATTTTAATAAGGCATGGCGGAGGCTATCAGACGGCTTATGCTCATGTAAGCAGCTATGCGAAAGGTATGAGAGTTGGCAAAATTGTTAGGCAGGGACAAAAAATAGCTTTTATTGGCGCTACTGGAAGAACAACAGGTCCTCATCTCCACTTTGAAGTTCTCAGAGGAGGGAAACATATTGATCCTACATCAGTGAAAATGGCCTCACTTTGCAGTCTTTCTGGAAAACAACTGCTTGAATTTAGAGAATATGCTAGAAGGATCTCCGAAATTTATATAAGAACAAAGCCGTATTGCGAATAGATTTGGATGCAAATAATGCTGTTTTGCTTTGCGATTTTTCTGAGAGAGGTTGAGGGATTAATATGCAAGCGAGGAAATTAAGCTGTCTTCTGTTTGTTGTGGGCTTATGATTAGCGGTTCTGGCGAAAAAATTCAAAAATCTCCTTTGCCATAGAGCGACTGATCCCAGGAACGCTTTCTAGCTCGATTATGCTCGCATCTTTTATCTTGTCGATACTCCCGAAGTTTTTTAATAGAGCGTTTTTCCTCGTCTCTCCGACACCTCTGATCTCTCCAAGTATAGACTTAATCATTCGCTTTTTTCTTTTGTTTCTATGAGATGTTATCGCGAATCTATGAGCTTCGTCGCGAAGGATTTGGATGTATTGAAGAACTGGGTCGCTGTTTTTGAAGCGAATTTCATCGCCGGAATCCGTATATAAAACTTCGTTTCCAGCATTCCTGTTTTCACCTTTAGCGATTGAGATTATTCGTATGTTTTTTGCTTCTGTATCAGCAACAGCTTCTATAGCTGCGTTAAGGTGTCCTTTTCCCCCATCTATTATGATTACATCTGGCAGGTTTTTGATGGTTTGGTCTTCCAGTCTGCGCTTGAGTAGAGTTTTCATCATACAGTAGTCGTCTCCCATAAAATTTGTCATAGAAAATTTTCTATATGATTTTCTATAAAACCCATCAGGACCGCCTACTATCATTGCGCCGAGAGCGTCTGTTCCGAACAGGTGGCTATTGTCAAACGCCTCTATTCTTTTTATTTCTCTATCGAGTTTAAGAAAAGATTTTATTTCGCCAATAGCGTCTGCGACTCTACGCGAATCGGAGATTTTTTTGCCAAGCGCGATTCCGGCGTTGACAAGCGCTTGTTGCACTATTTCTTTTTTTTCTCCCTTTCTTGGGACGTGAAGCACGGGCTGGCGGCTAAATCTCTTTTCTAAAGCATTTTTTATAAGCGGAAGTTCGTGAGGAACATGACTTAATAGGATTAATTCTGGCGGAGAAATTTTGTCATAAAATTGTACGATGAATGCGTGCAGAATGTGTTTTATAATTTCTGAGTTTCCAAATTCTTGATCAGCTCTGATATTTTCACTAATGTCTTGAGCGTTAAAAAAGAACGCTTCGCTTCCATAATTTGCTCCAGAACGAAAGCGCACAACAACTACGCAAACAACCCCTAGCTCTTCTTGAGCAGCTAATACGTCAGCGTTATTGATTGACTTTGCGTGAATGAACTGTTTTTTCAAAAGCGCTGTTACCGCCTTAATTTTATCGCGAGTTTTTGCTGCCTCTTCATAGTTTTGGTTGTTGCTTTGTTCGTCCATTTTTTTTATCAGCTGCTTTTTTATATCTTCATTTTTCCCGCTAAGAAACTCTATGGCTGATTTCACAGATGCCGTATATTCATCGCGAGAAATTTTTTTTACACATGGAGCAGAGCAACGTTTTATATAATACTGCAGACATGGCCGGCTTCTCGATTTGAAAACGCTGTCGCTGCACGATCTGATGCAGAAAATCTGGTAGAGCGACGACAGCATTTCGTCTACATACTCAAGAAATGGGCCAAAAGATTTACATGTGTTTCTAAAAGGTTTTCTTTGTTTTTCAAGTCGAGGAAAATCAGAGCTGTCTATTGTTATATAAAATGGGGATTTTCCGTCTTTGAGAAGTATATTGTATTGCGGCTGCGATTTTTTTATTACGTTCGCCTCAAGTAAAAGAGCTTCTGTTTCTGTGTATGTTGCTATGGTTTCTACAGACGCGATTCTTACTACCATGCGTCTGATTCTGTTGCTAAGCGAGTCGATTCTAGTATAGCTCAAAAGTCGAGGGTGAAGTCTTTTTGCTTTTCCCACATACATCACAACTCCAGCAACATCGAGCATTTTATACACGCCAGGGCCGTCCGGAGTGTGTTGTATTGCGAATAGGATGGCCTTTTTCCATTTTTCTTCGATGATTACGCTCACGCACAAAAGATTTATCTAAAATAAACCCAATTATACCACAGATATACTTAGCTGCGTTGTGGTCTAGGTTAGCCTGCATTATATTTTTTTCGCATAGAAGTATTTTGGTGGAAAAATTCATCTGAGGTAAAAATTTGCTCAAATGCAAAAAATATTTTTTACGCTCGGAAATTGAATGTAATTTGGAAATCGAGTGTAAATTTTCTACAAATAAAATAATAATTTATTGTTTTGACAAAAGGTATATGGTAAAATCAGAGGTTCACTTTTTGTCGTTGTTATTGATGGAGAAGCATTTTTTTGGTAGAGATCATGCAGGAGACGAGAGTATGGAAGAGATTCTTTCTTCTATTAAAGGTATGATCTATAAGGGTGATGGGCAGGACCAGTTCGACGAGTCTAACGTGATAGACCTAAACCGTCCTATTGATGATTCAAGAGAATTAAAAGACAGGCATAAGGTTCATGGCAGTAAAGAGCCTGAGCTTAATAGAGCGGAGGAGCCGTCAGAAGCAATTATGAAAGCGATGGACCCGTTGTTTAAAGCTCTGTCAATAAGAAACGAGAGGAAGCAGGCATCTATGAAGAATAAAAGTATGGAGGAGTTTCTGGCCGACCTGGCGGAGCCTCTTATCAAAGACTGGATAGAGCATAACCTTGCAGGTATTATAGAAAAAAGCGTAGATGCATATATAAGGCAGATGATGGAAAAAGCTATCAAATAGCCACGACTTGTGCTCTGCTTTGTAATACCATAGTTTAAGTCGACTTTTGTTGCTTGTTATGGATGTTTCTGGAGAATCTGAATCATATTGCTAAGCCTATTGACCTGGAGCCGCGTGATCTGCAATATAATATCCTTAGGCCCGTTTGGTGGAATTGGTAGACACAGTAGACTTAAAATCTGCCGGTTAACAGCCGTGCCAGTTCGACTCTGGCAACGGGCACTTTGTTCCTTGTTGTTTTTAACTAATTGTTTATTATAAGCAGCATATAATTAATTATATTAGCTAGACAATGAAAAGAATAATATGAAAAAAATACTGTTAATTACTGTATTGGCAGCGGTTGCTTCTGTTGGAGCAAGCGTTAACGCGGCTCAGAAAAATAATCCTGGCGGGAAAGTCGCTCCTGGAATTCAGGCTCCAAAGCTGCAAATGAATAACGCTGCTATCCAACAACCAAAACAGGGCAACTTGCCCCAGGCGGAGGCTCCGGAGTCTGAAGGGCAAGATGATGATGATGACGATGCTCCAGCTCCAGGCGCTCCTATGGCCCAAGTAATGCAGAGACCTGGAGTGGTTGTCCCTATTGGACAAAGACCTCCGATGAATCTTTCCCCAGGCCTATCTCCAATGCCTGGATTGATGTCGAGAATGGGACCTCCCCCTCTTGGACAGCCACCAATGATTGGCGGCGGTTTTGCGACTTCTCCAGGAAATGTAGATCCATCTCAATTTAGCAACATTGCTAAGAAAATAGAGTTTTGCCAGCAATTGCTCAGCCCTTCCCCATCTTTAATGGGCGCTCAGCAACACTAATAAAAACAAGCTTTGCTGTTTTAATGGACTGAGGAAGTATACCGGTCGGTTTCATTCTGGCCGGTTTTTTTATGTTAAATTTTTCGTAACGGTTTCGTTTTGATTTTTGTTATCGCTTGTATGTGGAAAGTATTTGCTGTTTTCAGTAGATTCCGCCAGGGCTCGGCTTGTTGCTTCGCGTAGTCATGAAAATTTCTGTAAGGTTTGACTGAGATAAAAACCGAGGGTATATTATCATCGAGGGGTTATAGCTCAGCTGGGAGAGCGCTGCAATGGCATTGCAGAGGTCGGCGGTTCGATCCCGCCTAGCTCCATACTTCTGGTATTTTTAGCAGCGTTTTGCCGTTCATTTTTTCGAGTGGGATCGTAGATTTTCGGCTTATTTGGCTTTTTTCACGGAAGAGCTTGCGTTTTATGTTAAAAAATTGATAAATTTCCATATATTATGGCATTTTGCTGACTAAGGTATATGCATGAAGGTATGCATAAATAGGGAGCCGTTTTTAAGGGCGCTGTCTTTTCAAAGCGGTATTGTTGAACGTAAGGGCACTGTTCCGATTCTTTCTCATGTTTTGATTGTTGCTAGCAATGAGCAAGACGGTCGTGGAGGTGCGTTGGTTTTAACTGGGACTGATTTGGAAGCTAGTCTTGTTGAGATGGTGCCGTGTTCGATGGAGATTGCAGGGGAGACAACAGTTTCTGTTCATATGCTGTTCGATATAGTTCGTAAGCTTACGCAGGATTCGGACATTTCTATGTGCACGTCTGAGGGGGATGCCCAGTTTCTCACTCTCACGAGCGCTGATTCTGAATTCAAACTGCCTACACTTCCTGCTATTGATTTTCCTCAAATTCATCCTCGCGCGCTTCAAAACAGCATTACAATCGATGGAAGTTTGCTTAGGCAATTGATAAACAAAACTAAGTTTGCGATGTCGACAGATGAGTCTAGGCATGTCCTTAATGGCTTATACTTCCATATAGACGACGAGAAAATATGCGCGGTTGCAACAGATGCTCACAGGTTAGCGCTTAGCTGTATAAATGTTGCTGGGGCCTCAAAGGACATGCCTAGCATTATCGTTGGAAGAAAGTCGATAAATGAACTGAGCAAGCTGTTAGAGAGGTGCGAAGGTTCTGCAAGGATTTCTTTTTCTTCAAGCCAGATATTAGTTGAATTTGGAGATGTGTGCTTTTCTTCAAGACTCGTCGAAGGAAAGTTTCCAGACTATAATCTTGCTATTCCGAAGGATTTTTCGTTTAGCATATCTGTTGTTGCTAAAGAGGTTGCTAACAGCGTCGACAGAGTTGCTATGATGAGCCCTGAAAAAAATCGTGCGGTTAGAGTTTCGTTGCAAAATTCTCAGATGTCGATTTCTGCATATAGCGAACAGTATGGTTCTGGGATAGAAAGGATCCATGGGGTTGGTTATGACTCCAGCGACGTGTTTTCTATAAACTTTAATCCTCGCTATCTTATGGACATATGTGCACAGGCCACTGATGAGGGCCTTGTTATGAATTTTAAAGATTCGACATCGCAGATGCTCGTGCGAGATCCATCTGATGATCGTTCTGTTTATGTGCTTATGCCGATGAGGTCATAGGTTAGGGTTTTTTGAGAGCGAGGCTTAGTGTCTTTAGGCTTTTGGAAATGGGCGTTTCGTAGTTTACTTTTAATAGGGTTGATGTGATTGGCATTGAGAAAATAAAGGCCAATGTCTGGGCATTGGCCTGATAGTTTGTTGTCATAACAAGATATTTACTTTTCTATTTTAAGTTGTGTTGTCCCTGGCATATTTGATTATTGTGGTCACAAGATGAGGCGCAGTTCTTGTTGCTTCCGTCGCACAATTTTACGCATTTAGGGGTGTCGGCGCTGCACTTGCTAGAGCATTTATTGTATTCGCGTAGACATTTGCTTACATGTTCTGGAGACGAATTTACAGGTATAACTACTGGCGTTACCGTTGGAGTTGGGAACATTCCTCCGCTGCTTGGAGGTATTAGGCCTCCAGGAGGTGTAGTTCCGCCTGTGCTGCTTCCTCCGCTGCTTGGAGGTATTAGGCCTCCAGGAGGTGTAGTTCCGCCTGTGCTGCTTCCTCCGCTGCTTGGAGGTATTAGGCCGCCAGGAGGTGTAGTTCCGCCTGTGCTGCTTCCACCGCCACTTGGAGGTGTAGGAGTTGGTGTAGGAGTTGTTCCGCCCGTTCCACTTCCTCCGCCACTTGGAGGTGTAGGAGTTGTTCCGCCTCCAGAAGGGGAGTCTGGTGTTGGCGCAGGAGTTGGTGGAGTGTCTCCGCTTGTATTAGGGGTTGAATTTGGCTGGGAAGATGGGCTGTCCGTAGGGGTGGTTGCGCCTCCTCCGGATGATTTTTTGTCTTTATGCTTTTCCTGCTTTTTGCCTTTTTCTTCTTTATGCTTTTTGTTTTTTTTACTGGATTTTTCTTTTGAGCTAACTTTTTTGTTTTTTCCTTTTTCTTTTTTCTTATGAGAGGAGTTTTCTCCCTCTTTTTTCTTGTGCTCTTCTTCTGCTGCAAATGCGTTCACGGACATGCCGAGTATGATAGCTGCAAACAGACCGAATAAATTTTTATTCATTCTTCCTCCTTTATTTTATGCAAGAAAACAAATATTTCAGTAAATATTTTCTTTATGCAAGAGTATTTGTATACGATTACAGTATACGACTGCTTTATTAAAAAAATGTTGAGTATAATTTAGAAATTTTAAGCTTTATAAACGTATAATTTTTATACGACGAGCGGTCATATGTAAACGCTAAATTCTAAACGCGTTTTTAACAATATATAAGTACTATTGGTAATACAAAGCGTTTAAATTTTTGCTCAAAAGCACAAAATTTGGAGGGATAAATGAATAAAACAAAAGGTATTATTATGCTGTTTGCGCTTGCTGCGATTTCGATAGCTCAGGTTGTAAGCGCAGGGCCAAAAATAGTGAAAATCAAACCGGGGCAGACCCGCGAACAGGCCCTTAAGAAACATATAGATAAACAAAAGAAGTCTAAACAAAAAAAGTCTAACCCAAAAAAGCCTAAACAAAAAAAGCCTAATAAAAATAAATCCAGTAAAAAAAGTACACCAAAAACCTATGATACTAATAGCGGAGCAAGTGGTGGTGGAGGCGGGAGCGGGGGCGGGAGTTCTTCTGGAGGAGGCCAAACCGGTCAACCTCAAACTGATCCGAACACCCCTGTTGTTCCTTCTTCAGTGAATCCTGATGCTGCAAGGGCTTGTTTTGACGGATATAATTCGTGCTCTAAAAGGTGCACAACTGGAAGCACGAACTGCACGCAGAACTGTCAAAAATCTGGTGATAGTTGTCGCTCAGTATGCGAAAATCAAGCAAAAAAATGTTCGCAGCCACCTACGGACTGTAATGATATAAACAACTGGACGCTGCTGCATAAACCACCTCAGCAATAAGTGTTTTTATGAATAAGTCTGCGTCTGTTGTAAGCAAACATGTTGAGGCAAGATGTTTGTTTATGTGGCGCAGATTTTTTCCTAAGAAAAAAATTTATGGCTTGCAATTACAAGAAAAATTCTAAAGACCATCACAGTGTGTATCATGGTTTTAGCCTATGGAAGCTCGGAGTAATACTTTAGCTTGTCTTTATGATAAGTCCTGTGGTAAGTTGGCTTCGGGTCTTATGGCGCAAAGGAAAGTCTTCAGTGGCGAAGCTATACTTTTACTACTCCGCAATGAATGCAGGCAAAACCACTTCTTTGCTTCAGTCCAGTTACAACTATAATGAACGCGGAATGAATACGTTGTGTTTTTTGCCTAAATGTATGTCTGTTTCTGAAAGAGGACAAAAGATACATTCTCGCATAGGTATTGATGGTGGGGCTACTTGTTTTGATGAAAGCTTTTCTTTCTGCGATTTTGTCAACGGCGACGTTACTCGAGATAAAATTTCGTGCTTGCTTATAGACGAAGCGCAATTTTTGACAAAACTTCAAGTGTATGAATTGACGGATATTGTTGACTTCATGAACATTCCTATCTTGACGTACGGATTACGTACGGATTTTTTGCAGAATTTGTTTGAAGGTAGCAAGTATCTTCTTGCATGGGCAGATGAGTTGATAGAAATAAAAACCATATGCTTTTGTGGCAAGAAAGCTACGATGACTGCTCGTGTATCCTCTGATGGGAGAGTATTTAACAGCGGAGAGCAACTGGCTTTTGGTGGTAATGAAAGCTATATTTCGTTTTGCAGAAAACATTATAAAATGTCTTTAGAGAGAGGGGTTGCGCTTGTTTGCGAAGATCAATGAGAAATTAGAGAATTTTTAAGTGATTTCTGTAGAAAGGGTTGGTTTTGCTTATGTTGAAAGAAATTGTATAGTGTTTGTTTGTAGAATTAAGGGTGTTCTGCGCGCGCTCTGATATTAGAGAATAGGTCGAGGGCGCCTTGAAGGAAAAAGGCTGCCGCGTGCTTGTCGGAATGCGAGAACACTTTTTTTTTTGTGTTTTTTTGAGGAGCGTATACTGCGACTGCGCGTGAACTAAGACGTTCATCGTAAAGACAAATGTTGATGTTAACAGATTTCGAGATGTTTTCAGACAGGCTTTTGACCGATTGGCAATTTTTGTTGAATCCGCCATCCATATCAATGGGCCATCCAATGACTATTCCTCCTATTTTATAATCGTGAATTATGCGCTCTAGCTCATATAACAAAGTTTTCCACGGTTTTGTCGGGCAATCAACTAATGCCGCAGCGATTTTTTGATCAGCATCTGATACTGCTATTCCTGTGTGTTTGGATCCCCAGTCTATTCCTAGAACGGCTCGTCCACGAGTGTTTTCAGCGAAATCGTATAGGCTTATAAGTGTCATTATGTGCTTTGTTCCAGCTCGACGGTCCAGCCTATTATGCCTATTATTTTATGTAAAAAGCGCAAGAATTTACTAGACAAAATTATTTTGCACGCTAAGAGTCGGAACTTAATAACAGCACTTTGGGTTGTTCGCCAACGCAAAGCATACGACATAAGAGCAAACTTAAAATTTATGGTACGCTATGCTCAGAAGGATTTACTGGATGACAAATAACTATTTCATAGCAGATTCGCGAGCGCTTATAACTTTGTCTATAATTCCAAGTTCAAGGGCCTCATTAGCTGATAGGAAACAGTCTCTGTCTGTCATCTCTTTCACTTTATCATGGCTCAGCCCGGTCTTTTCTGAGATTATATTATTTATAATTGTTTTCATAAGGAGAATTTCTTTAGCGTGAATCTCGATGTCGCTGGCCTGGCCGCGGACGCCTCCAAGAGGCTGGTGTAGCATGATTCTGCTGTTAGGTAGCGATATTCTTTTTCCATTTGCTCCACAGCATAATAGAAGAGCTCCTGCAGAAGCTGCCTGCCCTACGCATATTGTGGATACGCTTGGTCTCACATATTGCATTGTGTCGTATATTCCAAACGCTGATGTAATAACTCCACCCGGAGAGTTTATATACAGGCAAATGTCCTTATCGGGGTCTTCAGACTCGAGAAACAGCAATTGTGCGCATACTAGAGACGCGGTGTCGTCATTTATTTCTCCAGTTAGGAATATTATCCTTTCTTTTAATAGTCGGGAAAAAATATCAAAGGCTCTTTCTCCGCGTCCACTTTTTTCTATCACCATAGGGACGAGGGAGGAAGAGTAAGGCTCGACCTGCCCTTTGCCACATTGCGACTTATCTCTATAAAAGTACATGTCTAAACCTACCCTATACAACTACACAAGACTACACCATTCGTTATTGCTGATTTGCTAACGATCTCTCCATACTGGGCTCTTTGGCCTCAATATTACTCTCGACAGATTCTTCATGAGCAGAGTAAACCCCGACAGATTTTGCTAGCAGTTTGAGCTCGTCAATCGACACATTTTTATTCTCATGTTTGCACTGACTTATCAACCAGTCAAAGGCCTTGTTTTCGCATATTTTAGAGTATACCTTAGAGAGCTCTTCTCTGTTTTGCGAGTAATACTTATAAATTTCTTCTCTTTGTCCATTGTGTTTTTCAGCTATGGCTTCTATCTCTTCGCGTATTTCTTCATCCGATGCTGAAATATTTTGCGTTCGTATGGTTTCTTCTATCAAAATGCCTACTCGTACAGAAGACAGAGAGCGCTTACGTATGTCTTCCATAATCTCGTTTTCTTTTTTTCCAAGCATTTTTTCTATAATAGTGACGGCGTCTTGATAGCTGGCATCTTTGTGAGCAGCAGACCTAAGAAGAGAAAGCCACCTTGCCTCTTTTTCTTTTTCGACAAGCCCCTCTGGGGTTTCAATTTCTATTTTTTCCGCCGCCTTTTTGATGAAGTTTTCTAGCTGGATTCTTGAAGCTAGGCTATCAGAAAAACTCTTTATTTTTTCAGCGACGCTTTTTTTGAGCTCGCTAAGAGTTTCATAGCCCAGAGATTTAGCGAAATCTTCATCTACGCTATGCGGTACTGTATTTTTTATTTCTAGAAACTTAACTTTAAATCCAACTTTTTGACCAGACATCTGTTGTATTGGAAATCTTTTTGGGACGCGCACTTTTTGAGTTATTTCGTGTCCAGCAGAAATTCCAACCAGCTCTTTTTCAAATTCTTTGGGGAACATAGACTGTCCGAGAACAAGTTCTCCGCTTGCTGTTTGTGTTTCTCCGCTAGGAAGAGAGTATTCTATTAAATACGACAGAGTGTCTCCAACTTGGGCTGGGCGAGGATCCTTCATAGGCTCAGATTTTGTCTTGGATTTTGCGGAATTCTCTAGGTGCTCGGATATTACTGTGTCGTTTATGTCGACGGTATAGTCGAATAAAGTGATTTCTGACAGATTTATTTCTGGAAGGTCAGGCATAAGCTCAAATTCTATTTTTATTGAGCTGTCGAGCACATTGTTGCTGTCGCCAGATTCGAGTGTTTCTATTTCATATTTTGGGCTTGTCGCAAGGCGAAAATTTTGTTCACGGGCTATCCTGTTAGAGGCATCGTTCGCGATATTTTCTATAGTTTTTTGAATGGCTTCATGGCCAAAATTTTTCACCAAAAAATTTGTCGGAGCTTTGCCGGGCCGGAACCCGTCTATTCTAGAATTTTTTTGTTTATTAGAAAGATACGAAAGCATTCCGTATTTCAAGAGCTCAGACGGAATGTCAACGCGAAACTCTCTTTTTAAACCGCCGTTTTGACCAGAAATGTCTGTTATTCTTATATCCATTTCCACGCTGCCTCCTATACTCAAGCATCAAGAACTCAATTTCGTGCGGGTGGAGGGAGTTGAACCCCCACAGCTCTCGCCACAAGAACCTAAATCTTGCGTGTCTACCAATTCCACCACACCCGCTCAGCTATATGATAGTTAAAATTTTAGTCACAGTCACCACCATACTGGATAATTGTACATTGAAAACATTGAACAATTGTTTTTTCTTAATTTTTGCTATGGTGATATTGTGATTAGGATGAATCGAAAATACGAGAAACTAACTCTGCAAACAACGAACGCTGTTGTAAGAGATAGCTATAGCAATTTTGAATTGAAGTTGGAGCAACAAAATATCATCGGATCAGTTTCCATGACGTTTTTCCATCTGCGCTGTCCTCAAGCTCGACTCCTAGGTCGTTGAGCTTATTTCTGATAGAGTCCGACAACGCGAAATCTTTTTCTTTTCTTGCCTTTTCTCTCTCATATATTAGCGCTTCTATGACATCTGTTGAAATGCTTTGCGTATGTTTATCAATAGACTTAAACCATAAATCTGCTTTTTGTGGCAAAAATCCTAGTAATTGAGCAGATTTTTTAAGAATAGCTGCATGTTTAGCTCCTTCGCTTCCGCGTAGTTTGTTTGTTTCTTTTGCTATTTCTTGAAGTCGCCTCATTGCGCTTGGCGTGTTGAAATCGTCACACAAACACTCCAACACGGCTTCGTCTGGCGAGACCTCGTCTATGACCGCGGGAATGCCATCGTCGTATTTTCTTATGCTTGTGTATAGGTGGTCTATACAAGAGAGTGACTGCTGTAAGAGCTGTTCTTCCCAATTGAGCACATGTCGGTAATGTGTAGATAAAAGGGCCCAACGTATAACTTCTCCGTTGAATTTTTCCAGGGCGTCTTTTAGTAAAATGAAGTTGCCAAGAGATTTAGACATTTTCTCTCCGTTGACAATTAGCATGTTGTTGTGCATCCAGTATCTTGCGAATATCCCTTTTTGTCCTTCTAAGAGCTCTTCTTCAAGCGCGGCGCAGCTTTGAGCTATTTCGTTTTCGTGGTGTGGAAAAATCAGGTCGTTCCCGCCTCCATGTATGTCAAATGGAGCCCCTAGATATTTATAGCTCATAGCAGAACACTCGATGTGCCATCCTGGACGTCCATATCCCCACGGACTGTCCCATCCAGGCTCTCCTGCTTTAGACGGCTTCCATAGAACGAAATCTTCAGGTGAATCTTTATATGTTGCCACTTCGACTCGTGCTCCGTGTACTATTTGATCCATAGGCATACGCGACAAAGAACCGTAGTTTGGAAATGATGACACGTCAAACAAAACATGGTAGTCGCGCGCGTACGCATGGCCAGACTCAATCATTCGCACTATAAGAGAGATCATTTCCTCTATGTGGTCTGTTGCTCTTGGTTCTATGTCTGGGGGAAGGTTTAGAATGCGAGCAGAGTCTCTATGGAACATGTCTGTCGTTCCTTCGGTGAGCTCTTTGATCGATATTTTGCGCGCCCTAGCTGCGTCGTTAATCTTATCGTCAACATCGGTGAGGTTGCGGACATAAGTTACACTTGCGAATGCATGTCTCAAGAAACGTACAAACGAGTCAAATATGGTGCAAGACCTTGCATTACCAAGGTGAATGGGGCCATACACTGTTGGACCACATACGTATATACCGACATTTTCCTGAACTATTGGTATGAATTCTTCTTTTTTTCTCGAGAGAGTGTTGTATATGGCAATGCGTAGGGTCATCACATAAAAATGCCGAACTGACACGAGACCAATGCTATCACGAATGTTGCTTACTAGCCATACGTTATTATTGCAGGAAGGTGCTTTGTATGGTGTTTTCAGAAAATGCAGAGCCGTTTATCGTAACTTAAGAGCGGCCATAGCTGCCGCAGCTAGTATGGCTGATATTATCCAAAACCTAGCTACTACTGTCGATTCGCTCCACCCTTTTTTTTCGAAATGGTGGTGTATTGGAGCCATTAGAAACACTCGTTTTCCTGTGCTTTTGAATGAGGCGACTTGTATTACTACAGACAAAGCTTCTGCAACGAATACGCCTCCCATTATAGCTAGCAAAATTTCTTGTTTAAGCGCGACTCCGATAAACCCTAAGAGTCCTCCAAGTGAGAGCGACCCAACGTCTCCCATAAATATTCTTGCTGGATGGGCGTTATACCATAAAAATCCTAAGCAGGCTCCGACGGTTGCGCAGCATAGCACAGAAAGCTCTCCTGCGTGTTGTATCACCGGAATTTTCAGGTAGTTGGCAAATATTGCATGGCCACTAACGTACGCGATTACTCCTAGGGCGGAAAAAGATATCATAGTTGGGCCGACAGCTAGTCCGTCTAGACCGTCAGTTAAGTTCACGGCGTTTGAGCTTCCGACAATTACAAAAGCGGCAAACGCAACGTAAAGCGCTCCTATATCAAAAGCGGCGTGCTTGAACAATGGAAAAAGGATAGAGCTGCGCAATCCGATAGGTTGGATCATGTATACGCAAAGGACAACTAAAATAGCGACTATTATTTGTGAGACCAGTTTATTTTTTGCGCTTAGTCCATTCGAATTCGATTTGCGTAATTTACTAAAATCGTCGACGGCGCCTATCGCTCCGAACCCTATAATCACGCAGCATGCGATAATGATGTATTGATTAGATATATCTGCCCATAAGAACACAGACACCAGTAAAGATGTGATTATAAGTAGGCCTCCCATAGTTGGAGTTCCTTTTTTGAACACGTGCTGTTCTGGTCCGTCGCTTCGTATTGGTTGCCCTGCTTTTTGCAATTTTTGCATACGTCTGATGAAAATAGGACCGCAGAAAAAAACTATAAAAAATGCAGTAACAAATGCAGCTATAGAACGAAAAGTTATATACCTGAAAACATTTAGGCACGGGATGCTTTTAGAGAATTCGCTTAATAGACGCAACATTTGTTTTTTATGCAACAGACAGCTCGTAAATTATGCGATTTCTTCTGGCTTTGTTGCAAGACGCTATGTGCTGTGGCGTTAAAATACGATTACTATATTTGAGGCCGATAGGATTATGTTTGTTTTTACAAATAAGCATAATTTTAATTATTTTTTATTATGCTAAATTATTAATCCAGTTTTTCTAAAGGAATGTTAATGAATAAAATTTCTTTTATATTATTGATTTTAACGATGGTATCTTCAACAAGCTCTATAGCAGGCAATGTGTTCGACAGACTATACGGAGATGCTGTAGATCGCGCAAATAGGCTTAAAGAAATGCAACTTAAAAAGGAAGCTAAAGAAAAAGCTCTTCTGCTTGGTAAGGACGAATCATACTTGAAATCTGAAAACAATTTTTTGCCGAAAAGGTATAATGCTGAAAGGCAAAATCAGCAGATAGACAAAGATTCGCCAGAGGAGCTAGAAAGCGCTCAGGAAACCAACGAAGCGGCGGCTAAGATACAATCGGCAGGTTCTGAAGAATTGGTTTTGCGTGTGATAGATTTGAAAAAGCTTTTCGATAAAATAAATTCGACAGGATTTGACGACTACGCCTTTGGTGTTTTTTCTGAAGGTCTTGAAGCCATGAAAAAAATGACTAATTTGAGCAAGTCTGAGAAGCTGGAGATGAAGTTGATTGCTGAATTTTTAGAAAAACAGAAACAGCTGAGGGAACAGCAGCAGTAAATTGGCAAATCGTCTGATTTCAGGAAAAATTGCAGCAAATGCTCTGAATAGAACGGGATGGAATCGATGCAAGGGTTCGGTTCCGTTCTCCGCTTTAAAGCATGCTCTTTAAAACGCTCAATACTCAATAAATTGGTGTGATTTTTTAAATTAACAGCTAAGCGCTTACCCATCTGCTATAATTGCTGTATCATTGTTCTTCGTGCGTTTTTGTAACCTTGTTGGTGGTTTTGTGAGTTTCGCGGAAAAGCTTGAGAAAATAGCAGAAAAATTTAGAGAGCTAGAAAAATGTATAGAAGAGCACGGAGCGGCTGATCAGCAGGTTTTTGTGCAGGCTTCTAAAGAGCACTCTAGGCTAGCGCCTCTTATGGTGTTGATATCAGAATTTCACGGTCTTCAGGGAGAGCTTGAAGATCTGAGAGTTCTTGCTTGTGACGAAGACGAAAATATTCGATTGATGGCAGAAGCTGATATAAAAAGAATAGAAAGCGAGCTTCCTAAAAAAGAAAATGAAATAAAAATAATGCTGTTGCCGGAAGACGAAGACGACTCTAAAGACGTTATTGTAGAGGTGCGAGCTGGGACCGGAGGAGAAGAGGCGGCTTTATTTGCTGGTGATTTGCTAAGGATGTATTCAAAATATGCTGTTTACAAAGGGTGGAGCTCAGAGTTATTGGGCGTAAGCGATAGTAGTTATGGTGGCGTGAAAGAAGCAAGCGTGTCCATCAGCGGTAAAAATGTGTTCGCGAATTTGAAGTTTGAAGCCGGGGTTCACAGGGTCCAACGCGTCCCAGAAACAGAAGCTAGCGGGCGAATACATACTTCTGCGGCCACTGTTGCTGTCCTTCCTCAGGCTGAAGAGATAGATGTGCAGATAGATGAAAGGGATTTGCGAATAGACGTTTTTCGCTCAAGTGGGCCCGGTGGACAGTCTGTCAATACTACAGACAGTGCTGTAAGGGTTACCCACATACCAACTGGCATTGTTGTTCAGCAGCAGGACGAAAAATCTCAGCACAAGAATAAATCTAAGGCATTGAAGATACTTCGCGCTCGTTTATATGACCAAAAGCGCGCCGAGAGCGAGAAAGAGCGTTCTGCGTCTAGAAAAAGCCAAATAGGAAGCGGGGATAGGTCTGAGCGAATCCGTACGTATAATTTTCCACAGAGCAGGGTCACAGACCACAGAATCAACCTTACTTTGTATAAGCTTGGCAAGGTTTTAGATGGAGAGGCCTTGGATGAAATCGTTTCTGCGCTGAAAGCTAATGACATAGCAGAAAAGTTATCGGAAGACTTGCTCTAGGTGGTTGATGGATCTGATGATGTTTTCATTGTATGGTGCGTAGAGTGGTTGGTTGGATTATGGTTTGCCGTTTGCGCGGGCGTGTGGACTCTGTATGGCGCGATTATTTAAACAAGAAACGCCAGCTGGACTACGGGATGCTGTGTGTTTTGTGAGGGTTGCTTATCTAAGATTGCTTTTGTCGAGCGCTATCTTTATCAATGCCGTTGTTATTGCAAGAGCAGATATTACAGTGTTTACAACAACTATTACCGCAGACCCCTTGAGGACGCCGTATAAAATCCATAATAGACCGGACGTTGTCGATATCACGTATGCGGTCAAAGAAACATCTCTTGCTGACCTTGTTTTTAGCATATGAGCGATTTGTGGGATAAACATTGTGGATGTTAAAACTCCTGCAAAATATCCTATGGACTCTACACTATAGAAATATTCGTAAAAAAAACTGCCATCAAAAACCACTAAAACTATCCTCTGTAACCTCGGTATTTTTCAGAATCAATATATCATATACAAACGAAATTTATAGGCTGTTTGCTTGGGCTATTCAATTTTTACTGAGTCCGCGTCGAACGAGAGCAGCTTTTTGAGCATAGGTGCTATTTTAGCCTTTGTTTCATTAAGGTTTTGGTCGGTAGCGAGCGACAGAATGTGAAGCTCAGGATCTGTTGCATAATTTTCGAACGGAATGTCCGTTGATTGGGCTCCAAAATGCCTCAAAAAAGCTTTGATAATTTGCTTGGTTAAGGAGTCGAGTTCTCCAGAAATTTGTATAGACGAGTATCCTATTCTTTTTAGCTGTGATTGAATGGCTTCTATTAGACTATTAGCAGAACATATTTTCTCCAAAAAGTTTGAAAACTCGATAGCATCGACATCGCCGCTTGGTAAATAGCCTATGCCGTGCTTTTCATGAAGCAACCTCCAAGGAAAATTTATTCCAGGGTCCGTTTTTCTTTCAGGGGCAATATCTTGGTGGGACAAGATTTTGATGTTGGGAAATTTTTTTTGAAGAGAGTTGACTAGTTTCGCAAAGGTTGAGATTTGCTGTACAGAAAAATTGGAAAACGTATCAAAATCTATGAGTCCGAACCTTGCGCCATATCCTGGAGATTGTGATTCTATTCCTATAGAGCACGTGTTCATTCCCGAATCACACCCATCTACTTTTCTTGATAGGCTAAATTCACTTTTTCCTGCATGCCACGCCCGTTGGAATGATTCTGTATAAAGGGTTTCAGTGGATAGTTTTGTTTTTTCCAGCGCCGTCTTTTTTTCTTCTGGTAAAATGTGAAACACAGGAGGAGAAAATGGAAATTTGAGCTTGTCTATATTCCACGAACTCCCTATTCCGTCGATGTTTTGTAATTCTGGGTATAGGACGATAATAGATGCTGCGTTGCAGTAAGGGATAAAATAGTGTGCCGAAACTTGAGTTTCTGTTTTCTTTGTAAGCTGGCTAAGAGCTGAATATACGTCAAGGCCCATGCAGTGTGCTATAAGAGCTTTGCACGAATTTTCTATGTTTGGTGAAAAGTTAGGTGAGAAAACTGTTAAGGTGTCGAATCCATATGATGAATCAGAGAGTTGATATGATTTCGGAACAGCGCGGTAAAATTTCCATATATTAGAAAATTTATTTCTTATTTGCTCTCCTATAAGTTTTTTGTCTTTATATTTAAGATCTATGACTTCGTTTAGCGTAGACGGGTCTGACAGAAATCGGTCCTCGCTTATATTGAGGAATTCTAAAAATTCAGCCCAGTTTCCAGAAATAAAATCTAAAGTTGCGCAATCGTTTATAACGGCAGGGTAATTTTTTAACTCCTGGATTTGAAACAGCGGATGGAAAAACTTGCTTATTAAGTTGGTTTTCTGCGTCATTTCTTTGCTTTTCTGGTTTTTCTGAGAGAGCGTATCGTTTTCGAGTTGCTCTAAATCTTTTTTTTGATACAAGTGCTCGCCTGGAGAGCGGGGCTGCTCATTTGCAGGATTTTTCATAGCGTATACTTCGTTAATATGTGTTCCGACGATGAATAGTAATAACAGCAGACGAAAAAGCTGCACAGAATTATCCGCTAACATCAACCACAACCGCACTTTAGCAAATTATGAAGTTTTAAATCAACTCCTTTGGATGTTTGCGTTTGTGCATTTAGTTTTTTTCGAAAATAGCGACAATTTCGTATCCAAATGGAAACGATATTCTTGGGATAAAAAATATTTCAGAAAAAAATATTTTTTTACAGATAAAGTTCACTATAGGATTAGTTTCTTTGATGTAGACGCTGTTTCTATCTATTAAAAATTTGTGTACCAGTTTCACTGCTGCTGCGACAGGGAACAGTGGTACAACAAAATACGAGCCATACATATACCTAAATCCAGCGTCAAAAAAAATTTTTCGCAATCCTGTCAACGTATAGCGTTTTTTATGGTGGCAAGCCCTGTCGGAACCGTCATACAAGCATTGATACGCTGGAACTGTCACTAGGATCTTCCCTTTTTTATTAAGGCTTCCAGAAAGCTTTTCTATGGTCTTTTTATCGCCGTCTATGTGTTCCAGAACATCAAGCAAGCATATCAGGTCGAATCCAAAATCATATGGAAGGTCGCCATTGGGAAGAAACGGCCCTTTCTTTACCTCGCAAACTTTTCTGTTGGTCGCGAACTCTCGGGCTTCATCATCAAACTCTACGGCGAAAAGGTCTCCATATTTCGACAACAGCTCTAGGTTTCCGCCTGAGCCGCAGCCTATTTCGATAACTTTTTTCGCTTCCGTTGCGGCAGTTTTTCCATGGCTCAGAGCGAAAAATTTTTCGAGCACATTCGAGATTATCTGTCGTCGTCCAAGCAAAAACCAGTGTTTATCTTCACTTTTGCACAGCTCCATATAGGTTTGCCTCTCCATTAAACCCCTTTCTTGCTAGTGTGTCGCGCTGATACTTTACTACGATGTAATGGTATCTAACACGTTATTTGTTTGCAATAGACTGGAAAGACGCGTTAATCATTTTCAATTTTCTAATTCGCAAAGTTGCTAGAGAGAGCGGCTGGGTGCTGTGTTCTGATGTTTGCATAGTTTATGGTATGGTGCGATATATGGCTTTTGTTAAGTGTTTAGTATAGTATTTAGCAAGTTGGCCTGTTCTATTGTTTGTTTGTGTATAAGATGCGAATCCATGTTGCATGGTTATGTGAGGTGAGAGCGTCTTGTTTGTGCAAAAAGCTGTGAAAGCTGGCTGGGAATTGGCGCCCGTAGCTCAGATGGATAGAGCACAGGATTCCTAATCTTGGTGTCGTGAGTTCGAATCTCGCCGGGCGCGCTTTGCTTTTGCGTTTATTGCAAGCTTCGTAGAATATTTTTATTAAAATTTGCTGTTGTCGTTTCGTTTGTGAACGGTTTTCTTGTATATTAACGCTGGTGGGGTTCTTTAGTTTTTTTGTCTGTCGATGAATTTGTCTAGATTTGCGATTATGCTGTGCGTTTGTTGCGTTGCTATCGCAGGATGTTCTCAGAAAGAGAAGCCGTATGTGGAAAAGCCGATAAGAGATTTATATGACGAGGCGTTAAATTTCTATAAAAACGGCAAATATGTCGACGCCGCAGACGCGTTTGACGAGGTGGAGCGCCAATATCCCAGCTCTTCGTGGGCGGCTCGTGCACAGATATTGTCGGCGTATTCTCTTTACAAGGCTCAGAAATTTGACAGAGCAATATCAACGATAGATACGTTTATAACATTGCACCCAGCTAGTCCGTTTATATGTTATGCATATTATTTAAGGGGTTTTTGCTACTATACCGACATACAAGCTGCGTTATTTGATAGGGAAAGTGCTGAGGCTGCATTAAATTCGTTCGAAGAGTTGATGCGACGATTTCCGGCGTCGGAATATGCGTATGATGCGAAATTTAAGTGCAATTTTCTTAGAGAGCATTTGGCTACTCAGGAAATGGTTGCAGGCAGGTTTTATATGAATAAGAAGAGCTATGTAGGAGCTCTTAAGACTTTTGCTTCATTTGTAGAGCAACACCCGCAAAGTTGCTATGTTCCAGAGGCGTTATATAGAATCGTGGAGTGCAAAATTGCTCTAGGGCTTTCGGAGAGCGCGAGGCATACGGCATCTTTTCTTGGTCATAATTTTCCTAAAAGTGAGTGGTATCGGTTATGTTATGAAAAAATACAGAAATTTGCTCCTTATGTTACGCAGGCTAGAAATGTAAGATCTGCAGACAAAAAAAAGTAATTTTATCTATCAATTAATTGTTAAAAATTATAATAAAATAAGGGCGTATTTTTATGTTGTTTTTAATGTATACATATTTTTGGCATGGAAAAATTTTCTTATTATTTTTGGCTCAAGTTATTATAGTTGCTTCTGTTTCAGAAGCGTCGAACAAAGACAACTCGTGTCCTAGCGAAGACACCATACAAAAATTCATCTCAAGGTATAGGTGGACAGACAAAACGATTAGCTTTCTTGATGGACGTTTGGATCGCTGGTATGTGCGCATTAAGGCTCCAAACCTTATACTTCGTATGTTTAGAGATATGAAGCAAGAAGCTCTTCAGGCGAAGGAAAATGGTAGCGAGGTGCAATTTGACGAACGGGATCTTATGAGAAAATATTTTAGCTCAGAATTTAATAATTCTAGGCGCGCGCAAGTTTTTTTGCTTAATGAAAATGTTGGAATGCAGAGAAGTGTTTGCGAATACGGAGTGTTTAGGTCGAGAAATGGGAAGGTTGTTTACTCTGTTTCTGCGCTTGTTTCTGACAAGAATCTTTAACGTGGACCTGTTGTTTCACAAAAAATTGTAAGGGTCTACGTCTGTTTGAATTCGTATATTTTTTGCGAGTTTGCAAGATTCTATCCAGTTTTTCACAATAGCTTGTAAATTTACATTTTTGGGTGCTTTTACCAGAAAGCGCCATCTGTGCATTCCGCGAAGAGGGCTAAGGGCTGCTGGCGCAGGACCGAGTATATCAATGTCGCTGTATTTAGGAGCAGCTTTGCTGAGCGCGTCTGCTGCGGAGTGTGCGTCTTCATCTTTCGTAGCGGTTATTGTAACCGCTATTAATCGTGAAAATGGCGGCCATCCATAATCTTGTCTATTTTTTGTTTCTTGTTGCGCGAATTTTTCGAAATCGCCGTTTACGATGCTGACTAAAACAGGATTTTGTGCGCTTCTGGTTTGTATATATACCTCTCCAGGCTTTTCTTCTCGTCCAGCTCTTCCAGATACTTGGGAGATGACGTTATACATCTTCTCGTTAATTCTAAGGTCGGTTACTGCAAGAGAAGAATCGGCATCTATAACTCCAACGCATGTTAGGTTTGGAAAGTGGTGACCTTTCGCTATCATCTGGGTACCAACTATTATGTCTACCTTGTTCTCTTTTATTTGAGAAATTGTGTCTGACAGCTGCTTTTCTGATGATAGATGATCGCTGCTGAAGAGCGATATACGGGCTGATGGAAACATTTTGCTAAGCTCTTCTTTTGCTTTTTCTACGCCTATTCCGTACAGCGACACCCCTTTATAACTTTTGCACCGCGGGCAAATATCTGGAACTTTTATGTTAAACCCACAGTAATGGCATACCAGGCTGTCTTCGGCGCGATTTTTGCAAAGAGGGCCATATCTGTGTACGCATAAGTATGTCTTACATCTATGACACAAGGCTCTAAATCCACACGATTTGCAAAAAAACAGGGATGAATACCCTCTTTTGTTCAAAAATATCAAGCTTTGGTTTTTGTCTTCCAAATTTTTTTTGACGGCGGAGTGGAGCTCTGGAGAGAGCCAGCTTTCGCATTTTGTCATATCTATTATTTTTATTGACGGCATAGTTCCTGATCCATAGCGCGAAGCTAAGCGCACATTTTTGAATTTTCCAGAATTGCAATTGTACAGAGTTTCTATCGACGGAGTTGCTGAGGCAAGAATCGCTGTGCATTTTTCTAGTTTGGCTCGCACAATAGCCATGTCGCGTGCGTGATATAGTACCCGATCTTCTTGTTTATATGTGTGGTCGTGCTCCTCATCAACAATAATTAAACCCAAAGATTTATACGGCAGAAAAAGAGCAGATCTTGCGCCAATTATGATTTTGCTTCTTCCTTCTGCTATGGAAAAAAAGGCGGCTGATCTTTTTGA
Source organism: Candidatus Hydrogenosomobacter endosymbioticus (assembly GCF_021654655.1). Classification (GTDB taxonomy): domain Bacteria; phylum Pseudomonadota; class Alphaproteobacteria; order Holosporales; family GW7; genus Hydrogenosomobacter; species Hydrogenosomobacter endosymbioticus. Next base: position 483,745 of record NZ_AP025225.1, on the reverse strand, counting down.
TGGAGTTATATTTGAATGCCATTCGCATGGCGCTGCTCCAAAGTATTTTAAAATGCGTTCGCTCCACTGTTTCACAAGAGCTATTTCTGGGAGGAGAACAAGAGCTTGCTTTTTTTTCAGGGCGACCTGTTCGCATGCTTTAAGGCATACCTCTGTTTTGCCAGATCCTGTAGGGCCGGACAAAAGTATGGATGTGAATTTGTCTTTGCACAAGAATTCTGAAATTTCAGAGAAAACGGAGTCTTGATCATCTGTTAGGTGGATGGATGAAGACAAGAACTCCAGGCCTGTTGTGCGTGGTTGTGCACGATCGGCAATTGGTATTTTTAACGCATCATTTGTGCGTTCGTCCGCGTGGATAAACATTTTATTTTTTATAAGACTTTGTAAAGATGTTTTTGATAGTTTTGTTGCGCGCTGCCAGTCTGATAGTGGCATGGCTATGTCATTGTAGCTTTCTCCCCACGCGGTTGTTTCCTCAGCGGCAACAAGTGCTCCAATGGGACTTTTGGGATCGATGGTTTTTTTTTGAGCTATTTCTAAAAATTTTTCTCTGTCAATAGTATACGCGGGTTCTTTTTTTCTATCATAACTGCGAAGAGGAAGAGCTAATTTTAACACCGCCCCTGGATGGCTTAGCGTATAGCGAGCCACCCAATCTATGAACTCTACTAAAGTTTTTGATAGAGAAAAGTCTCTACATACGGAAGTTATTTCCCTCATAGCATCATCGCTTATTGCCTTACACGAATTTTGTTCTGATTCGCTCCATACGCACCCGTAAACTATTTTCTTTCTAAGAGGAACCATGACAACGTCTCCTGTAGATAAATTTTTACCGAGAGAAATTGTGTGTGAATAGGTGAGAGGCCCAAACGTGACGCCTGGTATTAAGACGTTAAATCTTATACGTGAAGTATGTGAAATTATGGAAGGCAGCATTAGAGGAACTTAGGGCATGGCCCATAGAGCCATTACAAATGTTATTGTGTTTATTTTATACTGTAGAGAAAAAATGCGCTATGATGGGAAAGCTTGCAAAAATAAACCAGGCTTCAATTATGGGTACGCTTTTTTTTATCGGGCGTTGTTTAATTTGGGAAAAATAGGATATGTCTTCTTGGTCGAGCTCTGGATATTTGATTTTGTCAAAATATTCATACACAATGGGGCTAAAGTTTTTTAGGCTTTTTTCATAGTGTCGTTAGTTGCGGTAATAGGTTGCGGTGGTTGGGGCAAAAATTTGGTGAGAAATTTTGCCGAATTGGGTGCCCTTGGTGCTGTCTGTGATTCTAATCCAGACGTTGTGCTGGAAGTTTCTAGTCAGTATGGTGTTCCCGCCTTGTCTGTTGACGATATAAAAGAATCGTCTCTTAAGGGGTGTGTTATAGCGACGGGCGCTTGCTATCATGAGGCTATAGGTGCGGAAATGCTGATGGCAGGGAAGCACGTGTTTGTTGAAAAACCTATGGCGCTTAGTCTTCGAGATTCTCGTAAATTTTGTGATGTTGCAAAGAAAAGCGGTAGAATTTTGATGGTAGGACATGTCCTGCGGTATCATCCAGCATTTATCAAGCTTCTAGAAATAATTTCTGCCGGCGATATCGGAAGGGTCGTATATATAAGCTCTTCCAGAATTGGTTTCGGCAAGCTCAGGGAAAAGGAAAATGCTATGTGGAGCCTAGCTCCTCACGATGTGTCAATGATACTTGCGATATGCAAAAGGATGCCTGAGAAGATATTCGCTCACGGAGTGGGGAGCCGTGGTGCTGAAGGGTGCGGATTGATATGTATGCAGTTTCCAGGAGGGTTATCTGCTGTCGTGAACTCTTCGTGGATTCACCCGAAAAAAGAACATAGGCTGATTGTTATAGGTGAGCGCGGGGCCATAGAGTTCGACGACACGGCGCCTTGGGAAGAAAAGTTGGCAATATACAGAAATCAGCTGCATTTAGGTGGACAGACCCCGTATATTATTAACGGAGCCAAAGAGTTTATAGAGTGTGAACGGAAAGAGCCGCTAAAAGAAGAATGCGCTCATTTCATCGAATGTATAAGAAACAATAGTTCTGCTCTTACAGATAGTGAGGACGGGGTTCGAGTCGCTAGAGTTTTAGAGGCGTCTAACGCTTCTATAGCCGTAAAGGAATGGGTTGATCTTTCGCAGGAAAAAGGATTTTGGGCTCATTCGTCCGTAAAAATAGATGATGGAGTAGACATTGGTATTGGCACCAAGATTTGGCATTTCAGCCATGTGTTGTCTAATACTTCGATAGGCGCAGACTGTAATATAGGCCAAAATGTTGTCATTGGGCCTAGTGTGAGAATTGGAAGTGGCTGCAAAATTCAGAATAATGTGAGCGTGTATAGGGGGGTTTCCCTTGGGAACAATGTTTTTTGCGGCCCCTCGTGCGTGTTTACTAATGTTAAAAACCCTAGAGCGGATGTGTCTCGAAAGGACGAATTTCTCAGTACCGTTGTTGAAGATGGAGTTACTATAGGCGCTAATGCGACAATAGTGTGTGGTGTTAAGCTTGGCAGGTATTGTTTTGTTGGAGCTGGGGCTGTTGTTACAAAGGATGTTAAGCCGCATTCTATGGTTGTTGGTAATCCTGCTCGCCATATATGTTGGGTCAGCCATTCTGGAGAGAGGTTGGACGATAACGATATGGTTTGTCCTCGGGAAGGGCGTAAGTATAGGGTCGCTCCTGACGGAGAGCTTGAAGAGGTGGTTGTTCATAGGATCGTTGCGAAGGCATAGTTAGGGTGCTGTGTATTCGATGGCGACGATTTTTATTGACGGGGGGCTGCTCGCTTTTGTCGCGTTAAAAGGTTCTAGTCGTTTTTTATGATGGTGACAGAGGTTCGTTTATTTAATAACCTATAGATTGTGGTGTTTTAGGTGTGGTTTAATGATGAAGGTTCGTTTCGCCCCAAGCCCAACAGGATATATTCACCTCGGCAATGTGAAAGCTGCTCTTTTTAATTGGCTTTTTGCCAGAAAGAATGGGGCGGAGTTTATTTTGAGAATCGATGATACCGACCGCGAGCGTTCGAGCACATCATACGAAGAAGCGCTAAAGAGAGATTTATCTTGGCTAAACATAAGTTATGAAAGCTGCTTTAGGCAGTCTGAGCGAACCGAGCTTTATAAATCGTTTGCTCAAAAGCTGATTGACAATGGTGTTTTGTATCCGTGCTATGAAACGGCAGAAGAGCTTTCTGATCGAAGGAAAAAGTTGCAGGAACAGGGTCTTCCGCCAGTGTATTCGCGTTACTCTGAGGATAGAATAAGCAAAATCAGCGGTCGTTCTCCTCACTGGAGGTTTGAACTCAACAGAGAAGAGGTGTTTTGGAAAGACCTTATGAAGGGAGATATGGGGTATGATTTAAAAAGCGTAAGCGACCCAGTTCTTGTGAAGGAAAACGGAGACATAGTCTATGCTTTTGCAAGCGTTGTTGATGATGTTTTGGAGGGGATAACTCACATAATACGCGGAGAAGATCATATCACAAACACTGCATCACAAATTCAAATATTCAGAGCGCTCGGTGCGCATGAGCCCACCTTTGGTCATTTCTCATATATAAAAAGTGTTGATGGGCAAAGCTTTTCTAAACGCGACGCTAGCCTTAGCATCCGTAATTTAAAGGATGCTGGAGTTCTTAATTACACGATATGGAGTATTCTCGTGTCTCTTGGAACCGGCAAGCAAAATATCATCAGCTTTGATAAAAATGATTTTATTAGAGAATTTGACATTTCGCTTTATGGCGGAGCTAGCTGTCGGCTTGATATGGAAGATATGTTGAATATTAACAGAAAGTTTCTTGGCGCGATGTCGTTTGATATGGCTTTGTCGAGTCTCAGCGAGCTTCACAGGCGCCCTATGGTGTCTGAAAAATTTTGGCAAATAATAAAAGATAATATCTCATCTATTAATGAAATATACGATTGGATTAGGATATGCGAAGATAAAGGCTTAGAAATAGAGTCAAATTTTTCAAATGAGGACTTATCGATTGTAAAAGCTGCCATGAAGTCAATTTCTTGTTCGGAGTGTGTAGAAAATGAGTGGGATAAATGGATTTCTTATATAAAAGATGGCACGGGAAGTGGAGCGAAAAAAATATCTCAGGTTGTGCGAGCTGCTCTTACTGGGAAAAAACATGGGCCAAAGATGAAAGATTTGGTTGAGATAATGAGCAAGGATGTGATTATCGCTAGATTAGAAGGATTTGCAAAGTAATCTTGAAAGATTTAATAAATAGTAGTCAGTGTTGTTAACTATTTGTTGAATAAAATGACTTAAAACCGACTGACGCGAGCCGTGTTTGCCGCGCTGGGATATGGTGTGATACCGTGTCAGTTGCGTTAGTCGTTTTTTATTTGCAAAGTGGATAAAGCGCGAAGAATTTTGTGGATAATAAATCATTATGCCCAAACTCCGAGAGATACTGGTGGGATTCGACATTTCGCTTTAGCGAAACACATACAAAAACAAAGCAACTGGAAATGTTATATCGTTTCTTCAAGCGTGAACCACTATACCAGAGAGCAGCTCATCAAAAAGGGAAAGAGCTTTGACAGTTTCGAGTATGACGATGTTAGTTTTTTGCGCTTGAGGTGCATGAGGTATAAAAGCAATGGAATAGCAAGATTTATCAATATGCTTCAATTTGCATATAGAGCGACAGTTTTGTCATCAAGGCACCTTCCAAAGCCAGATTGTGTTATAGGGTCTACTGTTCATCCATTTGCTGCTCTTGCAGGGTATACTTTGGCGCGGCGTAGCAAGGCAGCTTTTATATATGAAATACGAGATTTTTGGCCAAAAACTCTTGAAGATCTCGGAGTTCTTGGCAAAAAAAATCCGCTATACAAAATTTTTCTTTTCATAGAGTCTTTGCTGTCGAAAAAATCTGATCATATCATATCTCCGCTTCCTTACGCCCATGAGTATCTTGAAAAGGAGTATGGGGTATGTGAAGGAAATTTGACGTGGGTTCCTAATGGCGTTGACTTCCGAGAGCTTGGCGTAAGTAGCGATGCTGGTTGCGAATGGTATGGAACCTCAGAGCAATCTCGGAATTTCAGGTTCTATTATTTTGGGACTCAAGGCAAAGCCAGCGATATTGATGTTTTGCTTGATGCTATGAAAATAATAATCGCTAGATCGGAAGGCTCTTATAAAAAAATTTCTCTCACAATAATCGGAGATGGACAAGAAAACGCAAGGCTGCGTAAAAGAGTTTGCGATGAGAACATATATAACGTTATGTTTATCGCTCCGGTAGCTAGATCGGAAATAGAACATATTTGCGAGAATGCGGATGCTTTTATATTTAACCCAGGAAGCCTAGATGTGTTTAGATATGGCATAAGCTCTAATAAACTAAGTGACTTTATGGCTGCTGGAAAGCCGATAGTGTTTAGGTGTGCCGCTAGGAACAACCCGGTAGAAGAGGCTGGGTGTGGTATTTCTCTTTGCGACCTAAGCGCAGCTGGACTTGCTAATGCTATAGAAATGATGTCAAGCTTTGATCAAAAAATTCTGTATGATATGGGCAAAGCAGCTAGGCTATATGCTAAACAAAATTATGACTATGGGAAAATTTCCGCCAAAATGATTTTTGCATTGGAACGCGCGGTAAGATCTAGAGAGCGTCGGTGAAACACGGCCCACCTTCTGTTTTGTAAGTAAATTGTAAACTCATTGATAAATGTGAAACATTTCGCTCTTTTTCGTCTATTGTTAAATATGGTGTTTTATATCATAATGACAGCTGTTGCCCTGGTGGCGGAATGGTAGACGCGGCAGACTCAAAATCTGTTGCCTTTTTTGGCATGGGAGTTCGAGTCTCTCCCAGGGCATGTGTTGCGATCGCGAGCTTGTTGTGAAGCGGCGGAAGGGTTTGGTCTTGCCTAGTGTCATCCAGCTCTCGTGACTCCTTGGCTGTTTTTAAAAAATAGGTTTTCCAGAAACTCGCTGAATAGCTTTGATTTTTCGGATTTAGATGTTTTTTTGGCGATGTATTTTGCTGTGTCTCGCGCGGAGTCTATTAAATGGAAAAAATCAGAGTCATCGATGAATTTAAAATTTTTGTGCCCGCTCTGGCGAATGCCTATTATTTCTCCTGCTCCTCGAAGGGACCAGTCTTTTTCTGCTATTTCGAACCCGTCAGATGAATTCCGAACAGCTTGTAGGCGCTCTTTTGCAACCTCGCTTAGAGTGTCGTCGTATAGTAAAAAACACAATCCTTTATCGCAATCGCGTGCGATTCTTCCTCGGAGTTGGTGAAGTTGCGATAGGCCCAGCATATTACTGCGTTCTATGACCATTATGGAGGCGTTGCTGACATGCACTCCAACTTCTACAACAGTGGTGGACACTAATAATAAAGTTTTTCCTGATTTAAACTGTTCGATCGCGGTAGTTTTTTCCTCTAGGGTCATTCTTCCATGTAAGACGCCAACCTTTCCAGGAAACTCTATGGTAAGAGACAGGCCTCTTTTTTCTACCGTGCTTTCTTTATCTCCGCTTATGAAAGGGCATACCCAGTAGACTTTTTTCCCATTTAGAACAGCGACCCTTATTCTATCAATCAATTCCGGGATCTTAGAGGAATGTATAATTCTTGTATCAATGTCGCTTTCGAAAGGCTTTTTTTTAAGGCGAGATACGTCAAGATCTCCGTATATCATTAGTTCGAAAGTTCTTGGGATTGGGGTTGCGCTTAGAAGCAATAGGTGTGGGGCCAGGCCTTTGTTGACAAGCGAAAGCCTTTGATTGACACCGAACCTTTGTTGTTCGTCAATAACAACAAGAGATAAATTTTTGAAAGTTACGTTTTCTTGAATAAGTGCGTGAGTGCCTATTACTATGTTCGTTTTTCCATCTTCCAGAGCTGCTGTGTTGTTTTTTTTCCCTCCGATAAAAAGATCTATAGAGATTTCTGATATATTTTTTGTTAATCGGCAAAGCTCTGAGAAATGCTGTTTTGCAAGTATTGATGTTGGAGCGAGAAGAGCAGACTGGGCGCCAAAGCTTGCGGTTTGAACAAGAGATAGGAAGGCTATTATGCTTTTTCCGCTTCCTACATCTGCGTGTATAAGCCTCATCATCGGCTCTTCTTTTTGTAAATCTTTTGATATTTGTTCCCACGCTTTTTTTTGGCAAGATGTGAGAGAATGGGAGAATTCCTGCAAAAGGCGAGCTGTGTTGTTGCTGCTAGGAATTTGTAGCGACCTGAACGATTTGTAGAGAGACCTTTCTTTCAAAAATCGAATTTGCCATGAGAGCATTTCTAAAAATGCCAAATTTTCTTTTGCTAATTTTATAGCCTTATCCTCGACATCATCTGTTACGGCGTGTATGGTCTTTATCCATTCTAGCAAAGAAGATGGCGATGGCAGTTTATCGCACTCTGTAATTTCTTGTATATCGCGCAGATGTTGCTCAGGGAATACGCGCAGTATTTCCGCTATAATTTTTATGAACTTTTTGTTAGTTACTCCATGGCACACACTATACACGGGTGATATATACTTATGAAGCCTGGCTGCTCTTAGATCGTGGCTTATATACTCGGGGTGAGCGATTTGTAGGTTACCAAAAATATCAATGGACGATATGGTTCCTCTAATGATATGAGTTGTATTTAGAACAAGGGCATGACAATGATTTGATCTGTGGAAGAACAGCAGCTCTAATTGGACAGAAGAGGGTGTTTTGGAAACAGGATCCAGGATTTTGCATGATATCGATTCTACGTTTTTTGTTTTATTCTTTCGGATTACTTTTACGAGGAGATTGCAGGAGTCTCCGATTTTTAATTGATTTATATCCTCATAACAGCGTACCAAAGAGTACGTACGTGGAATATGAGACAGTGCGTCCCATACTGTGCGAACTCCTATGTTGGAAAGAACAGACGAAAGCTTCGGTCCTACTCCTTTCACGAATGAAATATCTTTGTGTAGGAATGCTTCAAGCTCTACGAGAGAAGATCGAAAGCGACCGCTGACCATCAAACCCCCTGTATCGCCTGTATAGTCTGCACACGATAATCGGAAGGTCTCAGAATGCATGAGAAGTGACTGGATTGCCATAGACATATGCATGTATGTAAAAAAGCGACTGGCTTAACATGGGCTTTAATCATTTTTCCCTCTGGTACACCTTGAACAATCCTTGTTTTTGACGTTTCCAGTCTCGTTCTTTTATCGCCTCTCTTTTGTCTATTTTGTTTCTTCCAGATGCCACCGCTATTTCTATTTTTATCTTTCCTTTGTCGTTGATATAAATTTTCGTTGGTACAACTGTCATGCCTTTTTTTGACATTTGCCCAATGATTTTTTTTATTTCGCGTTTGTGTAGTAAAAGTTTTCGTTGCCTTTTTGGTTGGTGCCCAAATATCTTAGCAGGAGCGTATTCTGCTATGTGCGCGTTGTGCAAAAATAGCTCTCCGTCACTGACAATCACAAACGAGTCATCAAGAGAAGCTCTGTTTGATCGCAGAGATTTTGCCTCGCTCCCTATTAGCACAATTCCTGCTTCAAGGGAGTGGTGAATATCGTAGTCGTATCTTGCTTTTCTATTGTGCGAGAGAACCTTCATGTCACATAACTTTATTCACGAGCAAATGAAATGATACATTAGAAAAACGAGATAGTGAAATACACTCTACTTTACGCAAGTTATGCTATACATTTTTGCAAACCTCGCCGTAGAGCAAATGCCGTTAGAGAGGATTGAACTCTCGACCCCACCCTTACCAAGGATGTGCTCTACCACTGAGCTACAACGGCACACGAGAAATCTAGCACATAAGAACTTTTAGCCGCAATACAGATTTCGTTGGTTTCCTAGACTTACATAAACGAGAAATATTTTATGGACTAAAGGTGAGAATTTATTTCTAACAAAAATCAGCGCATTTCATGATTTTTTTATATACTCTATACGTAGTCGAGTTGGTGCGTGTGCGTTCTTATGAGGGTTCTTTATTCTGCTTCGTTTTGTCCTTTATCTAGAAAGCTTGCATTTGGTCTGCGCGAAAAGAAAATAGAGTTTTCGGAAAAACAAGAGGTTTTAAGCGCTCCGTCTAGAGAATTGCTTTCTGCTAATCCTGGAGGAGATATCCCGTCATTTGTAGACCACAGTGTGGTTTGCGGGAGCGATTACGTCGCTTGCGAGTATATTGATGAGGCGTATCCAAGTCCTGTCCTTATGGGAGAGTCTCCTAAGAATAGAGCAGAGGTAAGGCGTATACTTCATACTTTTGATTCTGGATTTTATCAAGACGTGTATTTGACTTTGTTTTATGAAAAAGCGCTTAAAAGGATGTTTGAAAAAAATTGCCCAGACACCAAAGTAATAAAAGAAGCTAAGTCGTCTTTAAACAGATATATGGATTTTTTAAATCAACTTGCAGATGCGCGAAAATTTCTTGCCGGGTCTTTTTTTTCCTGGGCCGATATTAGCGCTGCTTCTCAAGTGTCGTGTATAGATTACATTGGCGACATTCAGTGGAACATTCATCCTCATGCAAAAATTTGGTATATGAAGATAAAATCAAGGCCTTCGTTTCGCCAGTTTCTTTCTCAATCGTTTGCTGGCGTTCCTGCTGTTTCTTGGTATAGAGAACTGGATTTTTGATAAACCTTTAGCGATTTTGGGAAATGGGTTATGTCACATCTGAATTATGTATTAGAAAATCGTGAATTAGAACGCATATGGGCTCGCGTAAGTCTTGTCTAGTTTTTTCGGGGAATTCTCTGCTACTGCTGTGCGAAAAAATTTTCTAAAATTTTATCGATACAAAAATATTTCTATTTACTATAACCTTTCAGCAGTGCATAATTAACGTGTTTATGTTTTATGGAGGATGCTGTGGTTTTTGCTGTGCTTCTTGTTTTATTCGTCATGTTTGCGTTTTCTGCAGACGCGCATGCGTATATAGACCCCAGTACTGGAGGTATATTGGTTCAGCTTCTAGTAGGTGGTGTCGTCGGCGCAATGGCTGTTTTAAGGCTTTGCTGGGGGAATGTCAAGAATTTCTTCTCAAAGGTTTTTTGCAGAAAGTCTCTTGGAGGAGCCTGTGGGTGCGCTGGCTATGCGATGGAGGAAGCTGAGCGAGCAGGAGCGGAAGAGTCGCCCGGTAGCTCTGACTTGAATAGGAAATAGAGCGATGCAGATGGGCAGAGAGCTTTCGTCTTTCAGAGATCCTGAGGGGTTCGTCTTTCTAGACAAAGGAAAGATTAAGAGGTTCCTCAGCTCTGAGGCTGCTGTTAGTAGAATGAGGGACTTTCTTACTAGCGATGTATATCAGAGAAAACTGAAGGGGCTTCTTATTGATACATGTATGTTGGACAATATACTGGTTCATGAGCGTGTTCCAGTCGTCACGTATCCATATGAGTGGTCATTCTCTATGTTGGCAAACGCTGCGCTTACTCAGCTTAGTATAATGGAAGAACTGGTTCCCAATGGGTATATACTGAAGGATGGAAGCGCATATAACTGTTTATACCATAAGGGCGATATGGTGTTTATAGACATACTGTCTATAGGAAAGGTAGATAAAGAGCTTTTATGGAACGGCTACCATCAGTTTTGTGAGCATTTTTTGTACCCCCTTATGCTGAAGGCGTATAAAAAAATTAATTTCCAGGATTGGTGGGTAGGTTGCGGAGACGGTATTTCTACGCAGAATTTCAGAAATTTGCTAACTAAGGCGGATCTGTTTAAAAAAGGGGTATTTCTTCACGTGTTTGTGAAGAGCGCCCTCAATAAAATGGTAAGCAGAGAAACGGTGATAGATAAAAAGGGGCTTCAGAATCGTTCTGCAGAGTCGTCTATTATTAAACTTGTTAAAAATCTGAAAGATGTTGTTCAATATTTAAAGGAATATCGTTCATCTTCTATGTGGACCGATTATTCTGAGAGTAACTCGTATTCTCAGTCCGATAGAGAGGAGAAGCACAAGTTTGTTAAACGGTTTGTCTCTTCGTATGAGATAAGCCAGCTTGTTGACCTTGGGTGTAACACTGGAGAATATTCGGAAGTTGCTGCTGAGCATGTCCCCCACGTCATTTCTGTTGACTATGATCAGGATTGCATCGACCAAATATATCTCAAAATCCAGCAAGGCAAAGTGTCTTCTAGGATAGTTCCAGTTGTCGGCAATATTGTTCATCTCTCTCCGTCGATTGGGTGGAATCTGGAAGAGCGTAGGGGGCTTTTGTATAGGCTTAAGTCAGACGCGTTTTTGGCAGTCGCCCTGATACACCATATATGTATATCTAATAACGTCCCGCTTGAATATTTTGTCATGTTTTTGCGCGAAATAGGAGAGGTTGGGGTCGTTGAGTGGATAGATATTGATGATCCTATGGTTCGCGTTCTGCTTAAAAACCGCGAGAATGTGTTTTCTGGATATACGTGGGAGAATTTCAAGAGTATCGTTGAGAAGTATTTTTTCATAAAGGAAGTTTATGAATTCAGTGGAATGAAGAGGAAACTATGTTTGCTTGAGGGAAGGTGATCCTTAGTTTCTCCGTTTGTTTGCTTATTTGTGTTGTTTCTGTTGTTGTCGCTGCGCGGAGAGGTTGGGGTCGTTGAGTGGATAGATATTGATGATCCTATGGTTCGCGTGCTGCTTAAAAACCGCGAGAATGTGTTTTCTGGAGGCTGGCAGTGCAGCAGGTTGGGGTTTTTATAAAGAGGAGGCGGTTTGCGGCTGGATTCTGCGTGAAGCGCTGACTCTGGGATTTTTGAAAAGCGCTCTCCAGGGTTTAAGGTTGAGGTGAGTTCGGCTGCAATATAATCCGCTGTCGATTTTATAATTAGGAATTTATTGCTAAGCTCATGTGGCGCAGAGGTTATTGATGTTAGCCTTTATAAATTGATGTAAGCGCGCAATTTTCGTGGTCCGGCTTCCGCACACCGCCCGCTCTCTGAGAATATTCGTCTACAGCGGAAAGAGCAAGCGATTGGATCTATTAGAAGGAGCTGGCCGCCTATGATGGCTATTGTTTTCATAGTCACTATGTACGAGAGCTCTCTTCTCGTATTAACCGCAATGGCTGCTGATGCCGCTCTTTTTTATAGATGTCGTCTATACGTTTCTTAAATAGCACTTGCTGTTCTTTTGATATGTCTGGGATGCTGTTCAAATCTATAAACTTCTCATTGTCTATGTGACTATCACGTGTGTGATGTGAAACTGAACGACATGTAGTGTTGTCGATCAAACGGCAAGCGAACAAAAATGCGCTTATAAAGATGACAGCTAACAAAAATAGCAAACGAGAACCGTGATGCATTTCTCTACTCTTCCTGTTGAGAAGGAGCAATCTCTGGTTCTGAAACCACTAGGTCTGCTCCGCCGACGCATATAAGATCATTGCAAGACCTATCTCCAGAGTCCATTCTTCTGTAAATTTCGTCTTCTATCGCTTTTGCCTTGGCTGGGTTTTGCAGCAAAAAGTCTCTAACAGCTTCTCTTCCCTGGCCTATTTTAGCATTTTGATAAGAATACCAAGACCCAGATTTTTCAAGAACGCCAACCTTTGTCCCAAGATCTATTACTTCTGATATTTTTGATATCCCCTCTCCATACAATATTTCTATGATAACTTCTTTGAACGGAGGTGCCATTTTGTTTTTGACAACTTTTATCTTTGTTTGGTTGCCAATGATTTTATCTTTGTCTTTTATTGCCCCTATTCTGCGGATATCAAGCCTTATAGAAGCATAAAACTTAAGGGCATTGCCGCCGGTGGTGGTTTCAGGATTTCCAAACATAACCCCAATTTTTTGCCTGATTTGATTAATAAATATTATCATACAGCCGGATTTCGAAATGGAGCCCGTCAATTTGCGAAGCGCCTGGCTCATCAAACGAGCCTGTAGCCCCATGTGTGAATCGCCCATATCACCTTCTAGCTCTGCCTTAGGGACCAGGGCGGCAACGCTATCTATAACTATAACCTGCATAGCTCCAGACCGTACGAGAGTATCGGCTATTTCCAGTGCCTGCTCTCCGCTGTCTGGCTGAGATATGTACAAGTTTTCAACATCAACTCCGAGCTTTTTTGCATATCCAAGGTCTAGCGCATGCTCTGCGTCTATGAAAGCGCACAATCCGCCTTTTTTCTGGGCCTCTGCAACGACGTGAAGAGCCATGGTTGTCTTGCCAGAACTTTCTGGACCATATATCTCTATCACTCGCTTTAAAGGAAAGCCTTTGATTCCAAGAGCGAGGTCTAGCGCCATCGAGCCAGTTGAAATAACTTCTACATCCTCGACCAGGCTAGTTCTGTCTCCCCATCTTAAAAGAGATCCCTTACCAAAAGACTTCTCTATTTGTTGAATAGCAGCTTGAAGCGCGACGTTCTTATCCATAAAAATCTCTTAAAACAAAATATCACTGCACATTCTATACCTATGTAAGGGAAGTGTTCAAGAAGGAATGAGCCTACTGTTGCTGCGGGGTTATAGGTAATTGTAAATACTGATTTCTATTTGGAAATATGGCAAAGGTTTTGCGTGCTATGTTTTTAAAGAAAATCGATATAAAAACTTATATATGTTTATAGCTTGATAATTTTAATAATTGCGGCCGACTGCCATCGGCGACGTCGACAGAGATAATCGTCGGTAAGTTGCTATGGCGCTGTGATTTTAAGATGTGGCGATTAAGGAGTGTGCGCTGAACAAAATTTTGTTTGTTTTAATATATTTGTGGAATTTTTTCTGAATATTTTGGTCCTGTGAGAGAGGCTGAAGGAGGTGGCGGCAACAGCAATTTTAAAGAAAGTGAACAGAGCTCTGATGGTGAAAAAAGTGTTCATAAAAAAGAGGCAGATAAGAAAATGTCTATTTTAGAGCGTATTTTTGGAAAAACTAGAACAAAGTCTGACGGCAAAAAGAGCGGCGGTAGCCATGGTGATGGCAAGGCTAAACATGAAGAAGAAGAAGACGAAAAAAAACAAGATTCAAAAGAAGCAACACATCATTCTGAAAAGACCAGGATTAGCAAAAATTTTAAACTTAATTCTCCGATTGGTGGAATGGGATATAAAGTTGAAAAAGATTCAGAAAATGGAGTGGACTGTGGGTTCTATTTGAATAAATCAAAAAAAAACAATATCGAGATGTTGAAACAAATTGATACAGGACTTTCTTTGGTCATGCAACAAAATTTTGACGAATATAAAAAGCAGAAGAATGCTTTCATGAAGAATTGCGAAGAATTAGATGATTATATGAAGTATGTGTGGTTGCCGTAACTGCTCGGAATAGCTCTCCTGAGTAAGTTTAAAACATGGCGCGAGTTAGTTAGAGCAAGGTTGCCAAGTGGGTGCAAAAGTAGTTCTTACACACTTGGAGTATAAAAGGAGGGGAGAAATTATGAACAAGATTTTTTAGATATGTGCGGTTTGGTGTGCATTTATTGGCGTTAGCGCTGACGCTGGACCTGGATTTTCGAAGCAATCTCTGATATTTAAAAATGTTAACATCAGAGACGACTTCAGTTGGGAAGATATTAACAAGGAAATAAGGGAACATAATGAATCAGTAAAAAAAATGATGTCGACTGTATCTCCTGATAAAGTTAAAGAGCTTGCTAATTTGATTATAAACTCCCAGTTTGAGGAAACTAAGCAATTTAGGATTAAGTCTAATAATAAATCAAACGACAGTGGAGAGTATGATTTTAATTAATAATTGTTTTGCATGAGTTAGGTTGCGGTTAAATGAAGATTGTTCGCGCTTTATGCGAGGTGTAGTGGAGGCGCGTGTGTGTTGGCGAGTATTCTGCTAAATTAAGCGCGCGCTTTTTGTTTGCGCTCTAGAGCTGTCAGCGCGGAGAAAAGCGTTTTTAATTACTTTTTTGCGGAGCGTGATGTGAAGTTTGACCGAAGGCTTTGTAGTGGGAACAAATAGACAGCAAGCGACAACAAACAACCTGAGTGTCGTAAAGAGCGGGTGAAGGGAATCGGACCCTCGCCTAAAGCTTGGGAAGCTTTCGTTCTACCATTGAACTACACCCGCGAAACAACAAAGCAACGCCACCCTTCCGTACGCTACACCATTTTTTACGTATTGGTAACGTATGTCAAGTGACGTTAAGTGGACAGATCGGCTAATGGCGGGTTTTGTTTTGGTATGAGATTTTTCTTGAAAAACTGTTACTAACGAAAAAACTAGATTGCCAGGCGTGCGGTTATAGAAATGCCTACAGCATACTTCGCATTTGGATATCAAAATATACTTTTCGCCGTAAAAGCCTTTTATTGCTGGGTAAAATTATGTAGTATGTCGATAGTAAATTGCGTGCTATAGGGGGGCTGTATTTTGCCCTTCGTTGTTTTTAAACGAAGATACTTATGACGATTTTTGAATTACGAGATTTGATAGCTGAATCGCTTAAGGAGCTTGGAATCTGTCTGGTGAAGGCTTCTTTCGAAGGCAGAGATAATAGCAAAAGGCTTCAGGTGTTGATAGAAAAAATGGATGGGTCTTCGGTGTCTATTGATGAGTGCGTTGTTGTGTCTAGAAGGTTAGCGGCGGCGTTTTCTGGTATAGAATTCGCAGATAGGTTTTCTTTGGAGGTTTCCTCTGCTGGCATAGACAGGCCTCTTGTAAAGAGGGCTGATTACGATAGATTCCTTGGAGAGTCAGTTGTGGTTTCTCTTTCTCGAGCCGTTGGTGACAAAAAGAAGCTATATGCTGTTTTGAAGAGTGCGACTGACGATGGAATAGAGCTTCTTGTTGACGGAAGCGGCGTTATGATAGGTTGGGACAATATAAAAAGCTGTCGCTTAGACGCTAAAATTAGGATACAAGGTAAGGTTTGATAGATATGGATAATTTGGGACTAGGTTCTGTGCTGCTTAGGGAGGCCGAGGTTCTCGCTCGTGAGAAGTTTTTGGAGCGTGACGCTGTTGTGTGCGCGCTGGAAGATGCTTTAAGGCGAGTTAGTACCATGGCGTATGGCCCTGAAAATGACATAAGCGTGTCTATAGATAGAAACTCTGGCGAAGTTAGGGTGGCAAGACATAGGCGAGTTGTCGGAGAGGTTAGCGATGTTTTCAAAGAAGTAGCTGCTGATGAAGTGGCTTATAAAGGGGTTTCCATTGGCGACGATTTTGTAGAGGAGCTTCCTCTTAAGCTTGGTAGGTCATACCTTCAAACTGTGAAAAGTTCTCTGATGAGCTCTATATACGAGATGGAGCGCGAGCGTCAGTTTAAGGAGTTTTCTAATCGTGTTGGAGACTTGGTGACAGGGGTTGTAAAAAGGGTTGAGTTTAGAAACATATTTGTTGATTTGGTGCGTGCTGAAGGGATAATCCTTTATAGCGAATCGATTCCTATGGAAAATTTTAGAGTGGGAGATCGTGTTAAAGCGTATGTTTATGCTGTTGAGCGTAAACAGCGAGGAGCTCAGATATTTCTTTCTCGAGCTCATCCGCAGTTTCTTGCGAAAATTTTCGCGCAGGAGGTTCCGGAAGTTGATGACGGGGTTGTTGAAATTAGGTCGATTGCTCGCGAGCCTGGAAGTAGGGCTAAAGTTGCAGTGTGTTCAAGGGATGCGTCTGTGGATCCGGTTGGTACGTGCGTTGGTGTTAAAGGGAGCCGGGTGAATGCTGTTAGCCAGGAGTTGCATGGGGAGAAAATAGACATGATCTTGTGGTCGCAGGATAAAGCGGTGTTTGTCGTGAACGCCCTGACTCCGGCAGAGGTTGTAAAGGTTATTATAGACAACGTTGATGAAAGCAAAATTACGGTTGTAGTTCCTGATAATCAGCAAAGTATTGCTATAGGAAGAAGAGGGCAGAATGTTGAACTCGCGCACCAGTTGACAGGATGTCACCTGTCTATAGTGTCAGAATCCGAAGAAAAGGTTCGTAGGTCGAATGATGTAGCTGTCAAAATAGCTGAGTTTACTGAAAAGCTTGACATAGACGAAATGATGGCCCATTTTCTTTTGGCTGAAGGGTTCGAGTCTATAAAAGATATCGCCTCGTCTCAGGTGGAGGAGCTTTCGTCTCTTCAAGGATTTGATTCTGATCTGGCTAATGAGCTTATTGAAAGAGCGAAAGATGCTCATGATAACGATGAGAAAAAGAACAGAAAATTATTTGTTGAAGATGCTGGCGGGGACGAACGGCTCTTGGGAATAGGTGTTCCTATGGACCTTTTAATAGAGTTGGCTGGTAAGGGCATACGCTCCATAGAAGATTTTGCATATCTTTCTATTGATGATATGAAAGAGTTTGCGGGGGAAAAAGCCTGTGGAGTTCGTGATAGCGATATGGGCAACTTTATAATGAAAGCAAGGGAAATTGCTTTGAAGGATGAAAATGGTGGATAAGGTTATCGACAAGGAAGAGAAGAAAAAGAGAAAGCCTCTTACGCTTCATGGCGCGGTCGACTCTAGCTTTATGAGCGGAGAGCCTGGATACATTAGGCAGAGCTTTACCCATGGAAAATCTAAGTCTGTGGAAATTGAAGTTAAAAGGCGAAGGAGATCCTCTTCTGGCGGTAAGAGCGAACCTTACGAAGGTTCTGACGATAAGCTTACAGATAAAGAACAGCAAGCTCGTATGCAGGCGCTTAGGAATTCTTTTATCCAAGCTGAGGAAGAAGAGATGCGCAAAGCGGCGGAAGAAGCTGCCGCGCTTGCTGAGGCTGATGAGAAACGTAGGATTGATGAGGCTGGTTCTGCGAAATTTCTAGATGATAAAAGCTCTTCTTTTATCGAGGATATTGGCGTCAGAGCCAGTGATGAGATTTTCGAGTCTGTAGACCAAATAGGAGACGCTTCAGCAGCTGCGGCTACAGATTTCTCTGGTCTTGATTTTAAAACAGGACCTGATGCGCTGGAGGTGAGAAAAGACTCCAGGGTAAGAGTTAAGCCTAATGTTGGGAAAAAGGGATCGAGGTATGGAGGTGACGGAAAATATGGAGATGTTGGCAAAGATGGTTTGTTGGATCAACAAGTTCCCTCTAAAAAGGCCAAAGGGATAGGATTTCCTCAAGATTCTCGGGACTCTCGAGATAAAAGCGGTGGGAAGAGTTCGCAAAGGAAGAGAGGAGGAGGAGACGCGGTTGGTATCAGTGAGGATGATGATTTTAGGGGAAGGGGGCCGATAGTTGGTCTCAAAAAGCTGCGCAAGGCATCAAATAGCAAAAAGAGAAAGCTCGTTACTCCGAAAAGAGTTGATATTTTTCCGCAGCAAAGCGTCGACGCAATCGCAAACAGAATGTCTGTGAAGCTTAATGCTGTTGTTCGTATGCTCGAAAAAATTGGTGTCAAGGAGGCGAGGCTCATTGACGCAGATGTGGCCGAGCTGCTTGTTGCTGAGTTTGGTCATATACCAGTGCGAGGAAAGAATAAGACGGTAGAAGAAAAAATTCTTGAACAGAGAGCTGTTGGAAGCTCTGTGCGCAAGATACCGGTGGTGGCCATTATGGGGCATGTCGATCATGGAAAAACCACTCTTTTAGATGCGTTGAGAAATACCGACGTTGCCGGAGGGGAGCATGGCGGAATCACTCAGCATATAGGCGCATATCAAGTGGTCCTCAAATCTGGGGAGAAAATTACATTCCTAGATACGCCTGGCCATGAGGCGTTTTCTCAGATTCGAGCTCGAGGGGCCAACGTTACGGATATCGTCGTCATAGTAGTTGCTGCGGATGATGGTGTAAAGGCGCAAACAGAAGAAGCGATAAGGCATGCTCAGAACGCTGGTGTGCCTATGATAATTGCCATCAATAAAATTGATAAATACAACGCTAACGCTGATTTTGTCAGGGAGAGACTTCTTTCTTATGGAATCATAGTTGAGAAGCTCGGAGGAGACGTGTTAGACGTTGAAGTTTCCGCGATGAAGGGAATAGGACTGGATAAGCTGGAGGATAGTATCCTGCTTTTGTCTCAGATGTTAGACCTTAAAGCCGATGACGGCGGAGATGCAGTCGGTGCAGTTGTTGAGACCAGGGTTAAAAAAGGGTTTGGACCAGTGGCTACAGTTCTTGTCGAAAGCGGCACATTGAAAAAGGGAGACGTTATAGTCGCCGGCGAAGAGCATGGTAAGGTTAGGGCTTTAATTGATGACAGAGGTAAGCAAGTTGGCCTTGCGGGGCCGTCTGTCCCTGTTGAAGTTGCTGGTTTGGGCGGGCTTCCTCAGTCTGGAGATAAGTTTATAGTTGTGAGAGACGAAAGCGTTGCCGAAGAGCTTGTTAATTTTAGGAAGTCTAAAAGGGCGATTGCTAACATGTCTGTTCATGGAGTGGAAATTGGAGATGATATATTTCAAAAATTTTCAGAGCAAAGAGGTAAGTCTGAACTTGGGGTTGTCGTAAAGGCAGATGTTCAAGG
The DNA here is from genome assembly GCF_021654655.1 of Candidatus Hydrogenosomobacter endosymbioticus. Lineage (GTDB taxonomy): Bacteria > Pseudomonadota > Alphaproteobacteria > Holosporales > GW7 > Hydrogenosomobacter > Hydrogenosomobacter endosymbioticus. The sequence continues at coordinate 464,344 of NZ_AP025225.1, read as the reverse complement.
CTCTATGGAAGGGATTTTAAGCGAATTGGAGAAGATCAAGCATGAAGAGGTTGGGGTAAAAGTGTTGAGCGCTTCTGTGGGAGATATAGCCGAGAGCGACGTCGCTATGGCTAGCGTGTCTGGCGGAGTAATCATAGGATTTAACGTTAAAGCATCTTCAGCTGCGATCTCTGCTGCTGAGAAAGATGGCGTTAAAATACTTACGTATGACATAATATATAGAGCAATAGAAGACATAAAAGCTATGTTATCCAAGATGCTTAAGCCGATATATGAAGAAGAAATACTTGGAACTTCAGAGGTTATACAAATATTTAATCTATCGAGAGTGGGGCGAGTTATAGGAAACCTTGTAAGAAAAGGTATTATGAGGCGAGGAGCAAAGATTAGGATTCTGCGTAACGGGGTTGTGATTCACTCTGATTCTATAAAGAGCCTAAAGCGTGCGAAGGATGATATAAAAGAGGCAAAAGAGGGTTACGAATGTGGTATTTTTCTTGAAAATGGCTTCGACCAAGCGCAGCTTAAAGACACAATTGAATGTTTTATAGAAAAAGAGATCCCAAGGAGCATAGAGTAGCTGGTCGCTTTGTGTGTAGATGAGAATTGTTGTGTGTGGGCGGCAGTGTTTGTTTGGGCGGCTTATAGTCTGTGTTTATGGCCTTGTCGTGGTTTTATTTAACAGAGTTGTGTGATAGATTTTAACAAGCGGGTTTTTGTTATTAGTGGGGTCGGTTTGTTTTCTGAAGATAAGGAAAAAGATACGTCAAAGCGCTGCTGTGATGGTTCTGTCAATGCGGAGGCTGTGAAGTCTTTAGTTGGTATATTGAATGAATCTGGTCTCTACGAAATAGAATACTCAAATTCTGATATCAGAATAAAGCTTACTGCTTATTGCGGGCAAGGTGTTCATCTGGCTCCTCATGGTGTACATGGCGGAGGCTGTATAGACGGTTCTCGCGGTGATGCTCAGCAGAGGGGGGCATGTGATGAAGTGTCTGCAGATAAGTCCTCAGGCAATGTCATAGCATCTCCTATGGTGGGTACGGCCTATCTTTCTCCGAAGCCCGGAACGCCTGCCTTCGTTCATGTTGGAAGCGACGTTGTGGAGGGGCAGACCTTGTTGATCATAGAGGCGATGAAGGTTTTGACTCCTCTTAAGTCACCAGTTTCAGGAAAAATAGCGGAAATTCATGTGAAAAATGGTGCTCCAGTTGAATATGGAGAACCTCTTATGACCATATCTTGACATCGCCTGATTGTTGATGGGCTGTTGTTTAGCTATGAGACGTGCAGTAAGCGGTCTGTCGAAAGTGAAATTCTTAAGCCAAAAAATGTTTTCCTGTTTTTTCTTCACGTGTTACGCTCTTCATATCTATGCGTACGCGGCTCACGCAAGGGGATGCATTCGCGCCATATGGTATATACCTAAAAAAAGCACAACGAAACAATCAGATACACGAGGCCGAGGCCGGAATCGAACCGACGTACAAGGATTTGCAGTCCTCTGCATAGCCATTCTGCCACTCGGCCACAACGGGCCCAGCATTAATTCTATATTTTGCCGCCACATATTTCAATCTGTCTGCTCGTATATTTCAGCGCGCCTGAATTAGTTCAGCTAAATCATACTCACCTATCAGAAAAAACAAACATAATGTTTGCGCTCGATATCTTGATAGAAGTGTTTTTATGCGGCTGGGTTTTATGCCATTTTCGTAGATGGTAATTTTATATTTTTGTTTGTGCTTCAGTTGTCGGTTTGAAAGAAGAACGTTCTGGTATAGAATCAACTTGGATACGTTGTTTTATTTTATAGGTTTATGTTGGAAAACACTGGACAGAAGAAGATGAGCGCTCTTACTCCAAGCGAAATAGTGCGCGAGCTGGATAGGTTTATAGTTGGTCAACATGCGGCCAAACGGTGCGTCGCTCTTGCGCTTCGTAACAGGTTTAGAAGAATGATGGTTGCAGAGCAGTTGCGCGACGAAATTCTTCCAAAAAACATACTAATGGTTGGTCCTACAGGTGTTGGAAAGACAGAAATTGCGCGTAGGCTTGCTAAGTTGACAAAAGCACCGTTTATAAAAGTAGAGGCCACGAAGTTTACCGAAATAGGATATGTTGGGCGAGATGTAGAGCAAATAGTTAGGGATTTGCTTGAGGCTGCGATTGTTATGGTGAAATCTGGTATGAAAAAAAATATCGAGACGGTTGCTAAAAAAAATTCTGTAGACAAGATAGTTACTGCGCTTGTCGGCGAGACAGCATCAGAGGAAACGAGAAAAATCTTCGAGAAGAAACTCGAAATCGGAGAGCTCGATGATAAAGAAGTAACCATACAAATTGCCGATAATAAGAATCCGTTAGCGTCGTTTGAGATTCCTGGGATGCCTAATTCGTATGGTGGGATGATGAGCATTTCTGATATTTTTGGCAAAGGGATAGGAGGGAGGACTAGAGAGCAGACTATGAGCGTTGCTGGTGCTCGAAGGGTAGTTGCAGATGAAGAGGCAGAGAAGCTTCTTGATAGCGATAGAATCATTCAGGAAGCTATTCGGGAAACAGAGCAAGGCGGTATAGTTTTTATTGATGAAATAGACAAAATTTGCGGGAGATGCGGTGATCGGGATAGCGGGACTTCTTCAGGAGTGAGCAGAGAGGGAGTTCAGCGCGATCTTCTTCCTCTAATAGAGGGTACTACGGTTTCCACCAAGCATGGTTCTGTGTGCACAGACCATATTTTGTTCATAGCATCTGGAGCGTTTCATTGCTCGAAGCCTTCCGACCTTTTGCCGGAGCTACAGGGAAGGCTTCCTGTGAGGGTAGAGCTAAACGCACTTCTAAAAGAGGATTTTGTGAGGATACTAAAAGAGCCAGAAGCTAACCTTATAACGCAATATAAGGCGCTTTTTGCAACTGAAGGTGCTCTGCTTGATTTTTCTGACTCTGCAGTGGAAAAGATAGCAGACATAGCTGTAGATCTTAATGCTAGCGTGGAAAATATAGGAGCTAGAAGACTGCATACAATAATGGAAAATCTTCTTGAAGATGCGAGCTTCGGAATAGCGGACGGAAATACAAAAAGGGTCTTTATAGACGAAGAGCTTGTTTCTTCTACTGTAGGGAAGTTATCCAAAAATTCGGACTTGTCTAAGTATATTTTGTAGACCTTGCGAAATAGAGGCGTCAGTTAATTTGTGCGGAATACAACAATGCGTTTTAGTTTGGGGAGATTGGTTTGAGTTTTATGGGTTTTGAGTTTAGTCAATTTGTGCAGCAATGGGGATATATAGCTGTATTTCTTGGGTCGCTGATAGAGGGCGAGGGAATCATACTAACCGCAAGCGCCCTTGCCGCTTTGGGCCATCTGTCTATATATAAAGTTATGGTTATAGCCTTTTGTGGAACTGTATTTGCAGACCAAAGTCTATATTTTGTTGGATACTATTACGGAGATCGGATAATTAGCTATATAAAGCGTAAATTTCCGAGAATGGAAAAGCCAATGGATCGCGGGCTCAATTTTTTGCATAGGCACAGAATTGTGTACATCATGACGTTCAGGTTCATATATAGCATTCGTATTGTTAGTCCGATAATAATAGGGGCTCAGAGAGTTCCTTTTAAACTATTCAGTTTTTTGAATGTAATTGCAGCGGTTGTGTGGACGGTTACGAGCTGTTCTCTTGGCTATCTTATAGGTGAGACTATAGTAAAGAGGATGGACTCGTTTAAGAAAATATTTTTTGGAGTTGTTGTTGGCTGTGTTCTTGCTGTATTTTTGCTTAAACTATACAAAAAAAGGCGTTCGGTTATGAAATGAGCCTGTGTTTGCATAAAGAAGAAGGGATTTTCTAATCTATGCAATTTCTCTATGTGTGAGCGAGACACTTTGTTTATGTATGCTCTGAGGCCTTGCTATTTTTGTTCCATGAAATAATGGAGCTACACGAGCGGTGGAAAGCTTCGATGGAGGCGATTCCTGAGACTCCGGTTGCTATAACAGCGTCTATGTTGCTTTCGTTAATCCCGCCGATTGCTATGACTGGGAACGGCGAGATTTCGCATATTTTTTTTAGATTGCGCAGCCCTACAATATTTTTCGCGTCAGGCTTGTTTTTTGTTTTGAATATTGGTCCAGCGCCGACGTAATCTACTGAAAGGCCAGTCACGAGAGATAGAGATGATATGGAATCAACAGATGCTCCTATTATTTTTTTCTTTCCAAGAATGTCTCTGGCTAGAGCTATATCTCCATCTGTTTGTCCGAGATGAACTCCATCGGCATTTATAGCCTTTGCAATTTTTATAGAGTCGTTTACTAGGACTGGAACAGAAAAAGGTTTTAAAGACTCCATAAGCTGAAGCGAAAATGACACTGCTTCGCTATAGGTAGAGTTTTTTTCTCTAATTTGTACAGATGTGACTCCGGCGCATGCGCAGCGCGTAACGAAATCGATATACTGATCGACGCGGTCCTCTTTCGTACGGTTGGTTATAAGCATAAATTTGTGGAAACACATAAAAGACACTTAGCCTCAGCTTTAAAACTCTACCTTCTAGTTATTAAACCGCCTCTAATCGCACCATTATACTGTTTTTGCGGATAAAAAAGTAGCGACTTACCGTAGAAAATCTTAAGTCAAAATTTTTTAGTAATGGTATAGGTCAGCATGTGCTTGAGAAAAGAAAAAGAGCGGGAAATAACAAATCCCGCTCGCTAGAGTTATAATTAACGTTAACTATTGCCGTTGCTATTTTCTCATGGATCGTATTTTTTCCATATAGCGTGCGTATTCATCTTCTGAGTCTTCCGATGAGCTGTGAGAGTGGATGCTTGCGTCGCTCACGTTATCCACCTTTTCTTCAAGGAAGGCTATTCTTCTTCTTAGGCGTTTGTTTATCTTCATTAGGTCTTTGTTTATATTTTGCAGTTCTTCATTTTCTGGCAGGAGTTCCACAAACCCGGCTTCCTCGATTAGACGTAAAAAATACTTACTTTTTTCTAATTCTGCTGAAATGTTTTCGTTTTCTTCTAGCAGCTTTTGGTCAGCAACTCTGACCGCTTGCAGAGACGATGCGTATTCTTTTAGTTGATCAGAAACTACTCGCGGGGTATGTTCAAGAAAATCTCGAGAAAAAATCTGTGCTTGCTTTTCTTGTTTAGACGTATTTTTAAATTTAGATATTTGGCGTTTAAGCTTTTTGTTTTCTTCCTTTAGACGCAAATTTTCCTCAAGAATTTCGTCATGTTCGTCAATATTCGTGCTACAAATTTGCTGACACTGATCATCTTTGTCTTGGTTTTCTTCTCTTGCGACTACGTGCTCTTTATGTGTGTGGTGCTTGTTCTCCTTTTCCACCTGTTGCGTCGAACTGGCGTTTGATTTGCTCTCTTCGATGCGACGTAGCTCTTCTAGCTCATCTCGGAAAAAGCGAAGGAAAGAATTTTTGTCTGAATTTTCTACTACTTTAGACGAAGATCCGTTCTTGTTAGGCTCTGGCTGTTTGGCTTGTTCTTGTATATGCTCGAAGCCGTCGGCGTCGGTGCTGCTTTTAGGATCCAAAAAGGACTGCTTGATAGACTCTTGTTTGTCTACTTTCATTTGGTGCATGGATTCTTCAAGCCTACGCTCATCTGTTATGACATCTCGAAGCGCCTTCTCTAGAACAGAAACAACGGGAACAATCAAATCTTGGCTCATACCTTTGTTCTTTAAAAAATAAGGCAAAGAATAGAGAGAGACTTTTTCTCTATCCATTTCAGAGATATGCTCTATAACAGAGTTGTACGCGCCATCTTTATCCTCAATAGAGCTAACATTCGAAATCCCAGACTTTATAGCTTGTTTCTGCTGCTCAGTGAGTTTTATCGAATGCGCGCTCACTCCGCACGACAGCGCAATAGCTACGGATAAGAAAAATCTGCTTATAAGTTTTATATTCATAATACTCCCTTTATAAAATACTCTAAGAACGAATCGATAAGTCTTATATTTTGGTAGTATACATTAAGAGTAAAAAAAAATAAATGATATAATTTCAAGGACATTGCATGGAAACAAAATCCGCTTGCCAACAACAGTTAACAAGCGGAGAGGAAGTTTGTTTTTTTTATAGTTACAGTTATCGGCTAATTTTTGTCTTCTTCAGATATAGCATTATTTTTGGTTGATTGGATAGAAGCTTCGAGTTCTTCTATCTTGAGATCACGGATCTGTAGGGCCTCTTGTAAACGGCTATTTTCTTCCTGTAAAGCAGCATTTTCTTCACGAAGCTCTTGTGCAGCTATCGAGGCTTCGGTTTCGTGGTTGTCGAAAGCATCTAATTCTGAGAGTTTTTCTTGCAAAGCCTGTTTTAATAAATCTCTACTAGACGACGCCTGTATTTGATTTTTATATTTAGTGTTGCAATAATCTATTAGCTCTTCATTACCACAAATTGTTTCAAAAAACTTATTGCATACACAGTGGAACGCGTTTTCATAGTTTCTTGCATTAATCTGATTCCGTTTAGGAGCTTGGTATGTGTTAATAAGTGTATCAAGGCGGTTTATTACTCTACCAACGACATGTTCATTGGTTTGACTAACGAAGCTCGAGGCAATTTTATTTATCTCTTTATTGTGGTCAATGATTCCATGTGTGTCTCCAGTATTTTCGGACGCGCTATTTATAAGATGCTTTTTTAGGTTAGCGAATTTTGAGACCAACTCTTCCTTTATATTAGATTTATTAGTAACATCGTTGCCTAATTGTTGGAACGCCAGCATCTGTTTGCGAGAGTATGGCTGCTGCTGGCATGCAAGCTGTTGTTGATTTAGATCTAAATAGGCGTCTTCATGGACTTCTTCGGCTCCATTAGGATTTGAATAGAGAGCTTGGTTGTCTTCTTTCATTTGATACATGGTTTCTTCTTGCACTTGATCGGCGCTAATATTATCGGGAATAGCGGTTTTTAGCATGTGAATGACTTTATTAGCAAAATTTTCGTCTTTAAAATGGGTTTTTAGTAGAGAAGATAAAAGTTTGGAAGAAATTTTTTCGCTGTCAACAAGAGATATAAAGTTAACGACAGTTTCATATGCTCCAGGATGCTGACCCTCGCTAATTTCTTCAATCCCAGACTTTATAGCTTGTTCCTGCTGCTCGGTGAGTTTTATCGAATGCGCGCTCATCCCGCACGACAGCGCAATAGCTACGGATAAGAAAAATCTGCTTATAAGTTTTATATTCATATTGTGCTCCTTTTGTAATATACTCCGGCAAATTTGCCGAACCCAATTACATATACATTAAAGCTAAAAAAAAATAAATGGTATAATTTTAACGATATTACATGAAAATTTGCCTCATAACCGTTACATTAAGGGGAATAGATTTATTTTACTTATAGCGCGGCAGAAAATGCTTTCTATTTCTCCTGGTTTCATGTTGTTGATAGTGAATGGTCCATATGCCGTGCGGATCAGTCGGCTCACTCTTAGCCCTATGTGGTCCATCAATATTCTTATTTCTCTGTTTTTCCCTTCAGTCAACACGATTTTTAGCCAAGTTTGTTTTTCGGCTTGTCTTAGGACTGAGATTTTGCATGCGCTATAGTTTATTCCTTTTATATTTGGGCCTTGCTGGATGGCTGAGAGCTTGCTGTCGTCAACGTGGCCAAAAACCTTTACCATATATTCGCGCTTGAGGGCTGTTTTTGGAGATTCGAGGAAATGCGCGATCCTTCCTACATTTGTCAGAAGAAGCAGTCCCTCAGAATCTATGTCAAGCCTTCCAACGTATATCCACCGAGTTTCAGATTTTGGTAATAGGTCGAACACTGTGCTGCTGCAAGCTCTTTGATCTACCTTAGAAACTACAACTCCGCGCGGTTTGTACAACTTCATGATCACAGGTTCCATAGCGGTCTTTTGTACAAGAGCTCCATCTAGAAGAATTGTTTTTTTTTCGTCTACGTCAAGGAATGGTTTTATAGTGACTATCCCATCAACCGTTACTCTGCCTTCACTTATTGCTTTATCGGCCTCTCTTCGGGATAATTTCCCGAATGTAAACAACCACCGATCCAGCTTCATGCGACTTCTCTTATGCTGGAATTCGCTTTATATCTGGCGGAAGCTTCTATGAAGGCACGAAATATCGCAGAGTCCAAAGCTTCGTTTGCATAATACTCTGGGTGCCACTGAACGCCAAGGCAAAAATCGTGACCGACTTTTTCTATGCATTCAATGATTCCATCATCGCAGACTGCGCTTGCAACTATGTCATCTCCTATCCGGCCTATAGCTTGTGAGTGGCTTGAATTTACCGAAATTTTTTTGGAGCAGGCAATGGATGGAAGTATTTTCCCTCCGGATACAAATATTTCGTGAGAGCATTCTTTTGCGTTGCTATAAGCGTGTCCTTGAACTACTTGTATTAAATCTCCTCCAAGAGCTACGTTGATAAGCTGAGCCCCGGCGCATATCCCTAGGATAGGGATCATTTTTGATTCAAAGAGTTTTTTCTTTGAGTTATCGATTTGATTTGTATTCGTATTTTCGGCGCTTCTACTATAGGAGCTGTCTGCGCAGAGCGCTTTACGGAAAAGGGCCATTTCAAATTCGGTGCGCCTGTGGTTTATTGGTAGGCTTGTTATACGCTCTTGGTTAAATATAGAAGGATCTATGGTATAGCCCCCACCTGTAAACATTATTCCGTCACACATTTTTATGTAAAAGTCTATAGAGTCTAAGCAGTATGGGATTATGAAGGCCTTTCCGCCGTTTTCGTGTATTCTCGTGATATAGTTTTCGCGAAGAGTATAATGACGCTGCGACTGCTCATTCGTATAACTGTAATCAGGGACAACCCCTATAATCGGCGGCATGTCCTTTTTGTTATAATTTTGCATTTCGAAAATATAGGTCTGATTTGCGAATCAAATTATAATAAAACCTTTCAAATTTACCAACTGTCTTCCAGAACATCGCAAAGATGGCGGCCATAGCTGAAGCTAATGTTATAAAAATGAACTACATCAAGATATCGCTTAGCCTGTTGCGTGCTATGTTTGTTGCAGTGTTTATTAATCGCTCGCAAAGAGCTGTCGCGTGTAGTTTTCTCTCAGACAACGGTATGTTTTCTCGTAAAAATTCTTCATCACTTATCGTTACAGACGTCTCTTTCAGAATTTTTCCAAGTGGGTCTATAAGACAGAATGTTACAGCAAGCGTTCCTTTATATTTTTCGCTGTTTTCTATGTATAGTGGCGCTGATAGACCTGTTTTGGTTGGAAGTCGTATTTCGCTTATATTGGCCTTACTAATCGATACGCGAAGTATGTTTGTGCTTCTGGAGTCCGTTTGAAAAAACTCTTTAGCCCACTGTTTGGTCATTTCAGAAAGCGAAATAGGAGAGATGCCTGACGTGTCGTCAGCGGAAATTTCACTGGAATTGACCTGAACGCTCGAAGCATTTACAAGCATTCTATCTTGCTTTAGGTAATCCATACCGAGTAAGGTAGACGATTTTTCTTTTGAGCAACCAGAGATAAAAATAATGAAAGAGAAAACAATAGATCGCATTACAAGATTTGGTAAAAATTTCATAATTCTGCCTGACTTTATACAGAAAGTGTGCGCGCAAAAAGATAATACATAGGTAGCGCGCAAAATACTAGTTTCCTTGAATCTTGTTACTTGAACAGAGCCTAAATAGCAATTGTTTTTTAGCGAAAATTATCGCAGAATTCCACACTGTTTACAGAGCGGCCTGGAATATGGACGATTTTTTCGCAAAGGTGCTATTGGCCGTGATACAGGGGATCTCTGAAGCTTTTCCCGTTAGTTCAAGCGGGCACGTTTGTATTGTTGCGCGTTTTCTCGGCATACCTGTTGGAGATTCAATGGGACTGGAGGTTGCGTATCATGTTGGCGGGTTGGCCGCTATAGCTTTTGTTTTTCGCGGGAAAGTTGCTGATTTATTTCGTGCTGCAGCGGATATGCTGGCTTTGAATTTTAATACGGAAAGAGCGAGGTTTGCATTTGCCGTCGCTATATCGTTTATTCCTGCTGGAGCTGTGGGATATGCAGTGAAGTCGCTTGATTTGAATAAATTCTTATCGTTAAATGATCCAAAAGTAATAGCTATGAGTAGCGTGCTTTTTGCAATTCTTATGTTCGTTTGTGACTTTTTTGCAGAAAAGCGGGAAAGGCCTATATGTAAAATCTCGTTTATAGAGGCTTTCGTGTTTGGTGCTTTTCAAGCTTTTGCTATAGTTCCTGGTGCTAGTAGGCTTGGAATGTGTTTCACGGCTGGGCGTATTTTAGGATATTCACGCCCAGACTCGGTTACATTTTCCTTTATTATGGGTATACCTACGATTTTGGGCGCTATCACTCTTAGTGCTGTGAAGTCTGGAGGAGTTTTTGTGCGCGTTGGAGGGGAGCTTTTTTTGGGGGCCGTTTTGTCGGCTATGTTGACAGCGGCTTTTATCCCGTTATTCGTTAAGATGGTGAGCTATGAATTTTACGGCCGAAACGATAACAGATTCAATATTGGTGTTTTTTCTGTAGCTTTATACAGAATTTTGCTTGGAGTTGTGGTTATATTCTCAGTGTAGGTCTTATAAAGACCCTAGATTTTTCTTGAATTTAATTTTATTTTTACGCTATAAAATATTTGAATTTTTGTGTTTGTTTTGTTAGAAATTCTTACATTACCGTGAAGTGCGCTTCGTTAGAGTGGGGCGCGTTGGTTGGGTTATCGTTATGTTGGGTTTTGTTAGAAAAATTTGTTGCTCTGTTTTTGTTGCTTCGTGTCTTGTTTGCTTGGACAGTTTTGCAGACCTCACTATAGACATAACAAGGGGCATATTTGCTCCGACTCCTATAGGAATTATTGGGTTTTATGGCGATGAATATGCAGATGAGATAGCGAAAGTTGTGAAAAACGACCTTGCGAATTCCGGAGCGTTCGATGTTCTCAAGAGTTCTGGCACTAGGTCTCCTGAGGATTTTTTAGCGTCGCCTTCTTTTTGGGAGTGGAGTTATAAAAAAGGCTGCTTTGTTGTATGTGGTGCGTTGCGTCAAAACGACGGGACAGAGGCAGTGTTGAGGCTTTACAATGTTGCGCTTCAGAAATATACAGAATTTTCTGTTCGTGCACCAAGAAGTGTGCCGCGCGTTCTTGCTCACAAAATATCTGACGTTATATACAAAGCTATAACTGGAGAAGATGGGTATTTTAATACCAAAATAGTGTATACAGCTCAGTATGGCTCAGCGACCAAGAAAAAACATATAATTGCCATAATGGACCAAGATGGCGCTAATGGGAAGGCGCTTACGAATTCCGCTAATACTAGCGTTTCTCCTAGATTTTCTCCCATAAAAAATCAAATAGCGTTTGTGTCCTTTAAGGGAAACTCGTCGAAAGTGCATGTTATGGACCTTTCTACTCAGGATACTTTTACGCTTCCAAGCAGGGGAACCGTCATATCGCCATGCTTTTCTCATGATGGAAGGCGGATAGTGTTTTGTATGGCCGTCGATGGCACTACGTCTATATATTCCTATGATCTATACTCTAAAGGATTGGCTCGTATGACGTCGTATCCCGGGAAAATTGATGTTTCTCCCAGCTTCTCTCCAGATGGAAGGACAATGGTATTTACTTCAGACAGAAGCGGATCTCCAAAGATATATAAGTCAGGTGTGTATGGCGGATCTGCCGAGATGATATCTCGTGGACGTGGGAACTATTATGCCCCTTCAATTTCTCCAGACGGGCGTATGGTTGCTTTCGTGAAAAGGGAAGGTGGATGCTATTATGTTGGAATCATGAATATAGACGGATCTGGAGAGAGAATGATAGCTAGAGACCATGTTGTTGACAGCCCAAGGTGGTGTCCAAACAGCAGGGCTGTTGTGTTTGCATCGCAAGGGAGGCTGTATGGTCCGTTCAGCATATATATAGCAGCGATTTCTGGCAGAGCGCTTCGCAAGGTCCCGACAATTCTAAACGGAGTTCAGTATGAAGGGTGCGACCCGTCATGGTCTCCAAATCTTGCCGTAGACAGCTTATAGCTTCGCATTAAGCGCTCTAGCCGTTTTTATGAAAAGGTTTATAGAATGCTGATTTTACCTTTTATTATTATTCTTCTTCTTTTTCTTCTTCGGCTTGAAACAGGTCGCTATTGTCTGATGCTTGGAAAAGTGCCAGTTTGTTATTGGTATCGCTGAAAAAGTTCATTATTTTAGTAGTGGCGTTAAGATACGTAACAATAAGAGGTCTGCTTAAAATTCTTGGTTGTGTGCCGCTTTCTGAAATTGCGGAGCTTATTTTTTCAGTTATTTTTTTATATAAATCTTCATCATCAGAGTCTATTTCTTTTAGATTTTTCATAAGAAGCGCCGTCAAAATTTTAGCGCCTTCGTTGGAGCTTACTTTCACTGTGCCGGCTATGTCGCTAACAACTTCTACGAGTTCTTTTTCGCTGAGCTTTCTTGAGTAAGCGCACGGGCCTACAGCTGAAGCAAGCGTTATTATTAATGAAAATTTAAAAATGTTGCTCAAAGTCATGGTTTTTCTCTGCGTGGGTTTTTATTATTATAAAAAAAGCGAGAGAAAAAACCGCTAATTTTTATTAAGATCTTTCTATATATCTGTTTTAAATCCCAATTATTCAGTCTTTGGTGGATAATCTCTATGCTCATAGCCTGTTTCTGGCTGAACTAATGACCCAGACTTTCCGCACCCGCTAATGATAAAGGCGGGAAACAGAATGAAGGCAAATACAGTAGCGAGTGCGAAGAAGAAAACAACTTTACTGTGCATCGTAAATTGAACTATCGCTGGCATCGTTATGGTGCTACGATACCACTCGAGGGTCTTTTGTTCAATCGGAATATGTAAACATGAAAAACGGGTGTTTTTTTGGGGCGAAATCTATGGTTTTTGCGGCACTGCTGAGCGTTGGGGTTTTGAATGCATGCGCGGTGTTTAACGGGCAGTTTAAAGATACAGGAGGACTATACTCATGTATGAAATATGGTACAGGCAAAGTTGGGGACGCTGTTGCTTCGATAAAGGAGCTCCAAGAAAAGAATAAGCGGCCTGTGGTTCTTATAATAATGGCCACCTGGTGCGGGCCATGCGTGAGCGAACTTCCAGCTGTGAAGGTGATGCAGCAGAAGCTTAAGGGAGTTGTAGATGTTGTCGTTGTGTGTATGGATGGAAACAAAGATGCTGCGGCTGAACTTTCTAGGTCTAATGGCATAGAGATATTTATGAGCGGGAACATAAGCAAAAACGCTAAAGATTGCGGAATAACAAGCGTTCCTACGGCTGTTATGTTCGACGTGTCAGGAAAAATTGTAGATGTTAAGACAGGTGCCAGAGACTGGGATGACGACAGCGTTATAACTAGTGTGAAAAGGACTGTTGGAGTGTGCAAATAGTTATTTTTTCTGTAGAATGCTTTTGGCGCTTCTGAAGCTTAGTCGCCGTGCGATGGTATGTTAAAAACAGAAATTTAACGGTCGTTGTTATAGCATCGTGCCTGAAATTGTGGCTTTTTTGTGTGTGGAGATGTTCTTATGAAGGGGTTAAGGAGGTTTAGGGAGAAAGAAGGAAAAGGGTTTTCTCCTAGCGTCGTTATAGGTCTAATTGGCGTTAATATAATCTTGCTGTTTTTTGCTTGGCCGTCTATCCAGCAAACGTTTCCCTCTTTATTTGCTAAGAAGCAGGAGCAATTGATAAAAAGAACGCCTCCTTTGGTGACGGTGGAGCCTGTTAGGCGAGCTTCTGTCAGTAGGAGGAAAATGTTGAGCGGAACTATAAAGTCCACTAATTCTGTTTCTCTTATGTCGGAGATCCCTGGGAAGATAAAGAGCATTCACTTTAAGGAAGGCGCTATGGTTAAAGAGGGGCATCTTCTGATCCAGCTTGACAATAGGCAGGCTATAGCAGAGGTCAGAGAGGCAAAGGCTCGTGTGAAACAGCTTGAAGCGCAATATAGAAGAACTAAGATACTAACAGATAGGCAATATGGGTCTGTTGCTACTCTTGAGAAAGCTGCAGCTGATCTTGAGGCTGCGAAGGCTGCTCTTGAAAAAGCGGAGGTTCACCTCACGTACACTCAGATCCGAGCGCCATTTGATGGATACATGGGATTTAAGAACATCGGACCAGGAGACCACAACATAAGCACTGGGACTCGCATATCAAACAACCAAGAGCTTGCCGTTATAGTGAGCCCAGATCCTCTTGAGGTTAATTTTACTGTTCCAGAAAACGAAGCACACGCTATTGATGTTGGTCAGGAGATTGATGTTACGGTCGAAGGTGTAAACGAGCTGCCTGTTTCTGCAACGGTTCTTGCGATAGAGCCTTATTCTAGCCCATCGTCTCATAGCGTTAACGTTAAGGCAGAGCTGCGTAATCAAAGTAATGAGTTTAAGCCTGGTATGTTTGCTCGCGTTAACATCTCTCTTTCTTCAGATTCTGACAGTATAGTAGTTCCCGAATCTGCAGTTGTTCCTGAAGGCGATCAGAAGTATGTGTTTGTGGTGATGCGTGGAAGGGCAATACAAAAATCTGTGATATTGGGCGCTAGCGAGAATGGCTTGGTTCAAGTCACGCACGGCTTGAACGAAGGAGATGTAGCCGTGATTGATGGGGGCGGGCTGCTTGTTGATGGGCAAATGGTCAGGACTCAGGAAGTGTCTGAGTTGCTTGAAAAAGGCGCAAAAGACGGCTCTCCGGCTTCTAAAAATGGTGGAGGCTCTGGGAGCAAGAAAGAAGAGGGCAAAAGATAGAAAATGGGTCTTTTCGGAAAGATAGTGTTTTTTTGAGGTGCGTTCTTTTGTGTGTCTGGAATCTATGCTCGGTGAGTAGTGATTGCGTGTTTGGTGTTTTTGATATGGAAGCTGCGATATGAGTGATAATGGGAAAATTGGCGAATTTGAAACCTCGTTTGCGTTTACTGACTTTTTTATAAAAAGGCCTATATTTGCTTGGGTTGTTAATGTAATGCTTATAATCATGGGGCTGGTTGCGTTGACTCAGCTGTCTATAAGACAATACCCTCGCATAGAAAATCCTGTAATAACGATAACGACAGGTTGGTCTGGAGCAAGCGTTTCTGCAATAGAGTCGCAAGTCACCCGCCCTTTAGAGGATATATTTTCCAGTCTGGAAGGGTTGGACCATATCACATCTGATAGTGACCCAGAGCAAAGCAAAATTAAACTATACTTCACCAACCGGTCGGCTGACGCGGCGCTTAGCGAGATAATTGAAAGATTAAATAAAAACTCGAGAGTGCTTCCGGAGGAAACGGACAAGCCGACTATTACGAAGGCTGATGCAGACGCTAACCCTATAATGAAGATAGCGCTTACCGGAGAGGGGTTCTCTACAGCAGAGCTGTATGATATGGCCGATAGATCTATAAAAAATTCGTTCGAAACTGTTGCCGGAGTGGCTACCGTTGACATAGCTGGTGGAAGTGGGTTTCAGATGAATTTGACGTTAGATCCGGTGAAAATGGAGGCGTATAAAATAACAGCAATAGAAGTATTGGACGCGCTTAAAAGATACAATCTTCAGCAAAAACCTGCAGGAAAGCTTACTGCGAAGGAACAGGAATTTATACTTACTACAAGGTCATGTCTTAATAATCCTCAGGCTTTCAACGATATGATAATTTCTGAACGAAAAAGCGGAGTAGTAAAGGTTTCTGATATTGGCTCTGCCAGTGTTTGTCCAGAAGAAGAAAAATATATGGTAACTTTCAACGGGAAGCCAGGAGTGGTTTTTAACATAATCCCACAGCCTCAGTCGAACCCAATAGAAATATCTAAGGAGATACGCAAAAGGGTGAGCGACATACAGAGCGGACTTCCAAGCGGGGTTGAGCTTTCTGTCGCTATAGATAGAACAATATTCATAGAAAAATCTATCAACCAGGTTTATAGAGCTATTTGGGAGGCGATAGCTCTTGTACTTGTCGTTATACTCGTGTTTCTATGCTCGGCAAGGGCATCTATCATTCCTATGATAACCATCCCAATTTCGCTGGTGGCTACGTTGTTTGTTATGTTCCTGATGGGTTTTACTATAAATATTCTTTCGCTATTAGCGTTAGTGCTGGCGATAGGACTTGTTGTTGATGACGCGATTGTCGTTATGGAAAATGTATATCGGCATATAGAAAGAGGACTTAGTCCGATGGATGCTGCAATAGTAGGTTGCAGGGAGATTAGGTTTTCGGTTATAGCTATGACGCTTACTTTGGCTGCTGTATATGCTCCTATTGCGTACGCTCCAGGTCTTATGGCTCGAGTGTTCAGAGAGTTTGCCCTCACTCTTGCTGCATCGGTTATTATTTCTGGGTTTGCGGCGTTGACGTTGTCTCCTGCAATGTGTGCGCGTCTTTTGAAGTCTCATGCGGGAGAGGGAGCGGTGAGCGAAGAATTTGCAGGTTACGGTTGGGTGTCTTATTTTTTGAAGTATCTTGATGTGGCGGCAGAAAAGACTAGGGCGTTTTTAGCTAGAGTTGACCTGGTATACACTAGGTATGTTAATAGCGCTTTGGATAATTCAAGCACTGTTCTTTCTGTTGCGGGAGTGTTTTTTTGCATAAGTATTTTTCTCGCGATGTTTCACATAAAAAAAGAGTTTTCTCCAGCGGAAGATCAAGGAATTGTGCAGGGGGTTTTTTCTAGTGCTCCTGCTACTAACCTCAAATATCTTACAAAATATAATGCAAAAATTGATGAAATATTTGCCGCTGAGCCTGAGGTTGGTAATAGAGTTATAATTTCTCAAACTAATGATGAGTCGTATATAGTAAGCACGCTTTCTCCATGGGAAAATCGTAGTAGGAAATGCAGGGATATCCTTCCAAATCTTAGAACAAAACTGTGGGACCTTGTTGGCATTTCGTCAAGAGTCGGGTGTCCGAGTTATTCTATGAAAGGTGGCGGGGCAGAAAAACCTCTTTCATTTCTTCTTTTGACAAACAAATCATACCAAGAGCTTGAGAAAGTTGGTCTTGATATAATGGAAAAGATCATCGCTAAGCAGGATGGTGTGGACCGTCATACGCTTGATCCTGCTCGCCTTGCAACCGTTCCAGAGTATATTATAATCCCAAAAAATATGGAGTATGCGCACGAGCTTGGGATAGATCCAGACACAATTGCGAGAACGCTGCAAATTCTTATTAGGGGCAGCAACGCGACCAAGTTCGAGAAGGAGAACAAAATGTATCCTGTGCATATCTGGATTGGAGAGCAATTTAGAAAATCTCCTTCTGATATACTTCAACTTTCTGTAAAGGGATATAAAAAACGTAATGAAGAAGTTATGATTCCACTTAAAAACATAATAGATATAGAGCAGAAAGAGTCGCAGCCTTCGATTGCGCATTATGAAAAGAAACGATCCTTTCCGATACGTGCTGGTCTGATTTATGGGTATGGTATTGGTTCTGTATATGCTGATGTAAAGCAGAAGATCGAAGCAGAGCTGCCTGCTGGGTATTCAATAGAGCCTATAGATGACCTGAAAACATTTTTGAATGAGAACAGGAATATATACGTTATATTTGGCTTGTCGTTGGTGTTTATTTTTCTAGTGTTGGCGGCTCAGTTCGAGAGTCTGGTGGCTCCGTTCATAATTCTTATGAGCGTTCCTCTTGCAGTCGGAGGAGCTATGATGACGTTGTCTCTGATGCCTACTGGTAGTTTGAATATATACAGTCAAATAGGGCTTATAACCCTTATAGGACTTATAGCTAAGCACGGAATACTTCTTACGGATTTTGCCAATCGCGCTCAAGAAGAGCGAGGCGTTTCTAGGCGAGATGCTATATTGGAGGCTTGTCACCTGAGGCTTAGGCCGATACTTATGACAACATTCGCGATGATGCTGGGAGCTCTTCCTTTAGCTCTTGCTTCTGGGGCTGGCTCGGAATCTAGGAGGCAGATTGGAGCTGTTATAGTTGGTGGAATGGGCATTGGTACTCTGTTTACATTGTTTGTAGTACCGGTTGTGTATATGTTGTTTAGAGGGAGGAAGGGCCAAAAAGCTGTTAATTCTGCGAATGGAAACTAAAACTTAAGTTATTGGTGTGGGTGATTTCAGAGCTTTGATTGGACTGCTCCAGATTCTGGATTAGGGAAAGGGCGTTCGCTCTGTAGAACAAGGTCACACAATAGAGTTCTTTGCAACAGATTTTTCCGCTATGACTTTTTTAATCAAATCTATAGCCTCTTGCAAGCCCAATATCTTCTGAGTTTCTCCTGCCCTAAGGCACACTTTTTCAGACGCTTCTTCTTTTGCTCCGACGACAAAAATGCATGGAACTTTCTGAGAATGCAGCTCTCTTATTTTGTATGATATTTTCTCATTCCTAAAATCTCGCTCTACTCTGAGCCCTGCTTTCAAAAGTTCTTGGACAACTTTTTCTCCATATGGAACGAAAGCCTCGCTTATCGTAGCAACAGAAACTTGTATCGGAGAAAGCCAGAGCGGAATCCAGCCTCCATAATTTTCCAGCAAAATTCCTATAAAACGCTCCAAAGATCCTAAAATCGCCCGGTGAAGCATGACCGGATGCTTTTTCTTTCCATCTTCAGCTATATAGTGTGCTCCCATGCGATCGGGAAGAACAAAATCTATCTGAAAAGTTCCGCATTGCCAGAGCCTTCCCAAAGAATCTTTTAATACAAATTCAAGCTTAGGGCCATAAAAAGCTCCCTCTCCTGGGAAAATTGTGTATAAAAGACCAGAAGCATCAGACGCTTCCATAAGCGAGCGTTCAGCCTTGTCCCACAGTTCATTAGACCCTAGCCGCTTTTCTGGCCTCGTCGCAAGGCGAACAATGATATCGCAAAACCCAAAATCTTTATAGATCTCTCTGAGTAGAGAGCAGAATCTAATGGTTTCCTCTACAATTTGCTCGGTTGAGCAGAATATGTGAGCATCGTCTTGTACAAAACTTCGAACGCGCATGATCCCATATAGCGATCCAGACGGCTCGTTTCGCGAGCAGCTTCCGAACTCCGCCATTCTTATGGGAAGGTCTTTATAGCTTGTAAGTCCGCAGCATTTTGGTCCTTTCTTGAATATCTGTATGTGGCAAGGGCAATTCATCGGTTTCACACCGTGAGTTGCTTTTTCCTGTTCTATCAAGAACATGACGTCGCGAAATTTTTCCCAATGACCAGACTGTTCCCAAAGGGCTTTAGATACTATATGAGGTGTGTTTACCTCGGAATAGCCATTAGCAGACAGTTTTTTTCTCATATACGAGATTATTTCCTGGTATATTATCCATCCGTTTGGGTGCCAAAACACACAGCCAGGAGCTTCTTCTTGAGTATGAAAAAGCGCCATCTCTTTTCCGAGCTTTATATGGTTTCTTTTTTCTGCTTCTTCCAGGTTAGCTAAATGCTCTTTCAATGCGGCGTTGCTATGCCATGCCGTACCATAAATTCTTTGAAGTTGTTCATTATTATGGTCGCCAAGCCAATATGCTCCAGCGACCTTTGTCAACGCAAAACATCCTTTAAGCCTTCCTGTAGAGGGTATATGGGGGCCTCGGCACAGATCAACGAAAGATCCTTGCTGATATATGGATATCTTTTCATTTTCTGGGATTTTCTGAACGAGCATCTGCTTAAACGGTTCATCTTTTTTCATAAACATCTCGAGAGCGTCGTTGCGACTCTGTTCTGAGCGAACAAATTTTTGGTCTCGTTCAACCAGCTCCTGCATTTTTGCTTCTATTACCTTTAGATCATCCTCTGTAAATGGTCTTTCGCTTTTAAAATCATAGTAGAAACCATTTTCAATAACCGGCCCTATAGCTGGTCTGACATCTGGAAACAGCTCTCTGACTGCTTCGGCTAGTATATGGGCTGTGCTATGCCGTATTATATGAAGGCCTTCGCTATCGTTCTCCATTATCATTCGTACTTTGGAGTTATGAGGGATTTTACTCGATAGGTCCTTTATTTCTCCATGAACTTCTATTGCAACGGCAGACTTGTCGGCACCGATTTTTTTAGCTACGTCGTGCCCAAAAACTTCATATAAATCAAATGTAAGCTTTTGAGGCTTTGACTCAGCGCCATTTTGCAATAAAAAAATTTCAACCATAATATCGGCTCGCTGATAGCACATTCAGATAAGATTTTAGACCATATTTTTAAAAATGGAATAGCAGATCGGTGTATGCCTGGTGTATGTCGGAGCCAATTGAAAAAACACTTTTGTTGCTATAGCATCTCATTGCGGAGTGTAGCGCAGCCTGGTAGCGCACCGCGTTCGGGACGCGGGGGTCGCGGGTTCAAATCCCACCACTCCGATCGCTTTTTTCTTGGGTAGTTACATGAATTTTTACTTATGGTTGCTGTGATGTATAATAATCGATAGTTGTTTTAATGCTGAAATTTTATGTGCAGCTGCGTTATATGTGGGATTGGCGGATACCTTCCTTCGAATGTCGTGACGAACGACATGCTGTCTCTAACACTTGATACGTCCGATCAATGGATCTCTGAAAGAACAGGGATCAAAGAAAGACGGATAATAAGTGACGAGGAGTCGACGTCAGATATGGCATGTAGTGCAGCAGAAGTTGCTATTGAAGATGCAGGCGTTTCAGCAGAAGATATAGATCTTATAATTGTTGCTACATCAACAGCTGACAACACTTTTCCAGCAGCTGCGACTAAGGTACAGAAAAAACTGGGTGCTTTTGGGGCTATAGCGTTTGATCTAAACGCTGCTTGTAGTGGATTTTTGTTTGCTTTGGATGTTGCTAGGTCCTATATAAAACTTGGCAATATTAAAACAGCGCTTGTTATAGGAGCCGACTCTTTGTCGAAAGTTGTTGACTGGTCTGATAGGTCGACAGCTGTTTTGTTTGGAGATGGAGCGGGAGCTTTTTTGCTTAGGGCGGGCCATTCTTCTGAAAATAGCTTGAAAGGCGTTATTGCGTCTAGGCTTTATACTAATGGTAGAGGATATGGGTTTTTATATGTGTCTGGCGGACCTGGGACGACGCGTACGTCTGGTACAATAAAAATGAGCGGTCGAGAGGTTTTCAAAGAGGCTGTGACGCAAATGGAGAAGCTGTGCTTTGCTGTTTTAGACGATGCTGGGATTGATATGAGCGGTGTTGACATAATAGTTCCCCATCAAGCAAATAAAAGAATTATAGATCTTTTGGCTCAAAGGTTTGACGCGAAAGATAAAATGGTTTGTTCTATAGCTAGCCACTCTAACACTTGCGCTGCTTCTGTTCCATTGGCTCTTTGGTCCAATTATGGAGGAGCTCTAGCTCTATCTGGAAAAACCGTGTTATTTGTTGCCTTTGGAGCAGGGTTTACCGCTGGTGCGTGTGTGGCGAAATTTTAAACCTCTATGCGTTGCCTTGACTATTTAACTATTTTTGCGCGATCCTTTGTTCAGGTCTGTTTTTCGCTCTGTATGTGGCGATTTTATGTTGATAATTGGCGAGTATGATAGTAAGGTGTGCTTCTTGCGCGAAACGATATCACATAGATGAAGATGTAATCGGCTCTAAGGGCAGGTATGTGCGGTGCACATCATGCGGGCATGTATGGAAACAAGACCCTCCTTTGCCAACAAAAAATAGCCTTGTGGCTCTTGGAAAGGTTCCTATGGTGATTGATGAGGAAAAACAAACAGGTCGCAAAAAAAATAGCGAAGGGGTGTTTTTCAACATAGCAGTTAGCGCGTTCGCCGCCAGCCTTTTTTTCTTGTCTGCTTTTATGATGCGTAATAAGTTGGTTGAGCTTTTCCCTTCGATGGTTGATTTATATGCATTGCTGGAAATTCCAGTTGTGTATTCTGATAAAAGGGTTATAGAAATTAAGTATTTCTCTACTCAAATCAATAAAAATTCTAACACTATTTTAATAGTTGGAGATTTGTTTAATTCTTCCAGAAAAAAAGAAGCGCTACCGCCGCTTTTGATATCGTTCATAAAAGAGGAAAAGGGAGAAAAAATTGTTTTACGTCAGGTTAGATACGTTCCGGAAAGGCAAACCCTTCTTCCTGAAGAAACGTTCCATTTCGAAATTCCTATACAAAGTCCGCCTCAAGGATTTTCATACGCTAGTATATCGATATGAAATACGGAATTGCAGTCTAACAGGATTTCATATAGTCCGAAATTGAAGACATGCTTTCTGCATCTTGCGCGGAGAAGCAGGAGGCATAAGGGATACATTTCTTTGCCATTCCAGAAAGGATGCTACTAGCGCCTAGCTCTATGAAAGCCTCTATTCCGGAGGACGCCATAAATTCCTGAGTTTCTCTCCATCGAACCTTGCCTGTCGTTTGATTAATAAGGTGGTTTTTTATTACCGAACAAGATGTTTGTGGACGTGCAGAGAAATTAGTGATGACTGGAACCACTGGGTCTATAAAAATCGATTCTTCTATTGTCTCTTTTATTTCATCATGAGCTTCTTGCATTAAAGGTGAGTGAAATGGGCCTTCAACGTTTAGTTCTGCCGCTCTTTTTGCTCCCTTTAGTTTTGCAATTTTTGCGGCTTCTATAAGAGCGGGGACGCTTCCGCTTAGCACGGCTTGGCCGTCTATGTTATCCACAGATATATAACACTTTTCTTTTCCGTAAGATTCTATTTCTTTAACAATCTCGTTTATAGATGAGATCCCTAGCCCCAAAACTACAAGCATTTTCCCTGGGTTATTTTGGCACGATTTTTTCATTGCGAGAGACCTGCGGCGAATAATTTTTGCGCATTGCTGTATAGACGCGACCCCCGCTGCGCAAACTGCTGCATACTCTCCAACAGAGTGGCCAGACATAAAACAGGCCTGAGACAAGTCTATCCCAAATTCGTTTTGCAAAACGCTGGCGGAGCAAATGCTTACAGAAAAAATTGCTAATTGGGAAAATTCTGTTTGCGCCAACTTTTCCTCAGCGCCAGACAGCATAACGTCTACGATGTCTATGCTACACGCGTCTGATATTTCTTCCATAATATCTCTAGCACACGAAAACTGCTTTATTAAGGAGGCGCCCATGCCTACGTGCTGCGATCCTTGACCTGGAAATGCGCAAACAAACTTTTTGACCTTTTTCAAACATCCTCCAATAGTTTAGATTTTTGCTACAAAAACCTAGCATGCTACGTTTTGGACAACTTTTTGCTGCGTAAAGCCAAGTCTGATCGAGCTATTTCCGACATTTTACTATTAACTGATTAATTCGCGCAACAGTAATTCGTATCGCATTGAATTACTGTTGTGCATTTGCATTAAATATATGCTGACGGCTAGTTTTGCGCTATTCGTAAAAGAAAAATCGATTAAATACCGCTTTACTTTATAGGGATTTTTACAAATATTTATGTAATTGCGAAACGTATCTGGAATGTTTAATGGATGGATGGGCTGTAATAGACAAAAGTTGCGGAATAACTTCTATGCGTGTGACGTCTAGGGTTAAAAAGATCATCAAAGAAATTGTTGGAAAAAAAGTGCGAGCAGGTCATGCTGGAACGCTTGATCCGTTCGCTACAGGTGTTTTGCCAGTTGCTTTTGGGCGGGCTACGAGCCTTATTCCTATTCTTATGTCTCAAAGCAAAGAGTATGAGTTTACGTTATCATTTGGAGCGAAGACCTCTACTGGTGATTGCTATGGAGATGAAGAGGAAAGGAATTGCTATATTCCAAGAGAGTCCGAAATCGTATCTGTGATTAGAGGCTTTATAGGAGAGATAGACCAAACTCCGCCGTCATTTAGCGCGATAAAAATTCGTGGGGTTCCAGCATATAAATTGGCTAGAAAAAAAGAGGTTTTTGAAATCTTGCCAAGAAAGGTTCGAATATTTGAGCTTGAATTTTTAGATATGAAAACGGTTGATTCCGCAGATTTTAGGGTAAAATGTGCAAGCGGAACATATATTCGTTCGCTCGGAGAAGATATAGCTAGGGCCCTAAACACGTGCGGCCATTTGTCTCAGCTTAGAAGAACTAGGGTAGGTCCTTTCAGTTGTGAGCTCGCGACAAGTATAGATTTTTTTCAGGAAATGATGTATAAGGGCGATAGAGGCTTTTTGTTTTCTTTGTGTGCTGGGCTGGGCGACATCCCGGTTTGCGCTGTGACAGCAGAGGAACGAAGCAGGCTGTGGCACGGATTGCCGGTGTTGAAGGGAAATAGTTGTTCTGGGGACGGCAGAGTCGCCTGTATGTGCGACAATATGCTGGTTGCGTTATGTGATCGCGACGGTGAGGAGATTGTTCCTAAGAGGTGTTTTTTGTGATACTTGTTGTTTTGTGGCGCTAATATGGAGGAAAAAGATGTCGATATCTAAAGAGAAAAAGCAAGAAATTATGAAGGCTTTTCAGAGGAAGCAGGGTGATACCGGCTCTCCTGAGGTGCAGATAGCTGTTTTGACAGCTCAAATTAATAACATAAGTGAGCATATTAAGTTGAATCAAAAGGATTTTCATTGTAGGCGCGGGCTTTTAAAGCAAGTGAGCAGAAGAAGGTCTTTATTGGACTACTTGAAAAAACAAAACCCTGAATCATATCAAAACGTTATTAAATCGTTAGGGTTGAGAAGGTAGTTCCGAGGAAGGTTGGCAAAAGGGAAAAGTTTAGTGAATAAAGGAAGATATTTATGGTAAAAACCCACAAAAAAGAAGTGCAGTGGGCGGGGCGTTCTCTTGTTTTTGAAACAGGAGAGTTTGCTCGGCAGGCAGATGGAGCTGTTTTAGTGCGTTATGGCGGAACGAGCGTTCTGTGCGTCGCTACTGCTGCTGATAAGGATGGATTCGATTGTGGGTTTTTGCCGCTTTCTGTTCATTATCAAGAGAAAGCGTACGCCGCTGGGAAAATACCTGGTGGTTTTTTGAAAAGAGAGAGCAAGCCGTCTGATCATGAGGTTTTAGCTTCTCGTATAATAGACAGAAGCATCAGGCCGTTATTTAGCTCTGATTTTGGAAGAGAAATACAGATTATATGTAGCGTGTTTAGTTATAGCGATGACTCGGATCCTGTTATTGCAGCAACAATCGGAGCGTCAGCGGCGGCTATGTTGTCTGGGATACCATTTAGTGGACCGGCCTGTATTGCTCGAGTTGGCATGAAGGGGAGCGGAGGTTTTATGCTTAATCCTTCGAGAGAATCGCTTGAAGCATCCCAGCTTGATCTGACGGTGGCTGGGACACTGGATGCTGTTCTCATGGTTGAGTCTGGAGCTATGGAGCTATCTGATGAGGATATGTTGCTTGCTATTGAACATGGTAGGTCTGCATTTGCTCCTGTTATAGACGCTATAGGTCAGCTCTGCAAGGAATGCTCCGAACACACAGATCGAAAGAAGAGCGGAAAGTTCGCTTCCTATTATAATAGGTCTAAGGAACAAGAGTGCTGTGTTTCTGAGGATAAAGTTATTTCTGCTATAGATGCTGAGTCGGGCAGACTTTCTTCTGTCTGCGATGATAATGACAAGGAGAGACGGAAGGCGCTGCTCAAACTCATAGCAGATGATGTGTTCCGTTCTTTGGGATTTTCAGGAGAAGACGGAAAGTCTTGCGGCACTGAATTTGAAGAAGCAAGGGCCTGTTTTGACAAGATGTTTTCTGAGCGCTGGAAATTTTTTGTGAGAAATAGAATTGTGTCTGAAGGGAAAAGGATTGGCGGCAGGGGAGCTAATGATGTTCGCGATATACACTCTAGAGTGGGCCTTTTCGAGAGGGTGCATGGAAGCGCCTTGTTTACGCGTGGCGGCACTCAAGCGGTTGTTGTTGCAACCCTTGGAAGCTCTAAAGACGCGCAGATGGTTGACTCGCTTGATGGCGTACGGCATGAGACTTTCTTGCTGCACTATAACTTTCCGAATTTTTCTGTTGGAGAAGTAGGGAAAGTAGGTCCTCCAGGTAGGCGCGAAGTTGGGCATGGAAATCTTGCATGGAGAGCACTTAAGTCTGTGTTGCCGAGCCAGGAGGAGTTTCCGTATACTGTTAGGCTGGTGTCCGAAATCACAGAGTCTGATGGATCTTCCTCTATGGCTACTGTTTGTGGGGCGGCTCTTGCTGCAATGGATGCAGGTGTTCCACTCAAAAGAATGGTGTCAGGAATAGCCATGGGGCTTATTAAAGAGGGTGGTAAAGTTGTAGTTCTCTCTGATATAAGCGGGGACGAAGACCACCTGGGAGATATGGATTTTAAGGTTGCCGGTACGGAAAAGGGAATAACGGCCCTTCAGATGGACCTGAAGGTGTCTGGTATATCGATGGATATTTTGCGCTCTGCTGTTAAGCAAGCGAATGAAGGGAGAGAGTTTATAATGTCGGAAATGAAAAAGGTTTTGAGTGAGCCGCGCAAAAAGATAAGTGAAAGCGCTCCAAGAATTACAACAATAAAGATTCCAGTTGATAAGATAAAAGATCTGATCGGTGCTGGAGGGAAGAATATAAAGTCTTTGTGCGAAATGGGGGCTGAAATAGACGTTTCTCAGGATGGTGTTGTTAAGGTATTTGCTGCGTCTGACGATATTTCTAAGCGCGTTGTTGAAAGAATTAGAGGGACGACGGTTGTCCCCTCTGTTGGGGATGTCTTTACCGGCAAGGTCGTGGGGCTTGTTGATTTCGGTGCGTTTGTGAATTTTTGCGGACAGCAGGATGGGCTTGTGCATGTGAGCGAAATTTGCGATAGAAGAATCGATAGTCCTGCGGATGTGCTGACAGTTGGACAGGAAGTTGTGGTTAAAGTTGTTGGGTTTGATAAGCGAGGCAAAATAAAGCTGAGCATAAAACAAGCGAAAGAATAGGACGTTGGGGGGCGCAGGCACTAAGGCATAACGCATCAAGTTTGTTCTTGTGTTGGATTTGTTTTTGCTCTGCGCCCAACTGTGAGAAATGTGGTGTTCTCGTGGTCTTTTCGTCCGTTGTGCTTAAGGCGGGCCAACCTGTGCCCGTCTTGTTTATTTTCTTCTGTTCTCCTGTTGGTTTTTATTGGCGCTATAGGCTTTACAGTAATTTTATCGCGTTAGTGTATATTTTTTTCACGGCGGAATGCTGGAACTTTCAATATGTATTTTGGCTCTGGTGGCCCGAAGTGGATGGCTTGTTGCCGTGTGTGTTTTATGACGTTTTGCTATTGGGCTATCCTAGTGGCAGGAGTTTTTTCATCAATATTGCATGCTCTTCCTCCTCAGAAGCTGTCTCATGACCAGGTAGAAGGTATGCTAAAAATATACAAATCTTCTCCGCGCTCCATTTTTAAACTTAGTTCTTCTGGAAGTTCGGATGATTTGTTCGAGCTAGATTCAATTTGGATATGCTCTAGAGCAGAGCAGTTAATGCCGGTTGTTAGCTATCGAAATTTTGAGGTTCGGGTTAGCGATCGAGCCGTTCATAAGCCAGAGGTAATTGGAATAGGAATTGATACGAACATTCCATGGGGGTCAAAGCCAATAGATAAAGATTCTGCAAATAGAAAAGCTGTTTTTTATAGCTACAAAATTATTGACGCAACAACCAGAGTGATCGTCGGTTATATAAAGCTTCGCTTCCTTCCTTACGGAAATAAGGCGAAAGTTTCCTCATCAGAGAAGGAATATCACAAGATTAAAGGGCATACGGAGTATTCTGGAAAAGCTGAAAAGAAAGCGAAGAAGGAAAAACAGACTAATTCAGAAACAAAAACCAATTCAGAAACGAAAAAATGAAAACATTCTATAAATTTTTTCAAGAAATTTTGATTAAAATTTGTATCTTATAAAAAAGAAAATACAGGGCCGAAGCCCTGCATAGGAAATTGATTTTTATGTATCATTTTACTTTGAGCTATTAAAAAAACCAGCTGTTTTTATTTAGAGCCTCTTGTTTTTGTTTTATTATTTGGGCTTCTGTCAGCTTTTTAGCAGGGGGTTGTTGACTTGGAGAGTCAGTTTTTGTTTTATCAGAGGTCTTTCCGCTTTCTGTCTCTTTGTTTGATTGTTTGGATTCTGTTGATTGACTGCTGGCATCCTTATATATAGGCTTTTGTGTTTTTGGTTGAATTTGGGGTGAAGATGATTCGGAGTCTCCCTGATAGTCTGAGTCATAGTCTATAAATTGTTTTTCTTTTATCTGGCCCTTGTTTTGTCTATTTGCAGCTTTATATTTTTTAAGTTTTTTGATTTTTCTTTTTAAATTCTCAATTTCATCTATATAAGGATGATGATTTTGCGCATATTGAACTGGCATCATGAAATATGGATTGAATAGTTGCTGCTGTTGCATCATGGTCTGCGCATACTGCTGTTGTAGCCGATTTTGTTCAGATAGATGTTTATTGTCATAGCTCTCCTCAGATGATTCGAGTGGGTTTTCTTCGCGATCTTTTGTTCCTAGAGCTTTTTCTTGAGATTGCTGTTTTTTATTAGATTTAGCAGCAGTCAGGTTTTGTGCATTTTGCTCTTTGGGATCTTTATTTTTATTTTCTATGACTAGATCTTTGGCCATAGCCCATTCTTTAGGAAGGATTTTGCTAAACTCTTCGTATGCTTTTTCTAAAAGTTCGTTTTCAGTTTTGTTTTTATTTTTAGGAGCTAAGCGCTCTTTAATAAACTCGGCCTGATTTTTAAAGAAATTGGCGAATTTTCTAGTTTTTATAGAGTCTATTTCTTGCGGAGATGCAGGATCAGTCGCCCTACCGATAGACGCTAATACTGGGTGTAATTTTTCTTTCAAACTATATATGTCTTCGACATATTCGTCTTTCTGCTGATCGATAGCTAGCATACTTGAATCGTCTCCTTGCGATAGCGCGTCTTTTATACTTTTCCAATGGTTTTTTAGGTTGGACTTTATATTTTCTGAAGTTGCTATTTTTTCCCACATTTTATACTTATCTTCGTTGGATAGCCCCTTATGCGGAAGCTTGAATTTATTGATATATCCGGTAGCTGGAATTTGTGCTTTTAAAGCAAATTTATCCAGTTCATCAGCATAGGATTGAAGCTGCTCAATTTTTTTTTGTTCTTGTGGTATAGTTGGGGCTTGCTTCACGCCACTTTTTTGTGCCGGGTTTTGGGCCTGGATTTTGGAGTATAAAAGATTTGATTCGTTGGGGTTTGCCTGGTCAACATATTCTTCAAAACCTTCATCAGAAAACGGTTGTTTGCTGGTAGCAGCAGGTTGCTGAATCAAATCTTGTTGCGTCTGTGTGCTTTTGTCAGCGGCAAGTTCGTCCTGAGCTAATAAGTTTTCTTTTTCAACTTTATTCTTTATAGCTTGCTCCTCTTGTTGTTTTGATTTATAATTCTGGTTTGCGGTATTATCAAATTCGGTATTTTTATTAAGTTCTTTTGATAATTCTATGAATGCAGCTTTTTGCTTGTCTGTCATTTCTTTTTTATTTTCAGAAATTTGTATTTGTAAATCTGATTTTTTTGCTGATTTTTGCTGTTTTAAAAAATCACGAATATTTTGTGGTTTGTTAGTTTTATTTTCTGAAGAAAGTTGTTGCGGAGCTTTTTTTGCTGATGTTGTTGCTTTAACCTGCTGCTGATTTGTTGGATCAAGATTTTCCGCTATAAGTTTTATTTGTTTGTTCTGTTTGGTTGTTGTTTGTTCCTGTGGTTTCGTCGATGATTCTTGATCTGATAAATGTTGTTCAGGTGCAGATTTCTCCTCTTCTAAATACTGGCTCGCGTCCCTTGCATCATCAACAGCAGCTAATTGCTCTAATTGCTGTTTTGTGTTTGTTGTAGTTGCTTGTTTTTCTATATTATCAACAGGAGTCTGTTTTAGTTGCGTATCGATCTCTGTGTGTTGCTTTCTACCTATTTGCGATTTTTTATTTGTAAGTTCTGCTCCTTTTTCATACGCAGGCAAGATAGAGTCTACCTGTGAAGATAGTATTTTTGCATCTACATTGATTTTCGTTTGAAAACGAGGGTCTATTTTGTTGGAGCGGATGATGGAAGATAAATGTTCATAGATATTATTAGTGAGCGTTACAAGACTGCGGAGCGAATTTTGTTGTATTCCTCCGGCGTTTATTGAATTTGAGAGAACGTTTTTTATGATCAAATTTTTATTGTTTGATTTTTTGTTGATTTGCTCTTTGTTGATTTGCTCTTTGTTGATTTGCTCTTTGTTGATTTGCTCTTTGTTGATTTGCTCTTCGTTGATTTGCTCTTTGTTGATTGGCTCTTTGTTGACTTGCTCTTTGTTGACTTGCTCTTTGTTGACTTGCTCTTTGTTGACTTGCTCTTCGTTGCTTCCGGGGATTTCTATTGTAAGCGTATTAGATGCAGGGTTTACCCTTTGTATGAGCGCTTTAAAGATATTTTCGAAAGCGAGCTTTTTTTGAACCTGTTTTATATTGCCAGTCAAGGTGGATTCTATAATCGTTGGAATTTTTGCTATTATTTTTTCCTGCACTATGGAGCGTGCCTCTATTTTCTGATCTTCAGTTTTATGCGGAAATTCCGACCGCGCTTCTTTTGGGGAATTTGATCTGCTTTGTTTAGGGGAGATTGCGCTTAAAGGTTGAAGGGTTTTGACTATTTTTTGAGCTAGCCGTTTATTTTCCTCTTGAGAGGATTTTAAATTTTGTTCTTTAACCTTTATTCTTGACGCAGTTAAGCTCGGTTCTATTAGACTTTCTTGACTTTGTAGTGATTGCGTGGGGGCATGTGTTTTTTCCATTTGTTGCATGGTCAATTGTGGTTGTTTAGCATCTTCAGTTTGTTTTATTTGGGCGCTACCAGCTGTTTGGTTTTGTAGTTCCAGTTTCTGCTTCCGTTCTAGTTCCAGTTTCTGCTTCCGTTCCTGTTTCTGTTTCTGCTTCCGTTCCAGTTCCTGTTTCTGTTGGAGTTGTAGAACTGCCTGGAGACGCTGCTGTTTAGCCAATTCTTGTACTTTTTGCCTATTTTCTGCCGCCTCGTTTTTTCTATCTTCTGCCGCCTTGTTTTTTCTATTTTCTGCCGCCTTGTTTTTTTCGTCATCTTTTCCGGCGAACGCATTGCTTGACAATATCAAGGCACTTATTAGTAATATTTTATTATATTTCATGTTAGTTGGATTTTATGTATTTTATGAAAAAAGTATAATAAAAGTTCGTTAACAAAAAATTACAAGGGTGGAGAAGTATAATTATGCTGTGATATGCGCGCAGACAAAATATTGAAAACGTATGCAAGGTAAGTTAAAAGTTACCATTTGCGCGAAATATGGTATTTTAATGTTTAGATCACTGCTGTGTGCGGAGGAAGTATGAATTGGTTCACTCAATTGAGGCCAAAGATAAGGAGCTTTGTCAAGAAAAGCGATGTTCCAGACAATTTGTGGGCTAAATGTCCCGGATGTGAGCAGATGATTTTTAGCAAAGACCTCGATTCGCAGAGCTATGTGTGCCGTTATTGTCAGCACCATTTTCAAATTCCTGTTACTAAAAGAATGGCTATGCTTTTTGATAATGCAGAGTATTCGGTGTTGCCGATGCCTTCCGTTATATCGGATCCTATTCATTTTAAAGATCAAAAGCGATATGTAGATCGTTTAAAAGACGCTAGCGCTAAGTCTGGAAGTGGAGAAGCAATTACTGTTGCAAAGGGGTATATAAATGGCAGATTATGCATGGTTTCTTGCTTTAACTTCAGCTTTATCGGCGGGTCTATGGGTATTGCCGTCGGGGAAGCGCTTCTTATGGCTGCGCAAGAGTCTGTGTCTCTAGGAGCTCCTTATATAGTGATTCCGTCGTCTGGTGGAGCGCGCATGCAAGAAGGAATCCTTTCTCTTATGCAGATGGCAAGAAGCGTCATTGCTGTTATCAGGGTCAAAGAAAAAAAAATTCCCTTTATATCTGTGATGACTCATCCAACAACTGGAGGAGTTGCAGCATCGTTCGCAGCTCTTGGAGATATAATAATCGCTGAGCCGAACGCAATAATAGGTTTTACTGGTGCAAGGGTGATACAAGAAACACTGAAGCGGCCGTTGCCTGATGGGTTTCAAACGGCAGAGTTTCAAAAGGCACATGGGTTTGTTGATATGATAGTGCATAGAACGGAGCTAAAATCTGTAATAGGCAATATATGCAGTATACTGTGTCATGAAAGCGACAAAAGCGGGACGACATTTCTGTCTTCTCCTTCGGCCTTTGCCTGAACGCAAGTGTGAATATGAGGATTTCTGAAGATTTAGTGATCAACAGCATTAGGAAAAATTTTCCGCTTTATATTGGAGACGACTCTGCTGTGTTTGGAGGTGGCGCAGGAGAGAAAATGCTCATCAGCACAGATTCCCTGGTGGAGGGAGTTCATTTTAGGCTGCGTTACCATTCTCCTGGAAGTCTCGCCCGTAAAGCGCTACACCAAAGCATGAGCGATATTGCTGCCATGGGCGGGTGCCCAAGATTTTTATTGCTGTCCGCTTGTATTCCTCTAGATTTTCACGCGGAATATATGGACAAATTTATTACTAGCTTATGTTTTGAGTGCGAAAAAGCTGGAGTGTACATAATTGGTGGAAATACCACAAAGTCGTATGGCGGATTGAATATAAACTCTACTGTAATAGGGGCGCGCGGAGACAGTGTAACCGTGAGAAGAAGCGGCGCTTCAGTAGGAGACGTTCTCTGCTTCGTTGGGAATGCCGGGTTTGCTCATGTCGGATTTCTAGCTCTTGAGCAGAACAAAACTTCTGAAATATTCGATAAATTCAAAAATACATTTCTATGGCCAAAAGCCCTTGTCGATGAGGGCCAGTTTCTTGCTGGCGTTGCAACGGCGATGATGGATGTGTCAGATGGGATCTTTATAGATGCGGGGAAAATGTGCAATGAATCTGGAGTGGGCGCAATTATAGATGTTAGGTCTCTTCTATGTGACCTGGCGTTTCAGGAAGCCTGCGATTTTCTATGCATAAACTCTGAGTTTGCGTGCGTTGAGGGAGGAGAGGACTATGGACTTCTTTTTTCTGTTCCAAAAGCGCTTATCAAACAGGCTAGCAAGAATTTTGATAAGGCATTTGGTTATTGTTTTCGCGAAATAGGTACTATAAAAAAAGAATTGGGTGTGAAAATCGTCAATAACGGTCAGGACATCACAAAATTCATTCATCCATTTAACCATTTTTAATATTTTCAGCTCGACATATGATAAAGAGAGTTTTTGTGGCGCTGCTCATTCGTCGTATACGATTTTATAAAATATTTATTGCTTAAAATGGTATGTTTTTCGTACACATGAGAAGAAATTTGATGTACCATCGACGGTAGAGATTTTAGGCATTGT
Source organism: Candidatus Hydrogenosomobacter endosymbioticus (assembly GCF_021654655.1). GTDB lineage: Bacteria > Pseudomonadota > Alphaproteobacteria > Holosporales > GW7 > Hydrogenosomobacter > Hydrogenosomobacter endosymbioticus. The sequence continues at coordinate 431,043 of NZ_AP025225.1, read as the reverse complement.
GGGTAGGAGATCCGCTTTATATGAATTTTGAGAGAAGTAAGTGTGGTTTTTGTTTAGTGGTTGCTGTGGCTTTTTCCTTTTGTTGGGGGCTGGTTGCGAATGCAGAAATACACAAAAATGTTGCTATTGTAGATGTGCAAAAGGCCATAGAAAACTGTGAGGCGGTGAAAAAGGTTACAGAAGTGTTGGAAGGGAAAGAAAAAGCGTATGAGCAAGAATTTGCAAAAATCCATGAGAACCTGGAAAAAGAAAAAATGCGGATAACGTCTCTTGGGAGCTCGCTTTCTGAAAAACAAATGCGCGAGAGGAAGTCTGCATTTGACCAAAAAGTTTCTCTTTTGAACAAAAAGGTTCAAGACAGTAGAGCCAAACTTCAAAAGGCCTATCAGGGGGTCCTTTTGCTTCTAAATGATAAAGTCTCGGGGATACTGAAAGAAATGGGACAGAAGCAAGACCTGTCTATTATAATGGAGAAAAGTGCGATTCTATGGTTTAACGATAAATCTGTAAAGGATATCACTCAGGAAGTCGTTGGTAAATTGAACGAGGTCTTGCCTACTATACCTGTGAAGCTTGATGAAAAATAGCCTGTAGGTAACTTCAATGTTTGCAAATGAAGATGATAGAGTAGAGAGCTCAATTGGTGGGCGTCACGTTGCTATTGGTGATATAGTCATTGAATGCGGAGATTTGGTATCGTCTTTTGTCCATCCAGAGGCGGAGAAGTTGACTGTGTGTGAGATAGCGCCTCTCGACAGAGCCGTAAGTGGTTCGGTTTCGTTCTTTGCTAAACAGTTTTTGCGCAATGCGAGGGTCGCCGACTCTATAAATAAAACGAAATCGACTGCGTGTTTTATTGATTCTGACAGCGCGCACCTTCTTCCAGATTCTTGTGTGCCGCTTGTGACGAAATTCCCGGTTGCTGGTATAAGAAAGGCGGCGGAAATTTTATACCCACAATTTTTTTATGAATGTAATTTTGCGGAATATAGCAGAATAGACGGAGCTCTTATTCATAGAGACTCTTGCTTGGGGAAGGGATGTAAGGTTTTTCCCGGTTCTATCGTTCATGGGCGTGTTTTTTTAGGAGAAGAGTCTGTTGTGGGCTCTCAATGTGTTATCGGTCCGAATGTAGAGACGGGGAGAGGGTGTGTGTTTGAGTCTTGCGCATCTGTTATGCATTCGTCTATCGGTGACAAAGTATACGTTAAACAGGGGGCTAGGATTGGCCAGAGCGGGTTTGGTTTTTCTGTGACTGGTGAGGCCCCGATAGATATACCGCACACTGGTATCGTGGTAATAAGAGATTGTGTGCAGATCGGAGCTGGAACGTCTGTTGACAGAGGCGTTTTTCAGTCCACTAGCACAACTATAGGCAAAAATACTAGGATCGATAACCTTACTCAAATTGGGCATAACGTTACGATAGGCGAAAATGTGATAATTGCCGCGCAGTGTGGTATAGCTGGCAGCGTTAAAATAGGGGATGGGTGCGCTCTTGGAGGACAGGTAGGTGTGGCTGGGCACATATCTATTGGGAGCGGGACCATGGTTGCTGCTAAAAGCGGGGTCATGAGGTCGTGTTCCGAAAGGAGTATTATTGCAGGGATACCAGCTGTGTGCGCGAAAAAATGGAGGCGGCAGGTTGTCGGTCTATGGAAGATGGCTTCCAGAGAAGTATAGCGTCAGATGCTGATATGACGATTGATAGAGTTTTGTTTTATATAGTATGCCTAGCAGCAGTTGTTGTACCATCAGGGTTTGTGTTGATCCACCTTTTGGTTTCTGGATGTCGTGTCATTAGCGGCCGGAGATTCAGATTCGTTTCTATTATCAGGCATACCTTAGGGATGTCGACTTGCCGTCGTTCTGAGGTTGAACATTTTGGCAATTCTGGGATGTCTCTGATAGAGACAGCTTTCGTTTTGGTTATAATGGGCGTTGTTATGGGAGCTGTAGTGTCTTCTGTGAATACATTCTATATGCAGATGAGAATTCGCAAGACGGAAGAAAATCAGGAAAGGATTGTGAGGGCTCTTGCGCACTTTTTTGCAAGAATGCAAAGACTGCCATGTCCAGCTGACCCAGCTGCTGTTGGAGAGGCTGTTGGACAGATGAGCACCGAGCAGCGCTATATTGGTATTGTTCCGTTTAAGACAATAGGAGTTCCAGAGAGGGTTGCAAAAGATGGTTTTGGGAATTGGATGACTCTGTGCATTGATCCGTCACTAACATACTACATCCCGACGCCAAATAAAAAATCTTTCTGTGAAGATTTTTTCCCTAAAAATGGATATACAAAAAGTGCGCGACGTCCCTGTGCGCTAGATATCAGAGATGGAAACACGGAATCTGTAAACAAATATGTTTGCGCAAAAACTGTTGGAGGAGTTGCTGTTGTCCTTATAAGTCACGGGCCTAAAGGAGCTGGCGCTTTCATTGGCGGAGCTGGTAGAGCCAGAAAGCCAATCTCCAGCGGATATAACAACTGCAAAAAACAAAATTGCAAAGACGATTTGTTTTTTTGTGCAAGGCCCAGGGCTGGGGACAATGGTGCCTTTGACGATATAGTGAAATTTTATACTCGCGGTGATTTATTTTGCTTAGCCGGTATAAAATGCGGAGACGCTATTTTTGATGACCCTGAAAAAAGCGTCCAGGAGAAAACTTTTTCTCCGAGCGATTCTTTGAATGGTTACGAGAAAAAGTATGACTCGAACCAAAATTGGTGACGAAATTTATGAAAAATTTTGGATGAATTTCTAATAGCGGCATCGGTATGGCGGAATCGGTGTACGGGGCGCTATCGATGTGGAAGTATGCTGTACGCATTTTGCATTTTGCGCATCTCCATCAATTATGAAAATCTTGTTTTTCTTCTGGGTTGGGTGTCTGAATGCGGTTTTGTTTGAATACGAGTTTTTTATTTTTCGCATAATAGCAGGTCTGGCCGCTTTTCCTCCGTTCGTCTTCGCGCTTCCTGCTCTCTCCAAAGTTTTATAGTAGCGTGATTTCCTGACAAGAGCTCACTTGGAACGGCTTTTCCATTCCAAATGTGTGGGCGCGTATAGTGTGGGTGATCCAATAGGTTTTTTGAAAAGCTTTCTTCGCCTATGGAATCTATATTACCAAGAACTCCTTCTATTAGCCTAGCGCACCCTTCTATCATCGCTATTGCAGCAATTTCTCCTCCGCACAGGACTATATCTGTCAGACTGATCTCTTCAAGCTGGATGCTGTTGCCGAAATCATCATTTTTCCCATACGACCAGTCATCTATAACCCTCTGGTCAACTCCCTCATACCTTCCGCATAAAAATACAAGAGGCCTCATCTCATCTGCCCACGTCCTCAGGATATGTTGCTTTACTGTTGCTCCGCTCGGAGAGGTGAAAAGTATACGGGGCGATTTTAAACCTTTTATAGCGCTTTTTAATGCTTTATCTACAACATCTGGCCGCATTACCATTCCTGGTCCGCCTCCATAGCTTGTATCGTCTACAGTCTTGTGCTTATCGCTCGCAAAGTCTCGAATGTTAACTGTGCTAATTTGTATAAGCCTATTTTTTATTGCATTCCCTATAACAGAAAATCCAAGAGGCCCCGGGAACATTTCTGGAAACAGAGTTACTATACGTATTTTTAGAGAGTCATTCATACGCGGCGTTCGTTTGACGATATGTAAATAGCTTTATTGCGATTATACTTTTTTGCAGTTTTGCGCGCTACGCAAGCACCGATAGTAATATTTTATTTTTACATTAAGTATTAGGCGCGTATTAATTTAATTTTTATAAAGAATTGCTATGATTTTTAGACGTTGTTTTATTTTTGATTGAAAAATATGTTTATATATATAATAGGTGCCGCAATGGTCTTTATAACTTTATTGTCAGAAGTAGCCAAAGCTCAGTATATAAGCGGTCAAAAAGGCTATAGCTTTTCTAGGGTTCCAAGGTTTGAGCATTATGAGCAGAAAAAGGTTGACAAACGTGTAGAAAAAAGAGCTCTTGATAATTTCCTCAGAAAACAAGCGATGGAGCGGCGCAGGAAAATTGATGCTATGGCAATAAAAGCGTTTGACAATTTTCAGCGTACTGGCAATTTGTTTGGAGGAATAGATTCGTCGGTTTTGCAAGAAGAAGGATATTCCTCAGATACAGAAAAAGAAGAAAATGTTGTATAGCAGTGATATCCATTATTTCCATTATTAATAAATAATTCGAGAAAAAGCTCGTGTCAATTGTGTAGTTTATATGGCTGCTGTTTTTTCACGCTTACCTATCGTTTACCTGATTGGCCAGGTGTTTGAAACTTTTTCTAATAAGAATTTTGTCGAAATTAGTATAATTTCCATAAAATCCCATTGACTCCCTTTTAATCCCATGGTATCCCATTCTATAGTGGGTCTTTGTGCTTTAGCTTTGATGGGGGGTGGATGTGTCTGGTGTGTTTCTCTCTACCTTTCGAAATAAGCTGGACAAGAAGCGGAGAGTTTCTGTGCCTGCCCAGTTTCGGGCGGTTCTTTCGTCTCAAAATTTTCAAGGGATAGTTGCGTTCCGGTCACTTGTTCTTTCTGCAGTGGAAGGGTTCGGTATGGACAGGATGGAAAAACTCAGCGCGCATATGGATAAGCTAGACCTATTTTCTGATGCTCAGCAAGACTGGTCTGGCATTTTTGCCGACTCGCATTCGTTGTCGTTCGACGGAGATGGGAGGATCGTGCTACCAGAAGTGTTGTGCGAGCATGCTTTTATAGAAGATGAAGTGATGTTTGTTGGGTGTGGCCCGACATTCCAAATTTGGAGTCCAGAGAAATTTGATGAACATATAAAAAACGCGCGAGAACGACTTCGTACTAAGAGCAAAACGTTGATAGGAGCGCTTTCGTGATGGCGCTTGGTGGAGGTGTTTATGGAATATGGTGACAATGGAGTTTTGATGAGATTGTTGTGTATTGATTTCAGTTTCTCATGTTGCTGTCGCTGCGTGTGTAGCGAGAGCTTCGGAGGCTGAATATGAACCACATTCCAGTTATGTTGAAAGAAGTTTTGGACCTTATGTGTTCAGACGAAAAAAGCTCTGAGGGTTTGTTTTTAGACGCTACATTTGGTCGCGGAGGGCATACATGTGCGCTTTTGGAGAGGCTTCCAGGATGTAAGGTTATTGCCATAGACAGAGATCCTGATGCGATATCATATGGGCAAAGATATTTATGTGATAAGTATGCAGACCGGTTGAAATTGGTACACGGGTGCTTTTCAGATATGATGACTATTCTGTCTGACATGCTTGGAGAAGATGCCGGCGCTTTATTTTCTGGCGTTCTCATGGATCTAGGTGTCTCGTCAGCGCAGATAGACTCTGCTGATCGTGGCTTTTCTTTTATGCGTGACGGTCCGCTCGATATGCGAATGGGAAAAAACGGCAACACTGCCGCAGATATAGTGAACAGTTGGAGCGAGAAAAATCTGGCCGATCTCTTTTTCAATTATGGTGAAGAGCGCCATAGCAGAAAAATTGCGAGAAGGATTGTTTCTGAAAGAAGGAGGGCACCTTTTTTTTCTACAGGGCAGCTAGCGCACGTGATTAAAAGCGAAATAAAATTTTCCGGAAGGCTGCATCCGGCTACGAAAGTTTTCCAAGCTCTTCGCATAGCTGTGAATGACGAAATGAACGAGCTTAGCAAGGCGCTTCCACTTGCCAGCTCTCTTTTGACCCTTAATGGGTGCATTGTCGTTTTGTCTTTCCATTCTCTTGAAGATCGTATAGTTAAACAATTTTTTAGATCCATAAGGTCTTCTGGTGAAAAGAGGGATAAATACGAGAAAGAAAGCGCTGGGGAAGATGATGTTGGCTGTATCAAATTCAAGGTGTGCTCTAAGCCAGTCGTTCCTTCTGATGAAGAAGTGCGAGAGAATCCTCGTTCGAGGTCAGCGAAGCTAAGGTGGGCCATAAAAGTGTGTGATGGGAGGAAAAAACAATGAGAGTTCTGTTACTTATAGTTCTGGCGTTGGCTGGGTTTTCTGGTGGGTTTCTCTTTTACGTTAAACACGAGGTGTTAGCTCTAGAGAGTAACATAAAAAACATGCATACTATGATCTCTAAAACGCGTGAGAATATAGGAACTATGCAGGCTGAGCTTGCGTATCTCACTAACCCTAAGCGAGTTGCGAAATTGTCTAAAAGGTACCTTGCAGATGCGCGGCCTGTGGAAAATAGCAGGGTTCTTAGCGTTGGAAATGTTCGAACGGTGAGCACTATTTCTGGTTCTGACGACAAAGCTAAATCCTCAGAGTCCCATCTCGAGTCCGCGGAGGAAGAAGAGCTTTTAAATGAGCAGGGGTGCGGCGATAGCTCAAAAGAAGCTGGAAATGAAGATATCGGAGAAAAAAGTGCTCGCAGAGGCAGAGGTAGGTAACCCTTGTTTTTGGGAAACGTCTCTTTTGTTTCTATTTCATTAATGGTGGTTTCGACTTGCGTGGCCTTCTTCTTGTAAGATTTCGGTCGACTCTTTTGATTGGCGTGATTGCATAGGCGTTTTTAGTATTTTTGCCATAACTTGGAAATGGTATCAATGCCCTACGACTGGGAGCGAATTTTTGTACAATGCCAATAGTCTATGGAAATTTTCATAAAAATGATGTTAATTTATAATACCTGTTTGTGTTTAGCGTCGGTTCTTTGGTGGAAGTGGCTTGGCTTTATGCTACGATTGTAGGAGGAGGAAGTTCTTATGACTGAGAAAAGTGATGTTGTTGGCTTATCTTTTAATGTAAAGGACATAATGGGAGCCATACCGCACAGGTATCCGATGCTTCTTATAGACAAAATAGAGGAAGTTGTTCTTGGTGAGAGTGCTGTGGGGGTAAAGAATGTCACTTCCAATGAGCACTTTTTTGCTGGCCATTTTCCTGGAGAGCCAGTTATGCCTGGAGTGCTTATAATAGAGGCTATGGCGCAGACGGCAGCGGTTTTGGTTATGCGGACTTTGGGTATTACGGAAAAGAATCACCTAGTGTATTTTATGTCTATATCAGACGCTAGATTCAGAAAGCCTGTATTTCCTGGCGACACAATACGTCTTTCTGTTAGCAAGGAACATTGCCGAGGGAGTGTTTGGAAGTTTTCCGGTATGGCGCTTGTTGACGGCTCTATAGTGGCACAAGCTGTTTATACAGCTATGATAAAAAAGAGGTGAGATTGGCAAATTACGAACGACGGTCTGTTTTTTTGTGTATTGAGAACTTTTCAAATTCAATCTAAAATTAACGAGCGTTGGAGAGGTGGCCGAGCGGCTGAAGGCGCGCGACTGGAAATCGCGTATACGCTAAAACGTATCGAGGGTTCGAATCCCTCCTTCTCCGCCATGAAGTTTTATCTGTTATTTTGTGTGGCAGAGTCTGTATGGAGAACACTTGAAAAATAAAGAATGAGCGTGTTGTTTTTTGTGACATAAAGATAGGCTCTCGGAGCGAAATTTATGTGTGGTTCTTATCAAAAGGCGCTATTCTTGTGTTCGGTTGTGTTTGGTGCGAATGTTTGTTGCTGTTTTTAAAAAGAGCTAAGTAAGAAAAAGCGCGCCTTTGATCGGCGCGCTGGTTTGTTTTTGAAACGACGTGCTAAAAGAATCGTGAAATCTTAGTTTGCAGGTACTTGTCCTGATTGCTGCAGGCATTGGTTGAGGTTGTCCTTGCAGGAAGTTCCGCAATTTGTAAGAGTTGAGGCACATCCGTTGAGGCACCCTGTTTGGTTTTTAGAGCAGTTTTGTTTACATGATGTAAGCGCTGCATCGCATTGACTTGGTCCGGCGTTGTTAGCAGTAGGTTCACCTTCGGCGAAAGAAACTCCACCAAATCCGAAAATAACTGCCAGCACCGTAAGTAAGTATTTATTCATTGTTTTCTCCTTCTATAGTTGGAGCTTAAGCGAAAATCTTTTATAAGCTCACCCTAAAATGATTAGGTATGCTAATTCTATAATATCTCAGTTAAAAAGCGGTAAATACTTAAGGTTTTACTTTATTTATGGCATTATCGAAGATAGGCGCTGTAAAACAAAACAAACAGCTGAGCGTAGGCGCAAATCAAGCGCACACAGCTGCCCAAAAAAGGCCTCTTTGCTGCGTGTTTTCTATGCAGAGTCAATGGAGGAGTTTAGTTTTCGCATAAATTCATCAAGCTCGTCTGCGGTCTTTATTATAAACGTCACCCTGCATTTTTTGATATCAATTATAACAGGTAGGCCAGTTAGTTTGGCGAGCTGTTCTGCGCATACCTGAGCTTCTTCCTCATCTCCTGTGGATTCTGCCCATAATCCTGCGTTTATTGTTTGCTCGTTGAAAAGCTGTGCTTTTTCGGATCGGATTACTCCGTCTTGTTTTTCGCTATGTACTGAACGCGTGTTTTCTGTGGAAATTTTTGTATGCGCTAGATTCTTATTGGATTTTCTTCTTTTTTCTCGGACGGAGCGGAGGCGCTCTTCTGTTTGGCGGACGGTCCAATTATTTCGCAATATTTCGTCAGTTATTTTTTCTGGGTCATTTGCGCTGACGAGTACTTTTGCGTGGCCTGTTGATAGTTTTTCATCACGAATAAGGAGCTGTATGTTTGCTGGAAGTGATAGAAGTCTTAGTATGTTTGTAAGGTAGCTCCTGCTTTTTCCTATCCGTTGGGCGAGATCTTCTTGTGTGTAATTAAATTCTTCTATCAGGCGTTTGTACCCAAGAGCTTCTTCTATTGCATTCAAGTCGTCTCGCTGTACATTTTCTAGTATTGCAACTTCCAGAGACCTTTTGTCATCGAGTTCTATCACCCTACAAGGAATTTTGTCTATGCCTATGCTTATAGCCGCTCGCAGACGGCGTTCTCCGGCTATGAGTTCGAAAAGGCCGTTCACTCTGCGCACTAAAAGTGGCTGCAGTACTCCGTTTTCCTTAATGGACAAAGCAAGCTCTCCAAGAGAAATTTCGTCGAACGTTGAGCGCGGCTGGTTAGGATTTGCCTTTATTTCATCAGCAGATACCAGCATGAGTTTTTCTGAATCAAGCAGTTCTTCTTCCTCATCGTTGAAAAGCGCGGATAGACCGCGTCCAAGAGCTCGTCTTTGTCCTTGATGTTTTTGATCACTCATGTACTGTGTATGTTCATTATCTGGCCGACTAAGTATAAGGCATGACAGAGATCGCTGCAAACGCAACACTAGTGACCCGGTTTAGGCAATGCCATGCAACTTCAGAGAACATTTTGAGATAATGTTAGCTGTTTTATGGGGTTATGAGATGCAGCTTTGATGAACTTGTTTTTCTTTATCTTAAATTTTGAGTTTTGTCGTTTTTGCCAGAGTTACGGCGATTATTTTTTTTGCTCCTGTGAGTTTTAACGCTTCTGAGCATGCGTTTATTGTTGATCCTGTGGTATATACATCGTCTACTAGCAGTATTCTTGCTTCGCTTATCATCTTGGAACTCGATGATTTCACAGAGAAGGCTCCTGCAACATTTTTTTCTCTCATATGCGAGGTTAAGCTGCCTTGTGATGGAGTTTTTCTGTTTCTAGTCAGAGAGTCTATTAGTATTGGGATTCCCAGGAATCTTGATAAGTGTCTGGCTATAAGAGCGGATTGGTTAAAGCCTCTTTTGGATACTCGAGTCCAATGAAGCGGAACTGGAATTATATAGTCAACTTTATGAGCTATTTCTAGAACCATCGGAAGCATAATTTCTGCGATAAACATAGCGGAAGAATTGTCTTTCCTATATTTCAAGCTCAAAACCAATTTGCGAGCGCTTCCTCCATAGCTTAGGAGAGATCTGTGTTTATCGAAAACAGGAAGCCCTGACATGCAGCTTGTGCACAGGTCAAACTGGTCTGTTTTGTCAAAGGGAGAGCCGCATATCTTGCACATAGGGGGTCTTATAAACAGTAACCTGCTCCAGCATTTTGGGCATATGCCGTCCCACTGTACCACCTCTCTGCAGCACTGGCATTTTTTTGGAAATACCATGTCGATAAATCTATCAATGTTTTTTGCCAGATGATGTGGGCTGAATACGTTAATCAATGCGCCAGAGATTGCTGGCAATGCATTTTTTGCCCGCGAGCAAGGGTTGTTGGTAGCGGTTTTGCAAAGGTTTATTTCTTTAATCATTCTGTTCTTTCCAATTATTTAATCTGCCGGAGCTTGCTATTTCTGTCTGTTGCCGTTCAGTCTACTCTGTTAAACGTGCACTCAAGTATAATGGGTATAATGCAAAAAGGGGTTTGATGCAAAGACTTTTAGTGGCAAAGACTGGAATGAGCTTAATGAGCCGCTGGAATCTAGCCAAAAGTCGCCATGCGCGAGGCATTAACTAACGGATGTGTATGGTTTTCTGTCTTCAGGCTTTACTTGGAGCTCTTGAATCTCTCGAACGGGATAACATTATCTCCAAGAAACGGGAACTCTGGAGGTTCAAATTGAAGTGCAAATTCTGCCCCAGGGTCAATGAAGGTTCTTACTGCCTTGAACGGTATCACAAAAAGTTGGCGGTTGTTATTTACGAGAAGCTCCACGGAAAACAACTCATCGTCTACAGAGAGATTCCAAAAATCATCATAAATAGCTATTTTTATCTCGTCGTCGCTTGACGCAATATCTCGAGGTACTTTTACTTTTGGATAGTTGATAGAGAAGGAAATATACAGCTTGTTTGGAGGAGAAATACCGCTATCTCGCGCCTCTCTCAGCGCTTGTCGCACAACGCTTCTTTTTCCATCTTCGAGCCATTCGACGTAATTAAACACAACTATCCCCCGACTATTAGGTAAGGGGCTTCTGTTGCTCGGCGCCCCTTAAGCCGCTAGTTCTTCGGAATCCTAAGCTACCCTTACGCAGCAGCAGCTAACTGGACACCAGAGATTTGATTGGCAAATCCGCCAAACGAATCCTTAAAAGAACTGAATGCATTTATTGTTTTGGCATTCAACTTTATAGCCCGATAACGACGGAACAATCTCGGACGAAAGCGACACCTTTACTCCGCATGTCGATCCTATGTCGCCCCCATAACTGGTGGAGGCGCCGGGCTCTGCCCCCGGGTCCATTACGGTTATTACGCGCAACGTTTATCGTCATAGCCAGGCTTCCGCCTGACATGCAAATTTTAACTGGCGACAAAGCTAATAGCAATAGTGTTTATATTTTATCATTGTTTGTATGGCTATTTTGACCTTGTTTCGTTGAGCGCATTGTTATGGACGACTCATTTACAGCTACTGTTTTGTCCGATTTTGCGTCTAGAGTGAACTTTATTCGAGGTTTTATGCAGAAACTGATAAATAAAGTGTGTACAGAGATTTTTTATCTTCGATCCTATTGATGAGCGAGATTATTTTGTGCACAATCGTATAATCGTTCGCATCGTTAGAGGGGATTGGTTGGAGAAAAAGCAGGGTAGAGAGGTTCGAGTCAACAGTATGATTCGCGCTGAGAGAGTTCGTATGATAAACGAAAGAGGGGAAGTGGAGGGAATTTTTTCTCTTCATGATGCTCTTAGGATCGCGAAAGGCAGAGGGCTTGATCTTGTGGAGCTTAGGCAAGACCCAGGAGTGTCCGTTTGTAAGATGGTTGATTACGGGAAGATGCGCTACCAGGAACAGAAGAAGAAGAGCAAAAACAAAAAGGCGCAGCAAATTGTTAATGTTAAGGAGATACAACTTCGCCCGACCATACAAGAGCACGACTATAGAGTTAAAATTTCTCATGCAGTGAAATTTTTAGAAAAAGGTGATAACGTTAAGGTCAGCATGCAGTTTCGCGGCAGAGAGATAGCTCATCAAGATGTGTGGAAAAAGCTGCTCGACAATGTTGTCAGGGACCTGTCTGTTGTTGGAAAGCAAGAAGGCGCAGCAAAACAAGAATCTAAGAGGGTTTTGCTTATATTTTCTCCTATAAAACAAGTGCATTCGGCGTCTTTATCTGCAGGTTCTTTAGATTCTTCAGCTTCTTTTGGTCATGCATCTGGTAAAGTGGCTGATGGCGGGACCTTTGCAGGGGGTTCTGATGAACGATGTGGAGAAGATTCGGTTGAGTCTGATAGCTCAGCTGATGATCTTGGCTGATCTTTCAGGACCGAGAGTGTACGGTATATTGCGGGTACGCGTGTGTGTTGTGATTGGTTTTGCTTCTGTGTCGCCATGGCGCTTTTTTCTTGGCTAGACAGTTGTGTTGGTTTCGCGGTTTTTTAATCGCTCTTTCCTAGACCCTTGTTCCACTCCTACCGGGGTCTTTTTCGTCGTCATTATTTGTTTTTTTATCAGTTTCTAGAAAGTGCTTTGCTGTTGGTTTTTTTCTGGAGTTAGAATAATCCTTCAGACAAAACGCTGGATCTGGTATAACGGCAAGAAAACACAGTATAACTGCCGATATCGCAAATATTGATTTAGAAAATTTCATGATAATCTCCAATATACGCGATGGATATGCTAATGCTATCAGTCAAAGATAAAATTTTTATCTAAGATTTTTTGAACTGCGGCGTGGAGAGGTTATTTTTTCTGATTTGGAACTAATTTTGGTTTGTGTTTGGCTGGCAGAGCCGAGGGCTTCGCATAGGGGCGCGGAATATTTACCTAGCGCGTGTGTAAATAGGTACTGCTATTACTTGTCGAAGCGTATTTACACAATTATGTCCGCAATGTATAATCAGCGCATTGTGTAGTGTATTGAATGGTGTTATGGCTCGCATAGCTGGTGTTAACATACCCACAGGTAAAACTCTTAGGTATTCATTGGCTTACATATATGGAATAGGGCGCGTCAACGCGCTTGAGATATGTGAGAAGGCTAATATATTAGAGACCAAGAGGGTTTATGATTTGACCGATGCGGAGGTTCTCAGGATACGTGAGATAATAGACCGCGATTATAAGGTAGAGGGCGTTTTGCGGAGTGAAATCGCTATGAACGTTAAGAGGCTGATGGATCTTGGTTGTTATCGCGGGCTTCGTCATAGGAAAAGTTTGCCAGTTAGGGGGCAGCGTACTCATACCAACGCGAGAACTCGCAGGGGTAAGGCGAAAGCTCCTATCGCAGCTAAGAAAAAGCAGTAGAGGAGATTTATAAATTTATGGCAAGAGAAGGTGGTCGCAGGCCTAGCAGGACTGTCGTTTCGGGTGTTGTGTATATAACGTCTACTTTTAACAACACTACTATATTAGTCACGGATGTGCAGGGCAATGCTCTTGCTTGGTCTACAGCTGGTCTTGTCGGATTTTCTGGGTCTAAGCAATCTACGCCTTATGCTGCGCAGATCGCAGCTGAGGATGTTGCGAAGAAGTTGCAGCCGTTTGGAGTTAAATCGCTCGAGGTTCTCATGAAGGGTCCAGGAAGTGGCAAAGAAGCTGTGGTTCGTTCGTTGCACAGTGCTGGGTTTAATATAAGCTCTATGCGCGATGTTACTCCTATGCCGCATAATGGGTGTAAGCCCAGGAAGCAACGTCGTATATAACTGATGGATTAGTGGTGGTTGGTAGTGTGTTGAGGGGTTTTGTTTTGTGTATTCTAGGGAGTTGTCGTGATAAGTCGTAATTGGGAGAGCCTCATAAGGCCTTATAAGGTTGCTCTTGAAAGAGAGTCTGACTCGAGATTTTGTGGAACGGTCGTTGTTGAGCCTTTAGAAAGGGGCTATGGTCACACCATTGGAAATACGTTGCGCAGGGTATTGCTTTCAAGTATACAGGGCGCAGCGGTTACTTCTGTGAAGATAGATGGTGTGTTGTCTGAGTTTTCCGGTATACCAGGAGTGCATGAGGATGTTACTGATATCGTACTTAACCTGAAGCTGCTTAGGTTCAAGATGCATGGTGCTGGGCCTAAGAAAGTTAGGATTTCAGTTAAGGGGCCGTGCGTGGTGACTGCTGGGATGATATCTTCAGATGAAGGGCTGGAAGTGCTGGAGCCTATGCAGAAGATTTGTTCGATTGACGAGACAGGGTCCATTAATATGGAAATTACGGTAGATAAGGGGCGTGGGTATTTGTCAGCGGAAGCGGCCTCAGAGTTAGTTGTTGGACATAGGGCGATTGGTGAAATTCTTGTTGACGCTCATTTTAGCCCGGTGAAAAAAGTATCTTATAGTGTGGAGCAGACAAGGGTTGGCCAGATGACAGATTATGACAGGCTTTTCATAAATGTTGAAACGGATGGATCTATCACTCCCAAAGAGGCTGTGAGCGTAGCGGCGTGTATTTTGAGGGATCAGTTCGCTGTTCTTACTAGTTTTGGCTCGTCGACTGTCGAGAAGGGGGTTCAGGGAACTGCTTCTTCTGGCGGAGATATGAATAAAGCGGCGCTTCTTAGGTTGCTGTCTAGGAAAGTTAACGATCTTGATTTGAATGTTAGGTGTTTGAATTGTCTGAAAAACATAGATATAGTGTACGTTGCAGATTTGGTAAAGCACAAGGAGTCTGATTTGCTTAAGACTCCTAATTTTGGGCGAAAGTCATTAAACGAGATAAAGGAGAGGCTTGCTGAGCTGGGGCTATCGCTCGGTATGGAGGAGGTCCCTGATGTTTTTAGCGACTCGGAGACTGATAATTCGTTAAAAGATGGTGCTCGTTTGCTATAGGGGATTTTGGTTTCGCTTGTTTGTGGTTGAGGCGTCGTTGGTTGTTTTTTTGAGTGATCGGGAGTTGGTATGAGACACGGTGTTGCTGGTAAAAAGTTTGGCAGAAATGTTGGTCAGAGGAAGGCTTTGTTCTCTGGGTTGGTGAATTCACTCATCATTTCTGAGAGGATAATTACCACTGTTGAGAAGGCAAAAGCGATAAGGCCTATTGTCGAGAAATTGGTTACTATAGGCAGGTCTGGTACGTTGCATTCTAGGCGCCAGATTTGGTCTTTTCTGAGAAATTGGGATGCTCAGAAAAAGCTTGTCGATAAGATTTGTCCTATGTATTTGGGGCGGCCTGGAGGTTATACGCGCATAGTTAAAGGTGGTTTTAGGTATGGAGACAATGCTCGTGTAGCCGTTATAGAGTTTGTCGGCTCGTCGTCTGATGTGGATGCTGGTTCCGGTATCGGTCAGTCGGGTAAAAAGATTGTTTCCTAGGGCTTTTTGCACACCGTGAAGGAAAGAGATCGGGGTTAGTTAGTTTTCATGGCGCGTTAGTGCGTGCAGGGTTCTTTTTCTGGAGAGGTGGCGCTTGGGTTTCGTTAGGTTTGTGCTGGCCTCGTGTATGAGCCGTTTTGAGGCGGGTCCTTTTTCTAGTAAGACCGATGTTTCTGATTCCGGGTCTAGGATCAGCTGTTTTGTTTGGAAGCATCGCGTCAGCAGTGCTTTGGGTTTTGTGTGTAGGCTGTGCGGCTTGGTTTTCGTGGCGCGTTAGTGCGTGCAGGGTTCTTTTTCTGGAGAGATGGCGCTTTGGTTGCGTTAGGGTTGCTTCAGTGTGCGGTTTTTTCTGTGAAATGAGGGAAAAATGCTCTGATCATTCAAGTTTTATTTGTTAATTAGCGAAATAAAACTAATAAAACGGGATAAAAGTATAATATGTTTACTGTTTGCAGTTGCTAGCCATGCGTTCTTACCTGTTTATGCTGACTATAATGTTAGGCATGTCAGCGTGTGGAGCCGATTCCAATTTTCTAGGAAAGATTTATAGGAAAAAAACGAAAAAAACTCTATATTAGTGAAAGTGCCGCTGGTGGAGCTGAGGGGAGTCGAACCCCTGACCTCGCCGATGCGAACGGCGCGCTCTCCCAACTGAGCTACAACCCCTAAACTTATACAGCAAAAACCGCTGTAGTTAACGCGATACAATAAAGCGCAGAACAACAAACAATCACTTCTCGCGGAAACAAATCCGTCCTTTTGTTAGATCATACGTCGATATTTCAACCTTAACCTTATCCCCAACCAGTATGCGAATCTGATTTTTTCGCATATTTCCAGAAACATAAGCGGTTATTAAGTGTCCATTCGTTAGCTGGACGCTGAACTGAGCATTAGATAAGCTCTCCAATACAACTCCGAACGCGACTATTATATCTTCCTTAGCCATAGAAAACACCAAGACTCCACGCACGCATTCTATTCTTAAATCTTTTTATTGTCTATATCATCTGTGCTTGTTATGCGGAGCGAGTCTAATTTTTATTTTTGGTGTAAGAGTTAAACGCAGAGCTATGCTTTTCTTTTCCTTCAGGTGGTCTGCCACAAAGCAATAGTTAGCGTTTGTTTTCGCTGCCGCTTAAATCATTGATTGCTGTCATCTTTTTCTACTCGTTCTATTTTTACTTCCCGTGAGCTGAGCTCTATTGTGTCAGTCTTCTTCTCATATATGGTGCCTTGAGGCTTTGACATTAAAAATGCCCTTCGCAGCTTATATGCGATTACCAATAAAAGGGCAAAAAGAAAAAGCAGACCCATACCAGCTCCAGACGTTGCTCGAATATAAACAGCGGTAGTGACATTTTCAAATGGCGCCTATCTCACCAACGCATCAATATGATATTCCGAGCTTGGTGGGTTTGGAAAGGGCGGCTCTTTAAATATGCGGGGTGGCCACCATGAAATGCTATGGATACGGACTTTAATACTCGATATATAAAGACTTTCCTTTATGCTCCGATAGTTCTCTAAATAAGCATAGAGCTTTGTCTGGCCCACTCGCTTTCAGAAACGCACTGCACCCCCATATATTCTGCTTCTTCAAGTTTAGAGCCACCTCCTTTGCCAACTATAAGAAAGTCTGTTTTTGATGAAACAGAGTTCATCACCTTGGCGCCAAGTTTTTCAGCTATGGATTTTGCCTCGCTCCTGCTCATGGTTTCAAGCCTTCCAGTGAATACTATGGTTTTTCCAAAAAACTGTGAAGAATTTTTTATTTTTTCATGACTAAACGGAGCAACTTTTACTTTGCTGATCAGAGAGCGCACCAAACACTCGTTATCTCTGAATGAAAAGAAATCACGTAGCTGTGTTGCTGTAGACGATCCTATACCATCAATATTAGTAAGATCAGAAAATGGAGTTATTGCTGGATCATATGAAGATGAAAGAGCGCATGCGGCACTTACCAAGTTGTCGATTGACAGATAATGTTTCGCAAGTTCTTTAGATGCCGACTCTCCAATTTCTGGTATTCCGAGAGAAAATATGAACCGGTCAAGAGAAATTTCTCTGCTATTTTCTATGGCGGTTAATAAATTTGTTGTTGCTTTCTTGCCAAATCCATCTAGTTGTTCTATTTGGTTACGTTTTTGATGTAGATCAAATATATCGTCTACGAGTCTTATTAGCCCAAAATTAATAAAAGTTTTTATTGTTTGCTCCCCCATCCCTGCGATATTGAATGCTTGTTTTGAAGTAAAGTGGCGTATTTTCCAGATGGATTGGGCGGGGCAAGCGAAGCTATTTATGCATTTTACAGCTGATTTACTTGGTTCTCTGAAGAGCTCCGATCCGCACGATGGACATAGGTTTGGAAAATTGAATGGTTTCGAAGAACTGTTGCGCATGCTTTCGATTACAGACTCTATTTTAGGAATTACGTCGCCTGCGCGTCTCAGCACGACTTTATCTCCGATTCTTACGTCTTTTCTCGAGATCTCATCCTCGTTATGGAGAGATGCTCTTCGTACGACCACCCCTCCAACCAGTACAGGGTCCACGTGGGCAACAGGAGTGATAACTCCGGTGCGTCCAACTTGAACCGATATATCCTCTATTGTTGTTATCTGCTCCTCAGACCTGAACTTATATGCGAAAGCGAACCGAGGAGCTCTTGCCGATGAGCCGAGCCTTTTTTGCCACTCGAGATTATTTATTTTATATACAACCCCGTCTATCGCGTAACCAATACGGTTTTTCTCCCGCAAACTGGAAAAGTATCTAAAAGATTTTATAACATCATCAACAGAACGACATCTTAGCGATAATTGAACAGGTATTCCCCAAGAAGCTAGTCTTTTCATCCCATCCTCGTATGACTTTTCTCCTATATCTGTGAACCCATATCCAAGAAATCTGAGAGGGCGAGAAGCGGTTATGGTATCATCTAGCTGACGAAGAGAGCCAGAGGCGCAATTTCTAGAGTTTGCAAACGGAACAAGGTCTTCTTTTTTTCTGTCCGCGTTCATTTTTTGGAAATCTGCTTCCATTATGTAAACTTCGCCCCTGATTTCTATCTCACTAGGTCCGTCATAGTTTATGAGAGAATTTGGTATATCGCATATGGTTTTCGCGTTTTTTGTAACGTCTTCTCCTTCCTCTCCGTTTCCGCGGGTGGCGGCACTTATAAGCTCGCCATTCACATAACGCAATACCATAGCTAACCCATCTATTTTAGGGTCTGCTATCCATTCTATGGGTGTGTTTTTTTCCAAATTAAGAAATCTGGCAGATTTTTCTATGAAAGCCGAGGCTTGCTCATCAGAAAACGCGTTATCTAGAGAAAAAACCGGCTTAAGGTGCTTTATTTTTTTGAAAGCAGAGTCGGATGCTAGGTGACCAACACGTTGAGAAGGGCTATCTTGTGATTTTAATTTTGGAAACCTCATTTCCAAGTCACGAAGCCTAGCTCTTAGCAGGTCATATTCCTCATCAGAGATGCTTGGAGAGTCGAATTGATAATACAATACATCATGTTCAGAGATTTGATCAGACAGATATCGAATCTCCTGCTCGGCTTTCTCTTCCGCGTCTAAAGCCCTTTTGGTTTTTGTATCACGGTCGTTCATCAGCTTTGTTATATAAGACACTTCGCAGACCATATCATATATGCATATTCTGACCTTTTTCCGTCTTAGTCAACCTTAGGATATGTGGTAAATTTGACTATTTTAAGAATTTAATTTAGACTTCGCGGATGGTTTTTGGCGATGAGGGATGGGCTAAAGAAGCGCTTTTTATGCGCTAATCCTTATTTTTTTGTATTTTTTGTTGTGTTTTTGTGTTTTTGTTGTATAAGGAGAAAGAAGTATGTGTTTGTATAATTTAAATTTGCCAATGATTGCTGTTTTATTAGTGTGGGCGGTTTTTGGTTGCAGGCCTGTTGATAGTGTTGCAGGTTTTTCTTATTGCCGTGATAGTTCGTGCGGCGTGTGTGAGTCTAATGATAGGTGGGTGTGTCGCCCCATTGGTTGTCGAGAAAGGGCCATTGAGCATTTGTCTGTTCCGCAAAAATGGAGCAGTATACAGCGAGCGCCTTTTGCAAAGGTTGTTTTTATAAAGAAACTCTTAAAGCCCATATGCGAGGAAAACCACAGGATTTTATATGCACGTTCTGTCATGATTCGTATACAAAATAAGCTGAGATGTTGTCAGCAGGTTACGCCTCATGAGAGAGCTTTTGCTTATGTGCTTTTTGCGCGATATAAAATGAGCCCTTCTATGGACAATATCACTGCGCTGTTGAAAAAGATGGACATAATTCCGGTGTCGTTAGCGCTCGCGCAGGGAATTTTGGAAAGCGGTTGGGGCCGATCTTGCGCGGCAGTTAATAGGAATTCTTGTTTTGGTCACATGGCAACAAAAAGCCGCGTTAGGGGATTTTCTAACATTGAAGAGTGTGTTGTTCGCTATATGCATAACCTTAATGTGAACGGATTTTACGGTAAAATGAGAGCTCTTCGTCAAGGTATGAGAGACAGAAATGCTCGTATTACTGGTCCTGGAATAGTCAGTGGAATACAGGGGTATTCAGTGAGGGGGTATAAATATATAAAAGAACTATTGTCTCTTATAAGGTCAAATGGGCTCGAGTTTTTTGATAAAGAACTTCCTCAGTAGGAGGTGATTGTTTGCTGATTTTTAGGCAAATGTTTATGTGCGTTGGATAGTGTTTTTGCATGTGAGATTTGTGTATGGTAGATGTTGCGTATGGAAAAAGGACCAGAGAATGATAGCGGGGCTCCGCTCGCGCTGAAACTTGCGGTCATAGCCGGTTCTGGCGAAATTCCTCGCGCCGTAGTGATGGCGTGCAAGGAGAGGGGCGTTCTTGTGTTTATGCTGGCGTTTCACGGATTTACGGATCCAGACGTTGTTGCTGGATGCGACCATGAGTGGTTTTCTCTTGGGGAAGTAGGTAGAGCGATAAACGTGCTTAAGAATCTAGGAGTGAAGGATATAGTTATGGCTGGAGGAGGTGTTGTTCGCCGGCCATCTCTCTTCGGGCTTAAATTGGATAAAAAGGGGATGGAACTGTTGTCAATCATTGGCCTGAATTGGCTGGGAGACAATAATGTCCTTGTGAAAATATCCCAGTTTTTGGAGAAAGAAGGATTTGTTTTGAGAAGTCCTCAAGAATTTATGCCCTCGTTCGTGTCCAGCTGTATAGGGGCTATGGGGCGTGTTTCTCCTAGCGAAGCAAGGCTTAAAGACATAGCTTTAGGGAGAGAGATGCTGCGCCATCTGTCCGCGCTTGATTTTGGCCAAGGGATGGCAATGCAAAATGGTCTGGTTCTTGGAGTAGAGGCCGCGGAGGGCACAGATGAGTGCATTTCGAGGTGCGGAGCTCTTCAACGAAATGGTGAGGAAGGAGCTGTATATGTGAAAAGGGCAAAAGTGGGCCAGGACGAAAAGATGGATTTGCCGACAATTGGACCGCAAACTTTGAAAAAAATTGTAATAGCTGGTTTTTCTGGGATAGCTTTTCAGACTAGTAAGACAATTATAGTTTCTCCATTAGAGGTGGCCACCATTGCTGACCAAGCTGGAGTGTTCGTGTGGGGAAGCGAATAAGCAACATAAAATGAATGAGCCATACTTGCCACAAACATACCATCAATATACTCAAAAATTATACAGACGAAAAACCTCCATACAAGGATGAAAGATGATTAAAATCTGTAGGCGCGGCGGAGGTATTGTTATCGTTGTATCGGTTTTATGTCGTTCCAGATGGTGAGAAATGGATGCTCTATGATTTTTAGGCCTTCTTTTTTCGCCTTTTCTGCTATAACAAACGGACCTATCAGCTCTATTCCTTGAATGACTTTTGTCGTTTTTATTTCTCCAGCAGGAGCTAGTACCTGCAAAATTCTATTTTTTGTGTGGCGTTTTCGCTTTTAGCATTAATTCCTTCCTTGTCTGCGTTCATTAGGGCTTTTTTTAACGGTTGGTATTCGGATTTTATGTTTTGATTTTCGAAAGGGGAGATTTCTGTACGCGAGTTTATTCATCAACACATATGTATACCTTATGTTTGGTGATACGCGGTCTGCATTTATAAGCGAAATATTTTCCCCATAAAACATCGTGTCTTTCTGCAGAGGCCAAATATAGCGCCTATTTTATAAAACAGCAGGTGATATATTTGTCATTATATTCAACAAAAAAAGAATAGCATATTGCAAAAATCAACAAGAAAATAGATATCAGCAAGTATGATTGCAGAGATATTAGATATTATTCGTATCGAGCATACGACTAATTCTGAGCATCTTTAACCCGCTTTCTGACGCAGACTTATACCACGAAATCGCTCTTCCTACCGATGAATCTCTTTTATCTGAAGGGATTAACGTTATGGTAATAAGCAGCGTTAGAGCTTCTAGCGCTAAAAATTGTGACAAAAAAACAATCGCAAAGGAGCTGCTTGCAAATAGAAATCCTCAGATAAGAAGTGTATGAGCGGACATTTTTGAAAAATTTCTCATTTAATGCTAAAATTCACCAAAATGTCGTTGATTTTGCGAATTGTAGCATTTTTTAGTTTGAGCTGATAGTCTGTGCGCGTTGTTGTTCGCGCCGTTAGCAGGAGAGAAAGTTGAAAGCGGTGATCTTGGCAGGTGGACTCGGAAGCAGGATAAGCGAAGAGACTGTTTTAAAGCCGAAACCTATGGTGGAAATCGGTGGTAAGCCCGTTTTGTGGCATATAATGAAATATTATTCGTCGTTTGGGATAAATGATTTCATTATATGTCTTGGATATAAGGGGTATGTGATAAAGGAATATTTCTCCAATTATAGGCTTCACATGTGTGACGTGACGATAAATATGCGTACCAATGACATCACTGTTCATAGCAATAACGCAGAGCCGTGGACGGTTACACTCGTCGATACTGGACTGGAGACGATGACTGGCGGAAGGCTTAAGAGGATTTTGGGTTACGTCAAGGAAGAGACTTTTTTCTGTATGACTTATGGAGACGGGTTGTGTGATGTTGATGTATCAGAACTTATAAAGTTTCATAGAGGGCATGGAAAGTTGGCAACACTTACTGCTATACAGCCGTCAGAACGCTTCGGTATCCTAGAGTTTTATGAGGAGTTCTCTGGTATTGGCAAGACAATCGCCAGTTTTAAAGAAAAGTCTGGAGATAAAAGTCACTATGTTAATGGAGGATTTTTTGTGTTGTCTCCTAAAGTTTTGGAATATATAGACTCTGACGAGACTAGCTTTGAAAAAGAGCCTCTTGGTAATTTGGCAAGAGAGGGGCAACTTATGGCGTTTAGGCACAATGGATTTTGGCAATGCATGGATACTCTCAGAGACAGGCAGTTGCTTCAATCTATTTGGGACAACGGGGGCGCTCCGTGGAAAAAGTGGTAGTCTACTGTCTCTGCTTGTGTCCGGCGTTCGTAGGCTTTTGGAGGATGTGTGAATATAGAAAATTTTCGAAAATTTTATAATGGGAAAAAGGTGTTTGTGACTGGACACACTGGGTTTAAAGGAAGCTGGCTCGTGTCTTTCTTGTCGCTTTTAGGGGCGCGTGTCGTCGGGTATGCTCTTCCTGCGCGCGAGCTTAGCTTGTTTAATATATGTGAAATTGGCAAATCTATAGAGTCTGTAGAAGGAGATATAAGAGATGTCGATTCTCTGAAACAAGCGATTGAAAAGAGTGGTGCAGATGTTCTGTTTCACCTTGCTGCACAGGCTATTGTTCTTGACTCATACTCAGATCCAAGATACACATTTGAAGTAAATGCGATGGGGACAGTGAATGTATTAGAGGTTTTGAGGCATACTGAAGCCATTAAGACAGCCGTTATTATCACTTCTGACAAGTGTTATGAAAATAAAGAATGGGTTTGGGCGTATAGAGAGAGCGATCAGCTTGGTGGGCACGAACCTTATTCTGCAAGTAAAGCTATGGCAGAAATAGCGATCAGTTCGTATTATAGGTCATTTTTAAAAAGAGCTGGTGTCGGGGTTGCGTCTACAAGGGCTGGTAATGTTATTGGTGGAGGCGATTTTTCTCCCCATAGAATAGTTCCAGATATAGTGCGCTCCATACAAAGTGGCGAGGAGGTGGTTTTGCGTAGCCCGTTTGCTATACGTCCATGGCAGCATGTTCTTAACGTGGTGTATGGATATATGCTTCTTGCATCAAAGCTTCACGAAGAAAAAGAGCTGTATTCCTCATCGTATAACTTCAGTCTAGATGATAATTCTAATGATCACACTGTTCAGTACGTAACGGAAAAATTCACTAGTACGATTGGACGCGGCAGATACAGAATAGACGAAAAGGCTAAGAAAGAGTATGAATGCACAAACCTAAGGCTTGATTCTAGCTATGCTCGTAGGAAGCTTGGATGGACATCTCCGATAGGAACTGACGAGTCGATAAGATTTGCTGCTGATTGGTATGGAGAATATATCAGAGGAGCGAGCAACCAATATATGCGTAAAAAAACTGAAGAGCAAATAGAGACTTTTATTTCTTGCATATAACCAATGCGAGAAGAGGTAGTTTAAAAAGGCTAGTTTCGCGGCGATCTGGTCTAAGGGGCTGCGTTTTGTGTTTCGCATACAATTCCAGGCAATTGCTCTGGCTATTGTTTAGTTGGATACTTGCAGTGTTCTGCTCCAATTTTTTGTCCGTTTTGTAGGAACTTTATGCATTCATTAAGCTCGAGCAGGAGCTCGGTTTTTGATACGCGTAGGCAATAGCTGCAATCATTTGGCAATCCTATTTTTTCTATATAAGAAAGCTTCTCATTAACTAGTCCCACGAGCATAACTATAGATTCTTTCGATAGAGCCATGTACCGTGTTGGCTGCGTTTCACGTGCACAACATATACATCATAATGGTTAAAAAATTGTAAGCGCAAGAAATGTTAGCCTGTGTTTTTTTGGATGCTATGTTTTGCAATATTGAAGCAAAAATGTTAATAACTTTTTTTTAGCGCAATTTCTATATAATAAAATCATTATTAACAAGTAAAAATTGTTTTTGGCGAATATGTTCGTCAATATATGCAGTTTAAAATTCACTTGGAGACAAAAAAATGAGAAAAATTTCACAATTATTATTCGTTACAGCTTTGTTTGCTGTTTTTTGTGACCATAGCGTGGCTGCCGATTCTTCGTCACGCCAAGCTTCAGGAGGCTTTTCTGGCGCTGGAAAATGTTGGACAGATTATTCTACATGCTTGCAAAAATGCTCTAATAATTCTGATAAGCAAATAACAGAATGCGGCTTGCAAGCAACGAAGTGCAACTCTGGATGTTTATATGATATGGAAAAATGTAAGGTAACGCCAACTCCGCAGCCGACTCCGCAACCAACGCCACCATTCCCTCCAGCGCCACCAGCTCCACCAGCTCCACCATTCCCTCCAACTCCGCAGCCGTTCCCGCCAGCGCCTCCATTCCCACCAGCGCCGCCGGCGCCACCTCCATCACCTAGCGATGTACTGAACAGCTGTAAAACTTCTTGGATTGTCGACTCCAACGGTGGTAAATCACGATAAGATGTGAAAAAAATGTGAGCGGCACACTATACACAACATAATATGAAACATATAACTGGCGGCTTCTTTGCTTGTGCTTTCGGCACTAAGGTAAGGAAGCCTTTTTTATATGCTTTTTCTGCAGAGGCCAATGATCCTAAAGGAGAGAGTTGTTTTATACGGAATCACGCTGAGAAGCGCAGTGGCAATAATTTGCTATTCTGAAGATGTTGGCCTATTTGCTTTTTCTGTGAGCTGCGCATGGTGCTGGTCGTATTTTACGCATACTGAGCTCATTTTATACTAGAAGGGTAGGTATTATTACGTATGTGGGTCAGAGGGGGTACAGAAGTTTGAAACCTATGGAAAGCTGCGCTGTCCGTAAATTTTTCCCACATTCCGTATGGTTTTTCCCATAACGTAATGCTGAAAGAGTTCTTCATACAGGAACGGGCGATTTTTTCAGCAGAGACCATTTGCTTAAAATCGTTTAAATTTGTGATGAAAACTATCTCTTCGAATCCGAGCTCGAACAGAGCTTCTGTTAAATGATCGGTTATATTAAATGCGCACACAGCTGTGTTAGCTTTGTTTAGATTTTCTTTTTTGTCTGTTATCCATATGGGTTGATGTTCGTAAAGTTCATCTGCATAGCATCCATGTGGTAAAAACGACATTTGCGAATATGTCCAAAGAAGGTTATTTACAAAGTTTACTCTTTCAACGTTGTCGAGCATGACAGATATTCGCTTTCCCTGTTCGTGTATTTTTTCTAGCAGCCTAGGGAGTATAGCGTATTCATCTTCTATTTTGTAAAACGTCGCACTGTTCATTTGTAACTCTTGTATTTATGCGGGATCTCTTGTCTTTCGTATTTGCTTCCAGTGATTTTTGTACTTTGTCGGACTTTTTACGGTAAGGACAACTCGGTTTTGAAATGCAAAGGACTGTCATAGAAGACACTCATAGCACATTATAAAGGTGTTTGCAAAGTAAAGACGAAAGGGCATTGCCAACGTATTTTTTAATAATTTTTGATGATGGGCGTTCATTAATAAAAAACATAGCAGAGCACGAAAATATTGGTTAATATGGTTAGCGTTGCAAAAATAATCCTATTCGTTCCAACGAGAGCAGAATTTACAAAAGCAATAGCCCGCTCTATGTCAACTTCATTTTTCGAGTGCTTTAGTATGTATTTTCGCATTCCGCGAGATTCTATTTTGCATGAAATCAAATATAGAAAAAAACATAAGAGCAAAGATTCTATGGGGGCGAATATGAGGGCGGTTATGGAGGTAGATTTTATCAGAGCTGAGAAAAGAACGGAGAGGGCTGCTAATGGGGTTATAGTCGCGAGGATAACTACAATCTTTACCAAAACGCTCCTAAAGCCTAGCAGAACTAGGAAATTTAACTTTTCAGAAATAGTGGATTTTGGAAGAACTTTTCGCGCTATGATGAAAATAGTCAAAATTCGTACTAAAAACAAGTCTGGAGCAACTGAGAGAACCATAAACAGCATAGAGAATAGAGATAAAGATGCGAAAAGAAAAAGTCCAGATGCGAATATAGTTAATAAAAATATGCCTCCATATAATAAAAAAACTAAAGAAAATTCAATAGGCGCCAATAGAATCGGGTTGATACTTTTTGAATAAAAATAGAGGTTTGTTTTTGCTATGACGAAAATCTTATCATGGCTTAAATAAAAAAAGCCTATTACGTCAAGAATAACAGCCAGCGCTAGGGCCGTTAATATAACTATTTTCCAGAATTTTTTTGATGCAAACATATAGAAATTTTTATTTTTATAGCGATTGAGACAAATTATAGCCATTAAATATTACAAATTAATGTAGTTAAAAAATTAACATGGACAATAGTAATATGTTTTAAGACAAAGTTTTTAACCTATATTTAATAATTTTTATATATTCTTAACATGTGGTAAATATACGTTATTAGGATACAAAATGAATTATAATTTTAAATTATTATCTGTTATTGCCTCTATGCTTATGCTTTCAACGTCTTTTGATAGTGTAATTGCGGGTAAAGGTGATGAAAAACATGGAAGTGAGAAAAATAAAAAAACCAAAAAATTTAAACATAAAAAAACCAAAAAATTTAAACATAAAAGAAGAAAAGGCGGTCTAATTAACTCAAAAACCAAAGCTAGGGCCTTAGCTAAGAAAAAGGCTGCAGCTAAGAAGGCGGCTGCAGCTAAGAAAGCGGCGATAAATAGGGAAAAAGCTGTTATAGCAAAGCTTAAGAGTCGCAAAAACCTTACTCCTCAAGATGTTCAGATAGTTACTAAAATATTAACAGGTAAAAGTACTGTAAAATATTCTACAAAAACTAAAAATCAACTAAAAGATTTGTTGAAAAAGAAGGTGCCAGTGAAGATTTCTTCAACAATAACTACGGATACAGTTCGCAAAGTCGAGTCTCCTAGTGTCTATTTGCAACGGGAAAATTTGAGCGACACTAGCAAACGTATCCATGAAAGCGTTGATAAGCAGGTAGAAACCGAAAAAGACCCGTCAGATATGAGCTTTTTTAGCAGGATGAAGAGAAGTCTTTCTTTGCCGTTTCTCGGAAAACAACATCAGGATGAAGAAACAAAAGATAAAAACCCTGATTCTCGATCAATCGAAACTGCCAATTTCGGAAAAAGTGATGGTGCTAATAAAGAGTTAGAGCTGAAAAGCGGTTCAAATTTTATTCCGTTACAAGAGCTTTCACAAAAGCAAAATGAAGGAAAGGGAGATAAAATCACTGTGTCAGAGAACAAGGATGGACCAAAGAACAAGGGGAGGGCGACAAATAAACCTTATACAACGCCTGATAAATCGTTGTCGGATAATCCTGTGATTCGTATGCGTGGAAAAATTGAAAGCGCGCCTCATTTCCCTCCTGCCAACCAGGCAAGCTTCATGGCTTGGTTTAGGAATTTGGATCAACAAAATCGGAAAGAACTAGTTAGAGCTTTGGAGGACGAAACCATAGACTCTAAAAACGAAAAATTTTTAGATAGTGCTTCTAAGGCGTATAATAAGCATAATGAGCGCCCTCACATGAATGCGCATAAAAAAATGGATGAGCTGGCTGGAAAACATATATCGTTTTATGACAAATTTTTGAAAATGAAAGAGAAAACAGCGCAAAATTCAAAAAAAGTTGCACTTAATGCGTTAATAGAAAATAAAAATACTTCTCAAGCTAAGGCGCTGGCTTTGGATAATTTTGCAAAAATATCAGAGAGAAGAAAGCTTGCCGAAGCATTTGATAAGCTTAAAAATAATCATGAGAATCAGCGGCAAGAAGATGCTGGTGTAGGTGAAGGGGGGGGGGCATAGCCTAGCTCCTTTGAATCCTCAGAATTATGAATAGGTCTAAAATTGGATAATCAGATCGATAGTTAAATCGCTGATTTTTATGATAACCGTCCCACAAGCTTGTTTCTAACGCTTGGTGGGGCGGGTTTTTAGTATAGTGTCCCTTTGCGTCGGATTGACTTCGTACGCAATCCATTGACTATCTTTTCCATTGTTTATATCGTATACGTTGTCTGGCGCCTTTAGCTCAACTGGATAGAGCATCAGCCTTCTAAGCTGAGGGTTGTAGGTTCGAGCCCTACAAGGCGCGTTTTATTTTTGGCTTTGCTTAGCGCATGTGATATCGTAGGCTTTTTCTGTGAGCAAGCATCTGCGATTGACCTTGGTTCGCGTTGGTTATACCCTGTATGTGGTTGCGTGTGCCGAAGTAGCTCAGATGGTAGAGCAACTGATTCGTAATCAGTGGGTCGGGTGTTCGATTCACCTCTTCGGCATTTTTTCGGTTTCGGTTTATGGCTGAGCGTTTAGAAGGCGAGAGAAAATCTTGTGAAAATCTGTTTGGAGTGGAGTGCGGCGGGATTCCATTTTCTACTGATAGGCCTAGGGTACTTGTTATTACTGGTATTTCTGGGTCTGGAAAAACGACAGCTCTCAAAACTCTTGAGGATTTTGGGTATGAGGTGATAGATAATATTCCGGTGTCTCTTTGTAGCGACCTGATCTGTCAGAAAGAGATGGCTAGGTCTGTTGCCATTGGGATAGACCTTAGAACAAGAGATTTCGACCCCGGGTTCGTCCTCAGCGAGTTTGCTAAAATCGATTGTGCCGACGTTGAAATAGTATTTTTTGAGGCGAGCGAAGAGGTCATTCGTCAGCGATATAGAGAGACAAGAAGGATACATCCTCTTGGCGCGAGCGGCAACCTTGGTGAGCGTATGAAAAAAGAGATAGACATGCTTAGCATCGTAAAAAAAAGTGCTAACTGGATTATCGATACGTCTGCTATGTCTACGCCAGAGCTACGAAAAGTGCTAAAAGAGAAGCTTTGTATAAAAAGCGATTTAACCACCATATACGTAATGTCGTTTTCGTTTAAATTTGGAGTTCCCAGTCATTCAGATATGGTTTTTGATATGAGGTTTCTTCCGAATCCGTATTACAAAAAGGAGATGAGATTTCTTACTGGCAAAGCAATATCAATAAAGGGGTATCTGCACTCTGAGCCTATTTTTGCGAAATTTCTTGATAGTTTGCGTGGGATGTTGCTTGATATAGTTCTTCCTAAGCTGTCTGGAGATGGCAGGAGAGAGATAATACTGGCTTTTGGGTGTACTGGAGGCAAGCATCGCTCAGTTTTTACTGCGGAAGAAGTGTATGAGATGCTTAGGTCGAATGGATATCGCGTTAAATTGCACCACAGAGAGCTTTAGTATAGGGATATGCGCCTCGAGCTTATGTCTTTATCGGTTGTTGCGCTAGTGTGATTGCTGTTATAATCACAAAATGGATGGGTGGCCGAGTGGTTGATGGCACTGGTCTTGAAAACCAGCAAATGTGAAAGCATTTCGTGGGTTCGAATCCCACCCCATCCGTTTTTGTGTGGCGCGCAGCAGACGAAGCTGCGTTCTCAAGTCGTAAAATATTTTATTATTTTTGTTGCGCAGCCTGTCCTTTTTATCAATTGTTTAAGTGTTGTTTAGATGGAATGACTTCGTTTTACTAATCATCGCCCTCATAGTCTGTCTCCTCTGGAATTTCTTCTCGTCGCGCTTTAGCTAACAAAATTTCTTCCGGAGTTCGGTTTATTAAATCTGCTGAATTCTGCTTTCCGCCAACTATACCATAGACGAATTCGAGTATTTGTCGTTGTTCCTGAGAGAGCAGAGATAGTCTTTTCCCTCTGACGTTTTTATACCATGATTGCGCTATATCGATCAGGTTACGCGTTGCATCTATTTCTTTATCAATAGCCAAACGCAAAATAGATTCACTTTCATTTGCGGCCAAAACAGGAATAATAAAATCGAAAAGTTGCTTTTGTACATTTGTGATTGGGCCTTTTATTTTCGAAATAATGCTATACCAATCGGTTGCATTTTTATAAAATTCTTCGGTATACCTGAAGTTATGATTGTTATAATTATCAAGGTTTTGCGTTAAGTAGTCTTCTAAATAAAGTCGACGATTTCGCCCTCTTTCTCCTAGGGCTTGTTTTAAGGCGTCGTTGTAACCCAAGCCATTTTTTATAGCAACGGAAACTGGGCTCATTTCTATCTCATATTCACCCTTTAATTCTTTATCGAATTCTTCTTTTAATTTCTTTTGTTGTCTGTTTTTAGCGTCTTGATAAAGCCTAGCGGAAGCGGCGTTACCTTTGCGGTCTAAGTTTATTTCCTTTTCTTCTTTAATTGGGAAATCAAATCTTTTTGCAGTTCCGAAGGTCCCTGAAAGTGAAAATGCTTCCGTTGCGCCGAGAGATAAGAATACTAATAAAAATGTAAATTTATTCATTATAATTTGCTTTGTAAAGTAATGTCCATAAAAAATATTATATTTTTTCTTTTTTGATAATTTGTTAATTTATCTATAATTGAAATTGTAAAAAGCATATTCATTGTCTATGCAAGGTGTTTTCTAATAGTATACTGAAATGTGAGCGCCGCGTGATTTTTGTTCTTTTTTGTAATGAGTAATTTATACTATTTTGATGGTGAAGAGTTTGTGAGAAGGCGTATATGGGCGATGTTTACTTTCGCGGCAATAGCATTTGTTGCTCTTTTGCTTAGGTTGTTGTTTGTGTGCTCTGGAACTATTAGCGTCAACAAGAATCCGCTGCCTGCCTCTTGCAGAGCGAGCGTCGTCGATAGATGCGGGCAAATACTAGCGACTAGCGTTGTGACATATTCCGTATATGCAAATCCATACGTTATAGAAGATAAAGAAGAAGCGTGTAGATTGCTCAGCGGGATTTTTCCAGATATAGACAAAAATTCTATACGGTCCAAAATTTTTTCCAAAAAAACCTTTGTATGGCTATTTCGGCATATAAGTCCTAAACAAAAATCTATGATAAGCGCTCTTGGCGTTAATGGCATAGAGCTGATAAAAGATAGTAAACGAGTGTATCCCCAGGATAACCTGTTTTGCCATGTGCTAGGGGTGACAGATATAGACCAGGAGGGTGTGTCGGGCATAGAAAAGTCATTCAACAAAGAGCTTAAAAAAAAGAAAGCTCCTCTTGTTCTGTCTCTAGACGCCAGGGTACAGCATGCAATACACGAAGAGTTACTAAACGTTATAAACGAATTTAATGCAAAAGGAGCGAATGCTTTGTTGGTTGACGTTGGAACTGGTGAGATTGTGTCCATGGTATCAATTCCAGACTTTTCTCCTGCAAATGTAAGCGGCATAGATGAGGAGGCTATGTTCAACAGGAATGTTAGTGGTGTGTATGAGTTCGGGTCCATAATGAAAATACACAACATCGCTATGGCTCTTGATGGAAATGTTGTTACGCTAAATTCTGTTTATGACGCATCTAGCCCAATACGAATAGGCAGGTTCACTGTGACTGATTTCAGGGGGAAATGTAGGCCGCTTACTGTATTAGAGTCATTTTTGTTCTCGTCTAATATTGCAAATGCGAAAATAGCACTTGATGCTGGCGCGTGGAGACAGACACAGTTTTTTAAATTGTTGGGTTTTTTTGAACCTGTTAAAACAGAACTGCCGGAGGAGGCGCGCGTACGGCAGTATTCTTCTGACTGGTCTAAGGCGCAAGTTATTACAGCGTCTTATGGATATGGTATAGCCGTTACGCCTCTGCATATGGCTAGAAGCGTGGCAGGCATAGTAACTGGAAAAGAAGTTGCTCTTACTTTGTTAAAAAAAGATGCGAAAGAGATGTCGAGGGTGTCTGTTACTAGGGGGGCGAAGAAGATAGTCTCTCCGGCAACTGCGGAAAAAATGAGGATGCTTCTTGCTTTAGCTGTTAAGGATGGGCAGGCCAAAAAAGCCAGCGTTCCAGGTTATAAAATAGGAGCGAAAACTGGAACTGCCAATGTGCGTGTGCGCGGAAGATACGCAGAAAAGCAAAACCTTACGTCGTGCGTATGTGTTTTCCCCATAGATCTTCCAAGATATGTTTTACTTGTTTCTGTTGACAGACCACAGGCGAATGCGAAATCGCACGGATTTGCAACGGCTGGTATGATTGCTGCTCCTCTAGTTGCAGCTATAGTGAAAAAAGTGGCGCCGATTGTTGGCGTGGAGCCCGAGCCGGTGAGCGACCAACAACAGGTTCCTTCTGGAGCAAAGCCAAGAGATAAGCTCGAGGCCATGATATACGGCTCTAGCAAGAGCGTTTCCATTTCCACAAATTTATCAGGTAATTGACGCGGGGTTGTTTCTGTTATCTTTGAGAAGTGCGGCAATAGTAGGGCCTTGATGTGGTTTTTATATAGGTTAGTCGCTTGCCGCATCTCATCCGCTCATAAACATTAAGTTCTTTTAAAATGGTTAAAATGTTGGTATAACTCGTACGGGTGTTGATTGTTGTCTGCTTCGTGTGCTATGGAAATCGCTGGACGGATTGCTGGTGGGTTGCGCTGTGTGGAGCAATCTTACGATGAGAAAATTGACTGGATACGGCTTGCTCGTTCGGAAAATGTTGGGCCTATTTCATTTTTTCATCTTCTAAGAAGATACGGAAGTGCTAGAGAGGCTTTAGATCGACTTCCTAGCGTTGCTAGGCGGTCTAGAGGATCGCTCAGAATTCCATCTATCTCCGATGCAGAACGAGAGTATGAGGCGCACGCTTCTAAGGGCTTTAAGATCATATCTTATGTCGATACTGAATACCCAGATGCTTTGCGCAATATCCCAGATTCTCCGCCGATCATAAGCGTGAGAGGGAGGACAGAGCTTTTCTCTGGGGCATGCGTTGCAATTGTTGGTTCGAGGGGAGCTTCATGTGCTGGCAAACAGATGGCGGATATGTTGGCGCGCAGGTTATCTGCAAAAAAATTCGTCATAGTATCTGGGCTTGCTCGTGGGATAGATATGTGTGCGCATAAGGGGTCTGTCGACTATGGAACAGTTGCAGTTCTTGCTGGAGGAGTTGACGTTGTATACCCTCCAGAGAATCGGGATCTATACAATGAAATTGCTGAGAAGGGGGCCGTCATATCAGAAGCGCCAATAGGAACTCAGGTTAGCGCTACGCTTTTTCCTCGCCGCAACAGAATTATCTCTGGGATATCGTGGGGCGTTGTGGTTGTTGAAGCAGGCCTTAAATCTGGGTCGCTTATAACTGTTAAATATGCGCTCGAGCAGGGAAGGCAGGTGTTCGCTGTTCCTGGTCATCCTCTTGACGCTAGAAGTCGCGGTGTTAATAGCTTGATAAAGGACGGAGCAAAGGTTGTAGAGGATGTTAGCGATATAATAGAAGAGTATAAAGAATTGTTCGGATATAAGGGAGGATTTAGTCTTGCCGAAGATTCAGAAGAATTTGGAGTATTCTCTGAGGATTCGGCCGACATGAGAGCTCGTATATGCGGGTGCAGAGAAAATCCTCAGCAGATGCTTCCTTTAAAAGACGATAGCGACGAGATTGCGATGGCGTGCGAGGCTCTTTTGAAAGAAATCTCGTCTGTATCCATTCCATTTAGTGATTTGCTTCATGTTGTTAGGATGTCTCCATCAGTTCTTCAGGCCGCACTTGTAGAGCTCGAAATAGACGGGCTTATAGTGCGCGAGCCAGGTGGATTTATAGCTCTTAACACGGCGGGCTCTTAATTGAGTGATCGAGCTGTAGGGATGCTGCTGTGTCATTGAAAGCGCGCCAAAATCAATTCAATATGAGAAAACAGTCTATTTATGAATTAACTTTTCTGCTTTAAGGGCCTTGTGTGGCGCGTTTTCTCGTTGAGGTGTAGAATGGGGCATAGTAGAAGTTAAAATTTGGCTAAAATCAAGTTCCTGCGTGGAAAACGTGGAAACTGTGGGGTTTGCGAGATAGTGATCGAGTTGTTTTTATGGAACTAGTTGATGTTGCTGTTATAGGCGCTGGACCTGTTGGTCTTTTTTCTGTGTTTTCATGTGGAATGATGGGGCTTAAATGCTGCGTCATAGAGTCCATGGACGAAGTTGGAGGACAATGTTCTGAGCTGTATCCGGAAAAACCTATATGCAATCTTCCTGGGCATCAGTCTATATTAGCGAAAGATCTTATAGTCTCTGTAAAAGGTCAGATTGCTCAGTTTAGCCCAATTTTTGTCACTGGACAAAGGGCCGTTTCGCTTGAGCGAGACGAAGCTGGCGAAAGGTTTATAATAACGGCTAGCAATGGAGCCATCGTTTCAGCGATGTCTGTGATAATAGCGGTTGGGGCTGGAGCTTTTTCGCCGAGAAAACTTCCTGCTGAGGGCGCTTGTAAACTGGAGGGTAAGTCGCTGTTTTACTCCATAAAGGATAAGAAAAAATTTAATGGAAAAAGAATTGTTGTAATAGGCGGAGGAGATCCGGTTGTTGATTGGTCTATCGCTCTTTCACATATAGCAAGTAGAGTTTCTGTTGTGCACAGAAGGGATACGTTCAGAGCATATCAAGGCAATATAGCGCGCATGAATGACCTCGTGGGACGCGGGAAAATATCTGTATACACACCGTTTAGCGTTAAAGAAATGTTTTATGATGACGAAGCTCTCTCCACGAAGATTATTTTAAGTAGAGCTGGCATAGTGGGCGAAGGAGGTTCTTCTTGTAATACCATTGCTATAGAAACAGATTATGCGTTGGCATTTTTGGGGTCTGAATCAGATATGGGAGAAATCAAAAATTGGGGGCTGTCTATGCAGAGGAATAAGATAGAGGTTAGTCAAGCTACGTGCGAGACAAATGTTTCTGGAGTATATGCTGTGGGAGACTGCGCTCTATATGATAATAAGCTTACATTATTGATGACTGGATTTTGCGAATCTATACAGGCTGCATACAGCATAAGCAAAAAGATTAGGCCGGATACATCTTCTAAAAAAGCGTGTTTTTTTTCATAGTTGTTGCGGTTTTTGATTTGTTTTTAATAGGTAGGTGAAATGAGAATAGGAATAATAGCAGGCAAATATGGCGGGAAAAAGGTCCTTGCTAAGCAGAGCGCCGATGTGCGGCCAACATCTTGCAGAACCAGAGAGACGGCGTTTAACGTTTTAGTGCACAGATTTTTGGTTGAGAGGATAGGCCTTAGCGCTGGTGAGCAGTTGAAGGGGCTTATGGTGGCGGATTTATTCGCTGGAACTGGTGGATATGGGTTTGAGGCTTTGTCTAGGGGGGCGGAGAGCGTTTCTTTTGTTGAAGCATCTCCTCAGTGCTGCGAACAAATCTGTTTAGCTGGGCGGGGAGTTTGCGGTGACGAAGAGTATGAGAAAAGGGTCCGCGTATGGCAAAGCCGACTTCCAGAGTTGCCCATATTTGACGGGCAATTGGACCTGGTGTTTGTTGATCCTCCATACAAAAATATAGATGTAGTAGAACGGCTTGCGCACAATTTTATGAGGGCTTCTGTTTTATCTGCCTCAGCAATTGTTGTCGTAGAGCACGATTTTGCAAGACAGCTTCCGTGCGATGGTAGGTATGGCACACTTGAGGTCTGTTTCCAAAAAAAAGCTCAGCGCTCTATGTTATCGTTTTTTACGTTTAAAGGAAAATTTTGATACCTTGATGTCCCATAGAGTCTTCGAAGCATAGATGAAAGTGTGGCGTTGCTGTTGTAGCGGCGCTTTCGGTTATCAAATATGGACTCGTTTTCTTTGGCTATGTTCATTTGAAATTTTTTACCTACGCCAAAATGGCATCATGCACACCACAACGAATGTTACAAACTCAAATCGTCCCATGAGCATTGCTATCACGCATATCCATTTTGCTTCCGTGCAAAGAGTTTGCAGGTGCTCTGCATATTCTCCCATAAATGTTCCGCAGTTTGATGTTAGGGTTGCGCTTAGTGAAAAGCTATACCATATTCCGCTTCCATAACACACTAGGCCGAATGCTACTGCTAGCAACCCAGCAATATGCAGAAATACAGCCATAAGAATTCCAGAAAGTATAGATTCTGTGACTTCTGTTCGATTATATAATGTTGGGAATATTCCGAACGGCTTTAGAAGCTGTAGCAGTTGGTTTTTTGTCAGGCGATATATTATTTGTATTCTGAAAATTTTTATGCCTCCCGTGGTAGATCCAGAGCATCCACCTAAAACGCTTAGTATCAGCAGCAAGAATTGCAGCACATTATCGTATCGATAGCTTATGTTGAATCCCGTAGTAGTAATCGTTGATATAACCAAAAATAAAGAGCTGCTTGCGGGAGTTTGGTCTGTCCCCCATAGTTGAAAAAATACAATTACAGCGGCTATAGAAATTATAAGGTAGAAGCATTTTGTCTGCTCGTCTTTGAGGTATGCGAACCAATCTCCCTGAAATGTTTTTATGAAAAGCATAAGGGTGGACCCTCCAACCAGCATTCCAAGAGACAGAACTATTTTGCTATATGGGCTCAGCATATCCGCTGTTTGGTCAGCTATAGCTCCACCTCCTGTTGATATTGCAGACATAGAATAGTGGAGAGAGTCCATAAAGGACATACTTCCAGCCCACAATAAAATCGTCAGCACAACAGTGAATCCAGCATAGATAAACAGTAATGCCTTAGCTATCTGCGATGCGTAGGGCATGATTTTTTCTGATCGATCAGAAAACTCTGTAAACATAAGCTGAGTGCCTCCTATTTTCATCGCAGGGAATAGCGTCATAACCATTAAGATAAGACCAAATCCACCAACCCACTGCAGCAAATTTTTCCACATACGCACGCTAGTGAGAGAATAGTCTGCTGTTGGAACAACTGATAATCCTGTGGCCGTTAGGTTTGAAACAGACTCGAACATGGAATCTGTGAAGCTTGCTTCTGGCATGAGCAAAAAAAACGGTAGACACGAAAGAAGAGAAATAGAGGCCCACGATACTATCGTCAGCACAAATCCTTCGCGTTGTTTAAGCTGTGTATTATCGTTGTCCTTAAAATACGCTATTAAACCGGCGCTTAATATTATGAATATTGAAAAAGTGAGCGTGAACGAAACCATGGATTTTTCTGACAGAAAAAATGCTATAAAGCTGCATATAGCTGCGCAGGCGCCAACTATCAGGTAAATCCATCCGAGAGAAAATAGTATAGGCTGCCAATTGAGCTTTTTAGATGCGGTGAGTTTTCGGCTGTCGAACACGATCTATCCCTTTATCACCCCTGCTCCGCATAGCATCTGGTACACATCGAACACAGGCAGTCCTTGTATGTTAGTTTCTAATCCGTTGATACTTTTGATAAACCTTGCCGCTATTCCTTGTGATTTATATACCGCGACACCTTCCCACTCTCGGCTATCAACGAATTCTTTCTTTTCCATATCGCTTATTCTCTTGAAAACAACAACCGTGTCTCGAACTCTTTTTATAATTTTTCCATTTGGAAGAGCGATTGATATTCCAGTGTATACCCTGTGTCTGCGACCAGACAGCAGAGTCATTTGTGAAAAAGCTTCTTCTTCTGACAGAGCTTTTCTCAATATTCTGCGTCCAACTGCAACGACTGTATCAAACCCTAGCACATAAGCGCCATTCATTCTTTCCGCTATGGATTTTGCCTTTCCAACTGCGACGCGAAGCACATAGTCTTTTGCTCTCTCTCCACTCATTGTTGACTCGTCAATATCCGCAGGGGCTACTATGAAATCGTCATATACCAACCTGAGGAGACGCTCCCTCGCATTCGAGCTCGAAGCAAGCACAACAAGGTATTTCATACACAAAAGACTACATAAAAAACACATAAACCGGTTATGGAGGATACAGCAAATATGGATAGTTGTAAAACGATAGAGAAAACAACTGAAGGCGAAGGACCTATGGCGCACGAATAACAATGATTGTGCTGTACCATAGGTGCAGAATTACGCACTATCATGCTGCGGCGCTTTTGCTCTTTCGTGTGGAGCTGTTAGATATCGCGTTTTCTATCATAGTGTCTATAAGTTCTTCGCCGCAAAGCCCAGAGTGTTCCCAAAGTTTCGGGTACATGCTGATAGATGTGAACCCTGGTATTGTGTTTATCTCGTTCACATATATGCGGTCATCGTCTGTAACAAAAAAATCTACTCTAGCCATTCCGTTGCATCCGAGCGCTATGAAAGAGGACTTGGCTGTTTCTATTACGCGGTTTTTCACCTCGTCTCTTAGTATTGCTGGAACAACGAGTTTTGCTCCGTCTGGGTCTATATACTTTGCCTCGTAAGAGTAGAAATCGTGACGAGGAATAATTTCTCCAACTGCTGCCGCAACCCGTACCTCTTGGCCGCTTAGAACAGAAACTTCTATCTCTCTTGCTTCAAGGGCGGGTTCTATGAGCAACTTACGTCCATTAGCAAAAGCGGTTTCTATGGCTTTATGATACTCCGAAGAACAAATCACTTTGCTTACGCCAATTGATGATCCTGACGAAGATGGTTTGATGATAAGATTGCTTGTTTTCAACCTTTCTGTAACAGAGCTATAAGAAGGGACGGTTTCGTGCTGTCCGTTTACGCTGATGAAAGGGACTACGCTAATTCCCGATTGCCCTAGAATTTGTTTTGAAAATATTTTGTCCATGCAGACAGCAGAGGAATACACGTCGCAGCCAACATATGGGACTCCGACTATTTCGCAAAATCCTTGTATCGCTCCGTCTTCTCCTGTGGCTCCGTGTATAATTGGAAACACAACGTCTATTGGAATGTTTTTGTTTGCGTCTTCAAATATAAGGGTTGGATTCCCATATTTTCTTGCAAATATTACATTATCTGGAGACGACGAATTAAAGCAAGAACCAGCAAAATTTTGTTCAATCAAGTCTTTCAAATGGATATGATGCCACGCGCCATCTTTTCCTATAACAACTGCAGCAACATCAAACCGATTTTTGTTTATTGCTTGGGCCACAAATTTTGCAGACATTAAAGATACTTCATGCTCGGTCGATTTTCCGCCGCACAAAAGCAGCACGGTTCGTTTCATTTGTTGGTTCCGATAATACAAATCATTAACGAGACTAATATCACTTATTCAATTTCATTACAATAGTTTTTTAGAAAATAAAAGCACTAAACATTGGAATATAATCGTTGTTGTTATAAACAATTTATCAACGATTTTTTGGAAATTGCATAAAATTTTTATTGAATGTGTAATATATTGGTACAATTATACGATAAGCATAGTTTGTTTTTGAGGTATGAAAGATAAGTCTGATTTTGTTGATAGTGGATTTATGTTGAACTCTCTGGAAGTTGCTCGTTCCGGTTTTCTATTTAACGATTTTATAGATCTTATGATGCACCCGTTTTTGCGAGATAAAATGTTTGCTATGTGCCGAGCGGCATTTGAGCTTGAGACATTTTGTAAACGAAATTCTCTTGGTGTGCACTTTTTGGTGGAGGCAGAAGAGCTTTTGCTAAAACGTAGCGAATTTTCAGAGAAAGCTAGGGCGCTCAGAAGGTTTTTTGATATCCCTGCGAGATATATTGATCAGTGTAAAGAAGAGATTTTTACCGATGAACTGTTATTTAGCGCTTGGGCAAATAAACATAAACTTTTTCTAGATAAGGCGTTTAAAAATGAGGCCATTTCTTTCGCTGCTGAAAAATTTTATAAACAGGTTTTTTGTGAAGGCGGCAAGGTGATGAAGTTCCTTGAATTTGTTGAATCTGTGGAGAGCATGTCTGATATACGCTTTAATGGTTCAGATTTAGGTTTTTTGCGATCTTATGGCGAGATATGCCGGGTTTCCATGAAAAAGCCTTCTCCCCAGCCTTTTGCATCTTCTTTTTGCGTTATCAGCAGCGTTTCTGTTAGGGGAATAGATTTGTTGAGGCGAAATCCGTATGTGTTTTATGTATCTCGGGTGTTAGGTCTTTCTCCGAGCAATGGAATTGGAAGAAACATGGTGCTGAATTTGGCTGTCAACAGAGTGGCAAAGATGATTATGTGCGAACAATGGGGCGAAGGGAATTTTTCATGTTTTTCTGATTATGTAGAAAAAATATTTAAAGATTTTTTTGCTAGGGACAGAGATTTATTGTTTCTTCGAGAGGCTGCGAACAGTGTTATTAAAAGTTTGACTGAAAAAAAAACTCAAAGCGACTCGTTGGGGATACGCTATGTTTGTACAGACAGCGGTAACGTAATGGTCGATAAAGTGCGGCTAGGTTTGAACATATCGATAAAAGCTGGCTCAGCGATGCTTGCTTTTGACGAATCTAAAAAGTCTGTGTCAGTTGTAATTTTGTTATTTGGGCGCGCTCCTTCGTGGAAATCGATAGAGAATCTTGATTCATTTGGAGCTATTCTTGCGGCGTTTCCGGCTGTTGGCTCGATTTGCTCCTATGAATCGGTGTTTTTGGAGTTTTGGCTTTTTGAAAAAAGCGGAGAGCTTGTGGTTAGGCGGTATAAAAATGATGCTTTAGAGCTGATAGAAAATTCCATTGACTCGTTTTTTGTTTGGTTTGAAGAGATTTTAAAAAAACCGTATGTTTGTGGTGAGTTTCTTGAATACGAAAAACCGTTTTCTCAGCTTGCAAGGTCGTGTGAATGGTAGATGTGGTAATTTTTTCTATTAGTTAGTCGTGGTTTGCTATTGAAACACCTCATGAAGCTTGAGCATGCTATGCAAATCGTTCAGCGCAACTGCTAGGTATTTGTGTTCTACTATTATTCCTGTTATGAAGAGCGACCTGAAGCACCTCATAACTGGAACGTTGATTGCAAGGTTGTTTAGGCAAACGTTTTTGGTTATTAGACTGTTTGTGCGGTTGTCTCCAACAAGAGCGATCAGCATTACCTCTTGTGAAGATGGAATGTTTGTCGTGCATTGAGAAATAGCGAACCTTACCTGAAGATTTTGGTCTGTCCATGTGAGAAACGATAGCTTTTTGTCCTGTGCATTAAAGTCTTTCCATATGGGCGACACACGTTCTTCTCGCAAAACGACGTCTATTTTCGCTGCGGTTCTGTCGTCTACGGAACTAATATCCCATTGTATTGCGCGTTTTTGTGTTATGCCGCACATGATTTTTCTTTTTTCGTTGCGAATTATTGTGCCAACAGAGGCGTCAGAAAATGTTGATAAAACTTGTATGGGGACGTTATGCTTCTGCGCCCATTTTACAGCGCCAGAATGTAGTACTTTTGCTCCATATTGTGACAAAGCTGCCATGTCGTCGTACGATAACACGTCAAATCTTTTAGCGCATTTAACCCACAGCGGATCTGCAGTGTATACTCCGTCGACGTCGGTATAGATTTTGCAAATATCTGCTCCGAGAGAGGCGGCCAGTGCTGTTGCTGTTAGGTCTGAACCTCCTCTTCCAAGAGTGGTTATTCTTCCGCGCTCGTCTACTCCCTGAAATCCAGCTACTACGGGGATTATTCCAGCTTCTATATCTTTCATAAGGTTAGCTTTGGAAACGGATAATATTTCTGCTTCTCCATAGGCGCTGTTTGTGAGGAGTGGAACCTGCCATCCCATCCAAGAGCGCGCTTTTACTCCTATTTTAGAAAGCGCTAGCGCCATAAGCCCAGCAGTCACTTGTTCACCAGATGAAATCACAGTGTCGCACTCGCTTCGTATGGATATATTGTTTTGATCTACGTCTGTTTCTGACGCAAAGCCCACCAACTGGTTTGTTACGCCAGCCATGGCTGAAATCACGACAACAGGTATGCTTCCGTCGTTAATGGCTCTCTTCACAACGTCAGCCGCTCTATGTATACAAGCTATATCAGCTACAGACGTCCCGCCAAATTTCTGTACGACAATTCTCATATAGCAAACTCATCACTAATACCAATCACAGACTATTATTACTCCCGCTGGTTTAAAAAATCCCCTAACAAACACTATCAGTAAAACGCCAAACCAGCAGAGCGAAAGCGGATTACAGCGGTTGTCCCGTACGGTCTTTCATCAATAGAGCCCCTAAAAACGCCATAGCTCCAGCAAACATGAGATATAACCCAGGAATCTCGAGGAAATCTGGATAGCTTTTCAAAAGCCACGTAACTATCTCTGGAGCGGTGCCGCCGAATATGGTCATGCTCAAATTATGTGCAATTGAAATCCCAGAAAACCTGACCTTTGTAGGAAATTGTTCAGACAACACAGATGGAATGGGAGCATAGTTTATTCCTAATAAAACCGCAAATATTATCTGAGATATGAGCGCTATGTTCCAGCTTCCTGAAGAAAGTCCTTTAAAAAGAGGATAAGATAGGGCGAAAAATAACCCAGAGGCGAAAAGCAAAACAGGCCTCCTTCCTATCTTATCTATAGCCAACCCTGAAAGAGGTATCATAGCAGCAAACACAAGCATACTGACGGAGTTTATTATCGAAGCCTCAAGATATGAAAACCCAACAAAAGTCTGTAAATACGACATCACAAAAACCGTTATAAGAAAGAATCCAACAGATATCGTGAAATCTATAAGAATTATCGTTATAACAGACTTCCAATGGTCTCGGAAAAGCTCTTTAAAAAGAAACTCTTTCTTTTCAGACTCATTTTTTCGTGAATCGCTGAACGCTTTTGGATCGTCAAGGTAGGTTCTCATATATGCACCAACCATGCTGCCGAAGATGCTTATAACAAAAGGTATTCTCCATCCCCACAAGATAAGTTGTTCATGAGTGGTGACGCTGCTTATGAATGACGCCAAACTAGAGCCCACTATAAGCCCTATGACAACGCTCAAACAGGCGCAGCTTCCCCAAAATCCACGGCTCTTATCTGGAGAATTCTCGACAATAAACACCATAGATCCGGTAAACTCTCCCCCCATAGATAACCCTTGGAACAGGCGCAGCAGTATCAAAAGGAGCGCGGCCGACCACCCTATCTGGTCATACGACGGCAAAAGCCCCATAATTGTAGTTGGAACCGCCATGAAGTATATGGACCACATTAAAGCCTTCTTGCGCCCAATCCTGTCGCCTATATAACCAAATACAAATGCTCCAAGCGGACGCATCACGAACCCCGCAACGAATATGCCATAGCTTTTCAGGAGAGCGGTAACATTATCAGAAGACGGAAAAAATTGCTGCGCTATTATCGTTGCGAAATACCCGAATAGTATAAAGTCATACCACTCAAGCGCGTTACCGATCATGCATGAGCTAACAACAGACCTTATTTTGCTTTCAGAATTAGAACATCCTCCGGAGCACGTAGGCTTAGCAGACGCAGCCATATAAATCACCCAAAATTCATATTTTTAATACTTATATATTATTCGCAAAAAATATACAACATGACAACATGGCATTAAGGGGCCGTGTTATATAGGCGTGAGTGAGTCGGGGGGCGTGGTGGGATGTTATTTTTTTTGGTTACGATAATGATAGTGCGAGATTCTATATTGCTTGGATGGGACTATATTTTTACTGTATTTAGGCCCCATCATATTTTCCTGAGAATATTCAGAGTCTGAGCCAAGGCTGATTTTTGACTGGTCGTTTTGGTGCTGTTGTAGATTTTGTTGATTGTTAAATCGAGCATTTGGTGTGTGAAATCGAGCATTTGGTGTGTGAAATCGATTAAGTCGTGAATTTAAAGAGGTTCCTATAACAGATAATTTTTTGGGTTGTTTATACTGCGCATTTAAAACCGGATATAATGCGGGGTCTAATCGGTATAATGGAGTATATTTTGATTGACTTAGTAAAATTTTGGGTACATTTGGAGTTTGCGACCTACTTTGATTCAATTCTTGAAGATTTGCATTGTTGAATAGAGCTACGTTGTCTTGGTTGCCAAAAAAAGAGCGTTGTTTTTTTGGTGTATTAGCAGGAGCTTTATATTGTTGTTTATGAACTCCCCCAAATCTTGGAGTTGGAGGTTGATTTGTGTCTTCTTTATTTTTGATATATAGGTTAAGCCCTCCAGCAATGTTTTTAGCGGCTTGTTGTGGCAATATGCCGCGTCCATAGATAGAAAGATTCATTCGTTTTTGTCCGCCATACTCTTTTGGTTGGGTAGACTTGCTTCTATTCTTAGGCGCAGAATAACCATAGTTGTTTATAAAAAAGCTTGCGTATAATATGGCGCATATGTGATAAAATGAAGATTTGCTCATGATATAGTGTAAATTGGTTGATTATAAAATTTATTTTAAATAAATTTAATTTAAATTTTGTTTACAAAAAAGAATGCGGCCCAGATGCGCTTATATATACTACATTTTGCATTGAGCTGCGCTAGAAAAGGTTGGTTTCAGCCATTAAAAAAGCAAGTCATCTAGGTTTTGTTTGGAATTATTTTTTGAAAAACTGCTTAAGTCATAGATGGAGGCTTTTGTCTCGGCATCGTCAATGGGGACGCCTTCTTCTGCCATTAAATGTGCTTTTCTTAATATGTCTCTCGAATAATTTTGCAAGTCTATATTTTCAAACCAAGCTGCATCAGTCATTTTTTCCATATAGCTCTTTAAATTATTCGTCGAATTGGAAAGATTAATATTCCCCATCTCTCGAAATTTTTCTTCTAGCCAAGGAAGCGCGCGACAAACATCTTTTTTTAAAGTCAAGAGCTCTTGGATTTTTTCTGGACCAAGATACGAGAGATAATAGTCCATTTCTGGGCTTTGCTGCGGGAGCAATTTATTTTGCGAATCAATCTTTATAAATAATTTAGTACTTTGGTCTGCGGGGCGCTTATAATATTTGGTGTTGGGTAGATTTGTTACTTTTTGCCATTTATTTTGCGAATTAATCTGACCGGAGCATTTAATATTTTGCG
This sequence comes from Candidatus Hydrogenosomobacter endosymbioticus, assembly GCF_021654655.1. Classification (GTDB taxonomy): domain Bacteria; phylum Pseudomonadota; class Alphaproteobacteria; order Holosporales; family GW7; genus Hydrogenosomobacter; species Hydrogenosomobacter endosymbioticus. The sequence goes on along the minus strand of NZ_AP025225.1, from coordinate 386,148 downwards.
AAACTGAGCGATGGCGGGGTTTAATGCTCGATGTGTTTGCTCGATTAGAATGTTTGATTAAAGGCTTTGGGCCTGCAAATGTATTCTGTGCTACCGCAAGCAAAGTGCACCAAAAAAATAAAGTGGTTAGTTTGTTCATTTTTGTGTTCCGCAAGAAAACCCATTAGTATATTTTATGCGCGCTCGCGACATAGTCAATAATTTTTTATTAATTTTTGTGCGAAATGTTTATTAATTATTCTAAGGAACTATAAAATATGGATTACAAAAGGCCACATCTTCTCAATAGTTTGAAGATGTGGCTGTGGCTTGGTGCACTATGCGGTTATTCTATTATTTTTTCAATAAATTTAGTTTGGATATATGGTGGGTTTTTTTCTTTTGCTGTTTTTATCTGAGTGGCGCATTGTTTTTCTAACAGACTTGCTGCGCACTCGATGGTCTCTTTCAGACGTTCCGTCATGCCTATAGTTTATGTTGAGTTTTCTCTCATGTGCGACCTTTTCACTTTCGGCTGGAGAGGTTTGTTTTTGCTGTGTAGGCTTTATAGCTGTCAGCTTACTTCGTTCTGCCTTACTTGTAATTTTTTTTGCCATTTCAGCTTGGGTGGTTGTTTGGGTTGAGCTTGTTTTATAGTTTAGGGTTTTTGGTTTTGAGAAAGATACCGTTTTGGTGGTGCGTTGTTGTGCGACATTATTTTCTGCTCCTTGAGCTTTGTTTGAATCTCTGTTTTCGTTTGTTTTTGTGAGAGTGCTGCTTTTGACGATATTTGTGATGGCAATTGGTTCAGGTGCGGATTGCGCGAGAATAGCGTGGGCGCGGCCTGCTTCAAGGGCGTGGTTTTTTGCGTATTTTTTCTCTTCATGATTTTTTTTGCCTGCATCATTCTCTTGTTTAAAGTCTCTCTTGTTTTCTGGTTTTTTCATTGGGGGTCCGAAATTTTTTACCGATTTTTTATTTTCTTCGCCACCTTTATTTTTGATGCGCTCCTCTAAATCTTTTTTTCTTGCTTGCTCTACATCTGGATTTTTCTCGTTTTCTGGAGAACTTTTCCCACTAGATGAGACGGACGGTCGGTTTACCAGTTTGCTCTCTGGTTGCTTTGTGGAAATGTGAGCGCTCTCCTCTTTTTTTTCGTCTTTGTTGTTTTTGTTTTCATCATTTTTAGTTGCTGCGACCATAGAATCACTCATTATTAGGGCATGCTGAGTATTGTTATTTACGGTATTGGCCTCAGGCTTTATGCTGTTAGATAATTTGCTGCCTTGTTTATTTTCACTAGACTTCAATAAACTTTTTGCTGCTATTTCTTTTTGAGAATCAGGCTTTTTATATTCTATCGAGTGGTTTTGAGCTTTTTCAGCGCCGCCTGCTAGCGAGTTGGAAAAGCTAGGCTCGTCATTTTTCATAATTGAAAGAGAGAGCTTTGATTGGTTCAGGTCGTTGCTATGATCTTTTGACAGGTCAAGTAGGGAAGGCTTTCCAGAAGATTTTAAGTCTCTTTTAGACTCTTTGTCTTGTATTATTTCAAATGAATCTATATTATTAATTAATTCTAGTTCGCTTTCAGAGCTGTTTTTCCTGCTTATGCTGGGTGAGTTTTTGCTTTGCTTTGAGGCCCCCAACAGCTCAAAAGAGCTTTGCGAGCTGTTTAGTTTGAAGTTGCTTTTTTTGCTCAAATTATGTTTTTCAAGGATCGAGTTGTTAGGTGAGTTGCCCTGGCTCTCAGTATAGTATGACTTTATATGGCTTTTTCCTACGCTAGAGCCTCGTTCTTTCGATCGAGCGCTTTCTTTTTTGCTTGATCTGTCTTTTCGTTCTTTTATTGACCTGTTTGATCTGTCCGAGTTTGACGTTTTGCTTTTGTTTCCTGTACTGACCACAGATCCTGCGGAGGCGAGGGTCGATGCGTATGCGTTAGCGAAAAGCAATGAAACCAGCAGTGCCTTTCTAAAAATCTGTGTGCGGGTTTTAGTTTTATTCACTCTCTTTTCCTTTTTAATAAAAATTTATGTTTATATATTATCAACAATTGGTTAACAAACGCTTAAAAAAGAATTAACCCATAAAATTTTAGTATTTTTTATATAAAAATTTGTGTTATATTAACAATGAGAGAAATAGGTTTTTGGCGGTCGATTATAGACATCTTGTTGGAAAATATGCAAAAATCGTATCGGTTAAATCTCTGGTGTACAGAAAGTTGTACTGATGAATATAAGCGCGCTTAAGGCTTTTGTTAAGTTAGCAGAAAACAATTGTGATTTTGGTATCCATAAAGAACTTGGTATTCCGAGGTCTAGTCTATGGACTTTCATTGATGACCTTGAAAAGCAAACAGGCTTAAAGTTTGTTATAAGGAGAAAGAGGCATAATATGTTCACGGAGGAGGCAGACCGGTTTCTTCCTTTTGCTGAACAGATAATCGGGCTTTTTGAGCAGGGGATAGAGGAGTCACTGAACGCTGGAAGTAAGGAGCTCAGCGGAGAAATTTTAATATCGACTACGTGTGCCGTGGCCAGCACTATTTTGATGCCGTGTATACGTATTTTTAGACAGACTCATCGCTGCGTCAACGTCAAAGTAATTGCTAGTGACTATGTAATGAGCTCTACAGAGTGGATGGCAGATATTTTGCTGAGGCCTATGGAACCTAAAGACTATTTGGAGAGGCGCTGGCATTTTACGTATGACTTTGCTTTGTTTGCTAGCGCTGAATATCTCGAAAAATTTGGGATACCAGAAACTGGGAAAGATTTATTAAATCATTCGATAATAGGATACGGAGAGCATCCTTTTAGCTATGTTTCGGATATAGACTGGCATTTGAAGGGGCGCTGGGCGGGCCTTCCAAAGCTAACTCCAAGCGTTACCATAAATTCGACCCATTCAACGTATCTAGCTGCTGCTGAAGGGGTTGGAATCTGCTCTGCTACCACTAATGCGAATTTGTTTTATAAAGGAAAACTTATACGTATACTTCCGCATATAGATGGACCTTCTGTAAAGTCGCATTTCTGTATACGGAGAAAGATGGGAGCTAAAGTTAGAAAATTAGTGGATGTTTTTCAAGAGTTTTTCGAAAATTACCTTATAGGTGAGCTAGGGGTGTCTCTTGATAGGGATGATATGGATAAGGCTGGGGAGGAGCCAAAAAACGCTGCATAACGGCATTGGCTGTGCTTTGGCAATACCCTTAGGTATATGTGGTTTAATAAAGCTCGAAGTATTGAGTGTATTGCAAAAGTATATTTGAGACGCAAAAAATTTCTGTGACTGATTTTTGTGCTGCGGAGGCGTTTTTAGATAATGGGGTTGTTAATAGAGGCTAGCTATGAAAAGACTGTGTTTTTTTGGACAAAATTTATATAAAAAATTTCGCGATAAGGATGTTGTAAGCGATGTTTCTATATCACTTTTTGTCGGCGAGGCGGTCGGATTGCTTGGCCCTAATGGTGCGGGCAAGACTACAAGTTTCCTTATGATGGCGGGCCTTGTTTTTCCAGATAAAGGATCGATATTTATCGGTGATATTGACGCTAGTTTGTGGCCGCTATATAGGAAGGCCAGGTTTGGAATACGCTATCTTCCGCAAGAGTCATCAATATTTCGCGGAATGAACGTGGAAGACAATATAATGGCAGTTCTTGAGCTGCTAGAGCCTAACGCAAGAAAAAGAAAACATGAGCTCGAAAAACTGCTTTCTGATTTCAACCTTTTAGATTTGCGCAAAAGGTCCGCGTTGCTTTTATCCGGGGGAGAGAGAAGGAGAGTGGAGATAGCACGCGCTCTTGCTGGCAGTCCAAAATTTTTGCTTCTGGATGAGCCGCTTGCGGGGATTGATCCGAAATCTGTTGACGATATTAGGGGGCTTATTTTGCACTTGAAGGAAAGGGGGATAGGTGTTCTGATCACAGATCACAATGTGCGCGACACGCTCAAAATAGTCGATAGAGCGTACATAATATATGAAGGCAGAATATTGCAAGAAGGCTCTCCGCAAGAGATAGCAAACAGTCAAGTTGTTCGTAGAGTTTATTTGGGAGATTCGTTCAAAATAGAGTGAAGCGTATGCAATAATCATAAAATTCTTGCTGTTTTATGAGGCTTGCGGTCGAAATTGTAAGGGTGTGCTTCGCTTTGGCTCGTTCTGCGGCCTCGATATTTCTTCCTCCGGCGCCGTTGTATTGCGCGCTATGGGTTTTACCCTTGTTCTATACTTATAAGGCTGCGGGATGCTGTAAATTTCGCGCTTCTGGGCGGCGCTTACAATAGCTGATGCTCTTTCATTCTTAGCGTGAATTTGTTATAACCTCGATACAAAGCGAGCGATGAAAGGCGGGTGAGTCTATGTGGGGTTCGCTTAGGTCCTCTATCTCTTTCGTAACAGATGGGATTTTTTCTAGGATTAGCGGGTTTAAAGCGCTAGGGTGCTCTGCTGATATATTGGCTGAGCTTGAAGAGGAGCTTATACGTGCTGATTTTGGTCCGTCCGTTGCCAAAGAAATTGTGGAAGTTGCAAAAAATACTGTTTCGCGCGATGACGCTCTTGCTCGAATATCAAACTATATAGAGAAAGAGCTGTCTTTATATGAAAAACGCTTTGATATGAGCTGTGAGAACGGGCTCAGAGTTATTATATTTGCTGGCGTTAACGGGGCTGGAAAAACTACTACTATAGGTAAGCTCGGGGCTTCGTTTGTTCGATATGGGAAGAAGGTTAGGTTCATAGCTGCGGACACTTTTAGAGCTGCTGCTGTGAGCCAGCTTGAGGTGTGGGCAGAGAGAGTGGGGGCAAATATGACTTCCGCAGGAATATCGGCAGATCCATCAAGTTTAGTGTTTGAAGGTATCCAAAGCGCTGTTAACCTAAAGGAAGATGTTGTTTTGATTGACACTGCTGGCCGTCTTCCCAACAAAAACTCTCTCATGGATGAGCTTGGCAAAATTGTGCGAGTGGCTGAAAAGCAGCGCGACAAATATGGCGATATTTTTGTAGAGAAAATGTTAGTTTTGGACTCGTCAACAGGTCAACACGCTTCGGTTCAAGCTGAAAAGTTTAAGAGTTCTATGGGTGGGGATGACATCTCCATAATAATGACTAAATTAGATGGGAGTGCTAAGGGAGGGACGGTTTTGCGAATTGCGCGCGAGAGCGGACTGCCGATCTGCCTTGTAGGGACTGGAGAAGGGGTTTCCGATTTCGCACAGTTCGATGCGACGGAATTTTCAAAGCTTCTTTGCGGAATGGATAACAAATGATCTCATATACCCTCTTGTCTTTTCTGTGCTGTGGAGGCGAAGCCGTTCTTTTTGTCTACGTCGCCACTGTTTGTAAACAATTTTAAAAATAGGTATTGACACCTTCGGGGGCGCAAGGTATGATCTGGGTATTAATTGGTTGCTCTTTAAGAAAGTTAAAAAAAGAGGAGAGATAAACGGTCGGCAAGGTTCGCGCCGTTGATTTCTTTAGATTTAAAATAAAAGCCAGGAGTTTGGATTTTTCCGGACTTCTATCGAACTTGAGAGTTTGATCCTGGCTCAGAACGAACGCTGGCGGCATGCTTAACACATGCAAGTCGAACGGAAAATGATTTCGGTTATTTTTAGTGGCAAACGAGTGAGTAATACGTGGGAATCTACCTCTTGGTGGGGGATAACTGTGGGAAACCATAGCTAATACCGCATGTGCTTGGAAACAAGTAAAGATTTATCGCCAAGAGATGAGCCCGCGCCGGATTAGGTAGTTGGTGGGGTAATGGCCTACCAAGCCTGTGATCCGTAGCTGGTCTGAGAGGATGATCAGCCACATTGGGATTGAGATACGGCCCAGACTCCTACGGGAGGCAGCAGTGAGGAATATTGGACAATGGGGGAAACCCTGATCCAGCAATGCCGCGTGAGTGAAGAAGGCCTTCGGGTCGTAAAGCTCTTTCACCCATGAAGATGATGACGGTAATGGGAGAAGAAGCCCCGGCTAACTCTGTGCCAGCAGCCGCGGTAATACAGAGGGGGCTAGCGTTGTTCGGAATGACTGGGCGTAAAGGGTGCGTAGGCGGTTGTTTAAGTAAAGTGTTAAATCCCCAGGCTCAACCTGGGAGTCGCATTTTAAACTGAATGACTAGAGTGTGAAAGAGGAAAGTGGAATTCCTAGTGTAGAGGTGAAATTCGTAGATATTAGGAGGAACACCAGAGGCGAAGGCGGCTTTCTGGGTCACAACTGACGCTGAGGCACGAAAGCGTGGGGAGCAAATAGGATTAGAGACCCTAGTAGTCCACGCCCTAAACGATGAGCGCTAGACGTTGGAAATTTTTCAGTGTCGCAGCTAACGCATGAAGCGCTCCGCCTGAGGATTACGGTCGCAAGATTAAAACTTAAAGGAATTGACGGGGGCCCGCACAAGCGGTGGAGCATGTGGTTTAATTCGAATCTACGCGAAAAACCTTACCAGTTCTTGACATGGGGATCGAGGGCTCTGGAAACAGAGTCCGTCAGTTCGGCTGGATCCCACACAGGTGCTGCATGGCTGTCGTCAGCTCGTGTCGTGAGATGTTGGGTTAAGTCCTATAACGAGCGCAACCCTTGTCCTTAGTTGCTAACGGGTAAAGCTGAGAACTTTAAGGAGACTGCCAGCGATAAGTTGGAGGAAGGTGAGGATGACGTCAGGTCATCATGGCCCTTATGGACTGGGCTACACACGTGCTACAATGGTGGTGACAGAGGAGAGCGATGGGGTGACCCGGAGCTGATTTCAAAAAGCCATCTTAGTTCAGATTGCTCTCTGCAACTCGAGAGCATGAAGCCGAAATCGCTAGTAATCGCGGATCAGAACGCCGCGGTGAATACGTTCACGGGCCTTGTACACACCGCCCGTCAGGTCATGGGAGTTGGTTCTGCCCGAAGCCGGTTTGCTAACCATTTTATGGGGGCGACCGTATACGGTAGGGTCGATGACTGAGATTAAGTCGTAACAAGGTAGCCGTAGGGGAACCTGCGGCTGGATTACCTCCTTTCTAGGATATGAGAAGATTTGCGAATCTTCTTGATCTTGAAATTAAGGATTCGATGGCGTGGGCTTGTCGATCGTTTATCTCTCTTTGTTTATTTGCCTGGTTATTAGGGCTTCTTCTCGTGTTTTATCGATTTGATAGGGGGCTAGTAGCTCAGTTGGTTAGAGCGCGCGCTTGATAAGCGTGAGGTCGAAGGTTCAAGTCCTTCCTGGCCCATTGCTATCGGCTTGTCGTTGTGGCGGTATTGTGGTATTAGTGTTCTGTGGGGATGTAGCTCAGCTGGGAGAGCGCGCGCTTTGCAAGCGTGAGGTCGTCGGTTCGATCCCGATCGTCTCCATTGTCTCTTTGGCTGCTTGGCAGAATTTGACTTTTGAAGAGGTGTTCTTTGAAATTGTAAATATGGGTGTCTGTGATTTCAATTTGTCACAGACAAAAAGATTTGAACTGAGTGTGAATCAAGCGTATAAGAGCATTTAGTGGATGCCTTGGCATTAAGAGGCGATGAAGGACGTGGCAGACTGCGATAAGCCGTGGGGAGGAGTCAACTTCCGTTGATCCGCGGATTTCCGAATGGGGAAACCTACCGCTTTAGCGGTATTCTGTGCTGAATAAATAGGTGCAGAAAGCGAACCTGGTGAACTGAAACATCTAAGTAACCAGAGGAAAAGAAATCAAACGAGACTCCGTTAGTAGTGGCGAGCGAAAGCGGATTAGGCCTGTGGTCTGTTATTAAAAACTGGAATTGTCTGGAAAGGCAAGCGATATAGGGTGATAGCCCCGTACAGGTAGATTTAATGGCAGATCCTTGAGTATGGCGGGACACGAGAAATCCCGTTTGAAGATGGGGGGACCACCCTCCAAGCCTAAGTACTACTTAATGACCGATAGTGAACAAGTACCGTGAGGGAAAGGTGAAAAGTACCCCGAGTAGGGGAGTGAAATAGTATCTGAAACTGAATGCTTACAAGCTGTCGGAGCGGCATTATGGCCGTGACGGCGTACCTCTTGTATCATGGGTCAGCGAGTTCGTCTGTAAAGCAAGCTTAAGCCGGTAGGTGTAGGCGTAGCGAAAGCGAGTCTTAATAGGGCGCATAGTTTTACGGATGAGACCCGAATCCAGGTGATCTAGCCATGAGCAGGCTGAAAGTGCGGTAATGCGTACTGGAGGGCCGAACCATATCCTGTTGCAATAGGTGTGGATGACTTGTGGCTAGGGGTGAAAGGCCAATCAAACCTGGGAATAGCTGGTTCTCCGCGAAATCTATTTAGGTAGAGCGTTATGTGGTCATTTCTGAGGGTAGAGCACTGAATGGGCTAGGGGGAAGCGATTCTTACCAAACCCAATCAAACTCCGAATATCAGAAAGAGAAAGCATAGCAGTCAGACGGTGGGCGCTAACGTTCATCGTCGAAAGGGAAACAACCCTAATCGCCATCTAAGGTCCCAAAATTATGGCTAAGTGTGAAAGGAAGTGGATTGGCCAAGACAGCTAGGAGGTTGGCTTGGAGGCAGCCATCCTTTAAAGAAAGCGTAATAGCTCACTAGTCTAGGAAAGCCGATCTGCGCCGAAAATGTAACGGGGCTAAAGCCATATACCGAAGATGCGAATCTCTCTGTAAAGAGAGGTGGTAGCGGAGCGTTCTGTAAGTCTGTGAAGGAAGACCCGCGAGGGCTTCTGGAGATATCGGAAGTGAGAATGCTGACATGAGTAACGTAAAGAAGTGTGAAAGACACTTCCGCCGAAAGTCCAAGGGTTCCTGCGCAAGGTTAATCCGCGCAGGGTGAGCCGGCCCCTAAGGCGAGGACGAAAGTCGTAGTCGATGGGAATCAGGTTAATATTCCTGAGCCTGCTGAAAGTGACGGGGACAAAATGATGTTGGTGCTTATTGGATTGTTGCCAGCGTCTGGAGTCTTCCAGGAAATAACTTCAGCATTTAGACCGTACCTCAAACCGACACTGGTGGACTGGTTGAATATACTAAGGCGCTTGAGAAAATGATGTTGAAGGAACTCGGCAAGTTGCTCTCGTAACTTCGGGATAAGAGAGGCCCTGCCAGGGCAACCTGGTTGGGGTGGCACATGAGAGGGGGTAGCGACTGTTTATCAAAAACACAGGGCTCTGCTAAGAAGAGATTCGATGTATAGGGTCTGACGCCTGCCCAGTGCTGGAAGGTTAAGAGGAGATGTGAAAGCATTGAATTGAAGCCCCAGTAAACGGCGGCCGTAAATCTAACGGTCCTAAGGTAGCGAAATTCCTTGTCGGGTAAGTTCCGACCTGCATGAATGGCGTAACGACTTCCCCGCTGTCTCCAACATCAACTCAGTGAAATTGGATTCTCCGTGAAGATACGGAGTACCCGCGGTTAGACGGAAAGACCCCGTGCACCTTTACTGCAACTTTGCATTGGTGTGAGAGGTATCATGTGTAGAATAGGTGGGAGACTTTGAAGCTTTGGCGCTAGCCGAGGTGGAGTCACCGTTGAAATACCACCCTTGATGCTTTTTATACCTAACCAGGCGCTGTTATCCAGCGTTGGGACATTGCATGGTGGGTAGTTTGACTGGGGCAGTCGCCTCCTAAAGAGTAACGGAGGCGCGCAATGGTAGGCTCAAGCTGGTCAGAAATCAGCTGTAGCGTGTAATGGCATAAGCCTGCCTGACTGCAAGACCTACAAGTCAAGCAGAGACGAAAGTCGGTCATAGTGATCTGGTGGTTCCTTGTGGAAGGGCCATCACTCAACGGATAAAAGGTACGCCGGGGATAACAGGCTTATCTCCCCCAAGAGCTCTTATCGACGGGGAGGTTTGGCACCTCGATGTCGGCTCATCACATCCTGGGGCTGGAGAAGGTCCCAAGGGTTTGGCTGTTCGCCAATTAAAGTGGTACGTGAGCTGGGTTCAGAACGTCGTGAGACAGTTCGGTCCCTATCTGCCGTGGGCGTTGGAAAATTGAGAGGATCTGCCCTTAGTACGAGAGGACCGGGGTGGACGTACCTATGGTGTGCCAGTTGTGATGCCAATTGCAGCGCTGGGTAGCTATGTACGGAATAGATAACCGCTGAAAGCATCTAAGCGGGAAACTAACCTCAAGATTAATTTTCCCTATAGGGTCGTGAAAGACTATCACGTTGATAGGCTGGGTGTGAAAGAGGAGTAATCCTTTGAGCTAACCAGTACTAATTCCCAATTGGCTTGATTCGCATTCAGTTCAGATCTTTTTAGTAAATGGAGGCTGTAAATCTAACGGTCTTAAGGTGGCAGAGTTTATTGTTGGGTAAGCTGCGACCTGCATGGATAGTGTCCTTACTTTCTTGTTGTCTTCGGCGTTAGTTCAGCGACGTTGGGTTTTCTTTTTTTGTTATTATGACGAGTGATCTTGGTGGTTTTGTTTCCGATGGGCTGTTGGGTTTAGGTCTTAAAGTTGTGGGTTTTCGCGTTATTCTCCCGGTTTTCTTTTTGTTTGGTATGAGTTATAGGCGCTCGTTAGACGGGGCGGAGATGTTGTTTTTTTAGTCTAATAGAATAGAGCGTATTATTGGTGCTTGTGCGGTGGGCCGGTGTGTGGCCGGGAAGGCTAGAACAGGGCCCCGGATGCTAGCCGAAAAGACAAATAAGATTGAAAAGTCGGATTATTCGGTGCCGGACGCGGTGCCGTGGATGTCTCTCATGTTTCCAGGAATGGCAAACTCAAACTTTAAACTTTTTCTATTCTGAACGTTTTCTATATCTTGGGCACAGGAATGATATGGTAGATTTTAGTGTGACTGCGTGGTGCTTATTCCTCGTCCGTTATATTAGTTTCGTGCTATATTGGTTCCATACCTATTCGCTATGGTGGCTTTCGGCATAGGCATGTTAATATGTGTATCGGTGCGGTCGGTGGAAAAAGCGCTTTAAATTTGATGCGTCTTTCCGTTCTTCGGCGCCCATATTCCTATGTGGTTGTTGTAGGCGCAATTATAGTAACCAGCAGGCGTATGTGCGGAGGGGTTTGTGAATCGTGAATGTGATGAGTGTATTGGTGGCGGTGTCGGCAGTGTCCGTTATTACATCGTAATACTTTCTTTTTTCTATTTAAACATAGGCTTCACTTTAGATTTATTTAGGTCTGTTATAGATGTAGTTTAAGGATGAGCAGGTTGTGTTTTGAGTTGCTGTGTATGGGGATGTAATTGGTTTTGCCACAAGATGTGGGCTTGTTGGCAAGAATGAAGAGGTGGAGATGCTATTATGTTGCTGTGTTGATTTATTTATTTGAGCAAAAAAGTTGCTTTTTTAAGTTAATTCCCAGCGGCGCGGATCTTTGGGTGCATAGGTTTTCTATGCAAACATTTAAAAATTCGAAATAATAACTCTAATTTATAATTAGATAATATTCAAACGACTAGACCTGCTAATGCAGCAACTTCTCCGAGAGATATAGAGGTATAAGACTGCTGGGAGTTTCTGTCATATACCAAACGATTTTCCGCAGGAACAGCGACCTTTCTCATTGGGATTACTAAACACAAATCCTGGATCAAGAATGCTGTCCCTATAATCGACCTGGAGTCCGTCCATCATATCCTTCTCACAACTATTGAAAAACAGGACAATTCCAAACTCTGTCTGTACTGCCGTAAGCCCACTAACGTTATCGCTCTCATCAATATAATCCATAGCATAAACAAACCCGGAACACCCTTCGGATTTGAGCCAAACCTTTACTCCCAAAGGGAGCCGATCTCTCATGCCGAACAGCTTCAATATATAGTCAGAAGCTTTTTTCGTAACAACTACGTTAATCATAACCAAATCCAAACACACGAACGAGTTAGGCGCTGACCTTAGCAGACGCAGCCCTTTCCAAAGCCCTTTTCTTAGGCGCAGACTTCTTCGGAGTAACTTTTATGGCATGCTTAGGCAACGCACCTATATTAGCAAGAAACAAGCGTACGCGATCTGTCGGCTGCGCACCTCGAGCAAGCCAATACCTTGCCCTCTCCTCATTAAGCACAACCTTATCGCAACTATCTTTGTCTAAAAGAGGATTGTAAGTTCCAATATTTTCTTTAAATTTCCCATCCCTAGGAGAGCGAGCATCTGCAACAACTATCCAATAAAAAGGGCGGTTAGTGGTTCCGCGGCGAGCAAGACGCAACTTCAAAGCCATCAAACAACCAAAATTCTCAACCAATTGGCCCATTATACCACCAATTATACTCTTTTGGAACTGTGTTTATTTTCGATAATAGTCATATCTTTTAAAGCAAAAGGCGCTGTATAGAAGTCGTAATTGAACCATTAGGCTGTTTCTATAATCTCATATAGGTTTTGAGCGCCGCCGATGGTCTATGCCAAAATGCATAAACTTCAAACGTGCTAAGTGTTTAAAATTGTTTAAATTTTTGATGAAGCTGAGAATATGATATTAACGCGCGCGCGAGTTTTATATCAAAAATTTTACTTAAATTCTAATTAACACTTTAAAAAATTTTATCTTTTTGGAAGGAGAGACTTTATGTTTTATGGGTATTATTAAGAATTAGACTATTATTATCTTCGCATATACGTTATATTGTATCGTGATTGTCCGTGTGTTGTCGCCAGGAGAAAGGAATATGCGCGCTGCAAACAGAGGTAATATGGAGCACAGGCAAATCGTTATCGTTCCTAACGTTTCGCGGTATGCTGAGGGGTCATGCTTGATAAAGGTTGGAAACACTCATGTGATCTGTACTGCGTCGCTTGATAATAAGGTGCCTATGTTTTTGAGGGGCAGACAAAGCGGCTGGGTGACTGCGGAATACGGTATGCTCCCAAGGGCGACGCATTCTCGAATGGACCGAGAGGCTTCAAAGGGAAAGCAGTCTGGCAGGACTCATGAAATACAGCGCCTTATAGGACGGTCGCTGAGGGCGTGCATGGACCTCTCCGCTCTTGGCGAGATGCAGGTAAAAATAGACTGCGACGTTATACAGGCAGATGGAGGAACCAGGACTGCTTCGATATCAGGAGGATATGTTGCTCTCGCTCTTGCGATAAAAAAACACAGGGATTCGTTTTCTAGAAATCCGATTGTAGAGCAAGTCGCGGCTATATCCTGCGGTATGTTGAATGGAGAATTGCTTTTAGATATGAATTATGACGAGGACAGTCAAGCAGATGCTGACGGAAACTTTGTTCTTGTCTCTTCTGGCGGAATTGTTGAGGCTCAAATTACAGGTGAAAAAAGCATAGTAAGCAGTGCGCAATTGACGGAAATGATAAATATATCGTTTGAAGGATGCAAAAGCATATTTAGTGCTCAGAGGGAAGCTATTAAAGGCTAGGGCATGGAAAAGGTTTCGAGTTCTTCTGTTGCGATATATGGAGCCGGAGGGAACGCTAAATCGGTTTATGATGCTGTTTTATCGCGAGGGTATTTGTGTTGCGGTTTTATAGACAGTTTTGTAATGGAGTTTTTTGGTTTGCCTAGAATCCCTGAGGACAGGTTGTGGATCGATTCGTCCGTGCCTCTTGTGATGGGCGTCGGCGGAGTGACCCCTGATCAGCTTTCTAGAAGATATGACTTGGCTAAAAAATTTGGCGAAAAGCGATGGGTATCCGTCGTTGCTAGGTCTGCTGTTGTCAGTGAGCTAAGTAGCGTAGGAGCTGGCGCTACTGTCTTTCAATCTGCTGTGATTGACGCAGCTGCTCGTATAGGAGACTTCTCTCTCATAAACATAGGGTCTGCTGTGTGCCACGATGCATGTATAGGGAAAGGAAGCCACGTTTGTCCCGGAGCTAAAGTTCTGGGAGGGGCGATTGTTGGGGATTTCTGCGTCATTGGCGCAAACGCAGTTGTGCTACCCAGAACTGTTGTCCCCAGCGGCACAACGGTTCCGGCATGCTCTAGATTTTAGAATTTTAGCGGCGCTGCTGATTATGGATGAAAAATCGCGATTTCACGAAAAATAGAAGAAGAGAGATTATAAAGAACTTTGGGGCATAAATAGATTTTATCAGAACGCACATGATGTGGACAAAGAAATTTTTGCTAGCGGCGGTTCTAGCTATTATAACTTTCAATCGCGCTGAGGCTGTGTATTTTACGAACAAAGAGTGGGGCGAGATTGAGTCAAATATAAAAAATTTTTTTCCTGAGGGAGGGCGCCAAAAAGAGGTCATCGCAAAAGAGTGCGTCCGTTTGCGAAACGTTATTGAGAAAATGCCTTGTGTGGATGAAGATGTCGTCAAACCTGCAATCGTTGCGCTGTATCTTAGAATTTATGGAAAAGAGCTTAAGAAGCAAGTTAGTTGTATGGAAGTTTCCGCTGACACAAAAGTATCTCCAAAAGGGATTGGGAAGCTTTTCAAGAAAGCCATAAAGCTCGCTATTTTTCATTCTGGCGCAATATCTAAGTTTGTCGATAATTTTTATGAAAAATGCAGAGAGTCTGCGACAAAAGCAATAGCTGAAGAGATGGTTGAAACGTGGAAACTAGAAGGCTCTTCTTCGGATGGTGTTGTAATCGATAGAGTGGTTAACATGGCTATGGCCAAGCAAGGGTTTGATGGAAAAGCAGAAGATTTTGCTAGAAGATTCAACGTTTTTAGTAGTCTGCCTGTTTTGAGGCTTTTTTGGAATTATTCGTCTTGCGGCGCGCCTGAAGAAAAAAATGCTGCCAATACGATTTGCAATAAGATAGGGAAAAATCTGAAAGAATTTTGCAAAAAGTACGTTTATGTAACAATTGCAAGCTTAGAATCGGATTTTTCTGATAAATCAACGAAGTAATTATACTATTTTTTCTTTGCTGTGAGTATCAATGAGGACCCGAATGGGAAAGTTATTTTTGGCATAATCGAAGCCTCTATAGAAAACACGGAGAGTAGGGCTCGGTTCAACAGTTGTGGCGGCATTTTTGTGTCGTCGCTTTGCTTTTTACCTGATATATTTCCAATGAATCTGACCAGAAAGAATGCTGGAAATAAGAAAAAATTGAAATAACTAGTAAATTTAATTTCCCATTTATCATTGCTAAACAGGCTAGTGAGAGATTTTTTTGTGTATCGGCGCTTATGGTTATTAGCTATATCGTGATAGCTCCATAAAAACTGGTATGAGGGAACTGTCGCTATCAAAAAGCCTCCAGGAGAAAGCATACTGCGCAGATCATTTACGGCGGAGTCATCGTCGTCTATGTGCTCCAAAACATCAAACATGCAAATTACGTCAAACTTTTCGACACATTCAGAATCCTTATACGGAAGCAGCTTACCTTTTAATACCGGGCATACGTTTCTCTTAACTGCATATTCGCGAGCAAAATCATCAAACTCTAGCGCGTTTAGGGAGGCAAAACTTGACAGCATTTTTAGATTTCCACCAGTCCCGCATCCAATTTCTAACATTTTCGCATTTTTATCGATGTTTACTGTGGAAGCAATTATTTTTTTTATTATTTTCCTGCGAGCGATAAAAAACCAGTGATTGTCTTCGCACTGGGCTATGGCAGACACTAAATGTTTATCCATGAAAATCGCGGTTATACGGGGCTGGCTCCATCAATACTATCATAAAGTGGATGGAGAGTCATTTTTACTGGTGTTTTACGGGCATCTTTTGTGTTGAGGCGATTGTAATTATACGGTGTAAATTACCAAGCCTTTGATTTTTTTTATTGTCTAGAGTATCATCGTGAATTATGCGGGGTTACGAGTTTTTAGCTATGGCGAGCGTTAATAAAGTGATACTTGTTGGGAATTTGGGGAGAGACCCAGAGGTGCGATTTGCTCCCGAAGGTGGTGGCAAGGTTGTGACGTTGTCTGTTGCGACGTCTGAGCAGTGGAAGGATAGAGACAGCGGAGAGTATAAGGAAAGGACAGAGTGGCATAGGGTTGTGGTGTTTAATGCGCATTTTTGTGACGTTTGCGAGAAATTTTTGAAAAAAGGAAGTAGGATTTATGTCGAGGGACAGCTTCATACGCGAAAGTGGAAGGATCTCGAAGGTACAGAAAACAAAATAAAAGAGATTGTTATAAGATATAAGGGAGAGATCACGATACTTGATCGTCCTGGCGGCGGTCCTGTCGACGGAGTTAAAGACGAAAAGCAACCATTCGCTCCTCCTGCAGCTTCTGCTCAAGACGTGTTTGATGACGAGATACCTTTTTAGTGGACGCATCGATGAGCGCATGGAGAGGCGCTTTGATGGGCGTTTTGTATACGCGGTTTTTATTTTTATCATGAGATTATATGAAGAGCATTGACATCTTTCAGCCTGACATAATTACAGTTCCTATTGAGGATGAGCTTAAGCGATCGTATCTGGATTATGCTATGAGCGTTATTGTGAGCAGAGCTCTTCCTGATGTACGTGACGGTTTGAAGCCGGTCCATAGGCGCATACTTTATGCAATGATTGAGGATGGGTTTGACTATAACAAGCCGTATAAAAAATCTGCAAGAATTGTTGGGCAGGTGATCGCGAAGTATCACCCACATGGCAATGACGCTATTTATGATGCGATGGTTCGTATGGCGCAGCATTTTTCCATGTCGGTTATGCTTATCGATGGGCATGGTAATTTTGGCTCTATGGACGGGGACAAAGCCGCGGCTATGAGGTATACAGAGGCGCGTTTATCGCGAGCGGCGCATTTTTTGCTTGAAGACTATGACAGAGATACCGTTGACTTTCAGCCAAACTATGACGAAACTTTGACGATGCCAACGGTCCTTCCTGCGGCATTTCCAAATATCATTGTGAACGGAGCTAGTGGAATTGCTGTCGGTATGGCTACTAATATCCCAACGCATAATCTTGGGGAAGTGATAGATGGTTGCTGTGCTCTTATAGATAACCCGGATCTGTCTGTGGATGGCGTTATGCAATACATAAAAGGGCCAGATTTTTGTACTGGAGGAACGATATACGGTAGGAAGGGGATCATTAATGCATACACAACCGGCAGAGGCACTTTTGTAATTCGCTCAAAAACCGACATAGAAGAATTCAAAAAAGATCGATATGCGATAATAGTGACTGAAATACCATACCAAGTGAATAAAGCGAGTATGGTGGAACGCATAGCAGACCTTGTTAATAACAAAGAGCTTGATGGCATATCTGACATACGTGATGAGTCTGATAGGAATGGTGTTCGCGTTGTGATAGAGCTTCGGCGAGACGCTACGCCTGAAGTAGTTTTAAACAAACTATACGCATCGACCCCTCTCCAGATATCTTTCAATGCTAATATTCTTGCTCTTCATAATGGGCGGCCGTCCCAGATGGGGATTTTAGAAATACTTCGGGCATTTATAGAGTTTCGGGTAGAGGTTGTAACAAGGCGTACAAAATTCTTTTTGAATAAAGCGAGATCGCAGGCTAGCGTAATTGCTGGGCTTGCAGTTGCTATATCGAGCATTGATGAGGTTATAGCCATGATTAAGGGAGCGACTGATCCTGCTGACGCTCTCAAAAAGCTTATGGAAAGGAAATGGCCAATAGACGATGTGATTTCTGCATACCTTCGTCTTCTTGATTCTTCAGCTGGCCGTAGTGTTTTTTGCGATGATTCAGATCTACATGATACGGGGTATCACCTTTCGGAAGAACAGGCCAAAGCCATATTGGCTTTGAGATTACAAAGGCTTACTGGAATGGAGAGGGAAAAGCTTTTCTCTGATCTTAAAAAGCTCTGTGACGATATAAGCGGCTATATTGCTTTGTTAGCTTCGCCAGAGAAAGTGTTTAGCCTGATAAAGGAAGAGCTGGTTTATGTGAAAACGACGCTTTCTTCTCCTAGAAAAAGCAAAATTGTCGATGACGATGGAGCGGTTGGCGGGAACGATCTGTCTCTTATCCAGCTAGAAGAGATGGTCGTGACGGTTAGCGTTCGCGGATACATAAAGCGTGTACCGTTGAGCGTATATAGAAGCCAGAAGCGTGGAGGCCGCGGAAGGAGCGCCATGAGCACTCGAGATGAAGATGTTGTTGAGCAGGTTTTCATCACTGATACACATACGACTCTGTTGTTTTTCTCATCTTTTGGCAAAGCCTATCAGATGATGGTTCACGAGTTGCCGTGTTGTTCTCCGACATCTCTAGGAAAGCCGATAGTATCTCTTATCCCTGTTGAGAAAGGGGAGACAATTTCTACACTTTTGCAGCTACCGAAAGATATAGCTGTAAGCGAATGTATTGAGCGTGAAGAGATTAGCTGTGCGCCTTGCGGAGAGCGCGATGAAAGTGACGATGACTTAGATCTAGAAAGTGAAGGCTCTTCGGAAGAAAGCTCTGGGCGTATCGGGAATCAAGGAGCTGACATAATTTTCTCAACATCCAGCGGTTATGTGCGTAAAAATTCTCTGCGCGACTTTCTGTCTATAAGGTCTAATGGCAAGATAGCAATGAAGTTATCTGATGGCGAGAGGCTTATATCTGTGGCTTTAGCTGATGATGATAGCGATGTTCTTTTATCAACAAAGCTGGGGAAAAGTATCCGGTTTTCATCAAAGTTACTTCGTAGGTTTTCTGGAAGGACGTCTATAGGGGTTCGCGGCATAAAACTTCAGGATGGCGACGAGGTTGTCGCTATGAGTATTTTGAAGACGGTTGGTTTTTCTCATGAAGAGCGAGAGAAATACATGAAGAGAGTTGTCAAAGAGTCTTCTTGTTGTGATAGAGAGGACGCGTTACCAGGCGAAGGCTCTGATGGTGAAAATGGAATTGAGACTGTGTCTGACCAGGCGGCTTCGGGAGATGGGGGGGCGTCAGACTATGACCTTAACCCAGATGTTGAGTTGGCTATGACTGAGAGCGAGCAGATGATATTAAGCGTCAGCAGCAAAGGGTTTGGTAAGAGGACGCTTTCGTATGCATATAGAAGCAGCGGTCGCGGTGGGCAGGGCGTTTCTTCTATGAGTATAAACAAAAAAACGGGAGAGCTTGTTGATGTTCTTCCAGTTCTTGCAGATGACGACATTATTCTTCTGACCGATAAAGGGCAGTTGCTGCGGTGTCCCGTTAAGGATATTCGTATCACTGCCAGATATACTCAGGGTGTCAAGCTGTTTAAACTTGATGACGGCGAGTCTATAGTGTCTGTGGCTGCTTCGTCTAATTGTCTTGATGATGGAGTTGTTGCTGAAAGCTTTTCTTCTGACGGAGAAGGTGAGCATAAACAAACAGAGTTTGACCTTTCTAAAGAGTAGGCTAACTGCGCAGCCCATATGATAAAACAATCTATAAGAAAAGACAATAAGTTTAAGTGATAACAGATAATAACAGGAGCATGAAAAAATTTCTCTGTTCCTGCGTGGGCGGGCATATTTTTTTGAGATAAAAGCGCCGAATATTAGAGATGTATAAACTCTCGGGCGGCTGGCGCAAGTAGAATTTATTGTACAAGGTGTTTTTGAGAATCTTGAGCTCTGTGATTTTAAGAGTGTTTTTTCAGTTGGGGCGGTCAGGAGGCTAGCCAATTTTTTCTGGAACAAAAGAAATTTTAGGATATTGACCGGACTACGTATGCTTAGATAGCAATTTGTGAATTTGCAGAGCAAACCTGAATACACAGTGACTGTAAGGACGGATTTACATGTAAAATATTGGAAAAAGCTGCGGGCTCAGGTCACTGAGGAACTTTTCAGTTCCGACAAGGACTAAGCTGCGGCCGGGTTTTGCCCCAGTCGCTAACAAGACGCAGACTGAGACACATTTTTCCGTGGATTAGGCGTTTCCTATTATCCTTTGAGCGCTATCCCTTGAACCTTTCCAAATATTCGCATTCTGCGGTACTCACAACAACTTTATCGCCTTCAACTATGTGAGGGGGGACCATAACGCGCATACCATTTTCAAGTTGAGCTGGTTTATATGAAGATGCGGCCGTCTGCCCCTTTGTCACAGGGTCTGCCTGGGTTACCTCTAGAACAACTTGAGATGGCAGAGACGCTGATATTGCTTCTCCATCGTAAAACCCCACCACCACTTCCATGTCGTCTTTTAAAAAATCCGAAGAGGCGCTTAGGCAATCGACGTCGATAGACACTTGATCGAATGTCTCTTTATTCATAAGAACGACTTTGCCTTGGTCCATATAAAGAAACTGAAGGGTGACCTCTTCTATGAAGGCTTGCTCTATCTCTGCAGATGATTGAAATCTATCGCGTCTCTTCAAGCCATCTTTCACTCCTTTTAGCTCCACTTGCATATACGCGCCGCCTTTTCCTGGCTGCGTGTGTTGGGCTTTCGTTACTACGAAAAGCTTTCCATCTAGCAAAATAACATTTCCTGGCCTAACTTGGTTTCCTCTTATTTTTTTCATTGGAGTCTCAATCATGTAAACGGTATAGACGAACATTCTGGTGGAAAATTGAAGTCTTAGCAACTTGAAGGGTGCCCTGCGCTCTTCTTGCCGAGTTCTTCTGACGTTTATTTGTATAGAGCTTTTTGTATGCTGGATATTACGAATTCTTGTTCGGCTTCTGAGAGTCCGCATCCGGACGGGAGGCATAGCCCTCTTTCAAATGCTATTTCACAAATTGGCGGATTGGCGCCAAGCTCAAATTTGCTGAAAAATTTGGCGCCTGAGAATACTGGCTGAAGATGCATGGGTTTCCACACTGGCCTTGTTTCTATTCCTTTTTCTTCTAAAGTAACTCGTAAAAACTCAGGGCTTATTCTACTTTCACTGTTTAAAATGATGACAGAGAGCCAGTAATTAGACTCTCCATATACTCCGCATGGCATAAACTCTACTCCAGGAATTGTGCCGAGAGCATTTTTATAGCGCTGGAATATGGTCTTCTTGCGTTCGATGCGGGCTTCTATGTCGCTGAGTTGGGCTATTCCTATCGCTGCAAGAATATTGCTCATCCGATAGTTATGTCCTATGGTGTTGTGCTGATAATATGGATAGGGCTCTCGAGCTTGCCTCGACAAGTGCTTTGCGTAGTCAATCAGATTTTTATCATGACTAGCGAGCATACCACCTGAAGACGTTGTAATGATTTTATTTCCGTTGAACGAATAGAAAGCCGTTTTTGGTGAGTTTCTCTTTCCATATCTATCAGATGCCCCGAGCGATTCTGCGGCATCAACTATAACGTTAACACCAAAATCTTTTTCAATTTGGCAAAGAGCCTCATAGTCGCATGCCATTCCATAAATATCGGTTGCAATTATAGCTTTTGGCTTATCAGCGCCAGATTTTTCAACTGCAAAAAGCTTTTCTTTTACTAAATTTACATCAATTGTCCACGATTCATCAGAGTCAAAGAACCATGCTTTCGCACTGCAAAAATACACAGGAGACACTCCGCCGATGAATGTCATGCTTGGAGAAAACACAATATCTCCGCGTGAAACTCCGGATGCTAGTAGTGCTAGATGAAGAGCTGCTGTTCCGCTTGAAACTGCAAGCGCATATGGATACCCTGTGTATTTGCAAAATTTTTCTTCAAACTCATCAACAAACGGACCCAATGGTGCGATATAGCCACTTTCCATGGCGCGCGCTACCATTTCGGTCTCAGTTCCAGAAAGATGAGGCGGAGAAAGGTGAATTCTGTATTTCACGTTTTTGTCCATTTATGTTCATTTGAATAAATATGTTCAATCTAATTAAATCTTGGATAAAAAACTCTTTGGTGTCAAAATTAAGATAAACGCTTACAAACTAGTTACTATGAGGCGCATGGCGATCTGAGAGTCGCTACTTTTAGAAGATTAGGAAGCTTGCGATTTCATCTATAAGGAGCGAACTATTTGGCGATACTCTTAGATTTTGCTTATGTTCTCTGTGGTCATACATAGAAATTATGCCTCGTCTATGTAAAGCCTCAACTTTGCTCCAAAATTCTGAGAATTTTTCGCTTGAGCTTTCGCGAGGAGTAGTTTGTTTTAAAAATTCATCAATCTTTTTCGTAGAAATACCTTCTCTCATCCGAAGCCCCATCATCAACATTTCGCAGAACAGTTGCTCTTCTGAGAGCGGTGTTATTGTCTCATAGCCGTGTCCGATTGATCGGATAGATCTTTTCCATTTTTCTACATTAAGGTGCGCCTGGAAGGCAAATTTTCGTCTGAATTTGTTATTGGGTTCGCTAATAGATATCCTGCCGTGTGCTCCTGGCCCGATCCCTATGTAGTCTCTATATTCCCAATAAGATTTGTTGTGTTCGCTCTCATAACCTGGCATGGAGTAATTAGAAACTTCATATCTTTGAAGACCAAAACGTTCGGTTACGATGTCTGTAGAACGATATAAATCCGCTACTTCATTTTCATCTAGGGGCATGAACTTCCCCTCTTGCAACTGTCGAAATATCTTGGTTCCTTTCGGGTATGATATCTGATACAGCGACATATGAGGCACTCTAAGAGTCTCTATAGCTTTACTTAACTCATCAGTCCAACAAGAGGGAGCTTTGTGGAAGTGGTGAGCATAGATCATGTCTATAGATACGTTATCGAAAATGCCTTTCGCGCATGCTACTGCGTCTATGGCGCTTCCTACTGAGTGAATTCTTCCCATAAATTTCAAGATTTCATCTCGCATCGACTGAACTCCAATGGATATTCTTGTTACGCCCGCATTTTTATAATCTATGAGTTTTTGTTCGTTTGTTGATTCTGGATTGCACTCTAGTGTTATTTCTATGGGAGTATGGGCTGGCGACCAAAGATTCTTAGCTTTCTTCAAGATATTATGGACAAGATATGGCGGCATAAGAGACGGCGTTCCTCCACCAAAAAAGAGCGTCCGAAGCCTGCGCTGGCCAGAAATAGAGGCGGCATACTCCATCTCTTTTATGTATGCGAGCTCCATTGATGCATAGTCTATGCTTGAAAAAGAATAGCTATTGAAATCACAATATATGCACTTGCTGACGCAATATGGCCAATGTATGTATAGAGAAATTTCATCCATATCTAAAACTCTGATTTTATTTTAGCAAATGCGTTTATAATAGGCTGAACGAGAATACTTCTAACAGCAAGAGTCTTATCGACATTATTGTTGTAGCCATATGTTGCTGGTATAATTGAGCTGAATAGAAAACGTTGTACAAACTGGATGGTTTATGAAAACATCAAATATAAGAAGCTCATTTCTTCAATTTTTTAAAGATAAGGGGCATGAAATAGTTGCCCCATCCTCACTTGTTCCTGAAAATGACGATTCTTTGTTGTTTACAAATTCTGGTATGGTGCAATTTAAGAATATTTTCATAGGAAAAGAGCAAAGAGGATATTCCAGAGCGTCTACATGCCAAAAAAGTGTGCGTGCCGGAGGGAAGCATAACGATCTTGATCAGGTTGGTCATACTGCTCGTCATCACACATTTTTTGAGATGCTGGGTAATTTTTCGTTTGGTGACTACTTTAAAGAGTCGGCCATACTTTATGCCTGGGAGTGTCTTACAAAAGTGTTTGAGATTAGCAAAGACAGGCTATGTGTCACCGTTTATCACGACGACGAGGAGGCTGTTAGGTTGTGGAAGTCTATAGCCGGTTTTTCTGATGATCGCATAATACGCATATCTACAAGCGACAATTTTTGGTCTATGGGCGATACGGGGCCATGTGGTCCTTGTACAGAGATTTTCTATGATCATGGAGAGCACATCTCTGGCGGAAAACCAGGAGAGACGGATGCTGATGGCGACAGGTTCGTTGAGCTTTGGAATCTTGTATTTATGCAATTTGAGCAAGTGTCAAAGGACAAGAGGGTGAGCCTTCCAAAGCCATCGATAGATACAGGAATGGGTATCGAAAGAATCGCTGCCGTTCTTCAAGGAGTGCATGACAATTTTGATATAGATATTTTCAGCTCTCTTATCGCGCGTTTGTTCGAAATCTCTGGAAAGGATCGGCTAGATATTTATAAAGTTCCAAGCAGAATTGTTGTGGATCACTTGAGGAGCGCGGCCTTTTTGATAGCAGATGGAGTATTTCCATCTAATGAAGGAAGAGGCTATGTTCTTCGCCGCATCATGAGAAGGGCGATAAAAAACGCTAGATCTATGACGGATGACAGACAATTGTTTCAAAAGCTTATGCCAACTCTAGTGGACAACATGGGAGGTTTTTATAAAGAGCTTGTGCAGGCCCAGCCTCTTATAGGATCTATTTTTTCGCAGGAATATGACAGTTTTTGCAAAGTTTTTGAAAATGGAATGCCTGTTTTGCAAAGAATAATATCAGACCTTCTGCCAGGTCAGGCCCTCAGCGGCGCTGATGCATTTCGACTCTACGATACATACGGGATGCCAATAGACGTGATTAATGACGAGCTTTCTTATAGAGGGATTTTGCTCGATGAACGCTCTTTTAATGAGCTTATGGACGACCAAAGGAGGCGGTCTCGCGAAGGAGCTCTTATGTGTGCGTCAGTTTCTCCTGAGTGTCAGGCATATGCTTCGTTGTCACAGCGTATTCCTGCGACAGTATTTACAGGGTATAACGAGATTGGGGGCGCTGCTGCTATAAAGGCCATAATAGTTGGAGGCGAGGAAAAAAACGAGGTAATTTCAGGACAGAGCGCAGCAATAGTAGTCGACGCTACACCTTTTTATGCGGAGTCTGGAGGACAGGCATCTGATAAAGGATATATGAAGTCACGTTCTGGCGCTTCTTTTGCATCAATTTATGAGGTCATCAAGGTAAATGGGCTGTTTATTCACAAAGTTATTGTTAGCGATGGGGCATTTAGGATGGGTGATTCTGTTGATCTTAATATCGATGCTGCGAGAAGAAAAAAGATAATGGCAAATCATTCTGCGACACATTTGATGCAGGCAGCCTTGCGGAGTGTTCTTGGAGAGCATGTGATGCAGAAAGGGTCTTATGTTTCAGATGATCGAATAAGATTTGACTTTAGCCATGGTATACAGATGACAGCAGAAGAGATAGCCCATGTCGAGCGGATTGTTAATGATTCCATTAGGCAAAATACGAGCGTGGTAACTGAGGTCATGTCTTATAGCGATGCTTCTGATAGCGGAGCGATGGCTCTGTTCGGGGAGAAGTATGGGGACGTTGTTAGGGTTGTATCTATAGGCATGTGCGAGAATTTTGTAACGCCGTTTTCTATGGAGCTGTGCGGAGGGACTCACGTTAAAAGAACTGGAGAGATTGGCGTGTTCAAGATAACTGGCGAAAGCAGCTGTATGTCTGGGGTACGACGTATAGACGCTATCACTGGCGAAGCTGCTTTTAAGCTATTTCAGGATATTTATTCGAAAGTCCGCACGATTGCGTCTGTCGCAAAAATTTCAATGAGTGAAATTGATTCGTTGCCCCAAAAGCTCGAGGCTTTAATAGACGAAAACAAGATTCTCAGAAAAGAAGCAATTCGAATGGGCGCGTCTGATTGCGCTCTGTCAAGTGTTGTTAGCGAAAGTATTGGGAGCGCTCAATTTTGGCATTCTTCTCTTAGTAATCACGAGGTAAAGTCGCTTAAGTCTGTAGTTGACAATATGAAAAGAAAAATTGGGTCCGGAGTTGTTATGGTCTCTAATATAGAGGCACAAGATGCGAGCGATGGTTCTGTTGATGCAAAACATAAAGTGACTGTTATAGTTGGTGTTACTGATGATCTGGTTGACAGGCTTTCTGCGGTTAAGTTGCTGAGTTCTGCAATAGGTAAAGTAGGAGGTGAAAAGTGCGGAGGGAGAGACGACATAGCTCAAGGAGGTGGGCATAACCATTTTGGTATAGAAGCTTTGATTTCTTCTGTAAGAGAATCTATTAAAAGCTCTTTTTGATCTCGGGCTTTTTGGAAACGCTTTGTGTTATAGGCTCCTTTTTGGTATTAATATAGTATGAAAGGCGCTTTTTGAGTCCTGCCATAGGCGTTGCGCTGGCTGCGGTGGTTGCTTGTGTGGCATGCCGTATAGGTGGGGTTTCGTTTGGGCGCGTTGCAATGTGTGGAGGTATGTATGGGAAAGGTTATTGGTATAGATCTTGGAACTACTAATTCTTGTGTAGCGGTTATGGAGGGAGGAGGAAATTACAAGGTAATAGAAAACTCTGAAGGGCTGCGCACGACTCCTTCTGTTGTTGCGTTTACAAAAACAGGAGAGCGAATTGTTGGAGATCCAGCTAAGCGTCAGGCTGTGACAAATCCTGAAAACACTTTATACGCTATAAAGAGACTTATAGGGAGAAGGTTCGACGATGGCTCTGCGAAGAAAGACTTTGCCTCTCTTCCGTATAAGGTGGTCGCATCTTCTAATGGTGATGCGTGGGTTAGGGTAAAAGATAAGGACTATAGTCCGAGCGAAATAAGCGCGTTCATCTTGCAAAAAATGAAAGATACCGCAGAAAATTATTTGGGAGAAAAGGTTACTGATGCGGTAATTACCGTTCCAGCATATTTTAACGACTCTCAGCGTCAAGCCACGAAAGACGCTGGAAGAATTGCTGGATTAAATGTGCTTCGCATAATAAACGAACCTACCGCTGCGGCTATAGCGTATGGATTGGATAAAGGGCAGAGCGGGTATATAGCTGTGTACGATCTTGGCGGAGGTACGTTTGACGTGTCCATACTCGAGCTTGGAGATGGTGTTTTTGAGGTTAAATCCACAAATGGAGACACGGTCCTTGGCGGAGAGGATTTCGACAAGAAGGTTATGGACTATATCATTCAAGAATTTAAGAAATCCAGCGGGATGGATTTGCGCGGAGATCCGCTTGCTATTCAAAGAATAAAGGAGGCTGCTGAAAAAGCTAAGATGGAGCTTTCCAGCACTTTGAATGCAGAAATAAACCTACCATTTATAACCGCAGACGCAACTGGCCCCAAGCACATACAGATGAGCATTTCTAGGTCTAAGCTTGAAGAGTTATGCGGAGATTTGATCGAGAAGACTTTGGAGCCGTGTAGGCGGGCGATTAACGACGCTGGAATTTCTGTGTCTGATATAAAAGAGGTAATTCTTGTTGGAGGCATGACGCGTATGCCGGCTGTGAGAGAGGCCGTGAAGCGCATGTTTGGCAAAGAACCTAATAAAAGTGTAAATCCAGATGAGGTGGTTGCTATCGGTGCAGCTATTCAAGGCGGTGTTTTGCGAGGAGATGTAAAGGATGTGCTTTTGCTTGACGTAACACCTCTTTCCTTGGGAATAGAGACCTTAGGTGGAGTGTTTACAAAACTCATAGAGCGCAATACGACTATACCTACGAATAAATCTCAAGTGTTCTCTACAGCAGAGGATAATCAGTCTGCTGTGACGATCAGGGTATTTCAAGGAGAGAGAGAGATGGCCGCAGACAACAAATTGCTGGGGCAGTTTGATTTAGTCGGTATTCCCTCAGCTCCAAGAGGCGTTCCAAAGATTCAGGTGTCGTTTGATATAGACTCTAACGGAATTGTAAGCGTTTCGGCTAAGGACACAGCAACTGGTAAGGAGCAGCGTATTAGCATAAAATCTTCTGGAGGGCTGGATGAGGACGACATACAGCGCATGATAAAAGAAGCTGAAATGAACGCAGAAGAAGATAAGAGAAAGCGCGAGCTAGCAGAAGCAAAAAATAATGCAGAGACATTGGTTCACACTACAGATAAAAACTTGAAGCAGTATGGCGATAAAGTGTCTTCTGATGAAAGATCTAAAATAGAGTCCTCTTTAGCTGATTTAAGGTCTGCTCTTAATAGCTCAGACCCAGAGGTTATAAAGGAAAAGACTCAAACGCTTATAGACGCTGCTATGAAACTTGGAGAAGCTGCATACAAAGAAGAGTCTGCTAAAGCCCAAACAGCGGGCGGAAATGCATCTGATAAAGAAAATGTTGTTGACGCCGAGTATAAAGACGACGGAGATAGGAAGCCATAGTTGTTGAGAAATCGAGGAGGAATGCACTCTGGCATTTTTGAGAAGATGAGCGATGGAAGATAGTTTTTAGGACGATGGCTGATTTGTGTTTGTTGCTAGTTGTGGGTTTTTATCGCGATAAGAAAGTGGCGCTCCTTCAATTTTGAAGGACGCGCCAGCGTGGACTATAGAGGCGGTCAACTTTATTTGATTATTTTTGTGATTCTTCTGTAATGCAAAACAGCGGGCGCTGCCCATAGCCTACGCAGCCTATAGAGATATTGCAGACAGTGCCTCTTGAAGTTTTTGTGCTACGTCAGTTTTATCGATTAATCTTGAACGCATATTCTCTACAACATCTTCCGGCGCATTATCCAAAAACTCTCGATCTTCAAGCTTTTTTTCGATAGAGGCAATCTCTGTTCTTGTTTTTTGAATAGAGTTGTTCAGTCGATTGCGTTCTTCATTAAAATCAACAATTCCATCTAAATTTACGTATATAATGCAGAATTTCGTAGGGATTCTTGCTCCAACAAAATCTTTCCCAGAAGACTCTCTTTTTTCGCTGCACGTGAATGAAGACAACTTTACTAGTTTTTTTATCATTTCATAGTGATTTTTGAAAAATTTAACACAGCTCTCTTCCTTGAGGTTTGCTATGCACACGCAAAGAGGAGTAGAAAATTGGATGCTGAAGGTGTGCCGTAAATTGCGTATAGATTTTACTATTTCCATAAGTCTATATACGTTTATAGAGTCGCTTTCGTTGTCTGTGTCTTTATATGAAGATGGCCATTCCTGTTTAAACAAAGGAGACGGCTCTTGGTGTTTTTTGTCTACGTTGCACAGAGAGCTATGGAGCTCTTCCGTTACAAATGGAATGATTGGATGTAGCATTTTTAGTATATCCGAAAAGCATGCGGCGAGGGTGCGTTTAGTTTCGATTGCTGTTTGTTCGTCTTCGCATGAAATAGCGTGCTTTGCAAATTCTATATACCAATCGCAGAAAATATTTCTCGTAAACTGACAGATATAATGCGAGGCATCGTGAAATTTATAATTTTCTAGCATTTCTCGCATCAAATCTGCAGCTTTTTTTGTTTCGATTAAAATCCATGAATTGATTGGCCATTTGGGGTGCTCAGTGCTCCTCTGAGTTGCAAGTGCGAATTCGTTTAGCGAGATTTTATAGGCAGAGCAAAATTTTCCAACATTCCATATTTTTGTAATGAAACTTTTTGCTTGCTCAACATTGCGCTGACCGAAGCGCACATACAAAGACGGAGTGGCTATCATCATCATAGAAAGCCTAAGCGCGTCTGCTCCATACTCGTCCGCAAGCTCTATAGGGTCAATCACGTTACCTTTTGTTTTAGACATTTTTTTGCCATACTCGTCACGAATAAGCGGATGCAGATATACTTTTGAGAAGGGCGCTTTGCCTGTGAGCTCGCAGCCGAACATCATCATGCGTGATACCCAGAAAAACAAAATATCGTGTCCTGTAAACAGAACGTCGTTTGGGTAATAGTCTTTCATTTCAAGTGAATTTTCTGGCCACCCCAGCACAGAAAATGGCCATAACCCAGATGAAAACCATGTGTCAAGCACATCTTCGTCTTGTCTTAGGACAACATCTTTACCAAAAAATTCTTTGGCCTGATTTTTTGCCTCTTCTTCTGTTTCTGCTATGAAGAAGTTTTTCTCTGCATATCGAGAATCTTCTTTTCCTATATTAGCTGAGCCAAACTCTTTTCCATTTTCTTTATCTTCAGCAAACCAAGCAGGAATTCTGTGCCCCCACCATAGCTGGCGCGAGACGCACCATGGGCGAATATTTTCCATCCACTCGAAGAATTTTCGCTCTTGTTCGGGCTGAAGGATTGTGACTTCTTTGTTTTTCACAGAAGCCATCGCTTTGTTGGCCATAGCCTTCGTGTCTATAAACCACTGGTGAGTTAAACGGGGCTCTATCACGGCGCCGCTTCGTTCGCTTCTCGGTATTGGTATTGAGATATTTTCTTCTTGTACTAAGTGGCCGGAGTCCTTAAGTGCTTCTAGAGTTTTCGCTCTTGCTGTTTGTTGGTCTAGCCCAAAAAGCCATTCTGGGGCTGAGCGATTTATTTTGGCTTCGTCGTCGAATATATCAATAAATGGAAGACTGTGCCGTTTTGCTATATCGAAATCCGTATAGTCATGGGCAGGGGTAATTTTCACAGCGCCGGTACCTTTGTTCATAGATATTGCTTGGTCTGATACTATCGGTATTTTCCTTCCAATAAGCGGAACCTCGGCCATTTTACCAACAAAATCTGAATAACGAATATCGTCCGGGTGGACAGCGATCGCTGTGTCTGCAAATATCGTTTCTGGTCGAGTTGTTGCGACGTCTATATGTTGGTGCGTGTTGTTTATGAAATACCTTATGTACCAGAATGTCCCGGGCTCTTCTTTGCTTACTATTTCTAGGTCTGATAAAGCTGTTTGAAGAGCCGGGTCCCAGTTTACAAGGCGAAGGTCTCTATACAGATATCCCCTTTTATATAACTCTATGAACGACTTTGTAACGGCTTTGTTTATGTCGCTGTCCATAGTGAATTTAAGGCTAGACCAGTCGGCTAAGAATCCCATGCGTTTCATCTGTTCTATGATAAAACCGCCATATTTTTCTTTCCACTCCCAAACCTTCTCTAAAAATTTCTCGCGACCAAGATGTTTCCTTGATGTCCCATTTTTTTGTAGTTCTTTTTCGACCATCATCTGAGTAGCTATTCCGGCATGGTCAAGGCCCGGGATCCACATAGCATCATACCCGCACATTGATTTGAATCGAATGACGATGTCCTGCTCTGTGGAAGACATTATGTGCCCGAGGTGGAGGCGGCCTGTCACATTAGGCGGAGGCATTGTGATGCAAAATTTTTTGCGCCTATTTTTAAATGGCTCGCGGCCACCGTTTTCGAATATTTTCCTCCATTTTTCTTCAAAATCTCGAAAGGGATACGGCATTTCAGCGGTCATAGAACAAAAACTTACGTAAGAATGTCTCACAGATTCTAGCAAATAAGGCTAGGACTATCAATTTGTAGACTTTATAGATTTTGTAGTTGAAAGAGGTGCTTTTGGTGATGTAGAATCATACGAATTCGGGGTTTTGCAGGTAGTGTATGGATGTTCAAGTATGTATTCACGGTGTTTTAGGGATTGTTAGTTTTTTGGCGATCGCTTTTGTTTTTAGCGAAAAGAGGCGCAAGGTTTCTGTTCGCAAGGTTCTGAGTGGGCTTATTTTGCAGGTTGTTTTGGCTGCAATTTTGATAAAAGCTCCGCAGACGCAGAGGGCGTTTTTGTTTGTTTCTCGAGGTGTTGAGGCTTTGAAGAAAGCGACAGCGGAGGGCACTTCGTTTGTGTTTGGTTATGTTGGAGGAGGGGCTTCTCCGTTTCCTGTTGCGAACACGGACCACATGTTTGTTTTTGCTTTTCAGGCGCTTCCGATGATAATCGTCATAAGCGCTATTTCTATGTTACTGTTTTACTGGCGGGTTCTTCCTGCTGTTGTTAACGGAGTGTCGTTTGTTGCGCAAAGAGCGCTTGGTATAGGTGGAGCTCTTGGGACGTGCGCTGCTGCCAAGATATTTTTCGGTCAGACAGATGCTCCTCTTTTGATTAGACCGTATCTATCAAAATTTTCTAGAAATGAGCTATTTTCTGTTATGGTTGCTGGTATGGCTACTACGTCTATGACTCTATTGGTGCTGTACAGCACGTTCTTGGAAAAACTGATTCCTGGAGCTGCAGTTGCTCATATTCTCACCTCATCTGTCATAAATGTTCCTGCGGCTTTGGTTTTAGCGGAAGTGATGATACCGTCGTGCGGAAAGGAAACATCTGGCAAAATGGAGATGCCTTACAAATTTAACAATAGTATGGAGGCGGTTTCCCAAGGGACTGCTGATGGGCTGAACTTGATGTGGGGGATTGCGTCTAACCTTATCGTTGTGCTTGCGCTTGTATTTTTGGCGAACAAATGTTTAGCGGGGGTTACTGGTATTTTGTTCGGATGTGAGGTGACCCTTCAGTCTATTCTCGGGTATGTATTTCTTCCTATTGCTTGGTTGATGGGAGTTCCTTATAGCGAAGCGCACGTAGCTGGGCAGCTTTTAGCGACGAAAACAGTGTTGAACGAAATTGCAGCTATGATTGATATGACTAAACTTGGCGGGGGAGAGATATCGCACAGCACTAGTGTGATAATGACGTATGCGTTATGCGGATTTGCTAATTTTGGAAGCATTGCTATACAGATCGGAGGAATTGGGTCTCTTGTTCCAGAGAGGAAAAGGGAGCTTGTTGAGTTGAGTGCGTGGGCGCTATTTGCCGGTACATTGGCAAGCTGTATGAGTGGAGCTGTAGTTTCAATGCTTATATAAACAGAGCTGTGGTTGGGGCTGTGTGGGTGTTAGTTGGAATGCGCGCCCCCTGGGGGGCCTCTAGGGGGGGCTTGCTGTTGGCTATTACTGGTCGGTTGGAGTCTTCCTGCAGCTGCTTGAGAAATGAAAATGTATGTGGAGCTGACATAGGTAAACACATGGTAGGAGTGTGCTCGCGGCGAACAGCGCAACCCCACGTCTGACGTGTGGTGGGATATAGAACTGAACCACTATATCCCACCCATCCCATAGGCAAACGGGGAGCCTATTCAATTTCTGATTTTTGTCCCACATCGTGGTCGAAATTTTGTGTACTTTTTCTGTGATTGATCTTTATGCCGCGAAGATCATCGCTCGCTTTTCTAGATAGAACTTTTGCTTTCCTGCGGCTATAAGCTCTGTCCACTTTTTTAGAGTCCGATCCGCTATTAGCGCCATTTTTCTTAGCATTGCTCAGTCTTTTTTCATATTTCTCTGCTATTTTTGGAGAGTATTGGCCAAGAAAATTCCCTAAATGCCCTAGGGTCGTTATCTTCTTGCTTATTTTCGGAGATACAGTCTCGCAAAACCGTATAAGAGCCTCGTCTGATTCCAATCCTTCTACAAGTTTGAAGTTGTTGAATAGTTCGTTTGTCCACTTAACATAAGAGTTGTATTCTTTATACGATATACGACTTTTTTCTTCTGCCTTAGTGCTTTTGTCTTCCAATGTTTTATTGCTAAAAAACGCTCCGAAAAACTCTCCGACGCTTCCATATTCTTTATGCGTGAGGTTAAAGAATTTTCCCAGCTCTTTTTTAAGCTCTTGGCCTGGTACAAACTGTTCAAGGTCTAGCTTGAACTCTATAGAGCTATATCCGCTGTTAACACCTCCTCTGAAAAGAGAAAATGCATCAGCAAGGGACTGAAGATATTCGTCAGCAGATTTAGCAGACCTATCACAGAAAAATATCTGCTCTTTTTGTTTACACTTTTTTGCATACAGTGCAGCTCTAAGCGCCCTTGTTTTCTGACATTTTCTTTCTATTTTATCCCTATCTGGAGATTTTTTCTTCGGTCTGTGAGCGCGACCTTTTTTGTTCTCCTTTATACCGAAAAGTTTTTTCCAAAAGCTGCGGGCCTCCGCCTTCCCATCATCCAAAAAAAGCATGCAGCAAGCGAATATAAAACCTATAGAAGATCGACTCATAACAAAACTCCATTAAAGGCAACACAGAGTGGAGGGTATACTAAATCACCATTGTATACAAGTCTTCTAGTTACTCATAAAAGAAATAAGCTTATTTAAAAAATAAAAAAGAATTTTCAACAGCATATAACTGAAAAATATTTTTTATCTTTTAAATGGTTAAAAATTTGTCTATTTTAGTTTTTTAAATGATTGAATTTTTAAAAAGTGTGATGAAATTTTTTAAAATTACGTTTTTCATAAGCGTTATATGTATAGAAACAGTTTTTTTAGAAGTAGGGGCCATATGCGCGGTGGAAAAATCCGCTATGGCAATTTGTAAAAACACACGAAAGCGTTCAACAAGAAAAAGAAATACAGAAAAAAAATTATGGCTATATAATATTCATACAAAAGAAGAAATAAAAATTACATTTTGGAAAAACGGAAAATATATCAATTCTTCTATAAAACAACTGAACAGATTTCTTAGAGACCACAGGACTGGCGAACACAAAAAAATAGATATAAGAATATTCGAATTGGTATTCGATATAAAAACCGCGATAAATTACGAAAAACGTATAGAAGTGATATCTGGATACCGGTCTTTGAAAACAAACCACACACTAAATAAACGCTCTTTGGGGGTGGCGAAGAACAGTTATCATATTCTTGGAAAGGCTATAGACATAAGTTTTCCTCGCAGTTATCTGAGGGAAGCGCATCGAGCTGCGTGCAGGCTAGGTCGAGGAGGGGTTGGATTTTATGGAAAGTCTGGGTTCATACATGTTGATGTTAGAGGGTCTCTTGTGTGCTGGTAGGATTGGCGCCGCACCTAGCAAACAAAACTTTAAGCGAATAATGTTAGAATGCAGCAGTTGCAAAAAATATATGGATAAGATAGAATACGCCAATCCTGCGGGTCTTTTTTTTGGCTTATACTGTTGTCTTCAAAATATAGTATGAATATTAGGAATAATGGCAAGAATGTCGCTATCTGGACTATAATCGTCCTGTTGGTGATTTCCGTTTTTAACGTTTTTCATGGCGGAGCTCCAGAGCAGGTGAAGGCCATAGAGTTTTCTGATTTTATATCAAAAGTTAATTCTTCTGATGTGAAAGAAGTTACTATTCGTGGGGAGAGCCTGGTCGGCGAGTATAAGTCTGGCGGGAAGTTTTCCACATATATCCCCTACCAGTATAAAGACCTGATACAAAATCTGATAAACAACAAGGTTTTTATCAAAACGAGACAGCCGGAGTCGCCTGCTCCTTCGCTGCTTCAGGTGTTTTTGACATGGCTTCCGCTTATTCTTCTTGGTGGAATTTGGTTTTTCTTCTTTAGGCCTATGCACAATAGCAATGGAAGGGCTATGGGGTTTGGAAGATCTCGCGCGCAGCTTTCTGACCCCAATAAAAACCCTACTACTTTTTCTGATGTGGAAGGGATAGACGAGGCAAAGCAAGACCTTGAGGAAATAGTAGAATTTTTACGTGATCCGCACAGATTTCAGAAAATTGGTGGCAAGATACCTAGGGGAGTGCTTCTTGTTGGCCCTCCTGGAACGGGAAAGACTCTTTTGGCGAGAGCTGTGTCTGGAGAGGCGCGTGTTCCGTTCTTTTCTATATCTGGATCCGATTTTGTTGAGATGTTTGTTGGTGTTGGAGCAAGCAGAGTTAGGGATTTGTTTGAGCAGGCTAAACGTCAGTCTCCTTGTATAGTTTTTATAGACGAGATAGATGCGGTTGGTCGTAATAGAGGAATCGGGGTCGGCGGAGGTAACGACGAGAGAGAGCAAACCCTGAACCAGCTTCTGGTTGAAATGGATGGATTTAGCTTGAAAGAGCAAGTAATTGTGTTGGCTGCAACGAACAGAGCGGACGTATTGGATCAGGCGCTTTTAAGGCCTGGGAGATTTGATAGGCAGGTGTACGTCGGGCTTCCTGATGTGGGCGGTAGAGAAAAAATACTCCAGCTATATATGAAGAGGATAAAGGCTTCTGATGATGTTTCATGTAGCGTTTTGGCACGCGGAACACCAGGATTTTCTGGGGCAGATCTTGCGAACCTAGTGAACGAAGCAGCGCTTCTTGCGGCGAGAAATAAAAAAAAGATTGTCGGGATGAAGGACTTCGAAGAGAGTAAAGATAAGCTTATTATGGGGCCCAAGAGGAGGTCGTCCACCCTATCTCTAAAGGAAAGGGAAATTGTCGCTGTTCATGAGTCGGGCCATGCAATAGCTGCATTTTTCTCGAAAGAGTCGGATCCAATACATAAGGTGACCATAATCCAGAGGGGGTCTGCTCTTGGAGTTGTTATAAGGATCCCAGAGAGGGACCATTCTTCTGTTTCTAAAAACAAGCTTTGGGACGATATAGTGGTAGCTATGGCAGGAAGAGCGGCGGAAGAGGCTTTTTTTGGAGAGGGCAATATCACTACCGGTGCTGCGTCAGATTTTAGAATGGCCACTAGAATTGCTAATAAAATGGTAAGAGAATGGGGAATGAGCGCCCTTTCTCTTGTGGCATACGGTGGAGGAGCCGATGCCGATATGTACAATCCGTTTGCTAAGTCAGAGAAAATATCAGAGGAGATGATGAGCAAAATAGACAAAGAGGTGGAAAAGATAGTTACAGAATCTTACGCCAAAGCGAAAGGGCTAATAGAGACATACAGGGATAAGGTACGCGCTCTTGCTGATAGCCTTCTTGTCTATGAGACTCTCAGTGGCGAGCAAGTGAAGGAGATAATATCGATGGGCAGTTTATCGTCTGTACCCGGCGCTGCTGAATGCAAACCGAAAAAGAAAAAAGCGGCTCGCGCGGTAAGAAATAATGAAGGCAGCGAATCTAAATCTTCTGAAACTCCTTCCCCGCGTCCTACGAGCACTGCGTCGCCTCAACTTCAAGAAGGTTGATATATCAAAAGTGGGTACGGTTTCGATCTACCGCTCATCTGATGATATATGTGTCTAGCTTCTAGAGATTTGCAGAGTCTCTTCCGGCGTTAGCTGAGTTTGATTTTTACAACTTGATTACGATTATGTATAAGTGGCAATGGTTTTGGAGCTCGTTTTAACCGTGAGCGTCGATCTATTTTAAATCACGAATCCGAGTCGAACACCGCGTCATTTGCGTTTTAGCATTCACATGAGAATTATGGATGTGTAGTATGATGTGAAATCTGCGATATTCGTATAAAAAAGTGATTATTATCGATAGGTGCCCAGTTAAGTCTGCTGTATCGCTTCTATCTTACAAAAGCATTACGCCAAATGACGATGGCGCAATATCTGACATCGCTCACGACCTGAGGTTGCTTGGGTTTTGGTGCGCAGAAAAAAATATTGAGGACACTGCAAATTTGTATGCATATAGGTCGTATGCTTTAAGAAAGAGCAAATCGTGCTATAGCAAACCAAACATTCGCCACATATGTTTTGTTGGACATGTTGACGTCGTGCCTCCTGGCGATTTGTCTATGTGGAAATTTGATCCATTCACCCCAACCGTGGATAACGGGGTTTTGTATGCGCGCGGAGCGGTTGATATGAAGGGGGCTATAGCAGCTTTTCTATCTGCGGTATGCGAGCTAGAAGATAGAGGTTTTGGTTGCTGCGAACATTCTGAGACAGACGAAGGAAGTGGAGAGGAAAAGCTTATGGTAAGCATACTGCTTACAAGCGATGAGGAGGGAACAGGGACTAATGGCATAAAGCAGATGGTTGGTTGGCTGCAGAAAAACAACTACATACCTGACTTTTTTCTTATAGGAGAGCCGACAGGAGGTATTTTTGGAGAATGTGTGAATGTGGGACGAAGAGGAAGCGTATGCGCAGAGCTTGTGTGCAGAGGCGTGCAAGGACACATAGCATACCCACACCTTTTTGATAATCCGATTTCTCGAATGCTTGATTGTTTGCGAAAGCTGTGTTCTATTGACTTTGATTGCGGACTTACTTTTCCAGAGTTTCAGAAAAGCAGGCTTGAAGTTACGTCTATAGACGTTGGAAACAATGCTGTCAATGTTACTCCAGAGAAGGTTTTTGCACGATTTGGTGTCCGATTTAATCCGCTTCATACATGCGATTCTATATGTGACGCGATATCTTCTGTGTGTGCGGAATTGGCTGGAGATCATGTTTTATCATTTCATAAAAGTGGCGAAGCATTTTTTACAAATGATGCTGGATTGATAGGTTTCGTGAAATCATCTGTTGGAAAAATTACGTGTATGCCGCGAGAATCGACAGATGGTGGAACGACAGATGGGAGATTTTTATCTGTATTAGCTCCTGTCATAGAGTTCGGCCTCCCAGAGACTACCATGCATAAGGTAAACGAATGCGTTTCTGTACTAGATATAGAAATGTTAAAAAAAGTATATCTGGGGATGCTTGAGGAGCTTGTTGGCTAGCAACGTTTTTCAGATTTTATATGGTATTTGTAAGCATAGCATGTCCTTCTGTGTGTGGTTGATGTGCGGTTCAGTAACTAACGAGAAAATGGATGGTTTAGGAGCAGGATTCACTCGTTTTTAAGTGGGGGAGGAGTATTATTTGTATGCGCAATAGCAATTTCATGTAAATGCAGGTTTTTTCTACGCCAAATATTGTCATAAGAATGTATATATCGTATTTGTTCATGGTTATTGTCTCTATGTGCATATTAATTGTTAACGAATCTCGATTTTTCGCTGAGGCAGTTATAGATTGTGTCGTACCAGAGTTTTCAGAAGAATATATACAAAGTCCTGAATTAAGAAACGGAGCCGTATTTAGCGACGCTTCTCTTTATAAAACATGGTTTAGGAACAAGTTTAACAGAAATCCTGAATTCGAAAGCGCTGGTGGAGAGATGTTTGCAATGGAGTTTTACAGGTCCAGGGCGCTGACGTCGTTGCGCGAAGAGGCAAAAATAAGAATTTTGGTGTCTTTTTTGGATATTGCCGTTTTTGTATTTGCGCTAGTTTTGCATGCGTTTATGTATAAAAGAATTCGGAATTCTATGGTTGCTGAAGAAGTTGTTGGAGGTGTGTTCGATGAGTATAACTAGGGCTAGCTTTTCTGCGCAGAGAAAAAACAACCCTGTGAGTCTTTCTAAAGCAACAGCATTTAGCTTTATTCTGATGATCATGTATGTATCTGGAGTTGGAAGCTGTTTTTTTGCAATAAATCTTATAAATAAGTCAATAGATTCTATATTCAAAACAAGACCAGAAATATATTCGCAGACATATAATTCAAAAATTCCTTGCGTTGCTATGTTGCCAACCGAATGCGGAAGGTTTAGAGGCGAGGAAGATAGCGGTTCTAGAGAGCAAGCCGGCGAACCAGTGGACGATTGGGAACTGATAGATAGCGTCGCTCCGTTTTACGATGGGCGAAATTTTAGCTTTGCGCTTGTTGGAAGAAGCTGTGGCACGGTGTCTCCAAAGAATTTTGTTATGGATTTTGCGCTCTCGTCAGTAGTTTTTTTTATTTTATATGTTTTTTGTATGATTATTGTGAGAAGAAATAAGTCTAAAAACAAAATCTCCAGCAACTATTTTAGAAAGAAAAAAGCTGCATTTTTGCTATTATTTTCGATATTTGGGACAACGTGCGTGGCAGCCAACTTCATAGACTTTTTTAAAATTTATTTTATGGAAAATTCAATAGCGCGTCCGTTTATGCTATACAATTTTCCGGACAACTATAATGACTCAAGAGTTATTGATAAAAATTTCATAACTAGAATGTTTAAAAGCGACGATGACTATTTGTCGTGGTGTGGGATGTTTGTTGGCGGAGCTTCTTTGTATAACAAGGAAGGGGTCGGTTTTTTTTCAACTCCTGTTGATAGATATGAAGTGTCAAAAGCTAGAAAAAGAGATCTTTTTTCGCTTGAAATTGCAGACTATGCTATAATAAACCGGTTACTTATAAAAATAGTTATTAGTTTTTGTATGGTAACGGCCTCAATAGCAATATGTGGGATTGTATATAGAGCTCTTGGCGGTGGTCGATCTTGATTCTAAAACAACTATTCTACCAAGCATGATAATTGCTAATAGGTCATGCTAATAAATACTGTGAAAATTGTATGGTTTTTATAACTTTTTGCCATGCGATATTTTGAGCTAGTGTGTGCTAATGTGAAAAGATACGTGTATTGTGGAATAGTTGAGCAACAGGTTTATTAGTGTGTTTTTTCATCTTATATGGTATGTTACCAGAGTTACTGTTATGAAATGTTAAGTAAGTAAGAAAGGAAAAAATTATGAGTCAGGAAGTGCCTTTAAATAGATATAGAAACATAGGAATTATGGCGCACATAGATGCTGGAAAGACCACGACTACAGAGCGCGTTTTGTATTACACTGGACGGACTCATAAGATTGGAGAAGTGCATGAAGGTACTGCGATAATGGACTGGATGGTGCAGGAGCAAGAGCGAGGAATTACTATCACGTCTGCTGCAACCACTTGTTTTTGGTCAGATCATAGGATCAACATTATAGATACCCCAGGGCACGTCGACTTTACCATAGAAGTTGAGAGGTCTCTTCGTGTGTTGGACGGTGCTGTTACCGTATTTGACGGAGTCGCGGGCGTTGAGCCTCAATCAGAAACTGTGTGGCGCCAGGCTGACAAATATAAAGTTCCTAGAATATGTTTCGTGAACAAGATGGACCGTATGGGTGCGAGCTTTTCGCGCTGTGTGAAAATGATTAGAGATAGGCTTGGATGCACTCCTGTTGTTCTTCAGCTTCCAATTGGAGCGGAGAGCGATTTTGTAGGAATAGTTGATCTCGTCGAGATGAAAGCTCTGCGTTGGCATGACGATAGTTTAGGAGCTAAATTTTCCATAGAAGACATCCCGACCAATATGGTTGAAGAGGCTAAGGAGAAGCACCATGAAATGATTGATGCTATAGCAGACCAGGATGATTCTGTGATGGAGAAGTATTTGTCTGGAAAAACTCTTGATGTTTCTGACATAAAAAGGTGTATTCGAGCTGGAACGCTGAAATTTGCGTTTGTTCCTGTTATTTGCGGATCTGCGTTTAAGAACAAAGGCGTTCAGCCTATGTTAGATGCTGTCATAGACTATCTTCCATCACCGCTTGATATTCCTCCTGTTCAAGGAATAATTCCGGGAAGCGAAGAAGAGTCCGCAGTTCGTGAAACTAGTGCTAGCGCTCCATTTTCTGGGTTGGCGTTTAAAGTTGCAACAGACCCGTTTGTAGGCTCTCTCACTTATATGCGTATATATTCTGGTACTGTGCGCTCGGGAGAAAGTGTTCTGAATTCCGTTAAGGGCAAGAAAGAGCGAATTGGTCGCATGCTTCAGATGCACGCGAACTCTCGCGAAGACATAAAAGAAGCTCGAGCTGGAGACATAGTAGCTCTCGCAGGGCTTAAGGAGACCACAACTGGAGATACTTTGTGTGATCAGAGCAAGCCTATCATATTAGAGCGTATGGAGTTTCCTGACCCTGTTATATCTGTTGCGGTCGAGCCTAAAACGAAGGCTGACCAAGAGAAGATGGGAGTATCATTGTCTCGCTTGGCAGCAGAAGACCCATCTTTCAGGTATTCTAGCGATCACGAAACAGGGCAGACTATCATAGAAGGTATGGGAGAGCTTCACCTGGAGATTAT
Organism: Candidatus Hydrogenosomobacter endosymbioticus; assembly: GCF_021654655.1. GTDB lineage: Bacteria > Pseudomonadota > Alphaproteobacteria > Holosporales > GW7 > Hydrogenosomobacter > Hydrogenosomobacter endosymbioticus. The sequence goes on along the minus strand of NZ_AP025225.1, from coordinate 345,096 downwards.
TGTCGACAGGATGAAGCGCGAATTTAAGGTTGAGGCTACTGTAGGCGCTCCACAGGTTGCGTATAGAGAGACCATTACTAAGAAGCACGAGATAAACTATGTTCATAAAAAGCAAACGGGTGGTGCTGGCCAATTTGCGCACATAAAGCTTATATTTGAGCCTCTTCCTCCAGGAAGCGGATTTGTGTTTGTAAACAAAATTGTCGGAGGCGCGGTTCCTAAAGAGTATATCCCGTCTGTGCAAAAAGGGCTCGAGCTCGCAAAGGAGACAGGAGTTCTTGTTGGCGCTCCTGTTATAGATTTTCAAGCTACCCTTATTGATGGATCATACCACGATGTAGACTCGAGCTCTATGGCGTTCGAAATTGCTGCTAAGGCTGCGTTTAGAGAGGGAATCCCAAGCGCTGGCCCTCGTATATTAGAGCCGATAATGAGTGTTGAGGTTGTTACTCCAGAGGAGTATATGGGAGATGTTATCGGAGATATAAACAGTCGCCGCGGGCGTATTACAGAAATGGATCAGCAAGCGAACGCTAAGCTGATACGAGCTGCAACTCCTCTTGCTACGATGTTTGGATATATCAACAACCTGCGTTCTCTCACGCAGGGGCGCGCAACGTATTCTATGCAGTTTTCGCAGTATGAGCAGGTTCCCTCTGCAGTAGCAGAAAAGTTAGCCTCTGGGAAATAGTGGCAGAGGCGCGCTCGTGGCGCGGAAGCAGTTCAAGGATTAGCGGCGGCATTTACTGTTATTAATATCTGAGCCGCCACTTTTTGTGACGGCTCTTTTTTGCTTTGCGAGTGAAAATTAAACTAATCGATTGATTTGGTGTACGCAAGGAATTCCGTAAACTATTATTCTTATTGCGCTAGGCTTTGGCGTAGTGCGCAGTTTATATTAGAGCAATCGTTAATAATTAATATTGACTTTTTTATTAACGCGCCTACAATGAAGGAGGGCCCTCATGTTGGAGACTAAAATGAAGAGCAAAATAATATTTTATGGTAGCCTTGTGTTTTGTTGTGCCGTTATTTATGGGAGTGATTGTTTTGCAGCTCCAAAACCGATCCATAAGAAAACGAATATTTGCAATAATGTTGGCAATAAAGTTAATGTTGCGCAAAGTAAGCAGCAGGCACCCGTTTCTCTTGAAAAAGCCAAGCAACATCAAATTAATATAATTAATAAGGGCGTGAAAAGTCTTTCGAAGAAGGTGAATAAATTGCTTAAAGATCTCAGCGAAGCGCAGAAGACCGGTGAAATTTTGCATCTATCTGAGAAAATACGACATTGTCTAGAGGCGTTGAAGAAGGATCCGATGTCTGATATGAAGGATTTAAAAAGCGACTATGATAAGCTCGAGAAATTATGCGTTGGAATTAAGGCAATTGCAGAAGGTAACGAAGAAGACTTGTCTGATAGCGAGAATGAACAAGGCAAGTAATTTATTCATTAGCGAGAAGGGTTTTAATTTATGAATCTGCGCTCTAATCTTGGCGAGTAATAAATAGTAAACAAATTTTAGATATAATTATATAGTAACAATATTAACATACTATATAAATGAAGAAAAAGTTTGTTTTACTACGAGCGTATGCCGCAATCAGTTTTCTAGCAGGAATTGTAGAAGGTGATTTGTGTTTTGCTGGGCCGAAGAAGCAGGATAAGCAGAGCAAAGATAATCAGGAACAGGTTCCGAATTATAGCGAGCATTTAGACGTAGATGGTGTTGATGCTTCTAGCAATGTTGCTGAATTCAGTGATAATGAACCTAATTTGAGCGAAATAGACGGTGACTTCAATGTAAACGATCCAGTCCATATTGATTTTTCAGATAATTTGGAATTTAACAGCGAAAAAAGTACTCAGCCGTCTAGTAATGTTGGCGACGATGACATGTTAAAGGCGCAGGAAGATCTTGCCGCCTTGCAAAAGCTCGAACAGCAGCAACACGATGTTCAGCAACAACAATATCCTCATCAGCAACAGCAGGAAGCAAGGCCTCTTAAAGTGATAGGAAAAAAAGCAGAACTTCATCAACGCGATGTTCAGCAACAACAATATCCTTATCAGCAACAGCAGGAAGCGAGGCCTCTTAAAGTGATAGGAAAAAAAGCAGAACAGCAGCAACACGATGTTCAGCAACAACAATATCCTCATCAGCAACAGCAGGAAGCGAGGCCTCTTAAAGTGATAGGAAAAAAAGCAGAACTTCATCAACGAGGGCTACAAGATTCAATAACAGGAGAAGAATTACAGATAATTCGCGACCTGGAGAACCAATCTAAAAACCAGTCTAAAGGCGAAGAAAAACCAGAAGAAGAGAAAAAAGCTCAATATGATGGATAACACCTTCAATTAACTGTTTCTGATCCAGGTATGGGAGCGGTAGTTTTCGAACGTAGATGACAGCGCGCTCCATATCTTCACGGCAAGGTTAACGAGACCTATTTTATAACTTATTTATGAAAGATATGCAGTGCAGTCAACCATTATAAAATCACAGCATTCTAGAGGAATTTGCAGGCACCGAAATTAAAGCGCAAGCATTAAAAACGCCAGAATTGTATGGTCGAAAGAAGCTTGATGCAATATCATTTTTTGCAAACCGGCAGTGTGATTATTCGTAGCTGGAGATTGGTGTGGCTCTTATGTTTATGACGCGGTTTCTCGTTTTGCGAAAAATATAGTAGCATTTCCACAGATGAATTGTTTGTTTCGAGAATTTATGTTTTCAAAAATATTAATTGCCAATAGGGGAGAAATTGCACTAAGGATTTTGCGTGCGTGCAAGGAGATGGGGATAAGCACTGTCGCCGTTCATTCTACAGCAGATTCTGACGCAATGCATGTTAAGCTGGCTGATGAAAGTGTATGCATAGGGCCAAGCTTATCATGCGACAGTTACCTTAACATCCCAGCGATTATTTCTGCTGCAGAGGTGTCTGGTGCGGAGGCTATTCACCCAGGTGTTGGATTTTTGTCAGAAAATAGTTATTTCGCAAACGTTGTTCGTGATCACAAGATGGTGTTTATAGGCCCATCATCAGAGCATATGGACGTAATGGGGAATAAGGTGAGCGCTCGCGAAAAAGCGATAGAGCTGGGATTTGATGTGATCTCTGGGTCATTGGGTATTGTTTCGTCGGAAAAAGATGCTGCTGGTATAGCGAAAGAAATAGGGTTTCCTGTTCTGATAAAGGCGAGGTCTGGCGGAGGCGGCAAGGGTATGCGAGTTGTTCGTTCTCTCGACGAGCTGAAAGAGAATTTCGAAATCGCAAAATCTGAAGCTGAGGCAAGTTTTGGCGACGACGGTGTTTATATTGAGAGGTTTTTATCAAAGCCAAGGCATATAGAGCTTCAAATGCTTGGCGATACGCACGGGAATATGGTGTGCCTTGGAGACAGAGATTGTTCTCTGCAGAAAAAGCATCAGAAGGTGTTTGAGGAATCTCCAAGCCCAGCGCTCTCTAGAGATGAAAGAGAGTATATATTTGAAAAAGCGATATCTGCGATGAAGGACTTCGGTTACTATAGCGCAGGAACGCTGGAATTTCTTTATGAGGATGGAAAATTTTATTTCATAGAAATGAATACAAGAATTCAGGTCGAGCATCCAATAACAGAGATGATAACTGGAATTGATATTGTAAAAGAGCAAATACGAATAGCTAGCGGTGGAAAGCTGGGATTTTCACAAAAAGACGTAAGGTTTAGAGGGCATGCTATGGAATGTAGAATAAACGCTGAGGATCCGATGACGTTCCTTCCGCAGCCTGGAAAAATCATAGATTATCTTGCTCCTGGCGGGCCTAATGTAAGAGTGGACAGCTTTATATTTTCCGGGTATACAATTCCTCCGTATTACGACAGCCTAATAGCTAAGCTAATAACTTATGGCAATACAAGGGAAGAATGTCTTATGACTATGAAGCGCGCGTTAGATGAGTATGTTATTACTGGGGTGAAGACTCTCATCCCGCTTCATCAGCGCCTGGCGTTGAACGAGGGTATAGTCAGCGGGAGCTATGATACCAATTGGCTAGATGGGTTTATATTTTCTTTGCAATGTCCTCCTGAGTGTTCATCGCATTGGTGTAGCTTGAATAAAGCTATATAAACAGGAGATAGGAGAGCTTATTTTATTTACGATGAAAGATTAATTTTAAAGAAGTTTATTTTGGATTATTGCAATAGCGTTGAATTTACAGGTATTTGAGGTTGTTTTTCATGAAGATTATGGAATTTTTTATGGAGGATGAGCGAGCCCCTGTTCGTGTGGACATTTTTCTTCACGGAGCTGCTCCTGAAGTTAGCAGGTCGAGAATTCAGAGCCTTATAAAATCTGGAAATGTCTGTGTTTGTGGAAATGTTATAGCTGAATGTGACTATAGGGTTAGATCGGGTGATGTCATAAAGCTTTTTATCCCTGATCCTGAAAAATGTGGATTAATACCGGAAGAAATTCCCATAGAGGTCGTTTATGAGGATGAGGACGTTCTTATTATTAATAAAGCGGCTGGAATGGTTGTCCATCCAGGAGCTGGTAATATTAGAGGCACTCTGGTGAACGCTCTTCTGTCTCATTGTGGCGAGGCGCTATCTGGAATTTCTGGTGAGCAAAAGCCTGGAATCGTCCACAGACTCGACAAAGAAACAAGCGGTCTTATGGCGGTAGCAAAAAATGATTTTTCCCACACTGAAATATGCAAACAATTTGAGACGAGAGATATAAAGCGCACTTATTGGGCGATCACTATAGGTGTTCCAACAAGGCCAATGGGTGTGATAGAAACTTTTATAGGTCGCCACCATATAAACAGAAAAAAAATGGCGGTGGTTACCGTTGGCGGTAAGCGAGCGGTGACCAATTATAAGGTTATCAAGTCTATAGCTTCGCATAGCATCGTGGAATGTGCGCTGGAGACTGGAAGGACGCATCAGATTAGAGTGCATTTCTCTTACATGAAGACACCTATTCTTGGGGATATTACATACGCTCCGAGAAAAACACACAGCATAGCTACTAAATACGGGGCGAGCATGGAATTGCGGCAAGGTAGACATGCCCTTCACTCTAAAACTTTATCATTCATACACCCAAGAACTAAGAAGCGGTTAGATTTTCAATCTGGTCTTCCGCGAGATATGAGCGATATATGCAGCACTGTGTTTGGCATTGGGTAGAGCTTTTTCGAAATTTATTCATGAAAGAGAAGTTGTGAGATATTAATAGGCATAAAGGTATAGTTTGCGTGACTCATCCTGAAAAAAATCTCATTAAAATCAATTTATTAAGAAAACACGAGACTCAAGCTCCGCAGCTGTATTTATACATATAAAAATCAGCATAGAGCGGAGCGCTAGTGTGCTTCTTTATGAAGAAGTTGTATTTTCTATTTTAACAAGCTGCGAAGTATCCACTCTGCTTTTTTATGCGCTGATATTCGCTCTGAAGCAAACCCTGAAATCGCGAATTCCCTGCATCTCTCTGCCTCTTCATAAACTTCATGCAGAGTTTTTTGTAAGATGTTTTGCCCATCCGCAAGGTCTCTGACCATTTCCATAGCAGAAATCGAGTTCACTCCGTCTTTTATAGATGTTGCGCTTGCAAATTCAGCAAAAGTTCCTGGAGCTTTCTCTCCAAGCATTCTTATAAACTCTGCAACTGAATCTATGGCCTCAGCCAGGTCCCGATATTTTTCTTCAAAAAATGTATGCAGTCCAACGAAATCAGAGCCCTCAACATTCCAGTGGTAATTTTGAGTTTTGATATATAGAGCATAGCTGTCTGCTAGAAGTGTTTTTAATTTTGATGACAAAACAGATTTGTTCATGATTACTCCGTTTGGGATAACGCATGAATTATATAGTATTTTACTCTGTTGTTCGACAAAATATTTGCGCGATAACAGCCGGATATGATGCTGCTGCGGAAGCGACTTTATACTTTAGAGTATAATGAATTACGCATATTTTATACCTTGTAGGCTAGATATCGAGTAGAGATTTTATAATTTTTCAGAACAGAGACCTTTCATTGCTGTGAAGGCGAGTTCGATCCATGGAAGAAGTGACGAAATGTCTTCTGTCTCAACGGTTGGTCCGCACCAGATCCTCAAAGAGGGCGTTCCGCAGAGAGGGTGATTAACTATGTTATGGGCAGCGTTTATATGCGAAAGGCCGAGCTGCATCTCGTTTAGAAATAACCATTGTTTTTCTGTCGTCAATGTGTTGAAATAGCTGTCCGTTATCTTGAGGCATACACAGGATTTTGCTCTGTATCTTTCGTCTTCTACAAGGAACATTACCCACTCTTTTGCTTTTACCCAACTTTCTAGCTCTTTAAAGTTTTGCTCTATTTGCGAAAGCGCGTGTTTTAGTCCTCCTGAATTTTGCGCATACGTTACTGCGTCTATTGCTTCTTCTATACATAAAAGTGACTGCGTGTTTATCATTTCTCCTCGAAATATGCCATCTATAATTGATCCGTCATATGACTTCAGCCTGAATATTTTTGGTATCGGCCATGACGGGGTATACTCTGACAATCGTTTTAGAGCCATGGTGCTGAGAACAAGGACGCCTGTTCCTGCTTCGGCGCCGAATCCTTTTTGAAGAGAAAATCCTGTTGCGTCGAGAAGAGACCAGTCTATTTCAGACGTCATAACAGCAGATGCGGCGTCGCACACCGATATTCCTTTTCTTTTTTCTAAAAATTTCAATGACTCTTTGTTGAGGCTGAGCCCGCTTGTAGTCCCTGTTAATGAAAACAAGATATCGCGAGAGTGGTCGCGGTTGTGTAAATTTTCTATATCCTTCACGCAAAAAGGAGTTACGTCTTGAATTTTGAGCTGCTCTCTCACGTCGAGCTCCCACGTTTTGCTAAACAAGTCCCAGCTGATTGAGTCTATTCCAACTCTTGGTTTGCCTAGGAGGTTCCAAATAGCCGTTTCAATGGCTCCTGTGGATGAAGCGGGTAGGATTGCTATTTTGTGAGACTGTGGAATTTCTAGTATTTCTCTAAGCTTACCTATTAAATCAGCTACTCTTGAAACGCCTATAGGTGATCTGTGCGAGATACCTATCAAATTTTCTTCAAAATACTGAAGACTTTTTTGTAAACTCCACCCTGCATGTTTTACGCATGGTCCCGATGAAAAAAAAGGTCGTTTCGAGCGTTTTAAAGTTGAGCGGCTCAAAATTTTTGTTAATTTTTGAGAAATGTTATCCATAAATCAACCCCATAAGAACAACATACTATCCGTTGTATAAAAATTTTTGAGAAAGAAACAGCCGATGCTAAAAATAATACAGGGAATAGCTGAGTTAAACAATTTCTTCTGCTGGCTCGACGCCGAATATCCTAAGGCCAGACGCGATTACTGAGGCCACAGCATAAACGAACCCAGCATTAGCAAAGGACAGCCTTTCGTCGCTCTGGTTAAGAAAACGCATGGCGGGCTCTGACCGTCCCTGCTGCCATAGTCTGTGAAAGGCGCTTGAAAGTTTATATAGGTAATTAGCGATCTTGTTCAACTCATACGTTTTTGCTGTCTGCTCGATTTGTCTGGGCCAGTCTGCGAGAATTTTTGCGACTGAAATGTGATAGTCCGAGAGGCTGCGGAATTCTATTTTATTTGGATTTATAGTGTGGGCTTCTTCTTTAAATACATTTTTGCCAAACATTTTTTCGAATGAGCGCAGTACGGATCTGCAGCGTGCATGGGCGTACTGCACATAAAACACTGGGTTATCTTTCGACTGTTCTTTCACTTTTTGAAAATCAAATTCCATATGGGTATCGGATTTTTTTGTCAGCATGAAAAAACGGAACACGTCTTTTCCTACGGCATCTGTAACTTCTCGGAGTGTTACAAATGTGCCTGCTCTTTTGGACATTTTCACCGGTGCGCCGTTATCCATGAATGCTACCATTTGGCAAATCAAGACGGCCATGTTTGCGGCTCCATCTGTGACAGCGCATACTCCTGCTTTGGTTTTTCTTACATGGCTTTCGTGGTCGGCTCCCCAAATGTCTATGATATTTTTGAATCCACGACGAAATTTATCCATATGGTATGCGATATCGCCAGCGAAATATGTCCAACTTCCGTCTGGGCGCTGGAGAGCTCGGTCCTGCTCGTCGCCAAAATTTGAAGACCTAAACAGGAGAAGCTTTTCCTCGCTCCAATTTTCGTCTTCTATCCCTTTTGGTTTTGGCAGAGCGCCTTCATATACAAGTCCTTTACTTTTTAGATTTTCTGCCGCTTCTTCAACGGTAGACATTTGGATATCAGGTTTTTTTTGGTGGAGGCGGCTTTCATATGAAAACAAATCGTGGTTTATTCCTAGTTCGCGTAAATCTTCTTTTATTTTTAGAAGTAAAATCTCAACAGACATTTTCTGGAACTCGGAAAGCCACTCTTCCTGCGGACTATTGACCCATTTTTTATCACAACTAGCTATGATTTCTTTTGCTACATCTTTTAGATAGTCTCCAGGGTACATTCCATCTGGAATTTCCGCATCGTGGTTTTCCAGTAGAGCTTTATAATGCAGGTATACTGTGCGCGCCAAAATTTCTACTTGATTTCCGGCATCGTTTACGTAGTATTCTCGTGTGACGTCAAATCCTGCAAATTCAAGGAGGTTTGCTAGCGAGTCGCCAATGACAGCTCCTCGGCCGTGCCCAGCGTGTAATGGTCCTGTTGGGTTTGCTGACACATACTCGATGTTTATCTTAGCGCCGCCTCCTATATCTGACTTTCCATACTCGCATCTATCCTTAAGCACTTCTATGACAACGTCGCTCCATATCTCTTTCGCTAGTGTTATATTCACAAATCCAGCTCCAACGGCAGACGCGCTTTTAACAGTTGAAAGATTCGACAGTCTTAAGGCTATCGCAGAAGCAATATCTATGGGCTTTTTCCGTACAGTTTTGGCTATGACAAACGCTATGTTGGTTGTGAGGTCTCCATTGCTTTCGTCATCGGGAGGTATTACAGATACGTCGCCGTCGTAACCTTTGCATAAGCCAGAAATTTCTTCAATTATCGCATCCTTTATGTCTTTTATCGCTTCAATGTATAGCATGTTGACACTGCCAATAGGGCCGCTGTTGATGATTGATAAATATACGCTTTTATTTACTGTTCGGCAAATTTATGCAATTTGTTTCGCCAGGGTAGGGACAAGTTATTTTCAGGAAAAACAGCGCTGCTTTAAGTGGCGGCAGCGCTGCGCTGTGGGTTTTTGGTTTGGGGTTTAGTTTAATAGATAGTACACATAGCGATAGGGCTCTTACGAACACTGACAGCTTGGCTGCTTGGAGTTTTGCTATCGAATGAATTTTGCCAACCAGAATCATCGCATTTTTCTTTAGATTGCGAACTCTTGTTTTGTTGAGGGGCTCCTGAGATATGTATATCGTTAATTCTTTTACTTTCATATGTGCTATTTTTAGTTTCATTCACCAATAGGCCGAAATTATTTGTTCCAAAATTATTGATCTGAGTTGATGGAATTTTTTCTAGCTCTTCAATTCTTTGTTCTTGAGCTTGTTGTTTAATTTTTGTTTGAGCCAACTCTTCGGCTAAGAGATCGATTCGGTTATCCAAAATATTAAGTTTGCTTACAACATCATTAAATCTGTTTACAGCATAGTTTTCTAAGTCGGAAACTTTTTTTGATAATTCTTTCATTATCATGCCCTGATCTTTAAGATTTTTTTCAATAAACGCCATTTGGCTGTCGTTGTAACTTGGTTTAGTTTTTCCATTAACCTCTTCGTTTCTGTCTCGTGCTATTTTTATAAATTCTTCTATTAGTTTGTCATCGTTTCGATCATTACCGTCATCACGTAGAAGGCTCATTATTTCTTTTGCTGGGCGGTCGGAGTTTATTTTTATCACTAATGTTTCAAGGTGTTCGATACGATCCTTGTTGGATGGAGCAAAATTAAAATAAGGAGTTTTTTTCCCAACTGCTTTAAGCGCATATTCAACATCGGCTACGGTGACCCTAACGCCGAAGCTGGAGGCTGGCGAGCACAGCGCAGCAAAGAAAAACGCGCTCGTAAACAAGAGTTTTATTTTACGTATTTTATTTGTATTCATATTTTATCTCCTAATTGAAAAGGCTCTTTATCCATTTCATTGTTGTGCTAAACCAACCGCCAGATTCCTCAGATGTCTCGTGCTGATCATTGGTGTTTGTTTTGCTATGCAATGGTATGTTACCTGTATTACCTTCTAGTGTGTGGTCTAATGAACAATTTTTTGGTTGAGTTATTAATGTGCCAGAATTACTAAAAGTGATGTCTCCCATTTTGATGTTAATAAGGGGTTTTTGTTCTTGCACTTCGTGTTTCTCGCATTTTATATGATGAGAAAATTCGTCTTGCATAATAATGTTTGAGAATATTTTTTGTTCTTGCGCTTCGTGTTTCTCTGAGAAAGGCATCTCTCGTGCATTGAATGTATCTTGGGGAAAATGCTGTTTGTTTTTTATTTGATTCAGCTCCAAAATAACAGTATCAATTTTTTCTCGCAGAGCATCTTCACTTTTAATGATTTGCCTTGCATAACCCTCCAGAGGAGTGAATTTTCGCTCTGCATAACCCTCCAGTGTGGTGAATTTTTGTTCTATTTTTGTATATAGAGAAGATAAATTTGATATCTGCGAGCTATAGTCGCTTTCAAGATTTCTCATGTTTATTCCATAGGGTTGGCCTCGAAAGTAATTACGGTATCTGCCTCGAAAATGGTTACAGGATCCGCGTTGAAAAGGGGTTTCCCCAATTATTTCCGCCCTGGCTTCTCTTTTTTTCGCTATTATAGACCTTCTTTTTTCTTTCGCTGTTGCAATCACAGTTATTATTATTTCTAGCCCATAGTCTGTCCCTGAACCCAGGTATAAAGATCGTTGTATTTCTTTTGTTGTCTGTTTGTTATTTATCATCTCAGCCATAATTTCGGATAACCTATGTACGTCATAACATTCATTTGAACTACTATCACGTTCATTTGAACTACTATCACGTTCCCTCAAATAATATTTTCCATTATAATGCTTGTAAGTTCCTACCTTTTCACAAGCATATTCAACATCTTCTGGCCTTACCTTAACACCGAAGCTGGAGGCTGGCGAGCACAGCGCAACAAAGAAAACCGCACTCGCAAACACGAGTTTTATTTTACGTATTTTATTTGTATTCATATTTTATCTCCTAATTGAAAAGGCTCTTTACCAATTTCATTGTTGTGCTAAACCAACCGCCAGATTCCTCAGATGTCTCGCGCTGATCATTGGTGTTTGTTTTGCTATGCAATGGTATGTTACCTGTATTACCTTCTAGTGTGTGGTCTAATGAACAATCTTTTGGTTGAGTTATTAATGTGCCAGAATTACTAAGAGTGATGTCTCCCGCTGTGAAGTTAAGGTTGGTAGGCAGGTGGTTAAGCTTTTTATATAAAGAAGATAATTGTGTTATTTGTGAGCTCTGCGCCTTAAATTCAGCAAATTGGCTGTCGTCGTATTGGAATTGGGAGGATTGTTTGGTTTTTCCATCAATCTCTTCGCGCCTATCTCTTGCTATTTTTATAAATTCTTTTATTATGTCGTCATCGTTTCGTTTGTTATCGCCACATTCTAAAAGAGAAGCTATTTCTTTTAGAGGTCTATCCGTGTTTATTCTGATTGCCACCGTTTCTAGATAGTTGTTACGAGATTGGTTGTTCTTACTCTCATCAAAATAGCGAGTGTATTTCCCCACCGCTCTACAAGCATATTCAACATCTTCTGGCCTTACCTTAACACCGAAGCTGGAGGCTGGCGAGCACAGCGCAACAAAGAAAACCGCACTCGCAAACACGAGTTTTATCTTCTGTGTATTCATATTTATCTACCAAATTCTAAGAAAAACAACGGTTTTCATGATTGCATAATTTTTGAATAATTTCAATAATATAATGAAACGTTTATAGGTCCCGGATAGTTACAAGAGGGACGAGTGTATGAATACAGGAGCTGAACTAGAGCCCGGGCCATGTCCTATTACCGATGTTACCGAGCAGCTGCTGAATCGGGAGTGTTGATAGGTTTCTTTCTGGATTTGTGGCCGACAGAGTTTCTTGCGTTGCCGCTTTCTGTGAGATCTCGTTTTTTTAGCGAATTTTCTAAAACATCAGATATCGTGGTTATAGGTATTATGTTTAGCTCGCTCTTCACATTTTGAGGGATTTCCTCGAGGTCTTTCATGTTACCAAATGGGATAAGAACATTTTTTATACCATATCTAAGAGCTGCAAGTAACTTTTCTTTCAGTCCTCCGATTGGTAAGACCTTTCCTCTCAGGCTGATTTCTCCTGTCATTGCTATGTCTCCGCGCACTGGGATTCCTGTGAGCGCTGACACCATTGATGCGCACATAGCAACGCCAGCAGATGGCCCGTCTTTAGGAGTTGCTCCCTCTGGAACATGTATATGTATGTCGCTCTTTTCAAATACTGAAGGGTCTATGTTATAATCGGTGGCCTTGTATTTTACAAAGCTTAAAGCTGCTTTTACAGACTCTTGCATCACCTCTCCCAGTTTTCCAGTGCAGACGACGTTTCCTTTTCCAGAGAGAACGAGCGCTTCTATGTATAGTATGTCTCCTCCCATTTCTGTCCAAGCTAGCCCTGTTGTAACGCCGACTTTATCGTCAAGCTCTGAATCAGTATTAACAAACTTCGGCACGCCAGCATATTTGGCTATGTTGCTCCTCGTGATTTTTACAGATTTTGTTCCGTTTAGAATCATTTCTTTAACTGCTTTGCGTGCGAGAGAGGCTATTTCCCGCTCTAGGTTGCGAACGCCCGCTTCTTTACAGTAATTGCGTATGATAATTCGCAGAGCTTCATCGCTTATTGTAAACTCTTTACCCTTAAGCCCGCTTTCTTCTTTTTTTCGCGGAATAAGGTGTTTTTTTGCAATTTCCACTTTTTCGTCTTCCGTGTATCCAGATACCCAAATTATCTCCATTCTGTCGAGAAGAGCAGGTGGAATATTTATAGAATTGGCAGTTCCAACAAACATAACATTAGACAGATCATATCCAACTTCGAGATAGTGATCTTTGAAGTCGAAATTTTGCGACCTGTCCAAAACTTCTAAGAGCGCGTCTGACGGGTCTCCGCGCCAATCTTGCCCAATTTTGTCGAGCTCATCAAGAGCGAATAAAGGATTAGTGGTCTTAGCTTTTTTCATTCCTTGTATTATGCGCCCTGGCATAGCTCCTATATACGTTCTTCTGTGGCCACGAATTTCAGCCTCGTCTTTTATTCCACCTAATGAAAACCGTACAAACTGTCGTCCAGTTGCGTTAGCTATCGATTCTGCCAGAGAAGTTTTTCCAACTCCAGGTGGCCCCACTAGGCAAAGGACAAATCCTTGAGTTTTTTCTGTTCTATTTTGTACAGCGAGAAACTCTAGTATTTTTTCTTTTACTTTATCAAGACCATAGTGTTCCTTATTGAGAATAGAATGTGCTTTAGTCAGGTCTTTGCACAGTGTGGTGGGCTTGTCCCAGGGTAAGCTTAAAATCCAGTCAAGATAATTTCTAATAACGGTTGCTTCTGAAGACATAGTGTTCATATAGCGCAGCTTTTTTAGTTCGGAGAGCGCCTTTTCTTTTGCCTCAGGAGACAGCGTAGCTGCGTTTATTTTATCTTCAAGTTCTGACAGTTCATTGCGCGACGTTCCGTCCAAGTCTCCGAGTTCATTATCGATTGCTTTGCGCTGCATCTGAAGCACATACTCTTTCTGCTGTTTTTCAAGGTCGTCTTTTACCCTGTTCCATATTCTGCGTTGTACGTGAGCGACCTCTATTTCAACTCCAAGATAGCTGAAGACAAGCTCTAGTCGTTGGTTGAGCGACACGGCCTCCAAAATTTCCTGTTTCAGCTCTAGGCTCATTAATAGGTGGGACGATATTATGTCTAGCATGCGTTCTGTGTTTTTTATTTGCGATATAGAAGATAAATTTCCTAGCTCATTTTTTTTATTTATTTTTACATATTGTTCTAGTTCTGTCAGAAGGAGCCGTCGCAACGCTTCCACCTCTTTTTCATCTTCTACTACTGTTTCCATTTCGCTACACATTGCTGTGAACAGGCTGGATCCTTCAAAATCGTAATTTTGCGAGATAAATGCTCTTTTTTTTCCGTCTACTAGAGCTTTAACGCTTCCATCTGGAAGGCGAGTTATTTGTACGATTGACGCAAGGGTGCCTACACTGTATACGTCTGATATCGCGGGGTTGTCCATTCTCGCTGATTTTTGAGTTACGAGCAATACCATCTCTCCTTTGTCTGCTGCGGCCTGAAGAGACGCTATGGATTTATCGCGCTTGATGAACAGCGGCGCTACGGCTCCTGGGAACACAACTAAATCTCGGAGTGGCAGAGCAAAATAAGCGGAACACTTTTTCACAAAAACAAAGCAACAAGCAAAGTTCACGGCAGCATTATCTCATAAACCGTGAGCTTTAACAAATGTCGACAGCTCGGCGTCTCTTTTGACCTGAATCGGTTGAAAGCGCTTCGAAATTTGTACTACAAGGTGTGTACGGTAAGCTGGTTGTTTTTATGTTTATGCTACGTGCATGCCTCTATGGTTTTTTTTTGCTCTATGCGTTTCGCGTGGGCGGAGCTCGATGGTATGGTGCGGGATGTTCAGTATCGTAGAATTGAAAATTTGGAAATCCTTTTCCTGATATTAGGAATTTCTTACAATAAAACAGATTTTTGGAGCAAGGAACTCAACCTAATTGATATTGAAGAATTTTGAGGTATGTTGGGGTTTAACAAGGAGATTTTACTAGTTCACTAAAGCGTCTCCTTAGATAATTAAAGTAAAAAGTTTTTATAAGTCTCTTTACAAAACAGTTGTGATCATATATACCAATTTACAATGGCTGCTATGGTGTGAGCCAATTGTGTTTTGAGGAGGAATTTAGGTATGAATTCGATTAGAAAATCGGTAGCGTTGGCGCTTTTTGGGGCTTTATTTAGCTTTGCTGGCGTTGGTGCGGCGGGACCGAATAGCGAAAGTTTAAGGAAAGCTGCGGGACAATTGTTTGCGGATAGATCTGCCCAATCAAAAGGGTCTGATAAAAAATCAGTTGTGCTCTCCTGTTTTTCAGATGCGTTTTTTAGTGCTCTTTCTAAAATTGACGATGGTGATATCGATAGTTTCCAGATTGATGAAACCCGTCATATTTTGCCAATAGCTCTGGCGGATTACAAAGATCCTAATGGCGGTGTTAGTGTGTTTTTGCAAGAAAATGGCGGTATTGCTCAGTTTATTAGAGATATCTTTCAGCGTGCAGTAGAAATAGAAAAGGTTTCGGGCCGGTCGAAATCTTTTATGACTTTAAGCAAAGTTAATGATGATACGCAAAGCAGACATAAATCTTCTAGGCTACAGTTTCTACAGAGCGAGCCGTTAGGTGCAAATGCTGGTAATGGTCGATTGGTCCAGTGGAGCCAGGATCAACAAATTGGAGATTTAAACCCCATGAGCCAGAAGGGCGGTTATCTGAAGGGGCATCCCAGCGCGGATTTTGGAGATAAACAACGTCTTGGTGCAGAGATCGTGGATGATGGTAGTGATAGGGGTCTTCAAGCTGGGTTTTCTCAACAGCGGAAACTAGGTGCAGATGGGGGGGAGCGTTTCGGGCGGCAGAATGTTCAGTTTGAGAACATGCTAGAGCAGCAGAATGTTCAGCTTGATAACGCGTTATCGCATCAGCAAGAGTCTCTCAAGGAGGTAGAATCTTTGAAACAGCAGAAGTCTCATCTTGAGAGCATGCTAGCGCAGCAGAAGTCTCATCTTGAGAGCATGCTAGCGCAGCAGAAGTCTCAGCTTGATAACGCGTTATCGTTGCAGCAAGAGTCTCTCAAGGAGATAGGATGTTTGAAACAGCAGAAGTCTCATCTTGAGAAGATTGCAGAAGAACAGAAGAATGGTATGGCGCAGCAATTTGCCGCGCAGAATTCAGCGGTTCTGCCGTCAGACATTATCAGAAGATTGGAAATTGTAGAAAAGAAAGATGATTTAGCCAGACAGTATGAGGGGCTAAGCGTCCAATATAAATCTATGTATGATGAAAAATGCAAGCAGATGGGAGATATGGAGGCCTTTTTTAAGGGAAGCTTGAATTCTTTCAAAGAAGAGATTAGCTCTCAGGTTAAAAATGTTTCCGATAAGTTTGATGGTGATTATTCCAAAAGAGTCCGTGAGCTGGAGGGACGCTATAAGGCTTTTGAAGAGCGAATGGCTTCTTTCAATGGCGAGATTAGAGGCGTGGTTGACGGGATTGACAGCAGGGTTTCCGAGTTTGGATCTTCGTTACAAAACGTTAAACAGGAATGTAATGAGTATATTGTTTTATCTGTTAAAGGTCTAGAAGATCTTATACGGCAGAAAGACCTGGAAATGACGGAATTTGAGAAAAGAATGGAGGCTGCGTCTTTAGAAAGGGATCGAACTGCTTCTGATCGGGCTAGGATGGACCTTGATAATACTGACAAAAAAATTCAACGACTGTCTGGTACTATGGATAGTGTTAATGGAACTTCGGCCGAATTGTCACGCGCTCAACGGCAGTTGTTTGAAGATGTTGCCGCTTTAGATAGAAAGATTATTGAACAGTCAAATACGTTTAATCAACGATATGGCGAGTTATCTGAAAGAGCTTCAATTTTAGAACAGAGCAATAATGAATCGGCGATTCGTATCGGTTCGTTGGAACAGGAAAACTTGCGATTGGCCGATATGGTTAGAGGTAGAGCTGAAACGGAGACGAATCAACTTATGTCACAAGCGAATCGGATGCTTAAAGTTAAGGCACCAAGTGATAAAGTGCAAGGTACTCAGGGGCAGCAGTTTAAAAGGCCATATGGTTCCGATAGAGATCAGGACCCGTATTTAGGTGCTCAGAACAAAAAGTAAGGAAGAACTATGACTGATAAATAGGAAACATACAGCTCTAAACCTAGGAGACTGTGGTTCCTGTTGCCCTGCCCGCGGAAGAGTGTGGCAGGGTTTTTTTGTTTTGCGCGGAGGCGGTGTGTTTAATAATGGCTTTGTGCGGTATATGGGTCGGTTTTATAACTCTGCGGCGGTGGAAATTGACCTAAATTTAGCTCTAGGTGTGGTTTTGAGTTTTGTTTTATGCTGAAGAGAGAAGGGGCGCTATGGCGGGTGTAAAGATGGCCGGTTTTATAGCCCTGCAACTTCTATTGCCAACGCATTCATAATGTGGTAATTATTTAGCAGTCACTTAGCTAAAGTGCTAAAAGTAACATGAAGGAAGGAGGGGATATGTCTAGTGCAAACAGAAGTCTTGAGAATTTCAAACCTTTGCAAGACAGGGTTCTAGTTGAGCGGCTTGAACCTGAGGAAAAGACTGCAGGAGGGATAATAATTCCAGACACCGCTAAAGAAAAACCTATTGAAGGGAAGGTGGTAGCCGTTGGTCCTGGTGCGCGCGCTGACGGCGGTGAGCTCATCGCTATGGACGTTAGGGTTGGAGATATCGTCGTTTTTGGCAAATGGTCTGGAACTGAGGTGAAGTTTGGTGGCAAGGAGTATCTCATCATGAAGAACTCTGACATAATGGCTGTTATAGGATAAGGAGGCGCAGATGGCTGTAAAAGAATTAAAGTTTTCACAAGAGGCTCGAGATAAGCTTCTTGAGGGAGTTAATAAACTTGCGAACGCTGTGCGCGTGACGCTTGGTCCGAAAGGGCGCAATGTTGTACTGGAAAAGTCGTTTGGTACGCCTCGAGTAACTAAAGACGGGGTTACGGTTGCTAAAGACATAGAGCTCGCTGACAGATTCGAGAATATGGGAGCGCAGATGGTTAAAGAAGTCGCTTCTAGAACCGCTGACTACGCAGGGGACGGAACAACGACAGCAACAGTTCTTACGCAAGCGATATTGACAGAAGCCATGAAGGCTGTTGTTGCTGGTATGAATCCGATGGAGGTTAAGCGCGGAATCGATGATGTTGTGAAAATGATAGTGGAGGAGCTGAAGAAAAATAGTATCACTGTCAAGAACGATAGCAAAGCTATACGTCAGGTAGCCACTATTTCTGCAAACGGAGATGA
Source organism: Candidatus Hydrogenosomobacter endosymbioticus (assembly GCF_021654655.1). Lineage (GTDB taxonomy): Bacteria > Pseudomonadota > Alphaproteobacteria > Holosporales > GW7 > Hydrogenosomobacter > Hydrogenosomobacter endosymbioticus. The sequence continues at coordinate 326,930 of NZ_AP025225.1, read as the reverse complement.
TGAAATCGGCGATATAATAGCTAAAGCAATAGAAAAAGTTGGCTGTGAAGGCGTAATTACTGTGGAAGAGGCGAAATCTTGTGAAACGGAACTGGATATCGTCGAAGGTATGCAGTTTGATAGGGGATATATCTCTCCATATTTTGTTACTAATCCAGAGAAGATGATTTGCGAGCTCGACAGTCCGTATTTTCTTCTGTTCGACAAAAAGATAAGTTCGATTCAGCCCATATTGCCGATTTTGGAAGCTGTAGTTCAATCTGGTAGGCCGCTTGTAGTTGTCGCAGAAGACATAGAGGGAGAGGCTCTGGCTACTCTTGTGGTGAACAAGCTGCGCGGAGGGCTTAAGGTCGTAGCTGTGAAAGCTCCTGGTTTTGGAGATAGAAGAAAAGCTATGCTTGAAGATATAGCTATACTCACAGGTGGGCAGGTCATATCGGAAGATATTGGCGTGAAGCTAGAGAATGTTCGTGTGGATATGCTTGGGCATGCTAAGAGGATAGTAGTTGATAAAGAGACAACAACCATAGTTGAAGGTGGGCTTGGGAAAACCAAGGATGCCATTTCTGGAAGGTGCGAGCAAATTAGGCGTCAGATAGAAGATACCACGTCTGATTATGATAAAGAGAAGCTTCAGGAAAGGCTGGCTAAATTGTCTGGTGGAGTTGCTGTGATTCGCGTAGGAGACGCCACTGAAACTGCCGTCAAAGAAAAAAAGGATCGCGTTGAAGATGCAAAATTTGCGACTAAAGCGGCGCTTACGGAAGGCATAGTTGCTGGCGGTGGGTCTGCTCTTATTTCTGCGGGTAGAGCGGTTTCTAAATCTATAGAGGGTAAGTCGTTCCGCTCTAAGGATTATGAATTTGGCATGCAGATAATAATGCGAGCTATAGAGTATCCCGCTCGATATATAGCAGAAAACGCTGGTCTTGAAGGCGGGGTTGTTGTCAATAAAATAAAGGAAAGTGGTGATAAAAATTTTGGCTACGACGCGCAAAATGAGGTTTATTGCGACATGATCAAAGCAGGAATAGTAGATCCTACGCAGGTTGTTAGAATGGCTTTACAGAACGCTGCTTCTATCGCCTCTCTTATGGCTACAACAGAGGTTATGAGCTCGGAGAAGGTTGAAAAGCAGACTGGTGTTGGTTCTGGAGGCGGCGGATATGGTCCGCACGGAGGTATGGGAGGAATGGACTTTTAAATCGAAAAACTTTCGCTATTAATTTTTAAGCGAAAAGCGGACGCGGTTTGTGCTGTGTCCGCTTTTTTTGTTGTTCGCTGTATGAGATACGGTGTATTGACGGTAATAATCGGTTACTGTATAACCCATGTGGGTGACGCAGCCGCCGAACTGTAAAGTAATAAAAACCTGCGCGTCGTGTGATTTGCGAATGGTTTATTGGGAGTTCTGGTGGTGGGTTGATGTAAAGTAATCAGTCCGCTTTGTCCCCGTGCAGAGCGGCGTACTGTGAGATGCTATATTGGTACTGGTGTTGTTTCTGTAGTTTCTGAAGAGGTGTTAGTGATGAGTGCATTTGATTTTAAGAAGTCTTTGTATTTCCGAGGCGCGATGTGGCGGGTTTTTTCTTCTCTCAGCTTTGCGTGCGTGAACGTTCTACTCAAAAAGCTTGGGCAGGAAGTTTACGTCCTTGAAATAGTTTGTTTGCAGTTTTTGTTTGGTTTTTTGTTTATGCTGCCGATTGCTAGGACGGTGCCAATACATTTGTTTAAAAACAAGGCGTGCGTTGCAATAGGGTTATGTGCTTCTATAAGCCTTGCTGCTTGGGGATATTCTATGAAAAATATTCCAGTCGTGAATGTTGTCTCGTTCGGGTTTCTTGGATCTATATTCACGGCTATGGGCGGAATATTTATATTTAAGGAAAGAGTTAATTGGCTTCGAGCGTCTTCCATAGTTCTTGGAATTATAGGAGGCGCTATAGTTGCTCATGGGCAGTGTTTAGAGAATATCGATTTTTCTGTGGAGCAAAAAGCGGCTTATATATTGCTTCCTCTTATTTCTGTGAGCTTTTTTAGTGCTTTAAGCCTTGGGTCAAAGTATCTTGTGCAGAAAATGCCACCATCCCATACTACGGCGTTTATTATGATGAGCATATGCGTATTTTCATCTTTAAGTCTGCCATTTTGGTCTGTGCCAACGATGACGCAAGTTGGGTGGCTTGTTTTTCTTGGAATTTTTACTGCTTGCGCGTATGAAGGCGCTAATAGGGCTTTGCATGTTGCCGATGTCACATTCCTTATGCCCCTTGGGTCGATAAGGGTTGTTGCGAGCGCGCTTTTGGGGTTTTTATTATTTTCAGAAGTGCCGAGCGTGTTGGTTGGTATAGGATCATTTGTTATACTAACCGCCGTGTTTCTGCTTTCGGCATCTGTCAAATATGGAAAACGTGAAAAAGTTATTATCTGATTTTTGTGGTAGGGTGGTGGCATATTTTTTTGCCTTCGCTTTCTCTGTTGTGTTTTATCACGGGTGTGCTTTTACTTTCCCTATAAAATTTGCAGACGGGGACATACTTACAGACTCTGAAGTTCAGGAAGTTTTGAAGCTATTCATAGATCCTATGGTTAGAGCAAGCGGCACTAAGCAGAAGATCCAATTTTTTCTCGTAAACTCTGCGCACGTTAACGCTATGGCGTCCGACACCAACATATTTATAAATGTTGGACTTATAGAGAAGTCTTCATGCGCAGAAGAACTCATTGGTGTTTTAGCTCATGAAATCGGCCACATAGTTTGCAATCATTCGATACAAATGCTTGAAGCCGCGAAAAATTCGCGCTCAAAAAGCGTAATCCCAATTCTTATAGCTGCAGTTGTAGCTGGCATTACGAAGGATGTTAGCGCTTTGGGGCAGGGATTTATTATGGCGAATGATGTGCATTCGTTATCTCTGTGCGGATTCTCTCGAATGCAAGAGTCTGCGGCTGACCAATTTGCTTTGTCTGTTCTCAAGAAAATTTCATGGCCGACCTCAGGCTTGGAAAGATTCATAGGATATATCGCAAAGACAGAGAGGTCAGACGACCAAAACATATATTTTCGTACTCACCCCGTCAGCAGCGAACGTCTTCAGCACATGAAAAAAAACCCGTATTTAGAGCAAAAAGACATAAGCAAGAATACTAAATTACCAAAAAATTTCGAGCAATTATTTCAAATTATAAAAACGAAAATTACAGCGTTTACTTCTCCGGTGTCAGATGCTATGCAGGCCGTACAAAACCTAAAAGTAAATGGAGATTTCAAAAATTATGGGATGGCGATAGTTAATTTTAGGCTTGGAAACACTAGATGCGCTCTGGAAAGTCTAAATAAATTTGAAATGTCTGCTGGAGGGGCTTTTAATAAACCATTTATACAGGAAATTAGAGCGCAAATACTTTTTGAGGCTGGAAAAATGCACGATGCGATTAGAGAAATTAAACTGGCTCTCGAATCCCGTAGGTCTGACCAGTACATGATACAAGGAGCCGCTAGGATAATGGTAGAGTCTAATTGCGTAGACGATATTTCGTCCGCAATACGAAACATAGAGCGGGTTTTATTTATTAAAGGTTCTGATATGGATGCGTTCACTTGGCAGCTTTTGGGAAGGGCATATGGAAAGCTCAATAATCATGGAAGAATGCGTGCGTGCTTGGCAGAATTTTATGCTGCTTCCGGAGATATAGATAGGGCAAGAAAGGAAGCAGAAACAGCTGTCAAAAAGCTGCCAAAAAGCGATGTTTACTATAAACGCGCAAGAGAGATTATGGAAATTCTGCCAAACAGCATCGACTATAGATAAGTATTTGAGAGGTAAAATGATTCTAGATCTAGGTTGGCAATTCTCCGGCGTTGGCAGTTCGAGTCCCGTCTTTATTCATTGAAAACTCTACGAATAGTCGGCGCGTTCCATAAAAAAGGTTTTCTGCTATTTGCGGCCACTCCACTATACATATGTTTTTAGAAAATATTTCCGGAAGATATAGTTCAACCAGGTCGCTTTCAGACTCTATCCTATATAGATCTATGTGCCACAATGTTCCAAATTTTTCAGATTCATATGGAAGCATTATCGGAAATGTTGGGCTTTGGAAAAATTGCGTATCGGCTTCTAGCTCTTCGAGAAGGAATTTTGTAAATGTAGTTTTTCCGCTACCAAGTTGGCCTTTGAGCAAGACTGCGCATGGAGAGCTTATAAGGCGCGCTATTTTTAATGCGAGCGTTTTTGTATCTTGAACACTGTTTATTTGAATTGTGCTATTGCGCATGATTTTTTGAAAATAACGTGTGCGCTTAATGATATCATATGCCTTTAGTTTGATTTTTTTGCAATATCAGACCTGAGCTATAAATGCGAACCAACAGATGCGAGTTATTGAGGTGGCGCATGGTTTTTAGAGATGCGTTAGGCTGTAAGTGAGCTGCCATATTTTTTTTGAGTTGATGAGATTTGTAAGCCGCTTCGCGCAGCTACTAGTTTTTCAAAATCTTTATCTGCGTGGTATGATGAGCGAGTTAGGGCCGACGCAGACACCATTAAAAATCCTTTTTCAATAGAGAGCTTTTTTATGTTTTCAAACTCTGCTGGTGACAGATATCTATCTACTGGGGCGTGGGCTTGGCTTGGTCGAAGATATTGTCCTATAGTGATGAAATCCACATGATGTTTGCGCAGATCGCATATGGTCTCTTCTATTTGCTCATCTGTTTCTCCGAGACCAACCATGAGCCCTGATTTTGTGAACACCTTTGGCATGATCAGTTTTGCTTCTTGTAGTAGCTTTAGGGAATGTCTATAACTTGCTCCTGGTCGGACTATGCCAAACAACCTTTCTACAGTCTCTATGTTGTGGTTAAAAACATTAGGTTCAGCGGTCGCTATAATTTCTAGGGCTCCAGGCTTGTTTAGGAAGTCTGGAACCAAAATTTCTATGGTTGTTTTTGGCGATAACGTGCGCACACAAACTATTACGTCGCGAAACGCACTGGCCCCTCCATCTGGAAGATCGTCTCTTGTTACAGAAGTTATTACAACGTGCCTCAAGCCAAGTCCTACAACAGCGTTAGCTATTTTCTCTGGCTCTTTGGGGTCGACAGGAGACGAAGGGCATCCTTTTTTTATATTGCAATATGTGCACCTTCTGGAGCAGGTATCGCCCAGAATCATAAAGGCGGCGTGTTTCCTAGACCAACATTCGCTGATATTAGGGCACTTAGATTCCGCGCAAACAGTTATGATTCCTGCGCACGCCGCTTCTGTTGTTTTCGCGAAGCCATCCGCGCGCACGCGTACTTTAAGCCATTCTGGTTTGTTGCCGCAACGCATTAATTGATAAAACTCGGATAATAAAGACTCTCTGTATGAGTATATCATAGTATGCAAAGCCATCCAAAAGCGTTTTAATGGTAAGGGACTGTCTGTTGTTTTTACATTTTTTCATTTTTTTGTGCTAAGACGGGAGTTTAGTGTTTTTTATGCTGGAGAAAAAAATAATATCATAATTGCTGCGATTGGCGCTAATGATTGTTGTTGTTGATGTGCGCATATCTCGAAATAAACATCAGAGTTCTCTGGCCTATTCGAAACTATGCGCATTGAATATGTTACTAGCGATCATTTATTGTGAATTATATCCATCAAAAGCATGGCTTACTCTTGATGGAAACTGTTGGAGCGTGCCGTAAAAATACTCTCCGCAGGCGTTACATTCGCCGGCTTTGAGGCTGGCTCCGCTGCCGCTGCATTTGTATGTTTTTGTTTTGGACATAAAGGAACTCTTGTCTTTTATGTTTCCCTCTGCTGCGGCCATGATGCAGGCCTGGCTGAGGTAGTTTTGTATTTCTCCTTTTTTCTTATAGTTTGCGCTTTCTGCAAGGATTTTTTTTATTTTTTCTGAGGCGACCGGAATATTGTTCTTGTTGTCTATGACGTTGTTGATGTCGATGCCTCCGTGCATTACGCATGCAGATATAGCGTTTAGCATACCTGGGTGAGATGGGTGTCCGCCAAGCCCGATTACGTCTATTTTATGCCATTTTTTTGGTACTATATAAGAGGCCTTTCCGTCTTTGCAGAATACTGTGAAAGAGGCATTTTGCACCTGTTCCTGCCTCTCTTGCTCTTGCTGTGCGAGTTGTTGTTCTCTAAAAAGCCTAGTGCGTTCTAAAAGTTGCTCAGAAAGCGCGATCTGTTGTTTGGAGTGGTCTGCTATCTGATTAAGAGCATCTCCTCTTTTTTTTAACTGATTTTGTTTTGGACTCAGCTGTTTTTCTTCTTCTTCTTGTTTTTGTTGTTGATATGTTAACTCTGTTGGTTGTTTTTTATTTTTTTTGCCAAACATGTCTAAAAATTTTGACGCGCTGCAGTTTGACGCCAGAATTAGCGCTAGAAGTGTTGCTGAAATTTTTTTCATAATAGGTAGTGGTTTTTTATTTATAGATTAATTTTATAATAAAAGAATTTATTTTTTATTAGCTTTATATATAATGGCGTAAATATAGTCGCTGTTAAATATAATTTCAGCGCAGAGCTTAGAGCGATTTCTGACGTCAAAGTTGCGCTGTAAAGTGATGGTGATACTGGATGGTATCGTGTATTTTTGTTTTATTAATTATATTAATTATATTAATTATGCTTTATAGCCACTGGAGGAAGCGGTGTATCCTTTGAATGCATTGTTTACTTCAAATGGAGACTTTTTTATCGAGTCTAAAAATTGAGCACAGTTTTTGCATTGTCCTTCTGATAGATTTTTCCCGCTACCTTCGCATACAAATTTACCGACGGTATTGTCGAAATTGACGTTTCCCTCAAATGCAGCTGCTAAACATTCTTTGCTAACTTTTAGCCCATTTTTTTTATAACTGGCGCTTTCCTCAATGATCTTTTTTATTTTTTCTTTGTTTACGGGTATAGTGTTTCCGTTTTCGTTGTCTAGTATTTTGTCTGAGTTCACCCCTCCGTGTTGCGCGCACGATACTATGACGTTTAGCATACCAGGATGTGATATGTGTCCGCCAAGCCCGATTATGTCTATTTTATGCCATTTTTTTGGTACTAGAAAAGCGGTTCCGTCGTTGCAGAATGCTGTAAAAGACTTTGAGCGGAGATCTTTTTCGCTAATAATTTTTTTTGAAACGAGCGACGCTATAAGATGCTCTCTGGATTTGATATCTTTTGGTGTAATTTTTATTGGATGATCCTCTTCTTCATAACCATAGGCATTGTCTGAACCGGCTATCGGACCGTTACTGTCGGGTTTTTCAGGAATATAAAAAGACTGTGAGAGCTTATCAGCTATGCGTGGGTTATGTGTATTGTCATCGTTATTGGCGATATTGGCATTATTGGCATTATTGGCATTATTGGCATTATTGGCATTATTGGCATTATTGGCATTATTGGCATTATTGGCATTATTGGCATTATTGGCATTATTGGCGTTATTGGCGTTATTGGCGATATTGGCATTATTGGCATTATTGGCGTTATTAGCATTATTGGCGTTATTGGCATTATTGGCGTTTTGCCCCATCAATTCGTTAAAAATCCGCAGGTCTTCTTTATCAAACCCTTCACGTTTGACTGTTATCTTCGCGTAAGACGTTGGCGCAAGCATAAATATAAAAAATGTTATTATTGATTTTTTCATGGTTTTTATAGTTTTTATGGTTTAGATTTCTATTTTACAAAGAAAAAATTAATTTTTGCTTTTATGTTGGTTTTTCTTAATTCTATGCTAGTATGTGATTTTGCTATGTTGCTTCATATTAAAGAGTGCCAGAGGCTCATTTGTAGCTATAATATACAAATGATCTCTCTTGGAAGTATTTGATGTTCGATTCGCTTGGGAAAAAACTTGGGGATATATTCAGCAAAGTAAGAAATAAGGGAGCTCTTACTGAAGCCGATATAGACTCTGCTATGCGCGAAATAAGGGTAGCTCTTTTAGAGGCTGATGTGGCTATATCTGTAGCTAAAGAGTTTATAGAATCTGCTAAAGAAAAAGCATTGGGAATGAAAATTATAAAAAGTGTTAATCCGGCGCAGATGGTTGTAAAAATAGTTCACGACCAGTTGATTAAGACAATGACTCATGATGAAAGCTCTTTTCGCGTAAAAAATAGCCGTAGTGGCGATCCGGCTGTGATCATGATGGTTGGGCTTCAGGGAAGCGGTAAAACTACGATGAGCGCCAAATTAGCGTTTTTTCTGAAAAAAAATTACGGAAAAAAGAGTATGATGGCATCTGTTGACGTGTATCGTCCAGCGGCCATGGAGCAATTAGAAGTTTTGGGAGCCCAAATAGGTGTTGACGTTTTTCAAAGCGAGTCAGGAGCTTCTCCTGTTGGCATAGCTAAAATCGCTCTAGAAAAAGCCAGGGGCGGAGCGTATGACATTTTGATTGTCGATACAGCAGGAAGGATGCAGGTTAATGAAGGGCTTATGGAAGAGGCTCGAAGTTTGAACAAAGCTCTTTCGCCAGTTGAAACTTTGTTTGTGGCAGATTCACTTTCTGGCCAAGACATCATATCCACAGCAAATGCATTTAATGATTCTGTTGGGCTAACCGGTGTGTGTTTGTCGCGTGTCGATTCTGATGGAAGGGGCGGCGCCGCTCTCTCTGTTAGAGCGGTCACGGGAAAACCGATAAAATTGCTTGGAGTTGGAGAAAGGCCAGATCAAGTGGAAGAATTCTCTCCTTCTCGGATTGCGGACAGAATACTGGATATGGGTGATATAGTTGGGCTTGTGGAGACTGCTGCAGAGGCTGCATCGAAGGAAGACCAGATTAAAGAGTTTTCTTCTATGCAAAAAGGTGTATTTACGCTCGACGATCTTGCAAAAAAGATTCTCCAAATAGAAAAAATAGGTGGTATAAAGGGGCTTTTAGGTTCTCTTCCAGGAGCGCGCAGGATAAAAGAGAAAATTGGAGATAGAATAGAGAACGCTTCTTTTAAGTCTCAGCTTGCAATAATTTCGTCAATGACTAAGAAAGAGCGAAAATTTCCAGAAACACTTAACGCTTCCAGGAAAATTCGTATAGCGGCTGGAAGCGGTACGTCTGTGCAAGAGATAAACAGGCTATTAAAACAGTTTCAGGCAATGAAAAAGGCTATGAAGCAAGTCGGGAAAATAGGACGAGAGATTGAATTAGCTCCTGAGTCTAAGAGAGAAATGATGATCAAAAAATTTCGCAGGGGAGTTTAGGTGACATCTGTTTTATAATTACTGTTGCAATCGATATCTAGCGTCTAGAGTCATCCTGGAATTTGTTTGAGTTGTAAGTTGCGCAGAAATTTTAGCTTTGTGGGTGTTATTGATCTGATACGGTAAATCAAAATCCCTGTATAAAAAACAAGGCGAGCGCGCTCAATTGTTGATGCGCCGCCTTGTATACACACAGTTACCAAATATTGCTTCTACAACTATTTGGCGCGATTTAATGCTTTTTGGATTATGCCGTCAATGATTTGCTTCGAAGGCCCTTCTTTGCCTCTATCCAAAAAATAATTTTTCCACTGATAGAGAGCAGATATAGCCAATGCTTTGTCTCCGCTCATAGACATTGGAATTCCTAGAGTTCTTGAAAAATTCATAGGAGCATCTGATTCTAGTTCTTTTTCAAATCTTCCCAGGTTTGCTAGTTCCAAGTTTGCTATTGTAGTCTGGGTGGCGGAATTTTCGTTTTCTAAGTCTTCTGCTATGTTTGAAGGTCTTATTTCAGAAAGTAATTCTTCTGATGAAGAGTCGGTTTGCGTAGATACAATCATTTTAGCGCTGTTTATTTTTTCCATCACTGGTTTTTGTATTTCTTTTGGAAGGCCGCTGTTTCTGATTTCTTGTCCGCAAATTTTAGCTAGAAGTACAGTTTCTCGTTGTAAATCTTTACCTGAAATTACTGCGGCTTTTGCTCTGTCTATTCCGAGTATTTTATAAACATCATCTGAGTTGATGACAGTTCTTAGCTCTCCGCTTACTTTAGCATCTTTGTACATTTCAAGATGTTTAGAGTTAGAGACTATATTTGATGCGGCGCTAAAATATCTCACTATGTTTTTTTGTGGCGATGGTTTAATAATCTTAAAAGCTTTTTCTTCCACTATTTTCGCGACCTGGTCTATTTTTGACGCAGAGCTACTGTTAAAAGCTTCTATAATTTCCGGTCTGACTTCTTCTATTATGACATTTTGACTTTTTAAGGTATTTATTTTATTCTCGTTTTCTTTTATTTTTTGCTCTAGTTTATTAATTGTTGCGAGGTCTTGCGCAATTGCGGCGCCTTTAATTGTTTCTGCGTGTTCTTGAGCAAAATCCTCTATTATTCTGTTTATAGGTGTTCCGAAAGTTGCAGTTGATAATTTTTCTTCTTCTTCTTGTTTGTCAAGCATATGAGCCTGCTCTAACATCGGATCATGGAGGTCGATTTTTGAAGAAATAATCTCCTCATGGGCTGGGGCAGCGTGGGCGGTTGCCTTTGAAAGTACATCATTCGTAAGTTGTTCCAGCTTCACCTTTATACTGGCAGGGTCGGCTTTATGAGATGTAATATCAGAGAGCAAGTCCAACATGACTATTGTATGATAAAATCTATCTTTTGAATCAGGTAGTTGCGCTATCATGTCTGATATGTCTGTCATAATTTGTGTGTTTTCTGTATGGTGAAGACCCTGGATAGCATTATGCATAACGGATAAAACCGTTGTTAAAGACTCATTCTCATCGTGGGATATAACTGCTTCCAAAATGTTTTTGTAGAGAAGTTTTTGTATTTCATGGTCTTTTATTAGATTATCTATCATACTAGGAAGGATATTTTTGGCGTATAGTGCAAACATGCCAAGAGCGGTGTCTGAAATATCAGACAGTTGTCGTCTATATGCGCCTAGCTCTGATATTATGGGAAGAGAGCTGGCCGTCTCCATTATGATTGGAGTTTCATCCTGAAAGTCAGGTGTTTGTGTGATTTTATCGGATTTTGTCTGGATGATTGGCATAGGTGCAAGTGGCGCGATAAATGTAGGCTGAGCAATTTGTGTGTGAGAAATTTGTTTTGTCAGTTTTTTATTCTTGCTAAGCAAATTTTTATACGCATTTTTATACTCGATAGGGCAATTTTTTAGCGTACCAGAGGCGGCCCAAGCTTGTTTTGTTTGTCCTTTTTTCAGAAGCTTGCTCACGTTTATCAGAACGTGTGAACATTTTTTGTTAAGCATTTTCCTTTGCATTTTTGACGCAAGCTGCTTTCTTTTTTTGATCTGCTTCTTTTGCATTTTTGACGCGAGCGGCTTTCTTTTTTTGAGCTGCTTCCTTTGCATTTTTGACGCAAGCGGCTTTCTTTTTTTGAGCTGCTTCTTTTGCATTTTTGACGCGAGCTGCTTCTTTTGCATTTTTGACGCGAGCTGCTTCTTTTGCATTTTTTGCGCATATATAGCAGGCCATTGTTTTTCTGGTTTTTTTTTGCTGGGCGTATCGGCAAGAGTATCTTGGAAGCCGTATAGCGCAGACAACGACAAAAGCATAAGTAATAATTTTTTCATGCTATAATATAGTTTCTATTCCATGAAAACATTTTACTTCTATTTGTCAAAAAAATGATTAATATAAAAATAAAAGCTTTGTCTGCTCCGACCAGAATTCGATTGTATATATAAACTAGCGTCATTAGACATAATCGTTATAAAGAAGGATAATGAGCGTGTGGATGGAGGTTTTGCTGAGCATATGGACGCTGGGGACGCTTTTCAAAAAGGGATAGAGCTTGACGGGAAACTAGTAGGGGAGTTTTTTGGGTTTGTTGCAATATTGGGGTTACCCAATGCTGGAAAGTCTACGCTCATTAATTCAATTTTAGGGCAGAAGATTTCTATAGTGTCTAGAAAAAGCAACACAACCAGGACAAAGATTTTTGGCATATTGTCGCGCGGAAATAAACAAATAGCTTTCATAGACACGCCAGGTGTTATTTTTGCTCCAACAGATGTTTTGCAAAAGGTACTTGCTAAATCGGCTTGGACTGGGGCAAGAGATGCGGATATTTGCGTCGTTATCATTGACGCTGTCCGTACAAATTATGAACAAAACTGTAAAATGATTTCTAGGCTTGTTGAAAATAAAAATCGAGTTTTTATAGCGTTCAATAAAACAGATGCTGTAGAAAAGGATTCGTTATTAGAGATCGCTGCTATGTATTCCAAATTTTCTGGAAATATAGAAAAGTTTTTTATGATATCTGGCAAGAAAAACAGCGGAATAGATGATCTTGTGCAAAGCATTTTTGATTGTCTTCCACGCGGAGAGTGGATGTTTCCTGATGGGTATGTTTCGCAAATTACAAAGCAATTCATGGCCGCGGAAATTACTCGGGAGCATATATTTAACTTGCTTCATCAAGAGCTTCCGTATAATTCTAGGGTCGAAACTGAAAGGTGGTATGATCCTGCAGAAAATTCAGATAATGATGGGCGGTTTAGCCATCTTGCTCGTGACGGTATTTCGATATTTCAGACTGTGTTTGTGCAAAAACTGGGCCAGAAAAAGCTTCTTATAGGTAAAAATGGGAGCACGATAAAAAAAATAGGCATGAGAGCTCGAGATGAATTACAAAACATGTGGGGGCATAGTATTCATTTGTTTATTCATGTAAAAGTCGACCGAAATTGGAATAGAAATGTGGAAAGATGCATATAGCTCCAGCGTCCAGATTTTTATGTCGTTGTTGCGTTTACGTTTGGCTCGTCTGATGTACTGATTTTGTTGACGGAGTCTTGTAAATGTATAGAGTTTTTCATAATCTCTAGTGTATATTCTCCTGGAATTGTTGAATGGGTTTGTTGAGCCAGTTATTGTGGCAGTTATATGCTGACGAGATTTAATAAAAGTAACAGCGCGCAGAAGGCGTCATCTAGTAAGAAAAAAAGGCGGTCATTTTCTGTATTGTCGTATGTTCTGAAGTTTTTTGCTATGTGTGCGCTTTGGGGAATTATAGCTCTTATAGCTATTTTTTTCTGGTTTGGATACGACCTCCCGGATATAGAAGAAATAAGCGTGATTCCAAGGCAGCCAAGTATAGCGATACTTGATAGTGATGGAAATACGATTTCTGTGTATGGAGATTTATATGGCCGCAGCGTTAAGGCCGAAGAACTCCCTGCACACGTTATAAATGCTTTATTAGCCACTGAAGACAGAAGGTTCTATAGTCACTTTGGGATCGACATATTTGGTCTCGCAAGAGCACTACTTAGAAATGCAAAAGCTGGATGCGTTGTGCAAGGAGGAAGCACGCTTACTCAGCAGCTTGCAAAAAATTTTCTTCAGTCGAAAAAAATATATTCCACATACGATAGATCTATCAGCAGAAAGATATCTGAAACAATACTTGCATTTCAAATAGAATACACATTCACTAAACAGCAAATACTTACGATGTATTTAAACAGAGTGTATATGGGGGCCGGGGCATATGGTATAGATGCTGCTGCTCGTAGGTATTTTGGTAAGTCTGCGACAGAGCTGGGACTGTACGAATCTGCTGTTCTTGTTGGGTTGTTGCGCGCTCCATCACGGTATTCTCCTGCAAGCAGTTCTGAGAGGGCTGAGGAGAGGGCGAAGCAGGTGCTTCAAGCTATGGTGGACTCGGGCTTTATTTCTGAGGGCGCAGTTGCAGCAATAATGGCTAGGCCAGAGCCGCTTGATGAAGGTGTGAAAATGAGCTCTTCCAGATATTTCGCAGACTGGGTTTTGGATACTCTTCCAGAAGTGATAGACCTTTCAGACGAAGACATAGAAGTTGTCACGACGATTAACACTTCTATCCAAAAAATAGCCGAACAGCAGGCCAGACGTATCATGGAAAAAGTTGGATCTAAATGGAGCGCAGAGCAAGTAGCTCTTGTGGCTCTCAGCCCAGATGGCGCTGTTCGTGCGATGGTTGGAGGACTTGACTATAAGACAAGCAAATTTAATAGAGCTGCTAATGCTATGCGTCAGCCCGGTTCTACGTTCAAGTTTTTTGTTTACCTTGCTGCGTTAGAGCGTGGTTTTTCTCTTGAATCAAAGATTAGCGACACAAAATTTGAATTTGCAGGATGGTCTCCAAAAAATTATAAATACACTTCTTGCGGTGAAATTTCGCTTGCTCGAGCGTTTACTTTTTCCGTGAATGTTGTTGCCGCTAGATTGGCCAGCATAATTGGCGTTAAAAAGGTCATATCTATAAGCAGAAGGCTTGGCATTACTACTCCTCTTCCGCGCAACCTCACAATAGCTCTTGGTACAGGAGAAACCACCCTTCTTCAGATGACTGGTGCATTTGCTTGTATCTCAAATAATGGGACTTTTGCTAAACCCTATGGGATAGCGTTGATAAAAAACAAAGACGGCAAGGTGTTATATAAGTACACGCCATGTGAGAAAAAAGTGCTTGAAAAGGAGGTTGTCGAAAAGATGAAAACCATGATGGCGCAAGTTATCTCTTATGGAACAGGTAGATATGCCGCGATTCCTGGCAAGACAGCATTTGGGAAAACTGGAACTTCTCAGAACTACAAAGACTTGTGGCTTATTGCCATGGTTGATGAGCTTGTTACTGGCGTTTGGTTTGGCAGAGATGACGCGAAACCACTTGAGACGATGAAAGGAGGCAGTCCTGCTAGTCATTTATGGAAGGCTTTCACAGAACGCGCTCTCATCTATATGGAAGACCCGTCAAGCGAGAAATGGGATGAAGACATAAACCCAAGCAATGAAAGAGGTCTGCCTAATATAGAAAAAGACAAGAGCGATAGCGCCGGAGAAAATGGACGAGCTGATGACGGAGATGCTGATGATAATAATGGCTCGAATGAAGAAGACCAGGAAAGTGATGATGAAGCTGATGAGAACAATGATGAGGAAGATGATGCCGGTGATGAGCCAAAGGTTTCTGAAAGGCAAAACTCTTCTAATGAAGAAAAGCATCACAACTATTCTCAAAGTCGAAGCGGCCGAAGCGGCGTATCTTCAGAGAAAAAAGATGTTCCAGCTGCAGGCGGAACAGAGCGAGACAAAGATTTGCTTCGCGATATAGTGAACGGAATGCAAGAGTAACTTCAGACCAAGGCCTTATTATGAAAGTTTGGCTAGATTTATGAAGCGTTGAATACAGGTCGTTTTGGAGGTGATTTTTTGCGTCTATTGTTACTTTTAGTAATCGTTTTTAAAATGAAATCTTAAACGGTTGTGATTGGTGATTTTTAATATGCTTAAATTCGGTGTGTTGTCGACAGATAAAAAAAGTGCTGCGAGAACAGGCATTATTTCAACTGCCCACGGTTCTTTTAAAACTCCTGCTTTTTTATTTTGCGCTACAAAAGCTTCTGTTAAGGGGCTGTCGGCCCAGCAAATGTCAGAAGAGAAGACGCAGATTTTGCTTTCGAATACATACCATCTTATGCTTCAGCCAGGAGAGGACCTTATAGCTAAGGCAGGGGGACTTCATTCTTTCATGGGATGGGATGGCCCGATATTTACAGACTCTGGCGGATATCAAATTTTCTGTTTCGGGCACGGTTCTGTTTCTTGCGAGGTGAAAGGTAAGCGCGGGCTTCAGTTTGGGGTCAGGAAAGCTGGTGTTAGCATAAATGAAACTGGCGCTTCGTTCATATCTTATATAGACGGATCTAGACATACGCTAACTCCTGAACGATCGATTTCTGTACAGAAAAAACTGGGAGCAGATTTGATCTGTGTTCTTGATGAATGCACCCCGTTTAATGTAAGCAAAGAATATACAAAAGACTCGATGGAGATGAGCCATAGATGGGCGAAGCGCAGTATGGATGAGTTTTTTATTGATGACTCTTCTTCGAGGCAGGGGCTTTATGGAATCGTTCAAGGCGGAGTGTATCCAGATCTAAGGAAAGAAAGCGCGTGTTTTGTGGCTTCTATGCCTTTTTTTGGAATTGCTATAGGAGGGTCTTTAGGAGCTTCAAAACCACAGATGTATGAGGTCGTTAATATGGCTATGAGCCATTTAAAGCAAATCGATAAGCCAGTTCATCTTCTAGGGATTGGGGCTGTGCGCGATATATTTAACGGTGTTAAGGAAGGGATAGACACATTTGATTGCGTTGTTCCGACAAGGCTTGGTCGCCATGGATGCGCACTTATAAAATCCAGCTATTGGAAGGACGCACAGGAAGATGTGCACGACCGGGAATACATAAATCTGTCCAAGTCGTGTTTTAAAGAAGATACGAGGCCGATAGATTGTGAGTGCGAATGCGAGACATGTAGGCGTTACAGCAGAGCATATTTACACCACTTGATGAAAGCAAAAGAAATTTTGGGCTTAAGCCTGATCGTGCGCCATAACGTTCGATATATGAACGATTTGATGGGCTGTATAAGGCTGGCCATAGAGTTGGGAAATCTAGAAGAAGAGCGCTCGAAGTGGATGGTATAGATTTATTACTATACGAGTCCGATCTGTTATTAACGTTGCTTTAGATTCGCAGATAAAAATTCATATATGAATGCTGAACAACCGTGGCTTGAGCTATAGAATATTTTTGCAAAATATGGTATAAGGTGCTGTAGTAGGTTTGTTATCTGGTTTAGCGCCGTGAGTAGGGCTGTTTTGTTGGACAAGTTTAATAGCGGGCAGATTGCGCAGCTATGTGAGGGGAGGCTTGATGATCAGTTTTCTCCGGGTGATGCGGTTCGAGTGCACGTGAAAATTTCTGAAGGCGATAGGGAACGTGTTCAAAAATTTGAGGGAGTTTGTATTGCGAGAAGAAATGCCGGTCTTCACTCTACTTTCTGCATCAGGAGGGTTGCTGATGGTGGAGTTGGTGTTGAAAGGGTTTTTCAGTTATATAGCCCAAAAATTTCGAAAATAGAAAATGTTCGTCGCGGCAAGGTTCGTCGCTCTAAGATATACTATATGCGTGGATTGAGCGGCAAGAAAGCTAGGATTAAAGAAAAGAAAGACAAAATCGTCCAGCAGGCTTAGTTTTTTTCTTCGCTTTGTCTTTTTCTGGTCTTTTCTTTTGATGTTCTGTGTGCTGGTTGGCCGGTTTTTGCGCGGCGTTTTGGCTCTGGTGTGTTTGTTTTTTTTATGTTTATGTTTGATGCGCTAGCTCAGGCGAGGTGCGCTTCTGGTTTAGGTGAGGTTCCAGTTGGAGCCGTTGTGGTTTTTGATGGAGCTGTTGTTGCTCGTGGCCATAATATCTGCGAATCACATAAAAGCTCGTTGGCGCATGCAGAGTTACTGGTAATAGAAGCTGCTCAGGCTTACTTTAGATCTAAGTATCTTTTCGGTTGCGACATTTATGTAACTTTAGAGCCTTGCGCTATGTGCGCTCATGCGATTCGGCTTGCTCGCGTTCGTAGGCTTTATTTTGGTGCGTATGATCATAAATGCGGAGCTATAGATCATGGACCACGGCTGTTTTATGAACATGGAAGAGGATTTTTTGCGACAGAAGTAATCGGCGGGGTTATGGAGAGAGAGTGTTCGCTTATTTTGAGCGAGTTTTTTGCATCTGTGAGGTTGGAGAAAAGGTAGACGTTTGCCTGCCTCTCTCCCAACCATTTTCCACCTCTATCATATCTCAACAGCGGTTGCGAAGCAGCTGAGTGTGTACTGGTCCTCATAGAGCTGGCGCTGTTGGTTTGTTGTGTTGAAAAGATTGACAGGAGCTTATGCGTAGCTGTTATGTAACTTCTATCACCATTCCGTCATACGCAGGTTCTATGCTATGTGGAAGGGTTTGTCTTAGGGTGTTGTAATCAAGATCTGCTGACATATGGGTTATTATTGCTCTTTTTGGGTTTACTCGTTTGATCCATTCGAGAACTTCTTCAAGAGGAGCGTGTTTTGCTTTCCATCTTTGAGAGAGGCAGCTTACTATCCAAAGGTCAAGGTTTTTCAGAAGCGAAAATACGTGTTCATCAAGAGCGCTTACGTCTGTGGAATATGCCCAAGACGAAAATCTGAACCCAGTGCTAAATTCGAGACCATGGCTTTGTTGGAATGAGATTATTTGTTCTCCAAAAACTTCAAATTCGCCATCAACGTCGTGGCGAGTGAGGAATGGCAGAAAAGTTATATCTTCGCAGCATGGAGTACCGCTTCGTGTAAAAACGTGTGAGTAGCAGCTGCAGAGTTCGTCCATCGTCGTTTTGTGTCCATATACTGGGATTTTTTTACCATATTTTACAAAAAAAGGTTTTAATTCATTAATTCCTGCTGCGTGGTCGAAATGGGAATGCGTACACAGGGCAGAGTCTATGAATCGGATCTTTTCTCTCAAGAGTTGATGCCTGATATCTGCAGACATGTCTATAAGAAGCAATTTACCGTTGATTTCGACTGCAACAGAACTTCTTGTCCTGATGTTTTTAGGGTTATTTACCGAACAGCTTCCCCAGTCGCCAGTGATTATAGGAACGCCCACTGACGCTCCGCAGCCAAGAAAAATTATCTTCATTTGTTTTCTCTGTCTCTTTGTACAATATAGTTTTCACTCATAATATGGTAGTTTTTGTGACTTGAAGCTTTCTCAAAAAGGGAAAAAAAGTTTTTTGATGTTGTTTTGGCGACGTCTGATACACTTACACCTTTTTGCGCCGCTATGCATTTTGCTACCTCATTCACATATATTGGAACGTTTTTCTTTCCTCTATGTGGTTCTGGAGATAGCCATGGAGAATCGGTTTCTATTAGCATTCTTTCTGTAGGGGTGAATTTTGCGGCTTCTTTGACCTGGGCAGCGTTTTTAAACGTTACTATCCCGGAAAAGCTGATAAAAAATCCTACATCAAGTTCTGCGGCGGCTTCATCTTTTGTTCCAGTGAAGCAATGAATAGCGCCGGTTGCTTTTGCGCCTTCTTCTGAATTCACGGCATTAACAGTTTCTACTACATCTTTATGAGCGTCTCGCACATGAACAGAAAGCGGCAAGCAAGTGTGTATAGCTGCTTTTATATGAGCTTTGAAGATGGATTTTTGCAAATCTATGTTGTTTGGAGAAGATGTATCCACGCCAGCTTCTCCTATGCAGACAACTTTTTCATGCTGGGAATTGTATAGCAGCCAGTCGAACACTTGTTTTTGTGAGAGGTCCCTAAGAGAGTCGTCTCCAGGATGAATTCCAACGCTAGCGAATACATTATCGTATTTTTCGGCTATTTTTATTACATCTTGGAAATTATTCATAGAAGTGCACACAGTTAGCATCGCAGCTATGCCGCCTTTCTTGGACTTTTCTATAATTTCTTCCAGCTCCGGTTTTTCATACCTGTCGAGGTGGCAGTGGCTATCTATGAACATATTTTTTCAAAATTTAGTAATGTATGGCGCAATTTTATCACCATCGTTGTTAATTTTTAACCACAATAAAATTTGTAGTTTTTTAGGAATATGGTTCTGATCAACATGGTTACGAAATTTCAATTGATTTTTAAGGAAAGAAAGTGATATTTTCACCGTGGAGAGTTATTTTATCTGGGGCTGGTTGTGCGTGTTGCTAATGTGATGCTGATGAGTGGTGTTGGCGGAACAGAGCAGGCGTTCGCGAGTTACTGCAACATTCTTCCTGATTTTAATCATTACAGTCTTGCGGTCGCGCCTAAAGGTGCTGCATGCATTTCTCTTATAGACAAAAGTAAAGTGAAGATAAAAGAGCTGAATTGTGTTTGCTCTTGGGATTTTGTTGCTGCGGCCAAGCTGTGCGCAATACTTCGCAGAGAAAAGATAGATGTTGTAATACTTCATGGAAAGAGGGCGATAAAAATAGCTAGGTTTGTTGCAAAGAAGCGAAAGACGATAGCTGTTCTTCATGATAAAAGACATGCTAAGCACGCGAAATCTCTGGATGTGCTGGTTTCTATAAACAAGGCTATGCACGCGGAAGTGTTAGAAAAATATGGTAAGACCTCTTGCGCTAGATATATTCCAAATATGGTGTTTTGTGACGCTAGAGAGGTTGTTTGTACCAGTTCTAGCAGCAAGAAGTCGGCAGAGAGAACTCTTGTTATTGGGGCGTTAGGCAGGATGAGCCGCGACAAAGGGTTCCAGTATTTGATCGACGCTATGCAGATACTCAAAAATTCTGGATTTAGCTGTAAGGCTATAATAGGTGGAGTTGGAAAGTTTAAAAAACACCTGGAAAAAACTGTTATAGACAAAGATCTTTCCGGATATGTGGAATTTGTTGGCCTTGTTTCTGATAGGGAAGAGTTTTATAGGTCCGTTGATATAGTGTGTGTTCCGTCTCTTAGGGAAAGCTTCAGCCTTGTTGTTGTCGAAGCTATGATGCATGGAAAAGCGGTAGTTTCTACCGATACAGATGGTCCTAAGGAAATTATTCAGCATATGCATACGGGAATAATAGTTCGTAAAGAATCTGCTAAGGAATTAGCAGCGGCGATAAAGCTGTTGATTCGGGTGGACGAGCTTAGGGAAGAAATTGCAGAGAATGCTGTGAAGGATGCTTCAGAGAAGTATAGCAGGCTGTCTGTCGGCAAGCAAATACACCATATGCTAGAGTCTTTGTGCGAATCATAGCTCTCACGAAACATCGATTCACAATGCTTAAAATTATTTTATTTTCAAAAAGACGCTGTTCTGGATTTAGCTTCGCGCGACAATCGTCAAGTTATTTGCTATAGTTTCATAGATAATTTTTCTGCAGAATTCATTATGGCTAATTGTAACCAGAATAATAACACCGATGTTAACAAGAGCTCAGCCTCTTGTATGCCTTTTATAGACCTTGCTGCACAGCAAAAAAACATACGAAGTGGAATTGACATTGCTATAAAAAAAGTTCTTGACAGGGGCGATTATGTCATGGGAGAAGAGGTTTTCGATTTAGAGAGGGCTCTGTCTGATTTTTGTGGAGCAAAGTATGTCGTATCGTGCGCTAATGGAACAGATGCTCTTGAAATGAGTTTGATGGCGCTTGGGGTTGGCGTCGGAGATGCAGTGCTGGTACCTAGTTTCACTTTTACGGCTACTGCTGAGGTGGTAGCTAGCGTCGGGGCTACGCCGGTGTTTATAGACTCTTTGTGGGATTCATATAATATTGATCCAGAAAAAATAGTTTCTGCAATAGAGGCTAGTGAAAAGTCTGGGCTGCGTATAGTTGGTCTTATTGTAGTTGATTTGTTCGGAGCGCCGGCCGATTATGATGCTATTAGGGATATTGCGTCTTCATATGGTATTTGGATAATTGACGATGCAGCCCAGAGTTTTGGAGCTTCGTATAAAGGAGAAAAGGTTGGCACGTTAGCAGACATATCTACGACGAGTTTTTTCCCTGCAAAGCCGCTTGGATGCTATGGAGATGGTGGCGCTATATTTACTGACAACCCTGAAATTGCTTCTGTTTTGCGGAGTATAAGAATTCACGGCAAGGGATCCAATAAATACGATAATGTTAGGGTTGGAGTTAATAGTAGGCTAGATACGATACAAGCGGCTATTCTTCTTCAGAAGCTGGAGATATTTCCGTGGGAAATAGAGGAGCGCAACAAAATAGCTGCGCTTTATAATGAAATGCTTTACGAATATGTAGAAACTCCAACAATAAGAGATGATGCGGTCTCAGTGTGGGCGCAATATACAATAAGGCTTCCAGAGAGCATTAATAGGCAGGCAGTTATTTGCGCGCTTAAAGAAGAAGGCGTCCCAAGCGTTGTGTATTATGAAAAGCCGCTTCATGCTCAGCAGGCATATTCGAAATATCACGAGAGTGTATTTGGGAATCGTGCGCTTGCAGTATGCGAAAAATTGTCCCGAGTTGTTTTAAGCTTGCCGATGAGCGCATACGTTGGGCAGACTTCTGCAGAAAAAATATGTGCATCCGTTATACGTGCAATAAAACAGCAAAGCAATTTATGAGGTGCGAGCTCAGTGGAAGTATTGTATGTAGTGTTTTGCTTTTTCCTGCATTTCGCTCTTTTGTTTATATCTGTATACGACATCATAACGATGCGCATCCCAAATGTATCTGTTGTTTTTTTATCGGCTTTAGGGTTGCTGCGCTCTGCGTATATGGTTGACGGGTCGTTTTTTGAGAGTTGTGCCGCTGCGCTTTTCATATGCGTGGTCATGTTGTTGGTGAAGAAGATATCCTCAAAAATAACCGGAGAAAATGGGCTTGGTGGAGGGGACGTTAAATTTGCGTCTGCTTGTGGATTGTTTTTTCAGTTTAGCGGTGTATGGGTATTTTTTATATTGACAGGATGTTTTGGGATTATTGCGATCGGGATTAGAAATTTAGTAAAACTTTGTTTTGGTGCGCGAGGCGAAAAAAAAGGCAAATATGTGCCGCTTGCTCCAGCGATAGCTGCGGCATTTGAATTTGTTTATTTCTTTGGTTAGGGAGTTTGGTTTTGATGGATTTGTTGTGGTAATTCATAGAGCAGCTCTATTGCGTATATCCGATTGAGCGGCATATATTTGTTGTCTTGCCTATAGAGCAGCTCTAATTTTTTTATTATTTGTTCATAACAGTGAAAAATTCTGCATTGTTCTTAGTAACTTTTATTTTGTCTATTAAAAAGTCCATAGACTCTGTTGATCCCATAGGATTGAGAACTCTACGCAAAACCCACATTTTCGATAAAGTAGCCCTATCAACCAAAAGCTCTTCTCTTCTTGTTCCAGACTTTGTTATATCTATAGCTGGGAATGTTCTTCTATCTGACAGTTTTCTATCTAGCACAATTTCCGAGTTTCCGGTTCCTTTGAATTCTTCAAATATCACTTCGTCCATCCTAGAACCTGTTTCTACAAGAGCGGTTGCTATTATAGTGAGTGACCCGCCTTCTTCTATATTTCGAGCCGCCCCAAAAAATCTTTTTGGTTTTTGAAGAGCGTTTGCGTCAACTCCTCCTGTAAGAACTTTGCCGGAAGACGGAACAACGGTGTTGTACGCTCTTGCTAGCCTCGTTATAGAATCGAGAAGTATTATAACGTCCATCTTAAACTCGACAAGCCTTTTTGCTTTTTCTATTACCATTTCTGCGACCTGTACGTGTCTGCTAGCGGGTTCGTCGAATGTTGAGCTGATAACTTCTCCACATTTTACAGATCGAGCCATATCGGTCACTTCTTCCGGCCTTTCATCAATCAAAAGAACGATTAAAAACGCATCAGGATGATTGCGTATAATGGATTTTGCTATGCTCTGTAGCATAACGGTTTTACCAGTTCTTGGTGGTGCAACAATAAGAGCTCTTTGCCCAAATCCAACTGGGGACACAATGTCCATTATTCGAAGGGTTAGGTCCTGATAGCCGTTTTCGTGATCGATTCCTGCTTCCATAGCTATTTTTCTGTTTGGAAACAGTGGAGTGAGGTTATCGAAATTTATCCTGGAGTGAGACATCGACGGATCGCAGAAGTTTATCTTGCTTATCTTGTTTAGAGCAAAATACTTTTCTCCATCTTTAGGTTGGCGAACAGTTCCAGATACTATATCTCCTGTTTTAAGCGAGAATTTCCTTATTTGTTGTGGAGCCAGGTATATATCATCTGGGCCAGGAAGGTAATTCGCTTCCGGTGAGCGCAAGAATCCAAATCCGTCTGGTAACACCTCAACAACTCCATCTGCTATGATCTGATCGTCAGACTCGGCTTGTTTTTTCAATATTGCAAAAACAAGGTCCTGCCTTCGAAGAGTGCTAGGGTTTTCCACCTGCAGTTCCTCTGCAATGCGCAACAGCTCAGAAGGTGACTTAGACTTTATATCTCGTAAATTGGTCATTTTGCAACAAACTCTCTATTTTAGTAAAAGCGCCTGCCAAGAAAAACGGTAACAAAGCCGCGCCAAAAAGATTCAATACCTATACACCATTATTTATCAGTTGTAAATACGGGCCTCTTTTGTGTTGCCATTGAAGGTATTTGACGGTTGATTGAGTAAACCCAAACAAGAAGCCACAGTAACATGGTTTGTTACGTAGAGTCTTTACACGATAGCACAGCGTTTCAGGCATAGCACGTAAGAACCAGCTGGCCGCAACTACTTAATCTTTATAGAGACAGTCGTACCAAGTGGGCCCCATATATAACCTCCCACAGAAGGAAACAGCGACAGAGCCCGTCATTAAAATTAGCCTAAAAGATTAGGTAACATAACGCAAACCAGCTAGCCGATAGAGTATGCCATCAAAAAGAGAAGCATGCAACGTTTGCTATCAAAAAACAAGAAGCGAAACCAACAAACTGCATACCGCAAATACGAACACAAAAGAACAAAACAGAAACAAGACAGAACAGTGCAAAAACCGCTGGTGCGTCCGATACGGAAAACAACGATTGACCTTTACTGCTCGACAATGCTAGACAAAAGCCTCTTCTTAAGTTTCATAAGCGGGCCTCCAAGTTGTCTTCTGGGAGCAGATTTCAAAAATTGGTCTATCCCGCCGTACTTCTCTATAGTTTTCCTTCCTTTCTGTGACAGCAAAAGCCTAACGTCAGTGTTCATGGCATCGCTTCGAAAAGTGAATTTATGAAAATTAGGAGTAAAAGTTCGGCGTGTTTTGTTATGTGCGTGACTAACATTATTTCCAAACACCTTTTTCTTAGAAAGAACCGGACAGCACTTGCCCATAACCCAACCTCTAACACAACATCCGCTGGGGCGATTCTACACTAATACATATTGTCAGTCAAACTTGTGAATTATAGAAAGATATCGTTTGTGCTCGGTTATTCAACGTTCCTAGAGAAAAATAAAATATGGCGTGATGATGTCTGTGAAGTAAAATGTGATTTTATTTCTTGTTAGATTGACTACGCGACGGAATTTTGAGAAAATCACGGCTACGCGGGTGTAGCTCAATGGTAGAGCTCCAGCCTTCCAAGCTGATCACGTGGGTTCGATTCCCATCACCCGCTCTTATGCTAGTCTAGGTTGTGCAGTGCTATGCGCGGTTTTATATGTCTGCGTTGGTGTTACCAAGGCGACGACGGCGGGATGACCTTTTTGTTATTTTTTGGGTTTTTCAATTCTTCCGTTTCTTTTTCTAATATTTCTTTGTACATTTCTTTTGCGGCGTCAGAGTATTTTGGTTTATCTCCGTTTTCGTTACCTCCTTTTTTTGCGATGGAGCTGTGATAATGTAAAAACGCAGTGAGCAAGGCTGCTACTATTGCGTAGGTTATTTTATTGTTTGTCATTTTCATAATATACTTTTTTTATTACATTTTTTTATCGCAGGTGTTAACTTTTTTATTATAAAAAGCGGTGGCATCAACACTTGGTGTCTCTGCCACATACCACTGTTCTAAAAAAGTTTTAACAAGAATCGTTTGTAAAAAATACTTTGTATTTATTGTATTTAGCGATTACTATTCGTCATCGTCGTCATCATCATCATCGTCGTCGCTGCTGCTGTCGTCGTTGCTTTCATTGTTGTGATTTGAATCGTCGTCATCGTTGCTGATAGCAGAAGTTGTCTCGTCTCCTTCAGCCTTGGCGAAATCCCCGAAAGATAGCGTCATTAATGCCAACAAAGCTAGTAAAAATTTATTCATCATTATATCCTCTTTTGCACATTGCTTTTTATATGCAATGTTCATTTATTTGCCACATAGTTATGTTAACAATAAAGGCTTAAAATAGTTCTAAAACACGAATTTGTATATAGATGCTATTGATCGTCTAGCAAAAAAACAACTCAAAAAGTTGCCGAAAATGTGACTATTGTATAGAGTTGCAGGTACAAAGAGTCCTGAAAAATGGGTATATGTTTTTTGATTTTGTGCGATTTTTGAATTTTAGGATCGATAGAAGAGGGTATATTTTGGTGCTCTCTCTTGCTGCTGTTGCTTTTATTTCAAGCCTTTTTTCTGTGTCGGTGTTTTGTTTTATAGCTGTTATTATGGTTGCGGTGGCTCTTTTTTTTAGGGATCCAAAAAGGGTAAGTTCCATGGAAAAAGGCGTTGTGCTTAGCCCTTCTGATGGAGTTATTATCGATATATCTGATGTGGACTTTGCACCTGGGATCGGTTTATCTAGCGAAAAATTCAGTAAAATAAGCATTTTTTTGAGTTTATTTGATGTGCACGTAAACCGAATACCGATAAGTGGGGTTATAGAAAGCAGGGCGTATCAAAGAGGGAAGTTTTCTGCTGCTTTTGAGGGGAAGGCAAGCGACGATAACGAACAGCTTAGGCTTGTTATAAAGGCGTACGACGGAGAAAGAATAGCATGCGTGCAGATCGCCGGCTTTATTGCTAGAAGGATTGTGTGCTCAGCATTTCAGGGGGATAAAGTGACCATGGGAGAGAGGTATGGAATAATCTGTTTTGGAAGTAGGATGGAAATTTACCTTCCAAGCAGCTATGTAACTCGAGTTCTGGTGGGGCAGCGAATGGTGGGGGGAGAAACCATACTTGCTGAAAAATTATTATACGATAAAGCAGATAGATCTGTTATAGTGCGCGGTTAGAAAAATCTGAAGCGTCTATGTGGTTAGGGAAGGCAGAAGAACGGGTGCAGTGAAGTCGCTATTTTTTTTTCATAGCGCAGAACGTTTTAGCTTATGATGAAAAAAATGTTACCTTCGGTTTGATATGGTATCATTGTGCGGAAGCTTTGTATCGGTAGACTAGGAAGTGAAGCGAAGAGCCGAGCTCAATAACGAGCCTAACTCTGGAAAAGAAGATAGAGTCCGCGGCGTTCGGGTTGGGTGGATTATTCGGTCAGTGCGTGCTGTTGCGTCTGGATTTTCGTGGATTTTTATAGCGATATCGTTCGCTGCGATGGTGTTGGCTCTCAGGGTTTCCATAGCCCCGATGTCGGTAATAGTGGCTGTGCGTTATTTAAGCTTCGGGAGTATAGTAGCTGATGATATATCAGTATATTGGCCGAGCATAAACAAGAATATAGAATTGCGCGCATATAATATTATAATAAAAGAAAGTTTTTCTTCTAGATACGCGGTAATTAACTTTTCTCCTTCAGCGCTTTTAAGTTCATGGTCGCGCATACAAAGCGCAGAATTTTATGATTCTGTGATCAAAGTGGATTTTGACAAAAGAGCAGGAGCGCACGGGAACGCTATATTTACAGATATAGCTGAATTTATAAAAAAGATTGTAAACGTAGAAGCTATAATAGCAAGAAAAACAACATTAAATGTTTCGTTGGCTGGTAGAAATTTTTGTATAAACGATATCGATATAAAAGCATTTCCAGATAGAGACTTTTGTGAGATAACCGATTTTGAAACGGGCAAAAAAATGGCAGATATAGATTTTTTCATTTCACATAATGAAGGAATTACGCAAGCTGTGAATTATTTTGCGGCTATACGAGAAGCTAGGATAGGCTTTTCTTCGTCTGGCTTTGTGTTGGCTGGGCAGATTAGAGGAAGGGCCGCTTTCCCGAGCGGGAAATTTGTTATTGATGGAGAGCTAGCCCAGATCAACAATACTGATAACGCTTATAAAACAAAGATTACGAAGCAAGCTCCATATGTAATAGGCGCTATTGGAGAAAAAATATTCATAGCTGAATCTAAAATACAATTTCATGTGGACGATAATCTTATTTTAATTCCGAAAATTTCTTGCAGCATAGATGGAGAAAAAGCATTTGGAGCTGTGTCATCGAATAGATGCGGTCAAAAGTGGCTATCAGATATTTCGTTAAAATTTGAAAGTCATGTAGCCATTAAGAAGCTACAGAACATTTGGCCAAAAAATCTCGCCGTCGGTGCGCGCGATTGGATAACAAAAAACTTTCATGGTGGAGAAATTAATAGCGTTTCTTGTAATATCCGTGTTGAGCATACAGAAAACAAAAATGATGTTATAGAAGTGCGAGGAAATCTTGACATAAAAAATGTTGGCGTTTCATTTTTAGACGAAATGCCACAAGTGAAATCTGTATGTGCAAAATCTATATTTACAGAGAAGAAATTTGATATAGATGTTTTGTCAGGGTCTTTTTGCGGGCAAAGTCTTGGCAAAAGCAAGATAATAATATGTTGTTTAGACCAAGATGTGCCTGATATTGACCTTGACCTTCATATAACTGGCGGTTTTCGTAATATAATAGAAGTAATAACTAAGCCGCCGCTTGGGTTTTTGAAAAAATCTCCAATAGACATAGCCTCGATTCGTGGTTTTGCCGCTACAAATCTTCGATTTCATTTTCCTTTGCTTAAGGATCTAAAAAAGAAAGACGTTATAGTTTCTGCGAGCAGCGAGGTTAATGACTGTGGAATGAGCGTGTTATTTAGCGGAAAATCATTTGCTCTTACAGACGGGGCAATGAAAATATCTGTTAGTAATAAGGAAATGGAGCTTGACGCCAGAGGTTTTCTTAACGGAGCGTGCGCGCAAGCAAAATGGAGGCAAGATTTTGAGAAAAGTGGATCTGGAACGCTTAGACTTCGTTATGGCCCGATTTCATGCGCGCAGATTAGCGATCTTGTTGGGATAGACGTTTCTCCATATACAAAAGGAGGAATAATTATAACTAGCGAGATTTGTCCTGAAAAAGCAAAGCCATACGCAAGCATAAACATGGACCTTACAGATCAGTGCGTTCAAATTCCCGAGATACAAGTGAAAAAATCAGAAAGTCAACCTCTTGTCTGCGAAATTTCAATAAAAATGGATAAAAGCGGAGTTATTTCTAGCGCGCATCTAGAAACATCAGGCAGTATATCAATGCTGTGTGATGCATTATTTAGCGAAGGACAGAGTATTAAGGAATTTTCTTGCTATATCCAAAAGCCAACTGTAAAAGTTATAAACTATTCATCGAATGCATTGTCGGAAAAGGTCGTTATAAAAGCTGACACTATAGATGCAAGAGGTTTTTTTGGTGAGGAACCTTCTTCGGAAGAAAAAGCGCCAGGAAAAAGAGAAAAAAGAGCTAATAAAAACGCCGAGGATTCTGAGAGATCTAAAAGTAAAAGTAAAAAAATAGTGACAAGCCTTGGAAAAAATGTGATAGCAGAGGTTCGCTGCGGCGAGCTTATACTCGATAATAGCGTAATACATAAGGTGAGCGGGGTAATAAAGGGGAACAGAATTATCGGTTCCACGAAGTCTTCTGGGTTTTTGTCAAATCTATTTTTGAGATCAGGAAAAATATCTGGTTTTGTAAAAGAAAAGGGAAAAATTTTGTCTGACAGCGGACGCGTATCTGTCAACATAATTCCGAACGGGAGTGATGAGACCAAAGTGGTGGTTGAAGGAAAGAATGCCGGGTCCATTTTAAACGGCTTCGGTATATCGAGTAGGCTTTGTGGAGGTAATATAAAAATTAATGCGCTGCAGCGTAGAGACGGAACATGCTCTGGAAAAATGGTAATAAAGGGTGTATATGTTAGGACTCCTCTGCTTACTAAGCTTGTTGCTATCGCATCTCCGACTGGAGCGCTGGAACTATTGTCTAGAGACTTTTTTTTCAGGAGAATTTCTTGCGAATTTTCATACGATCCTTTTCAGGCAGCATTGTTTGTAAAGAAGTTCGTTTGTTATGGAATAAATATGGGAATTTCAGCAAAAGGAAAAATAGACTTAGATAAAGGGAGGTTTAACATGACTGGGGCCTTGATCCCAGCTTATATGTTCAATAGAATGTTTTCGTATATACCGTTTATTGGTAAGCTGTTGGGCGGAGAAGACGGGGTTTTATCAACCAGTTTTTCTATAGTTGGTCCGACTGGTTCTCCTGCGGTTGAGGTGAACCCGTTAAAGACTATCACTCCAAATTTTGTCATGTATTTTTTCCCGGATCTCTACTTGGACCGGAACGAAGAAATTTCTGATGAAAGATAGCTAGATGAGGTTGGTGTTTTGCTTATTTTGCCGCTAGCTATGAGAGAAAATGCTGGAT
This sequence comes from Candidatus Hydrogenosomobacter endosymbioticus, assembly GCF_021654655.1. Classification (GTDB taxonomy): domain Bacteria; phylum Pseudomonadota; class Alphaproteobacteria; order Holosporales; family GW7; genus Hydrogenosomobacter; species Hydrogenosomobacter endosymbioticus. The sequence goes on along the minus strand of NZ_AP025225.1, from coordinate 297,058 downwards.
AATAGCTGTGAGCTCTGTGGGCGGAGCGATATATTTCTGGCTATTAGTGAAAACTTTGGTTATAATCACAGGGATGGTTTTGTTTTATGCGGTTCTTGTATCATGATTCAGATGCAAACTAGACTTAAAGTTGCGGATAATTCTGGCGCGAAAGAGCTTATGTGTATAAAAGTTATTGGTGGCTCTAAGAGGAGATATGCAGTTGTTGGTGACGTTATCATAGTTTCTGTGAAAGAGGCGATTCCTCACAGCAAGGTGAAAGAGGGAACTGTGCAGCGGGCTGTTATCGTTAGAACTGCCAATTCTATCAAGCGGAAAGATGGGTCTGTGATTAGGTTTGACGATAATGCGGCTATACTGATTAACAAGCAGAACGAGCCTATGGGTACTCGCGTGTTTGGCCCAGTTCCTAGAGAACTGCGTGATGGTTTTTTGAAGATAGTTTCTTTAGCTCCTGAGGTTTGGTGATATGGCGTGGAAAATTCGTAAAGGTGATACCGTAGTTGTTACGGTTGGCAAGTCTAAGGGTCATGTTGGTAAGGTTGCTCGCGTGGTTCGTGATTCTTGCAAAGTGGTTGTAGAGGGTGCGAATTTTGTGATCCGGCATGTTAAGCCTTCTTACAAAAATCCCGAAGGTGGAAGGGTTGAGAAAGAGGCGCCTATACATATTTCCAACGTTGCTCTGGTTGATTCGAAAACGGGGTCTCCCACAAGGGTTGGATTCAGATTTGATGGTGATAAGAAAGTTCGGTATTCTAAGAAGACTGGAGAAGCCGTGTAGCTTGCTCGCGGAGCTGGAGGTTTCTTCAGCTTAGCTTGGAATGTGGCTTTTATGTGAGTCGCTGTGCGTTGTACTCTGTTTTGGGTTTTGGCTTTTTGGCCTTTCCTTTGCGGTGGTTTTGTGCGTGTTTTATGTAAGTATAGACGTGGGTTTTCGAGCTTTGTGCTTTAGACGAAGCGATATTTTCGTGATAGTTTGTCGTTGTGTTTTTTTAGAAAGGTGGGATTAGGTTAGTTGTCGGCGTAATAGTTTTATTTTGTTTTAGGTGGTGATAAAATATGCGAAGAAACTAAGAGCGGGTGCGCTGTCGGTTTTTCTGTGGTGGAGTACTGGCGTGGTTTTTCTGGCCCGGCTATCGTTGCGATTTAATGAGCGGGGAACCCCCCCCGTGCATGGAGCCCGTCTCACGAGATGCCTTTAGTCGTCAGCGCGGATATTGCGACTTTTTGTATGGGGAAATTTTCTGCGTGTTTCGGGACTGTATTTATAGTATTTCTTCCTGCTTTCCTCGGTCACGGGCATATCCAGAATGCCGCAACTCTTCTACCCATTTTACCTCGCATCAAACATATGTGCGATTAAACTTTGCATAGCTAGCGCGGTGGCTTCTTTCATACACACACGTAGGGGAAAAAACTTCTTTCAAGGTCTCAGGTTTGCAGGAAGAGTTTGATAAATAAACGGAGACTGAGAATATAAATCCTTCAGTTTTTGCTTTGTTTCTTCTTCTATAGCCATTAATTCTGGGGACAAATTTTTGCTTTCAGTCTTTATTGAATACAACAGCGACGGGGACGCTGCCCATATAAACGTTCCAAGCCCTTCCAGAATAGCCTGAGGATTGGTCGCATCGAGAACTGGCCCTCCAACAACTTCATACTTTACTGTCACATTTTGAGCTTTAAAAATAGAGTCAATGACGGCCTTTTGATATTTTACATATGGCTGGTTAGAGACAAACACGATGTCCTGAACCTCTCGGTGACTTTTCAGCCACTTGATTAGCTCCATGATCGTTGTCTGAGTAGTTGGTCTTGGCAAATCGCGCCTAGGAGTGTCTATTACGTGGACAAATATATCTTTTCGGCTATTTAGGGCGGATTTACTGTATATGTATTGGATTAGATGCGTCTCCGTTACTTTCTTCCAGTCGTTAAGACCGAACTTCCTTGCAACCTCAGAAAGCGATTCCTGAGATCCATCTATACCTTTTGTTGCGTATCTCTCTCCTGCCAACAAAATCACAGATCTTACCTTCATTCCAGATCCTATAAGGAAATTCGCATACCTGATTCTGTATTCCATACGCTGCGCAGATGCTCCAAGAATACATACAGCATCAGTATATTTGTGTCTTGGCGATATGGCTGATATGAAACCGAGCGTTTTTAAATCAGAAATAATCTTCTCTTTGTTCTGTAGCATCCATTCCTGAGGGGAAACCTCCCACCTTTCCTGGTTTCCAGAACGAAGTGTAAAATGCGTTTTTGTGGCTTCTACAACTTTTGTTATGTCAGAAATAAATTCTATTCCAGAAGCTCTTTTAGGAAAGCACTCTTCTATAGTTTTATCAGCTGGTATGATAGACGCCATCTGGAAGAGTCTTTGTATGGATTGTTTCTGTTTCTCGTCGTGGAATCCATAATGATCTAGACCATTTACTAGTGAATATCTAGAAATAAAGTAGTCGTCATATAACTTAACAGACCCGGCTGCTATCGCTATGAAAACTCCAAAAACGACCAAACATTTTACATAAAAACTTTTCATTACATCCGCTCCGGCAGGCTGTCTATATCATGCTATTCGCACTATTCTACCAATGCTCTATTTAAACACTATAACAGTTTCACAATCAATACCGAAAACACCGTAAACGTTTTCTTATAATTTCCCTCTGCAAGGGGTTTGTATAATCATGTGCTGGTAACAGGTGAATTGCTTTCTTTATTCGATTTTTCGTCAGTAACTAGAGAGCCTGTAGCTCCAAGTTCTTTAAACCACACAAGAAGAGGGCCTGAAATGAATATAGAAGAATACGACCCGATGAATATCCCGATCAATATTGGTAAACTAAAGTCACTTACTATATTCCCGCCGAACATATAAAGAGTGAATAATGCCAAAAGAGTGGTCGTTGATGTCAATATAGTTCTTGGAAGTGTTTCGTTTATACCCCTGTTTACTATTTCTGAAAAATCCGTTCCTCTTTTCATTGCTAATTTTTCTCGTATCCTATCGAATATTATAACTGTGTCGTTAATAGAGTATGATGCCGTTATCAGTATCGCAACCACGGCTCCTTCGTTGAATTCTTTCTGAGAAACAGCGAAAAATCCGATAATTCCAACACAATCGTGAAGCAACGCAAGAATAGAGCAAACGCCATACTGCCACTTAAACCGTACGCATACATACAGTGTTATAGCAAAAAGAGCCCAAAATACAGACTTTATCCCGTTGTTTATTAGTTCTTGTCCAACTTTTGGTCCAGTAAACTCTATTTTTCGATACACTGTTTTATGGTCTAGCGTGTCTTTAATTGGCTTTATAGAATGCTCTACATCTTTTTTTTCGTCTTTCTCTGTGCGTATCATAAGCGCTTTGCCTGACTTTGCTCCAATTTCCTGGATAGAGATTTCTCGATTACCTAAAGCTTTTTTAAGTTTGCTTCGAATTTCGTTCAGGTCCATAGACTGATTTGCGGGAAGCTCTGCCTCTATGACGATTCCACCTTTAAAGTCGATGCCGTAATTTATTCCTTTGATTAATGATGCTATAAAACACGCGGCGATGAAACCTACGAACAGTATAACAGGCATCCATTTGTTTTTAGCAAACGGGAAATTAGCATTATTTGGTATAGAGATAATTGCCATATTTTTTACTTCCTCCGCTTTAAACAACGTTCTAGATAATCATCAGATGAACACATTTGAAAACCCCAGCAAGACAACAACACATATTCCGCGCATACCTAAATCCAAAGCTTCTTTGGATTAAACCTCTGAAGCCAAAGCACTATAAAAAATTTTGTAAGTTCGATCGACGTAAACATAGAAGTTATTATTCCCAGCGCGAGAGTTACTGCAAATCCCTGTACCGTTCCAGTGCCGAGTAGATATAGTATGAACGCGCCAACAAGAGTCGTAGCGTTAGAGTCTATTATTGTATTCATAGCTTTCCTGTGTCCTGAATCTATAGCGCTTATCAATCGTCGCCCAGACCTGACCTCTTCCTTTATTCTCTCGTTTATAAGAACATTGGAATCCACAGCCATGCCTATGGTAAGAGCAATTCCAGCAATACCAGGAAGAGTAAGGGTAGCTCCTATATATATCAGGGCCGCCATAAGAAAACATAAATTAAAAAACACGCCTATAACAGCAAATATTCCAAAGAAAGAGTATGCGCACAGCATGAAAACGCATACAGCTGCTATAGCTATCAGAGTCGCAACGCCACCTAGATAGATTGAATCCCTTCCAAGGCCCGGACCAACAACTTTTTCTTCAACAACTTTAAGAGGTGCAGGAAGAGCTCCAGAGCGCATCAAAAGAGATAAGTCATTAGCCTCCTGAACAGAAAATCCATACTGTCCACCGGTTATTATGCCTTTTCCATCCTGAATATGAACGCTAATTCTCGGGGCCATTAGGACCTTTTCATCAAGTACTATTGCAAACATTTTTCCTTTATTTATAGATGGGTCGGTGACCTCTGCAAACACTCGCCCCCCTTGAGACGTAAACTCAATTCCTATTGCAGGCAGCCCGCGCTCATCTTGAGACGGGAATGCACGAAGCAGGTCCTCTCCGGTGAGCAAAGTCTCTTTTTTAACCATATAATAGGACTCTCCATCTTGTTTGTATGGAGCTAAAACAGACGCCGAGTCAGTGCTCTGACCAGAATCTTCTTTCTTAGCTATCCCTTCCACCCACCTAAACGTCAACTTAGCTGTTTTGCCCAAAAGACTGCGCACCCTCTGAGGGTCATCAAACCCAGGAATCTGCAGCACGATCATGTCTTCTCCCTGCTTTTGTATGAGAATCTCCGCAGTTCCAGCAACATCAACTCTTTTTCGTACAACCTCTATCGATTGTTCAACTGCTTGCGAAACCATCTGTTGGGCTGTAGAAGTATTAAATTTTATATGCATGCCAGATCCAGAAGGCTTAATATCAAGCTGACCAGAAAAATTGCGAAGAGATTTTTGCAGAACCTGGGCCGCAGCTCCAGCTCCTATATCACTTACAATCGCAAGTGATACACCGCTAGAGTCGCTTTTTACACGGCTATATCGTATTTTTTCTTTGCGAAGAGCATCCTTTATAGACTTTGCAACTCCAGCATATCGTTCTGCCATTAGTTCTTTTGTTCCAACTTCAAGCAGAAGATGAACTCCGCCCTGAAGATCCAGTCCCAGGACCAAAGACTTGCTTGGAAGCCAGTGTGGCATGTTGTCTCTTATATGTTTTGGCAGAAAAGCAACCGCAGACAGTAAAAAGCAAGCGGCAGAAATCAACACAAAAAAAGTCGCTCTAAGCCGAGATACATACATCCTTTGAATCCTTATTTATGAGTGCAACAACACATCTGCGAAACAACCTTATGAAAGCATATCACTTTACTCCCAAATTTACAAAAGGTTTGAGCCTATTTGACATAAAATTTGGTGGGACAATCGAGTAAAATAGCCTAAGAAGTGAGCTGTAAGAAACCCAAATTACACTGTGTTCTGGTATGATTCGCAAGCCTTGTTTTTTTTATCTGTTTGATGCAGAATTGGCTCAGCGTCCCCATCGTCTAGCGGTCTAGGACATCGCCCTTTCAAGGCGAAAACACGGGTTCGATTCCCGTTGGGGATAGACCAGTTTATTACTACGAGGATTTTATGGATAGGCCTTTGATGCGCAAAGCTACAGCTTTATGGTTAATCAATAACACTTGCGTTACTTTTAGGCAAATAGCAGAGTTTTGTGATTTGCATATCGTGGAGGTTGAGGCGCTTGCCAATGAAATTGGGTCGTACATACAAGAGCTCAACCCTATAGCAAACGGACAACTTACGGAAGAAGAGATAGAAAGGTGTTCTAAGGATCAGTCTGCAAGGCTTAAGCTTCACCGTTATGATCTGTGTGCGAAGGAGCGCAAAAACAAGAAAAAATATACACCGATTGTTAAGCGTCAGGAGAGGCCAGAGGCTATACTTTGGATACTAAAAAATTTTCCTCATGTAGAAATAAAGCAAATTTGCGACCTCTTGGGGACTACTAAAAGAACTGTTCAGGCAATTAAAGATGAAACATATTGGAATTCGGCGAATCTTTCTCCCAATAATCCGGTTCTTATGGGGCTATGCTCCCAAGAAGAGCTGGAGAGAGTTGTTGGGGATAAAAGTGAGTCAGCATAGTTGTCGCAGATTTGGATGAGCAGATTTTGTGATAGCGCGCGGGTGTATTCGACCAAATGGTTGTGGCTTTGTGCGAGCGGCGTTAAGTTGAAATGTGTGCGTATTTGAGAAAGAGAAAAGTTATCGTGGGCGTGTCTGGAGGAGTGGACAGCTCTCTTTGCGTGGCTCTTATCGTTAAAGATGGATTTGATGCAATAGCTGTGAACATGGTTATGTTCTTATCGGAGTCTAACTCATGTGAATTGGCAAGGGACGACATACGAAGTGTATGCGGCTCGTTGATGGTGGCACATTATTCCGTTGATGTTTGTGATTTATTCAAAGCAAAGGTAATAGATTATTTCAATGAAAGCTATAACAGTGGAGAGACGCCGCTTCCTTGCGCTGTTTGCAACAGGCATATAAAAATTCGTTTTTTGTATGTCGTTATGAAAATGTTTGATGCAGATTTTTTTGCTACTGGTCATTATGCTAGGAAAACGAAAGACGGCCCAAGGCACCTTATTAAAAGAGCTCTATGTAAGAAGCGAGACCAAAGCTTTTTCTTGTTTAATGTTCTGCGCGAGCATATAGTTCATGCTTTATTTCCGCTTGGAGAAATGACTAAAGAGCAAACCAGAGCTCGAGCTAAGGAGCTTGGTCTTGTTTCTGTTTGCAGCAAAAAATCAAGCGCAGACATATGTTTCAGAGAAGTTATAGAAAAAATGGATAGCGTGCGCAGCGTTGACAGAAGTTCTGAAGAATGGAGTATTATGGACTCTTGTGGCCGCTTCCTTAGTAAGGCTGCTTGTGGCAGCAGATATACTATAGGGCAGAGACGAGGACTTGGAGTGGGGGGTGTTTCTGTCCCGCTTTATGTTGTTTCTATAGATTCTTTTTCTAAGACTATTGTTGTTGGGACGGAGCGAGAGCTTATGCGTAAAGAGGTCCGTTTGGAGCGTGTCAACTGGTTTGAAGATAAATGCGAAACCTTTCGCGCAGAAGTTAAAGTTCGATCATGCGGAAATTGTATGGGAGCCATCATAGTTCCTATGTCTTCCTATAGGGCAAAAGTTATATTTGACTCTTGTGAAAAAGGAGTGGCTGCTGGCCAGGCGTGTGTTTTCTTCGTAGAAGATGTTCTTGTAGGCGGAGGGTGGATATGTTCATGAGAATCGGAGATTTTTCATTTATTCGCTTACGCTTGCAGGGGCATATCTAGACGTATGCTGAAGCTATTTATTGCGTTGAATGATTTTAAATACTTGTATAGTATAGTATCGAGAAGTTTGTAGTGTTTTCATAGTGTAGGCGAGTGGCGCGTGTGTTGTGTGCGCTTTTCGTTTGTAAGGAGCCTTCTTGAAGTTGCCTAAAGAACTTATAGCGTTCGACAGCGTGTGTTCGAGATATGCGAAAGTTCTGTTTTCTTTGCCGAAAGATGTAAGAGATAGCGTAAGAAGAGAGATCGGAGAGTTTGTTTTGTGGGCAAAGACCACGGATGAGCTGTGGAACCTGGTCTCAAGCGAATATTTGTCTCATAGGTATAAGTATGAGTTTTTTGAAGAGTTCAAAAAACAGTTCGAGTGCTCAAAAGAAACAGAAAATTTCTTCGAGCTGCTTGTGAACAATGAAAGAGTAAGCTCGCTTCAGAGTATTCTTATACTGTTCGACTTTATGAAAAATCAACAAAACGGGGTAGTGAAAGCGTATATGATTTCCGCTCTTCCTATACCGAAAAAATACGAAAAATTTCTAGCGCATCAAATATCGAGGAAAATTGGAAGAGAGGTTGAATTGAAAATAGAGGTAGATTGCACTCTTATTCTTGGTGGAATACTTTTGTGGGACAATTTTATGATAGACGCGTCTTTGGCGACGTCGTTTAAGCGTATAGAAGAAGGGGCTATTTATGCAGCGTCACAAAATTAGGGCTTCAGAGGTGTCGGAACTTCTGCGGAAGCAAATTTTAGGTTTTGACAGAGATGTGAAAGTTGAGGAAGTTGGGTTTGTTCTTACTGTTGGAGATGGTATAGCGAGAGTTTGGGGACTGGATAATGTTGAATCTGGCGAGATGGTTGAGTTTTCTTCCGGTATGAAGGGTATGGTTCTTAACCTGGAAAGCGACATGGTTGGGGTCGTTATATTTGGAGATGACAGAAAAATACGGCAAGGAGATATAGTGCGCAGAATAGGTTCTGTGATGACTGTTCCTGTGGGCCATGGGTTCTTGGGCCGTGTTGTGGATGCTTTGGGAAACCCTATAGACGGGAAAGGGCCTATAGTTGCGTCGTCTCATGAACCAGTTGAAAAGCCTGCTCCAGGTGTTATGGATCGTAAGTCTGTTTCAGAGCCTCTTCAGACAGGAATAAAGGAAATAGATGCGCTGTTTCCTATAGGGCGCGGTCAGCGCGAACTCATAATAGGAGACAGGCAAACCGGAAAAACGACAATAGCAATAGATACGATAATAAACCAAAAGAAAGTTAATTCCGACTCTTTAAATCCAAATGTAGCTTGCATATACGTTGCTATAGGGCAAAAGCGGTCTACGGTTGCTCATATGGTGAAGATTTTAGAAGAATCTGGCGCTATGCAATATACTACTGTAATAGCTGCGACCGCGTCTGAATCTGCATCGCTTCAGTTTATCTCTCCGTATACCGCGTGTACTTTGGGAGAGTATTTCAGGGATAGTGGGCGGCATGCTCTTGTGGTGTATGACGATCTCTCTAAACATGCAGTTGCATACCGGCAGATGTCTCTGCTGTTGCGCAGGCCTCCAGGGAGAGAAGCATATCCTGGAGATGTGTTTTACTTGCACTCAAGGCTTCTTGAGCGTGCGGCAAAGATGAGCGATGCAAAGGGAGGAGGTTCGCTGACGGCGCTTCCAATAGTAGAAACTCAGGCTGGCGATATTTCTGCGTATATACCAACTAATGTCATATCTATTACCGATGGACAAATTTTTCTTGAGGCTGATCTTTTTTACAGAGGTATTCGTCCAGCAATAAATATAGGTATTTCTGTGAGTAGGATAGGCTCGGCCGCCCAAACGAAAGCTATGAAATCCGTTTCAGGTCCAGTGAAGCTGGAGCTGTCGCAGTATAAAGAAATGAGTGCTTTTGCACAGTTTTCTTCTGATTTAGACGTTACTACGCAAAACATGCTTCGTCGTGGAGCTAGACTTATGGAAGTAATGAAGCAGGGGCAGTATGCGCCTCTGTCTGTTGCTTCACAGGTAATTAGTATTTTCATAGCTGTGAACGGGTATCTTGATTCGATAGATGTGAAAGATGTGTCGCGCTTCGAGGAAGGGATAATATCCGCTATTGAAAAAGAGGCTCCGGACATTATGGCAGAGGTTAACGAAAAAAAAGAGATGTCTGACCAGTTAATTGAAAAGTTAAAGGTGTTCACGGAAGAGTTTAAAAGCAAATTCGTATAGTTGTGCGTTTGGGGATAGGTCATGAGCTTGAAATCTATAAGAAAAAGAAAGAGCAGCATAACTACGACTCGCAAAATTACTTCCGCAATGAAACTTGTGGCTAGTGCGAAGTTTTCAAAAGCGCTTTCTGATTTGTCTCGTAGCAAAGAACTAGAGTCTATTGTGCGATCTGTCCTGGATACAGCTGCTGCGCATTGGTTTGTTGAAAAAGGGTCTTTGATGGAAGTTCGGGCTTTTCGTGCTGCTCCCAGTGAGCGCGGGAAAGTGCTTCTTATAATTTTGAGCTCAGAGCAGGGGCTTTGTGGTTCTTTTAACGAAAATATGATGGCTATGGCGGCTAGAGTTGTTAAAGAGAGTATGTCAAGTAATAAATCTGTAAAGATTTTTTGCATAGGTAGGAAAGGGCGAGAGAAAATGCATAAAGTATGCGGAAGTATTGTTGATGGTTGCGATATTTCCTATTTTAGCTTCAGTGATGCGATTAGTGCTATGAGATCTGGAGTACGCATGTTCGAATGTAAGAACATAGAAGAATTGGTCGTTGTGTATAGTACGTTCAAGAGCGTTCTGCGTCAGCGACCAACTTCTATACGGCTTCTTCCAATGGAGCTTAACGTGCAGCCGCCTAAGAATATTGTGAACGGTGGCGCAATATCTTGCAGTGACGAAGATGGAGTTTTGTCTAAAGCATTGTTGGCATTTTTGGAATCACGTTTTTTTTCATTGCTGAAAGAGCACGAGGCAAGCGAAAATGGTGCAAGAGTTATGGCTATGAATACAGCAACTGATAACGCAAATGACCTTATACAAAAGCTAGAGTTGCAATATAACAGACTTAGGCAAAATATGGTTACTAAGGAGCTTATAGAAATAATTTCTGGGGCTGACTCTGTATGAAATTATTGATATTAAATGGAAATTATTGAAAGGGCGGGTTGTATAGATGAATACGCGTGAAATCGATGAGACGAAGACTTTTGTTGCTGAAGGTGATCCTGTTGGACATATAGTGCAGGTTATTGGCGCGATAGTCGATGTTCAGTTTATGCACAAAATTCCAGAAATTTTAAATGCTGTATATGTCAAAAAGGATGATGGAACGAAAGTTGTTCTAGAGGTGGCGCAGCATCTTGGCGAGGACGTCGTAAGAACTATAGCAATGAGTTCTACAGATGGGTTGAGGCGTGGCCTTGAAGTTCTAGACACTGGGGCGCCGATCAAGATTCCGGTGGGGCCAGGAACTCTTGGCAGAGTGATTAACGTTGTGGGTGAGCCAATTGATGGCCGCGGTCCGGTTGAAGCAAAAGATTATTGGGAAATACACAGGCCTGCTCCGACATTTGTTGAGCAATCGACCGAGGAAAAAGTTTTGGTCACAGGGATAAAGGTGATCGATCTTCTAACTCCATATCTTAAAGGAGGAAAGGTTGGATTGTTTGGCGGAGCAGGGGTTGGAAAGACTATATTGATACAAGAGCTCATAAATAACATAGCCAAAGCGCATGGCGGCTATTCTGTGTTTGTTGGTGTTGGAGAGCGAAGCAGAGAAGGAAATGATTTATATAACGAAATGATCCACTCTGGGGTCATAAATCTAGATGGTGACGGGTCGAAAGCAGCTCTTATATATGGACAGATGAACGAGTCTCCAGGCGCTAGGGCGCGCGTTGCTATGTCTGGACTTACTATAGCTGAGTATTTTCGAGATAAAGAAAATCAAGATGTACTTTTGTTTATAGATAACATTTTCAGATTTACGCAAGCTGGGTCGGAGGTGTCGGCGCTTCTTGGTAGGATCCCCTCAGCAGTTGGTTATCAGCCTACTCTTTCGACAGAAATGGGAGCGCTGCAGGAGAGAATAACGAGCACTATATACGGGTCAATTACAAGCATACAAGCAATATATGTTCCTGCTGATGACCTTACAGACCCTGCTCCTGCAACTTCGTTTTCTCACCTTGATGCGACAACGGTTTTGAGCAGAGAGATGGTTGGGCTTGGCATATATCCAGCTGTAGATCCTCTCGACTCTACTTCTGTTATATTAGACCCAATGATAGTTGGGCAGGAGCACTATTCAGTTGCCCGAGAGGTTCAGAGCGTGCTTCAACAGTACAAGGATTTGCAAGATATTATAGCGATACTTGGCGTTGATGAGCTTTCTGAAGAAGATAAGCTTATAGTGTCTCGCGCCAGAAAATTGCAGAAATTTTTGTCTCAGCCATTTCACGTTACAGAGGTGTTTACTGGTCGCCAGGGGGTTTTCGTTTCGCTAGAGCAAAGTGTATATGGTTTTAAAAGGATACTAGGTGGCGAGCTCGACGATCTCCCGGAGTCCGCGTTTTATATGGTTGGGACTATAGAAGAGGCCGAAGAAAAAGCAAAGGGACTTACTAAATGATGATAGGTGCAAAATCGGGTAATAATGAAAGCTTTAGTAACGCTTCCGCAGCTGAAAGATTAGATGGTCTGGAACCAGGTGTGTTGTCGTGCAGGATAATATCTTTTAATTCTGATGTTAGTATTGACTCTGTAAAAAGCGTTACGTTTAAAAGTTTATCAGAAGGAGTTACTTGTATAATGTTCGGTCATTTCCCGTATATGACAACTGTCGAAGCAGGAGATATACTTTTTACAACAGCGGAAAAAAAACACACTACCATCACATCGGGGGATGGAGTGTGTTTTACTGATGGGAAAAAAGTTATTATAGTTTATTAATTATTTATTAATTAACTGCATCCGCTTTTTCTTTTTTCTATTCCTATTCAATATCAGGTTCCATCATAAATGGATGAGCGGTCACTATTTGGCGAATCTGCTGAGCAAAAGCCTGAATTTCCGCATCACCTTCTGGGGCGTTTGCTCCAACAGGATTTTGTGCTTGATTTTCATCTTGCTCGTTATCTTGTTGAAATAGCTCTTCCATATTTTGAATAGCATAGTTCACAGCGTTGACATATGTCTGGAGACCGCCCATATTTTCTGGAGTAACAGCAAAAAAGCTTTCTATTAAATATTCAGAAAATAGATGCTCCTCATCCATAGGAAAGCGAGCGTTGCAAAATGCAATTAGATCATTTTTGCAAGCGTGTGAAAGAAACACTGCGTTTGACTTTGATGAGAAAGAAAAAAGCATTGCGGCTAGAGCTAATGTATATAATTTTTTCATGTTTTTAGTATCGTTACTATGACACATCGGCTAGTCTATGGTAGAAAAAAGATAATAGCAATAATTTTGTTCTTTAGTATAAAATTTTGAATTCGCCATAATAACAAAATGTATGTGAAGTTATGCATTTTTTCAATGTTGTATGCGGTGTATTCGTCTAGTATGGGAGATTTGGGCTACGAAGTAACAAACGCCCCAACTGACTCAGTAAAATTAACTCTGAACACGATATCTTCATCGCAGCAGGGAAAGAAGTTATGATATGTATGTTTTATTTTCCCACAACAAGCATTGTCTGAATTAATAGCGTCTGCCTGAGTTGATAAAATTAAGGGTAGTTGCTGCTGATTTTATAATTTTAAGAAATTTGTTAATAATTAATAATTGAAAAACGTGAAAATATATGCAAAAAAATATAAAACTATCTTAATTTATTGAAAATATTTTATTTCATGTGTATTTTTGCTTAGAGTGTTGTTTTTTGAAATTTTAGATAATCAATTTTTATAAGTTTTTGTGCAAAATTTTGTATTGATTGTAGGTCGCATAAAAGCGATTATATGCAGGTGCACGGTAGGGGAAAATATGAAGTTGGTTGTTGTCGAGTCGCCGGCAAAGGCGCGGTCGCTGTCTCAGTATCTTGGTTCGTCATATAAAGTGGTTGCGAGCTATGGGCATGTTAGAGATCTTGTTTCTAAGCCTGGGGCCGTTGATACAGAGCATGATTTTCTGCTGACATGGAATATTATAGAGAAGGCTGAGAGGCCTCTTAAAGAGATAGAATCTCTAGTGAAAAGTGCTGAGGAGCTCATACTGGCAACTGATTTGGACAGGGAAGGAGAGGCGATTTCATGGCATTTGCTGCAGCTTCTAAGGGAGCGTAAAGCTATAAGAAATGGCGTCGGCGTTAGTAGGATTTCGTTCAACTCCATCACTAAGCAAGCAGTTCTTGAAGCAATGAATTCTCCGAGAGAAATTGATAATGGTCTTGTGGAGGCATATCTTGCAAGGCTTAGCTTGGATCATTTGGTAGGCTTTAATTTGTCTCCAATTCTTTGGAAAAAGCTTCCTGGATGTAGGTCTGCTGGAAGGGTTCAGTCCGTTGCCCTTAGGCTTGTTACAGACAGAGAGAATGAAATACTCTCATTTAAGCCAGAAGAATACTGGTCGATTGAGGGAGAGTTTGGTGTAAAGCGCGAAAAAGACTCTGACGCAACATTAAAAGCGCGCCTTGTTGCGTTTAAAGGGGACAAGTTAGAAAAATTTTCTATTAGAGATGAAGAGACTGCAGAAAAAATAAAGGCAGCGTTACTTGTAGACCAATTTTCCATTACGTCTATTTCTAAAAAACAGACAAAGTCTAGGCCAAGCGCCCCGTTCACTACCTCTAGTCTGCAGCAAGAGGTATCAAGAAAACTAGGGTTTTCTCCGTCAAGGACAATGTTTCTTGCTCAGCGTTTGTATGAGGGGGTTGATATAGGAGGTGAGGCCGTGGGACTTATCACTTATATGAGAACAGATAGCGTGAACGTGAGCCCAGAAGCTATTGCAGCGTGCAGAGGGTATATAGAGAATGTTTTTGGGCCGAAGTATGTTCCAAAAAAAGCACATTTGTACAAGTCGAAGCTGAAAAATGCTCAGGAAGCTCACGAAGCTATACGTCCCACGGATATATCGCGTACTCCGGAAAGCATTCGTGGGTTCGTGGATAATGATCAGTTTCGATTGTATCGGCTTATATGGCAGAGAATGGTTTCATCTCAGATGGAGGACGCGTTATATGATCAGGTGACCGTTTCCATCTTATCGCATACAGAGGAGGCTGAGTTTAGGTCTACCGGGTCCACTCTGGTGTTTGATGGGTTTTTGCGTGTGTATATGGTTTCTGTTGATGACTCATCAGATAAAGACGGGAATGAGGATATGAAAATTCCTGCAGGGATTTGCGAGGGCTCTCTTGCTAGTCCGATTTTTATAGGCGCATCTCAGCATTTTACGCAGCCGCTACCGAGGTATAGCGAGGCGTCTTTGATAAAAAATCTTGAGGAGCTCGGGATTGGGCGGCCAAGCACATATGCCGGTATTTTGCAGATATTGTATGACAGAAATTATGTCCGCAGCGACCAAAAAAGACTTATTCCTGAAGACAAAGGTAAGGCTGTTAGTATATTTTTGAAGCATTTTTTTGCGAGATATGTAGACTATGGGTTTACTGCTGGGATGGAGGAGCAGCTTGATGAGGTGTCGTCTGGAAGGAAGGAATGGAAAGAAGTGCTTCGAGATTTTTGGACAGATTTTGAGAAGGCGGTTTCGTCATCTAAGGAGGTTCCAATAGCCGAGGTTATAGGATATATCGAGCAGGAAATGTTGCCGCATGTTTCTTCTCAAGCCCTTGTTTGCGAAAAGTGTGGAGCAAAAATGGGGCTGCGTATGGGTAAGTTTGGGCCGTTTCTTGCGTGTACGGGATATCCTGAGTGTTCGAATGCTAAGCCTTTGCAGGGAGCGCGTGCTGGCGGTGGCGAGTCTGAGGGGGCTTCTTCCGGTGGCGTTGTGGGAAAAGATGAGGAAGACGGTCAGGAGATCGCGCTTAAAGTTGGGCCTTATGGACCATATTTTGAATGGAAAAATAGCCTCAAGCGCGTTTCGATTCCGAGGATTTTTGGAGGTAGACCTAAGGACCTATCGATGGCGATGTGGTTGAAAAGTTTGCCTGTGTTGATTGGTAAGCATTCGTTAACTGGGGATCCGATGTTTCTTGGAATTGGGAGATTTGGACCATATATCAAATACTCTGGGAGCTTTTTTTCTGTGGGAGCGAGGTATGAGGTTACAAATATTTCTCCAGAGGATGCTGAAGAGATAATAGAAGCAGGAAAAAAGAAGGCCGAGAAAAAAGCAAAGTCAAATGGCAGCGGTGGGCCGGAAGAGGGTAAGCTTGGCGAAATTTCTTATGTGAAGCGACCCGGAAAACGGGGAGCAGCTGGGGCGGCAGCTTCTTCGGCGAGTAGATCTGGTAAGAAGAGGGTTCGTAGAAATGCTATCGGTTCTTCGAATTAATAACATGTGTCGATCAACTGAGCACGTATTTTTGATTATTTATCATGTTGAGTTTTGCAAAAGGCTTGGAGGCTTGTAATAGTCGCTCTGATGCTTCGGCGGATGTAAAAGTGTTCTGATAGGAGCTAAAGCGCATGATCCGAGAGATGTAAAACAGCAGTGTGTGCGGCATTTCTATCCAAATAAAGTCCCTTAAGATGCTCCTTTCGACGGTTAGTTTAAGTGAGCGCGCATGAATAAAATAAAAGCCGCTCACTTAAGGTTTATCGTTTGTATGTAGCATTATTGAGACGAAAAATTTGCGCTCTCTTTAGCTTTCCTTTATTTTTTATGTTTTACTATTTTATGCCTCGCCTACTAGTGATACTAATAATCAAATTTTTAATTGTTTTCGTTTTTGCTTGAAGTCGCTTTTTTTGATTGATAATTTTTATCTTGTTTTTCTTGCAAATCATAGTCGTTGTTTTTTTGATCGCTGGCCCTTGACTTGAAAAGGCCGAGTTTTTGCGCTTCTTCATCTTTGAAATAAGGGTGATCATTTTCGTATAGTTGTTCAGAATCTATTGCAAGTGGAAGCTCTTCTTGTTCTTCGTCTATGGAGCAAATGCTATCTTTTGTTTTATTGCCAACGGCGTTTTTAATGTTTTTATATGAAAAAGGAGAATTTTGGTCCATAGCGCTTTTTTCATGATGGCGCACCAGAAGAGTAGCGCAGCTGTTGGATCTATGCCGAATGTTATAGTTTTCGCTTTTAATTTGCTCGCTTTGTTTTGCAATATTCTTCTTCTCCTGCACATATGGTAGTACCATTTTGTTGTTCTGTTGTCCATAACCATTTATTGAGGCAGGCTCTCGATAGTTGTTTGGGATGTATCCGCGCTCAGGCTCTTTCTGTCCATAAGAGTTGAATTCATTTTTATACTGCTGATATTGCTGGTTATACTCTCCATAAACTGACTTTTGATATGTATAGTGGTTTTTGTAGTTTTTTTGATTAGCCGCACTGTATAAGTTGTTGTTTAAGCTAAGGAGTTGCTGCTCGTTGTGAGAGTTGCTTGCAATCCGAGCAATGGCATTATTCTCGGGTTGCAGAGGTTTGATTTTGATATTCTCAGATTGTAACGGATGTTTCTGAACCGCTTGATTAGCTTGTTCATGGATGGCTTTTTGCTCAGCATTTTTCTCTACGCCAACTTGCATATTTTCCACGTTTTTGTTACTTGCGATGGCGTTTCGTTTTTTTTGCAACAAGTCTTTATCGTTTTTGCTTTTTTCTTGTATAACTTCGTTTAGTTCTGCTTTCAGATCGGCTAGGATTTTGTTCGCGCACGAATTTTTTATATCGTAATAGATATGTTCGTAACGAAGATTTTCAAGAAAAGTTAAATGTCCTATTATTGTTGGAACGATGTTCGATCGCATCTTATCAACATCGTTATTTATGCTTTTTTCCATTTCATCTTTCATGGCGTTTTTAGCCTGACTTTTGAGGATTCCGATTCCTATTCCGTCTAGTCCCCCATTGCCAATATAATTAATCTCGCAAAGCAATTTAGTTAATTTTGTTCCCGCTGTGTATAGTTTATTTTTCTCTTCATCTATTTTTTGAAAAAGTTTTAGAACGGCAGAAGTGTCTGACTTTTCATTTTTGATTGTTGTTATGTAATCTATATCAGCCAATATTTCTGCGACAGATCTCGCTGCAGAAGCATTATGGTTTATTAGTGCTGACGCTAGAACAAAGCAAATTCTAACTGTAAATTTTTTCATGTTTATATCCCCCTCTATGGCGCATGTAATATTTTTTGATCGCGCTGATTCGATTATTAACCAAAAATTATCTTGTGTAAACAGTTTTTTCGCGAGAAGTAAAAATTTTTTAGAAAAAATTAATAATTATGAAAAAACAACAAGTTAAGATGGGGGCTGCTGCGGGTGACTGTAAGTTTTTGATGGTTGTGTCGATTTGGGGCTTGATTTTTGTTTTACAAAGAAAATAGAATTGCTTTCGTCGAGGTTTCGTTGGTATAGCGGTTATGCCTAAGGTGAAGTTTGTGTATGGCTGTGGCGAGGTTGTTGTCGTCGATGCGTTTGTCGGAGAGTCTTTGCTGGATGCCGCTGAGAGGTGTGGTGTTAGTTTAAGTGGTCCGTGTGGAGGTGTTTTGGCGTGCGGGATGTGCGGGGTTACGATATCACCAGAATTTTTCCATAAAATAAAGCCTGCGAGCGATGATGAGGAAGATTTGCTAGCTTGCACTCAGTCGTGTGAGCAGACGGCGAGGCTGGCTTGTCAGGTTATAGTTACGGAGGATATGGACGGGATAGAGGTAAAAATTCCAGGAAAAAGATGTTGTTGCGGGTGATGTATTTGAGGTTTTGGTGTGCGGATGATGCAGGGTTGTCTATTAATTTTTTTGTGGTTGGGATATCATTGCTGATGGCGTGTTTGATGGAGTGTCGTTGTGGCTGGTAAGAAATTGGGAAGCGATGAGATGAGCGGGAAGGACGAGCAACTTTCGATAGAGATTTCTCTTCAGTATATTAAGGATTTGTCGTTTGAGAATCCAAGCCCTGTTAAACATCTTCTTTCGAGAATGGATGGTAGCGCTGTGTTCGACACTGGGATCGGCGTTGATGTTGGTTATGAAGAGCGTGACGATGGTTCGTATGAGGTCGTTCTTAGTTTGCGGGCCCAGGTTAGGGAGAAAGAGGAGACGGTGTACCTTCTGGATCTAAAATATGCCGGAGTTTTTAAGCTCAGCGGAGTCAAAGATGGGTTTTTAGAGCTGATATTGTTGATAGAATGCCCAAGATTGTTGTTTCCGTTCGCGCGAGCAGTTATTTCTGGGGTTACAAGGGACAGCGGATTTCCTTCGCTTGATCTTCAGCCAATAGATTTTGCCGATGTTTTAAAAAGCAAGATAGATAGGAGTTCTTAATAGGAGCGGTAGTCGGTTGATCTCGCTTATAGGAGATGTTTTGTGTATTGCAAAATTGTTAGTATTGTGTGAGAATTTTAGTGGTTTTTGTGGTGGTATAGCGGTTATTTTTTGGGGGTGTTATGCGTTTTTATGAGGCTAATGTTTTGGTGAGGCCTGATGTTTCTGTGTCTCAGATGAAGAGTGATTTCAAAAAACTGGCTTCTTCTCTTGCAGAGAAAAATGTTCGCGTTTCTAGGGCTGAGTATTGTGGGTTTAGGACGTTGGCGTATCGTTTGGCTAAGAGACGCAAGGCGCACTATGTGCTGATTAACTTTATGGCCCCTGAGGAAAGCTCTGAAGCATTGTCTGAGCTGTCTTATTGGCTTAAGTTTCATAGGGACGTTGTTAGGTCTCTTGTTGTTAGGGTTGAGAAGGATGCGGAGGGCGTTAGCCCGTTGTATGATGCTGATTTGTTTAGTGAGTCGTTTGGGACTCCGAGGACTGTAGGTTCTGATGATGATGATTCTTATACTCAATCTTTTGGCGATAAAAAGGCGGAAGAAGGGCGTTCTGGTTCTGCGGTTGATAAAAGGGAAGTTGTTGTGAGTGAAGATATTGACTATAAAAATGTTAGGTTTCTCCAGAGGTTTGTGACGGAAAGTGGTAGAATAATGCCTTCTAGAATGTCTCAGCTGGCGAGGAAGAGACAGGCGGATTTAGCGTTGGCTATTAAGAGGGCGCGGTTTTTGGCTCTTATGCCCTATGTTATGGGGTAGTCTTGTGGATATCATTACCCGGCTGTCTTGTGTTTGCGGGTATAGGTCTCGCAGGGATTTTTGGTTGACAGCCTCTGTTGTTTTGTTGCTGGGTATGTTGTTTGCTGGGGAGTTTTTTGGCGCGATTAGGGCGCTGTGCGTGGTTCCTGTCCTGGCGATTGCTTCTATTTTGGGATTTGAGCTTCTTGTTATTGTTATGATGCTGCTTTCTGCAGTTGTTTGTGCCTTCTTTAGTCCTCAGGTTTCTTTGTTTTTCATCGTTTATTGTTCGGGTTTTTCTATCGTTATGTCTTCGTATCTTAATTTTGCTAAAGTGAAGAATTATGGGCGAGGCTCTTCCGATGAAATTACTGTTTCAAGGGTGATTTTGAGTTTTTTCTTTTCTTCAGTTGTTGCTCTGTTTCTTGTAGGAGCCTTTTTTGAAACTAGTGTTGTTGGAAAAATGCCGCCGTTAGAATTTGTTTGGTGCTATTATCTATGCGACTGTTCTATTGGTGTTGGTGCTCTTGTGATTTGTCTAGTGAGCTTTGTTTTTTTGGAAATTGCGCAAAGGGTCGGTTCTGGGAGTGTTGTTGACAGTCCGTTTGCGTTTTTTTCTCCTTCTGAAGCGGATTACTATGCTGTAGCTGGATGCGTCTTGGGGAGTACGATTTTGTCTGGTGACGATAGTCTCGTTTTTGCTAATGCTGGAGCGGTGGCTTTGGCTCCGTTTTTTATTGACGGTGGTAGGGCGCTGATAAAGAAGATTGGCGTTGGAAGGTCATATGGCAAGATTTTCATTTGGGTTTCTTGTTTCGTTTGCGTCGTTCCGATAGTCGTGATGGCTGTTTGCAGTTTTTTCCAGCCTTGGTTAAAATGGAGACGGTGGTCTGTGGGTGGAAGGGTTTGTCATGGGAACGACTAGAGTTATTTTGTTAGAGTCTATCAGGAATCTTGGTGTAGTTGGCGACGTGGTGTCTGTTAGGCGTGGGTTTTTTAGGAATTATTTGTGCGGCAAGAAGAGAGCTATGTTGGCTACGGATGATAATCTTAAAAGACGGGATTCCGAAAAAAAAGCTTGGCTTGAGGCGGACTCTGCTAAGAGAGCCGCTGCAGAAGAAGTGGCTGAGATGCTTAGAGAAATAGGTCCTCTTGTGATAGAGAAAGAGGTGAGCGAGGCAGGCCATTTGTATGGGTCTGTTTCTGCGTCTGACGTTGCGAATTTCCTCGAAGAGCGCGGAGCTCCTGTCAAAAAAGGAAGCGTTATTTTAGATTCGCCGGTAAAGAGTCTTGGGGAGCATGTTGTTTCGATTGAGCTTCACCCAGATGTTGTCGTCGATATTAATATAAGCGTTGTTCGCGCAGGCGGCGATTCTCATCATGATGACAGG
The DNA here is from genome assembly GCF_021654655.1 of Candidatus Hydrogenosomobacter endosymbioticus. Lineage (GTDB taxonomy): Bacteria > Pseudomonadota > Alphaproteobacteria > Holosporales > GW7 > Hydrogenosomobacter > Hydrogenosomobacter endosymbioticus. The sequence continues at coordinate 276,144 of NZ_AP025225.1, read as the reverse complement.
TCAGAGTGAGCCTGCAGGCGTGACGAAAAATATGCTGCGGGGGACATAACATACTGCTGGAAACTATTATAAAAAAGGGAGGGGGCCATGGATAATCGCGACGGAGTTGTAAGTGTGCAGATTGTTAGGCATGAGGTGTCTGTCGGAGCTTCGCTTTCGCTTTATGCAGAAGATGCTGTTCGGGATCTCTGCGCAACGTATGGTATAGCGCCAGTAGAGAGCGTTGTTACTTTTTCTAAGCCTTTTTATGCAAGCGTTTGCGAAATTTCTTTGAAAATTGGTAAAAAGGCGTATATAAAGGCGCACGCTGAGGGTGAGGCGCTTTATTTCGCTTTTGACAGCGCTTTTCATAAATTGAGAAAAAATCTTAGTAAATATAAGAAGCGTATAATAGCCCATGGAAAGAAAAGCGAGCGGCAGTCTGGAAAGATAGATGCTGTTACCAAGGTTATTCCAATTAGTGCAGATGCTTTTGAGGATGCTGATACTCCGCCTATTGTTGCGGAAATGGTTGAGTCTTTTAGCGAGATGACTGTTTCAGAGGCTATTGCTACAATGGAGCTTGAGGGTGGTTCTGCGCTAATATTCAGAAACAAGTCTACGGGGGCTGTTAATGTTCTTCACAAGAGAGGTGACGGTACAATCGGATGGGTTGACCCTACGCTAACCGTGCAGTCTGCGTGATCGGCCTTTAGGAGAGAGGAAGTTGTCACGTCTTGTTTAGCTGGTTGTATGAGGCGGCTTTGTCATTATGCGAGACGAGGAAATGTGTAGCTAGGCTGCTTTGCGGGGAAAATTCTGCAAATATAGTTCCAGCCATGCGGAGCTATACAGTTTTGTTTTTTGGACTGGCAGTTGCGTTTTGACAAGAAAGGCCAGAGCAAAAATTTTGTTAAAGAAATTTATAGCGTTTTCTGGTGGTAGGCATTGAATTTTTAAGAGCTTTTTAGTACCCTTTAACGGGTTTTTAGTTTTTTGCGTCTGGGCGTTTTGTGAATTTTTTCAGGTTTGTTGCGGCGTTTGCGTTTTTTGTTGGTTTATTGACGTCTGTGTGCGCTAGTGCTCAGACGTTTTTGATTCGTGACGTAAAGGTTAGTGGAAATAAAAGGGCTGATTCTAGCGTGATTGTCGACAATTTTGAGCGCAGCAAAGACATGAAGTATACGCAGGAAGATTTAGATGAGTATCTAAAAAAGCTTTTCGCTACCGGGATTTTTTCTGACGTTAAGATGGTTGTGAGCGGGGATACTCTTTCTGTTAATGTTGTGGAAAATAAGATATTTAACAGGATAGTGTTTGAAGGGAACGAGAATATAGAAGACGAGGATCTTCAAAAAGCAGCAAAAGTATTTCCAAGAGAGCCGTTTTCTCCGGCAAAAATTAAAGAGGCAGTTCACCGCATAAGGTCTCTTTACGCTGCGAAAGGGATGTCTTCTACTGTAGTTTGTGCAGAGGTGATTAACAGGGATGGAAGAGTCGACCTTGTGTTTAAGATAAACGAAGGGAAGAAGGTATTTGTGCGGTCTATAGTGTTTGTTGGTAATAAAAAATTTAGCGACAATGTTCTTCTGGATTCTATTTCTACCAAAGAATATCGCTGGTATAGGTTTTTTAGCAATGACGACACGTATGATAGCGCTAGGATGAAATATGATGGAGAGCTGTTGCGGCAGAAATACCTAGATGCTGGCTATGTGGACTTTAACATTTCTTCTGTTCTATCGGAGATGGCGCAGGATACTGGAGACTTTCATATCACATTTGCGATGACCGAGGGAGAAAGATATCGTTTTGGTAAAACGAAAGTAGTTTCTGAAGCTAGCGGAGTTCGTGTGAGTGATAGGGTTTTAGAGTGTATTGCTTGGCAAGAAGGGGATTGGTTTTGTCATAGAGAAGTTCAGAGTGTGTCTGATTTGATTTCTAAGACACTGAATGATGAGGGGCACCCGTTTGTAGATGTTGTACCTGTTCCAAACAAAGACGAGAAAAACCGGTTGGTTGGAGTTACTTTTGTTATAAAAAAAGCTCCTGAAAAATATGTGAGAAGCGTTAAAGTGAGGGGGAATTTTGGGACTGAAAGCACTGTGATAATGAGAGAGCTAGATGTGGCGAGTGGTGACTCTCTGTGTAGCGCTAAAATATCAGAGTCTGAGAAAAATCTTGCCGATCTTGATTACTTCGAGTCTGTAAAGATAGAGGAAGTTCCGACCCCAAACAGTTCGCAGAAGGACCTTAATGTTATAGTTAAAGAAAAGTCAACGGGTGATATTGTGTTTGGAGCTGGATACTCTACGTTTGAAGGTCCAATTGGTCGGGCTGGAATAACTGAGAGGAATTTCCTTGGCAAGGGGCATGTTCTGAATTTGGATACGAACTTTTCTAAGAGAAGCTTTGGCCTTAATGCAGGGTATACGAACCCGAGATTGTTTGGCAGAAAACTGGCTGGCGGTGTTGACATTTTTCACAGCAGTTATAGAGGAGATACAAGGGGTACTTTCGGCAAAGAAGGCGGGTATAGGCAGCTGAGCTCTGGAGTAGGGACGCGCGTTGGTTACCAGATAAACAAAAACATGGCGCAAGTGTTCGGATATAGAATTAAAAGGGATAAAACCAGGCTTAGGGATGGATGGTCTTCTCCATTTATGCAACTTAAAAGAGCTACCAATTACGTGTCATCAGTGAGCCATGATCTTATTTACGATAAGACAGTTCGTTCTGCTGGAGATCCTGTTGGTGGCTATTTTCTTAAGGTTGAGAATGAGCTCGCTGGAGTTGGCGGAAGCGTCAGGTATTTATCTAATATATTTTCTGCCTCTAAGTATTTCTCTCTCGACGAGAGGCAGGATTGGGTTATTAGATGCGAAAGCAAATATGGTGTTATCGGAAGTCTAGGATATATAAGGTTCGTCGATTTGTTTAATATGGGAGGCGGCAGCATACCGTTTGGTGGGTTTGACGAGAATGGGATAGGACCTAAGGACAGGGTTACAGGCGATTTTCTTGGTGGTAGGCAGTTTTATTCTGCGGCATTGAAATTATACTTTCCTCTTGGGCTTCCTAGGGAGATCCCAGTAAAAGGAATAGTGTATATTCAATCTGGTTCTCTTTGGAATTCTGGAATGGCTGGAGAGGTTAGGTATGCGAGGGAACGACATCACTATATGAAAAGAACATGGGTTATAAATGACAAATTTTATAATAGGATATCTTTTGGTGGTGGTGTTCTATTTAATACTCCTCTTGGTAAGCTTGGAGCGATGTTCTCTCGTGCTCTTGTATATAAAAAGCAAGATGATAGGCGTAATTTTATGTTGTTGTGGGGGCAGGACTTCTAGTATCTTTGGAGACGTGGATCTTTCGCTTTATGCAGATGCCGTTGTTCGTGGTTTATGTGTGGTGTGTTAAGGTGTCGTGGTAGTTTGAGAGGCTACTTGGGCCGGCTCATCTCGGGCTGGCATTTTCTGAAAATACTGTTTTAGACCAGCGATTTCGTATAGAATCTTTCTTGCTGTGGTGGTTCTGCGTGCTAATGAGGAGGGAAGGTGTCGTTTAGTTGTCATAAAAACTGTTCTGGATCTGCGGAGATTGCATCGATAAGTTCATACAGAACTCACACATGCGCGCAGCTATCGGAAGACGAAGTTGGCTGCAAGGTTCGTCTTTCAGGATGGGTGCATAGGGTCCGCGATCTTGGGCAGATATTGTTTATCGACTTGAGGGACCACTATGGAGTGACTCAATGCGTTTTCTACTCCTCGTGTTCGCGCTTTATTGATGCACAAAAAGTGTCGCTAGAGAGTGTCATAAAAGTTGACGGCGTCGTTGCAAAGCGCTCTCCAGAGACTGTGAATGAAAAAATATCTACAGGGGGGATTGAGGTTGTCGTAGAATCGATTGACGTTTTGTCTATGGCGGGGCCACTTCCGATGAACGTCAACTCTGGAAAAGAGTTTCCAGAAGAAACCAGGTTAAAGTATAGATTTTTAGATCTCAGAAGAGAAAAGCTTCACAAAAATATAGTTTTGCGCAGCCAAGTTGTGAATTTTTTGCGCATGCGAATGATAGAGCAGGGATTTCTAGAATTTCATACGCCGATTCTGACTAAGCAGAGTCCTGAGGGAGCGCGCGATTATTTAGTCCCAAGCAGGTTATATCCCGGTGAGTTTTACGCGCTTCCTCAATCTCCTCAGCAATTTAAACAGCTTCTTATGGTGTCTGGTTTTGATAGGTATTTTCAGATAGCGCCATGCTTTCGTGACGAAGACCCGAGGGCAGATAGGTCTCCTGGAGAGTTTTATCAGTTGGACATAGAGATGGCGTTTGCAACTCAAAGTGAGATATTTGAAGTGATTGAGCCAGTTTTGCGCTCTGTGTTTTGTGAGTTTGGTGGAGGGGCTAGCGTCACAAATATACCTTTTCCAAAAATAACATATGAAGATGCGATGCTGCTGTATGGGTGCGACAAGCCTGACCTGCGTAACCCGCTTGTTATCCGAGACCTCACAGAGGAATTTTCTAGTAACCCATGCCCCCCATTTTCTGGAGCAATTTCTGGCGGTGGTGTTGTGAGAGCTTTGGTTATCAAAGCTGATATTTGGCAAAAAAACTCTCTACAAAAGAGCTTTTTCCGATCTTTGGCGCAGTGGGCAGAGCGCGAGAAAGCTAAGGGGATTGGATATGTGACTGTTGAAGCTCTAGATGTGAGCGACGAAGCGTCATTTTCTGGCCCTATAGCAAAGTTTTTGAATGAACGACATAGGGGCAATATTTTTTCAACTCTTGATCTTGGCGTTGGCGACAGAGTTTTATTTATAGCGGACGAAAAAAGCTTGGCAGAATCAATCTCTGGGAAAATGCGTATACACTTGGGAGAAACTTTGGGACTGGTTCGTGATGGCTCTTTTGAGCTGTGTTGGATCGTGGACTTTCCAATGTATGAGCGAGACAAAGATTCCGGAGCGGTGATATTTTCTCACAACCCGTTTTCTATGCCTCAGGGCGGAATGGACGCGCTTTGTTCAGAAGACCCTTTAAGTATAAAGGCATATCAATACGATATTGTGTGCAACGGAATCGAGCTTTCCAGCGGTGCTATAAGAAATCATGTGCCAGAGATAATGTACAAAGCGTTTGAAATTGCGGGGTATGGTAAGGATCATGTGGACGAGCAGTTCGGAGGAATGATCAGGGCGTTTCATTATGGCGCCCCTCCTCATGGAGGACTTGCTCCAGGTATTGATAGGATGATCATGTTACTTTCTGGAGCTAAAAATTTAAGAGAGGTAATCGCGTTCCCGTTCAGTCAGCAGGTTCGAGACTTGATGATGGATGCGCCATCTGCTGTGTCTGCTGATAGCTTAAAAGAATTGCATATACGTGTGGTTCGCTGAAATAGATCTGAAATAGATATTTAAGGGCGTTGTTTATGATAGATATTATTAGGAAAAATTATTGTATTTTCCAGGTTTTTGTTTATGCCATTGGTTTTTGCTGCGCTATTTGCGAGGCAGCCACGCAAGTTTCGTCTCAGAAATATCGTTCGCTCAGGTCTAATGAAGTGAATTGGAGGTCGGGGCCTGGGTATGAAAATCCTATAGAGTGGATATATAAAAGGTTTGGTTTACCTGTTCTTGTTATCAGAGAGTTTTCGAACTGGGCTTATATTCGTGACAGCTATGGCACGTGCGGATGGGTAAACAAAAATTTTCTTAGCAATAAAAAAACGGTAGTAGTTACGTCTGAAGAAAGCCACATGAACAGCAGGCCGGACGGAACAGGTAGAACTGTCGCCATACTAAAAAAAGGTGTTATATGCAGGATATATAAAATAACTAACGGAAGGTGCTATGTGTCTACTCAAGACAAAAAATACAGCGGTTGGATAGAAAAAAGTGACTGCTGGGGAGGAGCGGATTTTTCTGGGGATGACTATCAATAATTAATGCTTATGGTGTTTTGCTGATGCTTTGCGAGCGTAAATGAAGATGGTTTTTTGATCGATTGTGTGTCGATGTTTGGTCGTAATATGTTGCCAGATCTTAACCTAAAGTTTATCTGTTAGAAGTAGCATTTCTGGCACGGCATAACGTTACCTGTTCGCTGCGATGCTTCTAAACTTTAAGTTGAAAACAGTCACAAGCACATATTTTGCTATTGCCGCGATGATTATATTTTCAAAGTTATTGTTTGAAATTGTAAATTTTTCCAGCGGTATACAAGGTTTTAACAACCCTGTTGTTTATGTACGCTCTCTTTCAGAAAAAACCGGCGCAGAAGTTGGGTGCTTTCAGGACAATATATCGTATAAACTGTGGAAAAAAAAGACGAACATTTCGCAGTTCGAGTATGTTTCAGCGAAAAAAGATGAAGAGATAAGCAGAATTCGCGAGCAGGAAAACAGTGATATTTTGAAAATAGCTCAGTATGAAAGAAAAAATTTGATGCTGCAGTCGGTGTACGCTATTAGTATTTGTATGACCATTATATGTGCTCTGTATCTGTTGTGGCTCTTTATTAATAAAAGGTTGGTAATTGATGCGTTAGACGAAAACGCTCCATTTAACTATAGGCATGTGGTGAGATTTACTTTTGCACACGTTTTGCTGATGCTCGGTCTTTTATTTTTTGTTATAACATCTTTAGGTACGGTAAGTTTTGTAAAAGAGTCCATATCGAAAAGCTCTCTTTTCATGAACTACTATAATGCGCACAAAATAGAGTATGGAAATTCGAAAGATTTGCGTAGCCCGATAATAAACACAAAATATGGACTTCTTGTTCATATGAATGATAAAAAAAATCTCACTGAAACTAATTATAGAGACAAATCCGAGCAGCTTATTGCATTTGTTATAGGAAAAGCTGTTGGTATAGAGGATGGGGCGCGTAAAAATGGGCAAGTTTTTACACTTCTTAGCTTAATTGCTTTATTTTTTCTGATGGATGTATTCTCAAGGGCTTTTATGAAAGTTGAAAGAAAAATGCTGAGGAAGAAAGGGAAAGGGAAAATGGCGGCTGAAGCGAAGACAGCTTAGTCTTTTTCGTTTTTAATCCTAAAGCTTTTTATTTTTAAGTTTAAGAATGCGGCTTTCTCAGTTTGTAAGGGCCTATGAGGTACAATTTTCTAGGGCGAGCATCTTTGAAGCCGGAATCTGGATTGTGAGTGTATATTTCGCAAATGTATTTCTTGTGCGTTTCGGTAGTTGGTAGCAGTGCGGTTTTCAATTCCTCGAGCTCTTTGGAGACTTGCAATCTTTCGAAAAACATATTTTCTATTTTTTTTGCTATGTTTTCTCCGCTTTTTTCTCCAACCATAATATACACATTTCGAATGCAGCTATCTTTGTGCGCTGAGAGCCTGAGATATTCTGCATTTAAATGGGATATATTTTTGTATTCTACTATTTCAGGAGCTGTTTTTGCTGATGTGATGTTTATCTCGGCCATATTCCATACGCAGCCGAAAGCCTTTGCCCCGGACGCGCACACGATTCCGGCAAGATAAGGGTATGCGAAGATTCTGTCATATTCAAAATCAAACCCAATTACGTTAAGCTCATGTATAATTCTATCTATCGGGTAGGCAAAATTTTTTTCTACTCTTATAAACTGAAGATATTTGCTTTTTGTGAAATCTGTCTGATTCATGAACGGACCATTTCCGCAAAAATGGATGACTTGTTTTTCAAGTATTGCATAGAACAGAGATACAAATGTAATTGCTCCAACAGATATCGATGAAAAAAGGTGTTTTTTTAGTCCTTTGGTAACGTCAAATAGTAGAAGTATGGCTGGAGAGGCTAATATAGGCATTGTTAGCGAAGATATATAAAACATGTTACAGTATGAGCCGAGAGATGAAATAACAGAAACAGAAACGCAGACTATGACGAAAGCTGCTGCCGGTTTTTTTTCTGTTGCTCGTGATATATACAGCAATCCAGCACATATGCATAATACGAAATATAGCCAATTTGTTTCTACGCATGCCATTGAGGCTGGCTCAAAACAAACTATTCTGAAAGCCTCATAGACTATAACTAAAAATGATGCGGCGGCGGCCACTGAGGCAAGATTTTTATATCGAATTCTTTCTGATGCGGTAGACGCAGCCCATAACGAAGCTATAAAAAATAAATGAAAGTATTTTATAGTTAAATTTTTTGCAGAGCATAAATATCTAAGTAAAAGGTTGCTATAAAACCCTGTAGCTGCTATTTTATATAACCTAAAGCATCCTATCGCAACGTCTTTGTATAAAAGCCAAAAGGCCGCAAAATATAGCGACAAAAAAGATATTGTAAAAGCTAAGATATATAAATAAATTCTATTTTTTGTATATGAATATAATAGCACTGAAAATCCGATGGCAAACAAAAGCATAGCCAAACCTTGCTGAGGCCTTGATAACATTGCCAGAAAAATCGCGCTTGACAGCAGCGTTGAAGAAAATAGCGCGGAACTCGTCCTATGTGCTGTCGAAACTAGGCACAAGGCTATAACGCAAACAATAGAAGAGATAACGGCAGTTGTGTAATATGAAAAATTTTTTAAACTATAGCTATAGTTAAAAAACGATAGCAATATGAAGTATTGAGTAAATATTATTTCTCGCCCGGCTATAATGTTCCCAATTCCCATAGAATTTACTGTTTTGCGCAGAACTTTGCACAAAATAACAGGTAGCATTACCGTTATGGTAAGCGACAAAAACCTATACCCAATAAGTAAATGACCAAATACTTCACCGATATAATGAAATGGTATGTAAAACATGCTTAGAAATAAAGGAGTTTTAGTTGCCATCCCACCATGAGCCAAGCAATACAAGTGAAGCGCCTCATCAGCGATGTCAAAATTAAAGAAAAATGAAAACGACGTTAAAAATACTAATATGCAAATAAAACACCACAATACCAAAGAAATAAAAATAGAACTATTTGTGAAAATGCTACAAGAAGGTGTTTTGAACGATAATGTATTTGTTAGTTTTTCAATCAGACTATCTGCAAATTTAAACGCGATCTGGAATTTTCTATTGAAAAATTTGTTGAGAATTATAAATACTGCAGACGCTATATACAAAGGAATAAACATGGGCCGCTCTGACAGCATTTTATAAAAGAGGTTATATGCGATAGAGCAAACCTTATAAAGGTATTCAAAAAACAACATATCTCTCTATAAAAAATTTCATAAAAAGTAATACGAGTAATACTAGTTATCTGCGGCATATTCAAGTGAGATAGTATTCTGGAAAAAAACAAAAGTAAACTGCGAATAGTATAACTATTGACCGTTAGTTGCTAGGCGGATATTTTAAATTATTTTATTTTCTATTTTGTTATTTTGCGACAGGTTAGTTCTATTATTTTATAAATAAAATTTCTACTAGTATAGAGCTATATTTTCCATCTGTATCGACTGCTGTAATTTTGTGCCAGCCTTCGTCTTCTGGAATCCATATCAGTGTGCTCTCGTGCATTTTTTCAGATATGCGCGGATGTCCGTCAATGAACCAAGAGAGAGGAGCGGTTCCTTTTTGCGTAACTACACAAATGTTTTCTCCGCGATGGACGCACAGAGTCGAGGAATTTTCTGGGAAACTTATGTATATTTGATTGTCGAGAGCCATTTTTTGCATCCTAGATAGGAATAGCCGCTGTTTTTTAGGGAGTTTTGTTGATAGCCGTTGACTTAGTATTGTGTAATGACTTTTTCTATAGACTATTTTTGCTGAATCGCCAATAGTTTCTGATGCTAGTCTAGTGAATATTGGAAGCGCTGCGCTTTCTCCGGAAACGGAGGGTATAGACTTGCCGTCTGCCCTACCGACCAAAACTCCTATGACGTAATTTTCAGTATAACCAATTGTTAGCGCATCTCTTCCTCCATAAGAAGTCCCGGTTTTGTATGGTGTTGTCATGAGGTCGCTCGCTGATTTGTTTGATGACATTGAAAGTATTTCGTGTATTTGTCTCGCAGAATTTTTTGTCAAGAATTTTGTTACTTGCGGTGTTTTGTTTTTAAAAAATATTGGCCTAGAACAGGTTCCGTCTCTCGGGAAAGCGCTGTAAAGCGATACTAGGTCTGTTAGGGAAATTCCCAGCCCTCCTAGCGCTATTGGAAGGGACGGAGGAGAATTTTTGGCTGTTTTTGCTATAGCTCCAGCTTCTCTAATTTTTTGCATAAATTTTTCTGGACCTATAGTTTCTAAAGCTGCAACAGCCGGAGAGTTGAGCGATAATAAAAGCGCATCTTCAACTGTGACGTCTCCCATAAAGTCTCTTTGTAAATTTTTTGGAGAGTAACTGTTTCCAAAATTTGTTTTACCATCGTATACGGTTGTTGCAGGTCCTAGAAAGCCCATTTCCATGCCAATAGCATATATAAATGGTTTGAGAGTAGAGCCCGGAGAACGGAGAGCATCAGCCATATCAACATACCCACTTTTTAATTTATCCCCGAATGCAGCAGAGCCGACGTAAGACACTATGCAACCACTTTTTGCATCCATTATAACTGCAGCGGCGTTTAATATGGGATCTATAGAGGACAGCCTTTCATACACTTCTGACAAAAGTATTTTTTCGCACTCTATTTGTATGAATCTGTCTATAGTTGTTTCAAACATAAAAGATTTGTGCAATTGGTTGCAAGATAGGTTTAGTAAGTATCGAGATTTGCTTTGGTCGGCCTTGTTTATTAATCTATAGAGAAGGTTTTGCGCGTGCATTTCTGGTTTTTTTTTGCAGAAAGATAGAGCGATTTTTTCTGTGAGTTTTGCATCTTCTTTTGTTATTGCTCCTTTATCAACAAGTCTTCTGAGGGTTTTTTTCTGAAGAGCTATGAGTTTTTTTTTATTTGATACGCAGGATGGAGATTTTGGAATGGCTACGAGAAAAGCGGCTTCGCTTGTATTAAGTTCTGAAGGAGCTTTGCCGAAATATATCCATGAGGCAGCAAAGAGCCCTTCTATGTTATATCCGAATGGAGCGAGTGTGAGATACATATCTAGAATTGTTTCTTTAGGGAACATTATTTCAAGTTGTATTGCTCGTATACACTGTATTATTTTTTGGTAGATCTTGTTTTTCTTTTTTTGGCTTAGCATTTTTGCGACTTGCATCGTTATTGTAGACGCTCCTGATAAAAATTTTTTTTTCGTTATGATATGCGTTGCAGATCGAACTATCGCCAATATGTCAACGCCGTTGTGTCTGTCGAACCTCTTGTCTTCGAATGTTTTTAGCATTTTTATGTATATAGGCGATGTGTTTTTTGATTTTGTGAAAATCCTCCATTTATCGTCTTTTGACATTGTCGCGGCGAGTATGTTTCCGTCTTTGTCGAGTAATACATAGGAAATATCATTTATTTTTGTAAGATCAGGCGGGAACGATAACGCAAAGGAGAGCGCAATAGCCGCCATAGTCAGAGCAGTCAACAATGCAAATATAGTTTTTCTGAGTAAATGGTTGATGATGATTGTTGTATATTATTTTTTTCGTTTGAGATGATTATGAATGAATTTTTATCATCAGTGAATGCGGTATAGAAGCGCAAAACGTTGGATGATTAAAATAGGACCAAGGCTAAGTACTCTGGAAAAACTCTCCCCACCCCCAAAACTGCAGAGAGATATGAGGGAGGGCGGGAGAAAGATTCAAACCTTGAGACAAAGCCTAATTTATCAGAACAAAAACCAGAGAGGCCACAATCAATGGTTTATTTTGATGGCTTGTTTGAGCTATTTGGTTTCACAGATTTGTTTTCAGGTTGCTGCGTGGTGCGAGCTATATTTTTTGCACTATGCCTTTCAAAATCATCAAACTCTGTATTGAATTTTGCGATCTTTTCTCCGAAATACTCATCAGACCCGAGATCAAACCAACTGGCGTGGTTCTTATCATAGTAGACGTAAGGGTTGTACTCTGATATTTTGAGCGCCAATGTTTTTGGACGAAGCTTGCCTACCATATACGGAAGATTATACGATGCGCGCACCAAATCTGACGTTGCCTTTATCAGCTGCTTAAGAGAGTCTATCCAATATGTCTGATACTGAACTGTCTCTGCAAACCCGCGCTCTCCGAATTCGTATTGTTTTTCTGCCTGGTCAAGGGATACCTTGTTTGCGTCTAGGGATGCTTTCGCAATATCTACATTTCTAACAGCAGCTTCATAATGACTGAGATTTTTTGCACACAAATGAGCTACATCACGTACTTTTTGCGCCCTTTCAAGCCGTGCTTTATGGAGCTGTTGGGTGGCTTCTCTGTGAGCCGCATTTGTTAGGCCTTGTTTGTATATAGGGACGGAAAGCGTAACCCCAACGCTGCCGTCATTGTGGTATTCTCTTCGGTCTATACCATTAACTCTCCCATGATTTTCTTGTGCAAAGGACTTATTTCTTCTCAGCCCAGCGCTTAGATCAACCTTTGGAAGAAATTGTGAAGTGGCATTGGCAACGCTTGCTAGAGCAGCCTTTTCGTTGAACATAAGGGCGATCAACTCTGGGAACGAACGGGACGCCTGCGCGACAAATTTTTCCAAAGAATCAACTTTATACTCAAATGGCTTTGGTGTTTCTAAGTTATAGGCAAGACTGCTGTTTCCAGTTATGTCTTTAAGATGTGCGGTAGTAGAGTCTATTTCTGCTATATCGGACGATATCCTCATTCTCGCGTCGAGTACTTTAGCTTCTGCGGCTTTTAGGTCTGAGATAGTCTGATCTCCCACTTCAAATTTCACTCTGGTTTGTTCGAGAAGCTTATTAAGATGCTCTTCATTCCTTTTGTCTGCAGCTAAAAATTCTTGCGCTATTATAACATTAAGGAAGGCATCTATTACTTTTACGAATAGCTCCTGTTCTTTTTCTATGAGGACATAGCAATAAGATACGAATTTGTTGATAGCATAGTCTATTCGAGCGCTTGTTCCGCCTCCGGAGTATATATTTTGTCGCAGCTCGAGGCCAAGAGAAGATTCGTCGTGTATTCCCGTCTCTGGCGCTCTTCTTTCGATTCCTGGGAGAGTTTGAAGCTTTTTATGTCTAGACGAACTGTTGCTTTGTCTTGCTATCATGTCTATTTCCGGTCGCCATTCTGACAATGCCTTGGCAACTTCTTCTGCAGAAGCGTTAACTTCTGCGCGTGCCGCTAATATGGAAGCATTTTTTTCATATGCCGAGCACAGAGCATCGGATAACGTCTTTATGCTTGCGACCTCGTTTGCCTTTCTCGGTTGTTCTAGATTCTGCGGTGCGGAGAGTTCGGCGACATGTGCTGCGGCAGATTTCTTGTTAGAAGGCGAGCCGGCTTTTTCTGCAGCATTCGCGAATCCGGAAGCAAAAAACAAAACGGCTAGAGCAGTTGCACGCCATGCGCGCGAACTCAAAGGAAATGACTTATTATCAAAAGTATCCATCAATTAACAGTGCTTTATAATCCGTAACACAGATGTTAGTATAAAAAAAGGCTTTTGCACAGGTTTTCAACGAAACATTTTTAGTGTGGACGGAGGCGATTATTTGTTGCTAAAATCGCATGTGCCATACGTTTTCTGCGGATTCGGGTGCATAGATGACAGTTTTAATTCTGTAATATAGAATTGATTCCGGTGGGCCTTAATTTTATAGATATATGGCGTCTGGAACAACGGTTTACGATATACAATCAGAGATAAAAGAAGCGAGGGAAATACTCGATTTTTTAAGGGGGTGGCTTTGAAAAGCGGGGAGTTCGCGAACAAATAGATCAAATTGATTCGCAGTCGAGCGTAACTTGGGACGATCCTGACGAAATGGCAAAGCTTTTGAAGCGCCGTGAGGCTCTCGTTTCTGAGGAGCGGGAGATTTTGGACGTGGAATCTGCTCTTAAAAATTCAGTAGAGATATTCAACATGGCCGTGGATGAGGGAGAGAACGAAGTGGCCGATGAGGAGTCGCGTTCTATCCTTTCAATAGTTGATTCTGTTCGAAAGCTCAGGCTTAACACCCTATTTTCGGAAGAAAGAGACAAAAGCTGTTGTTTCGTTGAGGTGCAAGCTGGTGCAGGAGGAACAGAGGCGCAGGATTGGGCGATGATGCTTCTGAGAATGTACATGAGGTGGGCGCAGAGATGCGGGTATGAAGTGGAAGCTCTTGATGAAAGTCCTGGAGAGGAGGCTGGTTTGAAATCGGCAACTATCAAAATATCTGGTCCAGAACATAAATTCCCATATGGGTGGTTGAAGCACGAAAGCGGCGTACATAGATTGGTTAGAATATCGCCATTTGATGCTTCCTCAAGAAGGCATACCAGCTTTGCATCTATAGTTGTGTCTCCGGAAGTTGACGATAGTGTGGAAATTGAGATAAATCCGAAGGATTTGAAAATAGACACATATAGAGCCTCTGGGGCAGGTGGACAGCACGTAAACAAAACAGAAAGCGCTATAAGAATTACTCACATTCCGTCTGGAATTGTGGCGCAGTGTCAGAATGATAGGTCTCAGCATAGAAACAAAGCTACTGCCATGTCTATGCTTAAATCTAGGCTTTATGATAGTCAGATGAAAAAGCAGAAAGAAGACATAGCGGCGCTTAGCAATACAGAGAAATCTGGAATAAGCTGGGGTAGACAGGTTAGGTCATATGTTCTTCAGCCATATCGGCTTGTGAAAGACGTAAGAAGCGGATTTGAGTCGGGATGTCCTGACAAAATTCTGGATGGCGAGCTTGAAGACATACTGGAGGCTAACCTTAAGATGCATGCCGAACAGAGGTGAGAGGAGGATAGGTGGCTATAGAGGAGTTTTAGTGTATTTGACGTGTGATTTTACGTATAACTGGCGCTGGGTTTGACGTAAGTAAATTATCTAAAACAAAATCTCGCGTTTGCCAACATGGTTTGGAGGAGATATTAGCCCTTCTTTTTCCATTTGCTCTATGATTCGAGCCGCTCTGTTATATCCAATTTGAAGCTGTCTTTGGATATAGCTAGTGGACACTTTTTGGTCACGCTTTACTATTTCTACGGCTTGTTTATAAATAGACGACGAATCTTGACCAAATTGGATGTCGTTTGCTTGGGTGTCTTGTTCTTCTTCATGAAGTATGGTTTCTATGTATTCTGGAGATCCTTGCTGCTTAAGGAATGTAACTACGCGCTCTATTTCGCTGTCACTTACAAATGGTCCGTGTACCCTCATTATTCTTCCACCAGAGGCCATGTATAGCATGTCGCCATGTCCTAGAAGTTGTTCCGCCCCTTGTTCTCCCAGTATCGTTCTACTGTCTATTTTGGATGTGACTTGAAAGCTTATTCTTGTAGGAAAATTAGCCTTTATCGTGCCTGTGATAACGTCTACCGATGGGCGCTGTGTTGCCATTATAAGGTGAATGCCGGCTGCCCGCGCCATTTGAGCAAGGCGCTGGACGACTATTTCTATTTCTTTTCCTGCTACCAGCATAAGGTCTGCCATTTCATCAACAACAACAACTATAAACGGAAGCTCTTCTAGATTTAGTTCTTGGTCTTCGAATATAGGGGCTCCTGTATGAGGGTCAAATCCAGTTTGTATTTTTCTTTTCAGTTTTTCATTTTTAGATAGAGACGAAGACACTTTCTGATTAAAGCCTTCGATGTTACGTACTCCGAGCTGAGACATCATGCGATATCTGTTTTCCATCTCGTGAACGACCCATTTTAAAGTCATCACAGCTTTTTTAGGGTCTGTAACAACCGGGGTCAAAAGATGTGGAATATCGTCGTATACCGATAATTCAAGCATTTTTGGATCTATCATTATAAGCCGACATTGTGACGGAGAAAGCCTGTAAAGAAGCGATAATATCATGCTGTTTATGCCGACAGATTTTCCTGAACCAGTGGTTCCAGCTACAAGCAGATGCGGCATGCGAGCAAGGTCTGCTATTACTGGGTATCCGGATATGTCTTTCCCGAGAACTAATGCGAGATTTCCGTTGAAAAAATTATATTCGCTGGAAGCTATTATATCTGAAAGATACACCGTTTCTTTGTGCTGGTTTGAAAGCTCTATCCCTATAACATTTTTCCCAGGTATGGGCGCGACTCGTGCAGAAAAAGCGCTCATAGATCTTGCGATATCGTCTGATAAGCTAATAATTCGTGATGCCTTTATCCCTGCTGTAGGCTGAAGCTCGAATAACGTTACAACCGGTCCGGCATGGGCGTTTATGATATCACCATGTATCCCAAAATCTGATAAAACTCCAAGAAGTTGAGCGGTTTGATCTGATAGACTTTTTTTATCAATCGGCTGCTTCTTGTTGTTTTTATGCTGCTCTAAAAGCTCTAGGTAGGGGAGCTTGTATGCGCTTTTGTTCTGTAGTTGTACTGCTTGTATGGTCTGTTTTGGTGTATAGGTAGAGTTTTCGGATGACTCTGGCTTATTGGCTCTTAGCAATTTGCTTATTCTTCCATTTGTTTGTGTTTTTCGCTTTTTAATGGCCTTTAACTTATCCAGTTTTGATCGTATATATGGGGCAAGCTTATGAACCGTTACAGCGGCTGAAAACACAAAAGTTATGCACGCTAATGTCTCAGAAATATATGGCATTTCCGATAAGTGGGCGTCTATTATCTCCGCCGCTGCGTTTGGCAATGGGCCTCCTATTGACGGAAAAAGTTTGCTTTGTAAAAAAGACATTATTGGCATAGACGGCAAGAATAAAAGTGCCGATACCGGAGCTCTATGATATTTAGCGAGCGAATAAAACAAACAAAGCCCGGCGCATGGAATTAACAGCGCGGATATGCCGAAAAACTGAAATAACATATCGCTTGCGCATGACCCGTAATCTCCCATAACATTTGACACTACTTCGTCTGATGCTACGTTAATGCTCGGGTCTTGAGGGTTATATGATACAAAGCTAGCTATAAGAAAGAACACCAATACGAGACAAGAGATGGCTGCTGCGTTAGCAATACATCGTATAAAAAAATCTCTTATATACTGTCTCATAAATCTGAGAATGAGCTTGTTATTCAGCACATCAACAGAGAAAGTCTATTACATGATTGGAAAAAATAAAACCAAAAACTGTGTCAGTTTTTTCAGGTATTATGCGACGTGCTGATATTGGTTTGGACTGAAATTTCTTGATCTTAGTGGTTTGCGCGGTTTTTTGCACATACAGCAACCCCCGAGCATGATTTTGAAAGTTTTTTTTATGAAGCATATGGTCTACAATTTATCCATAATGAGGACTTCGCCTTTGACACTGCTATGGTTTCTGTTCAGCTATCTAATCTTTTTCGTTCCATAGATTATTGGATTTTAGGTAGCATTCTTGCTCTTATAGGAATAGGGAGCATGCTTATTATGAGTGTCAGCCCGGTGGTGGCTATTCAGCACGGATGGAGCCCGTTTGTTCTGCTTAAAAAACATTTTATAGTCATGTTTCCAGGCCTTATGGTGATGATGTGCGCATCTATGATGAAGAAAGAAGGCATAATAATGTCGTCCATACTGATTGCTGTTTTTGCATGGATAGCTCTTTGGTTGGTGTTTTTATTTGGAAGCGATATAAAGGGGGCGAGACGGTGGATATCTGTTTGCGGATTTTCTCTTCAACCATCGGAGTTCTTGAAAACAGCGTCTGTAGTTTTGTCTGCTTGGCTGTTTACCAAGCGTCATTTGTGTCACAGATATGCATCTACACTTATTTTGATTTTTGTGATGATATTTCCGCTGCTGCTTCAGCCAGACATAGGGATGGTTTTTTTGATCACATCTGTGTGGTTTGTGCAGTGTTTTGTTGCTGGGCTTCCAATTGCTTGGTTTGCGGCCGGAGCTTTGTTTGGTGTTGGGGCTGTAGGAGTGGCATATTGTTGCTTTTCTCACGTTGCTGCCAGGATAAATTCATTCTTGTTTTCCGGCGGGTGTGATAAATTTGGAATTCATTATCAAGTGATTCAAGCGCTGTCGGCATTCTCCTCTGGAGGGTGGTTTGGAAAAGGTCCCGGAGCCGGAGTGGTTTTGAATTCTATCCCCGACGGACATTCAGACTTTATTTTTGCCGTAGCTGCAGAAGAATTCGGAATGATTTTATGCGTGATAATAATACTGCTATATGGGATCATAGTGTTCAGGTCGTTGCTGCATGCCATGAATAGGTTAGACAAATTTTATTCTCTTGCTTGTGTTGGCATAGCGATGCAGCTTTTAATTCAAACTTTTCTTAATATGGGGTCTGTTATGAGAATGATCCCAACAAAAGGTACAACGCTTCCATTTGTAAGTTACGGTGGGTCCTCGTTCTTGAGTTTATGCTTTGCTATGGGTGTTTTGCTTAGTCTTACTCGGCGTCAAATTATGGATATTTATTCGGCATAATGACTAACCAGAGTCTGTTAGCTATACCATAAATCTGTCCTATATAGTAAACGAAGGCCGGCGCTCGGGGAATGAGCAGAGCGCCTTGTTACTGAATAATTCTTTTTGTATCGGTCTGAAGAAGTTCTACCTTTTGCACTCTACGGGAATGGCGCCCATCATGAAAAGGAGCCGATATAAACTTTATTAACCACTGGAATACTTCTTCGGCGCTGGAATATTCGCTTGGGATGACCATTATATTGGCGTCATTATGGTTTCTGGATGAAACCACTACTTTTTCGTTATAGCAAAGCGCCGCCCTTATTCCATGAAACCTGTTAGCTCCTATGCTCATCCCAACGCCGCTTTTACATATCAAAATACCAGCCGCTCCATCCAGAAGCACGTCACTGATGACTGGTGGGATGAAGTCTGGATAGTCGCACGGCGCGTCGCTGTCTGCGCCATACTCTGCTATCGTAATGGCATCTTTCGGCTCCAGAGAGCAAACAAATTTTACTATTTTTCGCTTCATAAAAAATCCTCCATGATCTGAAGCGATCGCCACTTTGTTGAACAAATACTCTTGCTCGTACATAAAATAATTCCCTGAAACCAATACTATAGATTTTATCTATCTTGTTTTAACTTTTCCATAAGCCTCAGAGCGTGTATTATTTCTGCCGCAGAGAGACGTTCTGATAAGATGATTCCTTGAGGGTACCATTTGCTTATTATTACATTAAAAGGTATTCCAACTCGCTTATGTGTTCTTAGAAACTGTCTTATATCGTCTGATTGAGAGGTATAATCTGCTATCATTGCCACGATTCCTGGAGCAGCGAGCTCGCGCTGTACGCTGTGTTCTTTCAATATAAGCTGCTTATTCATCTGGCATGAAAAACACCAGCTGGCCGTAACATCAACAAATACTATTTTCCCGCTTTCAAGGTATTTTTTCATGGATTCAGGGTTCCATTCCACCCATCTAACAACGCCAGACTCGGAGCTGCCGACTTCTTTATTTGTAAAATTATGGTTTTTGTCTCTGAACACTGGCAACAAGAAAAACGCGATAAAGCAGATTGCTGGAATCACATACCCAACGATTTTTCGTGTTGAAGCATCTCGTATTCTTAGAAATCGATATAAAATTATGCATAATGTTGCGCATAAAATTAGCGCCCAAGACAATAGCTTTTCTGTGTGAGTTTGAAAGTGTGAAAGTATGTTTAAAAGCCATATGGAGGTGCACATCATAAGCACGCCCATGAAAAACTCTATATAAAACGACCAAGCTCCTGGTTTTGGAACAAATTTTGATATGGGAAGGAAGCTTGCGATTATGTATGGGAATGAAAAGCCAATACCTGTGCTTGTAAATATTAAGAGTATGGTAAGTGCATCTTGAGTTAGAGCGAAACCAAGAGTGGTTCCCATAAATGGAGCGCAACACGGAGTCGACATTATGACCGATAAAACTCCAGAAAAAAATGCTCCCGCAAGAGACCTGTTTGACGAAGGCAAAAGAGATTGCGCCCACTTTGGTGCATGAAAGTGGAACGCTCCCATCATGCTGAGCGAAAATAGTGTCATGAATATGGCCATTCCAGAAACGAAAAATGGGTTTTGAAACTGTGTGCCCCACCCCATCTCGGTTTGAAACACATATTTCATCACTATGGCGATGGATGCGAAGGCCCAAAAGCTGCAAATCATTCCTAGTGCAGTTGATAAAAATACTACCCTGAACATGTCTGGGTGTACTTTTGCTATGCTTTTTAACTTTATCCCGAGAACTGGAAGCACGCATGGCATTACATTCAGTATAAGGCCGCCTAAAAAGGCAAAGAACAGCATTTTTATGGTCGAGAAAAAGTTGCTCTCGCTGTCTGGCTGGTTTCCTCTCCCGATTCCATTCATTACGCAGCAGTCTCCACAAGTTGAACTATCTGATGGCATAGGCGAACAAGCGGGAATCACTATCGTTTTTTCAATTGGTAAGCAAGAATTTTCAGAGCATGCTAGCGCGCTTAACCGAATTCTCGTATTCTGCTCGCTGTTTGGCTGAGAATCGTATTTCAGAGTTATCGGAATAACCACTCTTCGTTTGTATACGTGTCCGGTCTGAGCGCCGGACTCCCATTTTTCTGCTTTTGGCCAATTGACTGTGACTGATAGTTTACCTCTAGTGTTTGAGTCGTCATCTATAGAGATTTCTGGTGGTTTTTTAATAGAATCTCCTTTTTCTGATGGTCCATATACTTTCCATCCATCGTTTATATCTATCGTTAGAGTTGCGTTTATCTGGTCGTTGTCGTCTATATGAACTTCAGATACAGAGATCGATACAGGGGCATCTTCCGTCGTTTGTGCATATGACTCAGAGATAGCCAGATGAGCTGAGAATAAGAAAAACGTTATTAACAGGTAAAGACTATGGAAAACTTTTTGTGATACAATTCTGGATGCGGTGTTTATGGTCATTTTTTGCTGATAGCGTTGTAACTTTCGAAATTATAGCAAGAATAATCTATGATATGGAAGAGAACTGGCTCTATGTGTTTAAGCAGCGAACGGTATGGTTATGATGAATATTGATGGTTGTTCATTGTCTGGTCACATACTGACGGCTATGCCTGGTGCTGGCGAGAGCGTTTTTGACAAAACAGTGGTGTTTGTTTGTAGGCATGACAAGAATGGCGCTATGGGTTTTGTGATAAATCAGCTTCTCGAGAATCTGGAGCTTTGTGATATTTTGCGTCAGACGGAAAATTTTGCAATAGATTTTCCGTCGGAAATGAAAGACAACCCGCCAGTTCATTGGGGAGGACCTGTTGAGATGAACAGAGGGTTTGTATTGCATTCACTCGACTATAAAAATGGGAAAAACACAGCAATAGTTAACGACGATTATGGTGTGACGGCTAATGTAGATGTCCTCGACGCTATATTCACCGGGAATGGTCCAAAAGACTATATTCTCGCACTGGGGTATGTTGGTTGGGAGGAATATCAGCTCGAGGAAGAGCTTGCTAGCCATGCGTGGCTTGTTACTCCTCCTGATAGAAACCTGATATTTTATGAGCAGCATAAAAACAGGTGGAAGCGCGCGATAGAGATTTTGGGAGTGCGAGACGACTGTTTGTTGTTGACTCAGGGCAATTCGTGAACGGTTTGACAAACGGAGGCCTTATAATTTGAGATGTGAGCAAGTGATGCTGCGAGGTTGGCATTGGTTTATTCGCAAGCGGGTGGTATCATAGTTTAGCGGTGTAGTTTGGGTAATATTTAGAAGAGAATAGTATGGCGAGTAAGGATTTTTATGAAATTCTTGGCGTGAAAAAAGACGCGAGCAGCGATGAAATAAAGAAGGCTTATAGAAAACTTGCGTTAAGATATCATCCAGATAAAAACCAAAACGATAAGGAAGCAGAGCGAAAATTTAAAGAAATAACAGCCGCGTATGAGGTTTTGAGCGATGATAAAAAACGCGAGACGTATGATCGTATGGGGCATTCGGCTTTTGAACGCGGAGGATTTAACGATAGCGCGTTTTCAGAAGGGTTTCATTTTGGTGGTGGGTTTGGAGGGTTTTCCGACATATTTGAGGATTTGTTTGGCGACTTTATGCGTCAATCTGGAGGTGGCGCTCAGAGAAGAGACAATAACGGAGCAAATATCAGGTTTCCTATGGAAATTTCTCTCGAGGAAGCGTTTAGAGGGGTGGAAACTAAGGTTGAATTTGCGACTTTTGTGCAGTGTGAGGATTGCTCTGGAAGCGGAGCATACAAGGGAAGCAAGGTTAATAAGTGCGGTGTTTGCAGCGGCAGGGGGGTTGTCCGCTCCAGTAGGGGCTTCCTCATTGTAGAGCAAACCTGCTCTGCGTGTCATGGCGACGGAGAAGTAATAGAGAAGTTTTGTGATACGTGCAAGGGGTCTGGGCGCATTAAAGGAAAGCGTAGTATTACTGTTAAAATCCCAAATGGTATCGAAAATGAATCTCAGATAAGGGTTCAGGGCAAGGGTGAAGCAGGATTTAGGGGAGGTGCTGCGGGAGACCTGTATATACAAATTTTTGTAAAGCAGCATGATATATTCACAAGAGATGGAAATGACTTACACTGCGAATTTCCAATATCGTTTATAACTGCTTCTTTGGGAGGCGATGTTGAAGTTCCAACTATAGAGGGAGACAAAGAGAAGCTTAATATTCCTGAAGGGACGCAGTTTGGTAATAAATTTGTAATAAAAGGCAAAGGTATGCAGAAAATGCGCAGCTCTTCCAGGGGTAATATGCTTGTTCATGCGATAGTGGAGATACCGGTTAACCTTACAAAATCGCAAAAGGAACTTCTCAAAAAATTCCAGGAAGAAGAGGATAATCGCACTTCAGGGGCTAGAGGATTTTTGTCTAAACTGCGTGATTTTTGGTCTAGGTCTGGCTAAGGTCCAGTCGCTCTGATAAATAAGGCTATATGGATATGTATAAGTTTGTATAATGTAAGCAATATCTGTGTTTAATAAAACAACGCCTGCGAGCTGTTCGCAGGCAGGCTGAGTTTATCTTTTATCTTATCGGAAATTACATAACTGATCGTAGAACTCTGGAGCCACTTTTTCATGTCTTGTCTTGCTTTGTGTAGCGTTTATAGTCTTTTCTTTTTTAGTATTTTTAAATTCATTTGATTTACTTTCTTCTAGACACGGATGGATGTCGCTTGGATCGAGAGAGGCGTTCCTTATATCATACATGGAGTAGAATGTAGCCTCTTTACTCTGGGACACCTCGCTCATAACAGGAAAATTAGCACCATTGATAACAGGAAAATGAGCCTCATTGATTACTATAGCCTCCTTCTTTTCGATACCAAGATTTTCTTTTAAGTCCTTCATGTTAAAAACATTTTCATTCTTCACTTTGGAATCATATTTTGCATCAATTTCATTTACTAATGTTTTGTACTTTGCGCTTATTTTTTCATTTATGCTGCTAGGCTTCCTATTATTACTGTCATACTCACTGTCATATATGGTTGCAACCATAGGATACATCGTGATAGGTTTATATTCTTCAGAGAAAATGAGGCCTAAGAATGGAGTTAGTGTTATATCTTTCTTTTCAGACATTCCAACGCCAATAATGCGGTTTGTCGGATCTCCAATTGCTGCTAGTATTCCGCCTTCTCTGACGGATTTGACTCCTGTGGGTTTGTTTGCAGTCTTTCCAACGACAAAACTAGATCCATATTTAAGGCCATCTTTAAGGCCGTGTTCTACAAGTTTAGACACCTGATTGCAACTAATAAAAAACATCCCAGCATTGTTATGCTCATCAAGAGTCTTTTCTATATCTTCGAATTTTAAATTTTTTACAATTTCTGCATAAGAATCGTCAGATTTGTTTTCAGTGTATTGAGTGAAAAAGTGATTATTATGTCCTTGGGCATTATAAATTGATTTCATAGAGGCTTTAAATTGTTCTCCTTCTGCAAATTTTTTGTATTCATATTCACAAGTTTCCTTGCGTTTATCTGGTAATTTTGTTATCACAACTGCAGAAGAATAAGAACTAGAAAACATCGTCTGCGCTATTATAAACGCAAAAACATAATTAGATTTTTTTAGTAATTTATGCGATTTTTGTATCATAATGATAACTTGTTATAGATAAAGCACGCGGATTCTAAGTGCAAAAGACGTATATGTCAATAGCAAATAATGGTGCTGCCGATAAAATTTCTATTTTAGGAGCGGGAGCTTGGGGAACGGCTGTCGCTTATTGCGCACAGAAATCGGGAATAGGAGTTAAGGTTTGGGCTAGAAGAGAGGCCTCATTCAAGCACTTTATTTGCGAATTTATATGGAAGACAACCGATTTGAAAGAGGCTATTAATTGGTCTGATGCTGTGGTTATTGCTGTTCCTGCGCAATCCGTGCGAGATGTTTTGATGGCTGTGAAGGAAGTTGTTTGCGGCTCAGAGTATTGGAAAAAAAAGAAAGAGCTTCCTGCGTTTATTTTTGCATCTAAGGGGATAGAGCTTTCTACGGGGTTTTTTATGAGCGAGGTTGCTGTAGAAGTTTTTGGCGCTGGTGTTGTCGCGGGGGCTATTGGCGGTCCGAATTTAGCGTCGGAGATTATGGATAGAAATCCTGCCGGTATAAGCGTTGCGTCTTGCAGCGATATGGTAGCAGAAAAACTCATGCGTTGTTTCAAATGCGGAGAAATCCTCTCTGAGAGAATCGGTTGCTGTTTTGCGTTAGAGATTTTTTCCTCTATGAAAAATCCCATGGCGATAGGATATGGGCTTTTGATGCAGTATACATCGTCAAAAAACGCTCTTGCATCGTTTTTATCTGTGGCTGCGCGAGAGATATCTGACTTTGCTCTTGCCTGTGGAGTTTCATCAGAAAAATGTACAGAGGCGGCTATGAGCTTTGCTGGGATTGGAGATCTAATTCTTACTGCAACCAGCGAAAAATCTAGAAACTCTTCATTCGGAAGGAATTTTCGTTTTAATGATAATGGAGCAAGTGACAGCGCATCGCTTGTAGAGGGAAGGCTTTCTGTTTTCGCTGCAGTAAAAAGAGCAGACCAATACGGAATTGCGATTCCTATAACTCGCTCAGTAGCCTCTGTTTTAGAAGGTAAAATTTCTATAGAACAATTTGCTAAGAAAGTGTTTGAAAAAGATTGAAAGTGTTTGAAAAAGATCAATTTTTCACTTGTCTTGTTTGTGGTACGGGTTTCGTGCTCGTCTCAGCAACAGTCTTATATTGGCGCCTCCTAAATCGAACTGATCTGCGAGCGCGTTTATCAAATAGCGCTTATATTCGTCCGTAAGAAGATGGACGTTATTTCCACATACTGAAAATGACGGAGGGCGACTTTTTATTTGCGAAATGTATTTTATTTTTATCTGGCGACCATTTGCTCTTGGAGGCGCGTGCACAGAAATTGCGTTTTGTAAAAAAGAGTTGAGCTTCGGGGTTGAGACCGACCTATTCCAGTTATAATACGCCTTTGCAACGCTAGACCATATTTTATTTACTCCAAATCCTGTTGATGAGGAAAACGGTATTACTTGAACTGCGCAGGCTGTCGCCAATCCTTTCTGGATGCGGTTTTTGAAATAACGAAGAACATTCTCTGAATCTTTTTTTTGTATCAGGTCCCATTTGCTTGCCGCGACAATAAGAGCTCGGCCTTCGTTTATCACCTTGCTTAGTATAACAAAATCCTGCTGCTCTATTTCCCGTGTTGAGTCTATGATAACTATTGCTACATGAGCAAAAACAAGAGCTTTATATGTTTTTGAGCACGTTTGTCTTTCAAGCTCCGAGCGAATATTTGATTGCTTTTGGAGGCCGGCGGTGTCGATTAGATTAAACTCTCTGTTGTTTCGTGCGAATGGGACATAAACCGGATCTCTGGTAGTTCCTGGTTTGTCGCTTACAGATACGCGTGAAAACCCAACGCACTCGTTTATAAAAGTAGACTTACCAGCATTTGGTCTTCCGAGCACTATAACATTAATTACTTGGTTTTCTTCGTTCTTTATTTCTGAAACAGCTTCATTATCGTGGGAGATATGCTCATTTTCAGATACTTTATCGCTGTACATTAAGCCGGAAATCTCACTTATAAGGTCATTTATACCAATCCCGTGTTGAGCTGATACTTCCACCACAGGAAGTCCAAGCTCATAGCCATCAGAAGCAAAATTTTCTTGCGCTTCACATTTGTTCACAGCTAGAATCGTCGGAACTCCATATTTTTGCAAAATTCTTGCTGCATATCTATCGCCTTCTGTAAGCCCTATTTTCCCATCGATCACAAGAATAGCGACATTGCTCTTTGAAAGTATAGAGTCGATAGTTTGCAATATTTTATCATATCTTGGGTCAGTTTCAACTATGCCTGGGGTATCGAATATTATAGAATCTTTTCCATTGATTTTTGTTTCTCTCGAGATGTAGTCAATGGTTACTCCTGAATAATCGGAAGTTATAGCGATTCGCTTTCCAATAAGTCTGTTGAACATCGTAGACTTTCCAACATTAGGACGGCCAACTATTGCTATAGTAAAAATTTGCTTCCTTGGCTTAATCTCGATCATTATTTGTGTAATATCTTGCTAATAGATTTCTGACTATGATTTCTTCCGATGCGCAAAAATCTTAATAAACTATCAGTATTCTTCCATAAGTGTGGATTTTGCACAATCGTGATAACGAGATTTTATTGCATTGCAGCTAATTCAAATCATTTTATTGTCATTACGGCTGCATCTGGGAACCCGCTGCTAGCTAAATTTTTAAGTATGTTGATGGCGTTTTCAGGTTTTGGGATTGGCCCTATGAGAACTTTGTATATCGCAACAGAGCCAGAAAAACTTTGCTGTATTGTGCATTTATAAGTGAGGCGCAGTTTGTTGGCAATTGATCCAGCTTCTTTTTTTGATGATGAGATATGGGCGCATACATACACGTGCAGCTGATTATTTGAGTTTGGCTTTGTGTTAATGGAGTTGGGCTTTGAAGCGGTTTGACTTATCAATTCTTCAAAATTCTTCGGATTTTTTTGGCATTGGTGAGAAGTCGACATTTTGTTTGTTAAACAGGAATATAGAAGTGTTTTTTGAGGGTATGGACTAGCGTATTGGGAAGAGCGAGTTAGCGCTGTGTCAATGGCGGTTTCAACTTTATTATTTTTTGCAGGAAAAGAATAGTTCTGGTTGTTAGTGGAAATAGAGCGCGGCTCTTGGTGAATTTGTGGCGTTGTTTGGCTTGCTACAGAGTTTGTCCCATAAAAGAAGGCTCTGTTTTCTGGGAGCTGCAGGCTTTCTTCAACCAAAGTTTGTATGAGTACGTTTGCTGTTCCGCCATTGTAAAATCCCAGTTCTTGAGCGGCTCTCACAGATAAATCTATAATTCTTTCTCCTCGTTTATACGGGCCAAAATCACTTTTATACGGTCCTCTGTCGTTGACCTTCACTTTCGCACAGCGGCCGTTATCAAGATTTTTCACATACACTACGCATGGGAGCGGGAGGGTTTTATGTGCTGCAGTCATAGCCATCATATCGTATCGCTCGCCTGTCGCAGTTTTTTTCCCGTTGAAGCCATCTTTGATCCCATAGTATGAGGCTATACCAATTTCCTTAAGCTCATAGTGTTTTTGTGGGAAATACCAGTCGCCTTTTATTCTGTATGGCTTGCTTGTTGGTCTTTGCGGGCTTAGCGTTTTTTTAGATGTATACTCTGTCGCAGAGCACGCATTGATAACCAGAGAGATGGCGCCTATGGTGGCTGACCTTATTGCAACGGAGTGACATATGGATCTGGTCATTCTTTATTTCCTGGATGGCGTGTAGAAGCGTATTTTCCTTTTTTTTGTGTTCGGGATTGTTTGAGAAAGTTGATAAAGTGCGACATAAAAGGAATGCAGCTATACTTTGAGTTGTCGGTCTGGTTATTAGCGGCAGCAGATATTTCTGGTATCATATTGTTTCAACAGCGCGCACTTTTGCAGAGCGAGACATTTTCTAAATCATAAACCTAAGATGAGCAATAATAAGGCAAAATTTGTTACATTTGAAGGCGGGGAAGGGGTGGGAAAAAGCACTCAAATCGTTCTTTTTTCCGAATTTTTGTCTTCCAAAGGAATAGAAAATATCGTAACTCGTGAACCCGGGGGGACTTATGGTGCAGAGTTTTTGCGTTCAGCGTTTCTTTCTGGAGAATATGAGTGGGATGTTGTAAGTGAATTAATGTTGGTTATGGCTGCGCGTCGCGATCATATGGTGCACAAAATTTTGCCAACTCTTGATAGCGGTGTTTGGGTTTTATGCGACAGGTTTATAGACTCCAGCGTCGTATACCAGGGCGTGCTTCGCGGTATGCCAGAACAATGGGTTGTAGATATGCACAGAGTTGCTGGAATGTACCTTGAGCCTGATTTAACGATAATTCTGTCTGTTAGTGCAAAAGTTGCCATGCAAAGAAAATTCGAGTGCGCTAGGGAGAAGTTGAATAGGTTTGACAGTATGTCAGAAGAGAAACATGAAACCGTGTGCGCGGCGTACAAGAAAATATGTACGAATAATCAACATAGATGCGCTTTTATAGATGGTTTTGGAAGCGCCTTAGATGTTGCAGAACTTGTTGTCAGTGCCGCTAATTTACTGTTAACTCTGAAGTAATCTATGTTTGCGTGATACTTTTTAATAGGAGTTGCCTTTTTTGTAAAAAAAAGCTAATTTTTCATTGACAAAAATTTTTTTAGTGTGTAGAAATTGCACTATGGGTCTGACAAGATCATTTTTGTTTTGTGCACATGATTTGTGAGGAGGTTTTCATGAAAAAATTGGGTATGTTATCGGTGGCGTTCGCTGGCTTGATGGTGGTCGGGGCGTCTTCTGATGCTATTGGTGCTGTTCGTACGGCAAAGAGGCCGGGTTTTAAGTTAAGCGAGGCCAATAAGAAAAAGTTGTTCGCTATTATGAAGGAAAAGGGCGCTAAAAATGTTTTTGCGGGCCTTTCTGATGCTCAGAAGAAAAAGCTTCATGCTATCGTGAGAGAGAAGAGTTCTAAGGTTAAGTTGGCCAAGAAGGTTGAGTCTACTGGTGATGTGAATGTAACGACTCCAAACGTTGTGGTTCAGCAACAGGCTAAGGCGGATAGCAAGTCCTCTGAGTCGGACAAGGTGTCTGAGGCTGCTCAGCAGAAGAAGTCTCAAATGACTTTGGAAGAGTTGGCTAAGAAGAACCTGACGGAACTTTCTGAGAAGTTAGCGAAGGTTAATAGAGCTATTGTTCTTAGTGGTGATATGGTTCGGATTCATGAGAAGAATGTTCAGGAGCAGAAGAAGTTGTTGAATGACCTTAGCTTTAATCCTTTAGATCATGATTTAAGTGTGTTTACTGGCGACGAAAGGGCCGAGGTTCGTAACTGTTTGTTCCCGCGTGGGGATGCTCAGGCGTTGTCCCAAGGTGTTTGCGAAAAGGTGAAGAATGTATTCGATAGCAAAAGGCTTCCTAAGCTTATCGCCGCGGCTAGGGGAATTTCTGATGAGCTTAATGCAGCGAAGTTGGACGTTGATAAGATTGTAAAAGGTGCCGATGATGAGTTAGTTTCTTTTGTTAAAAAGGCTCAAGAGGAACATGACCGTCTTTCGCGTAGGTCTCAGGCAGCTGGAGCGCTCAGTGAGCAGTTGAACGCTTTGTGTAATGATCTTACCGCTTCTCTGGGGTATATTGCAGGCCGCCTTCATCAAGATAATTCGTTAGGTGGAGTTGACTTTTCTGCAATTTTTGGGGAGAAATCCAATATTGCCAGAGGGTTGTATAAGGAGCCTTCCGCTAGTGCAGTTGATGGTTCTTTTCTCGGCAGCAGAATTGCGAGGATTTTCCACAATGCTGACGCTGGTGCTAGTAATAATGACGGTTTAGCAGCTAGTAGTGGTAATAATTGGCCGCTTTAGTAGTGTAATGAGTCGGTGAGCGCTTATGCGTGAGGCTGGCTATCTAGTGCGGGCGTCTGTTTTTTGCGGGCGCTCGCTTTTTTGTTTGGTTATCTTTGGAAAAGATGTTGATTGTGTTTTTTAGGAGTGTTTTTAATAGTTTCTAAAGAAAACGGAGTGAAGTTGCATCATATGTTCGTTAGGCAGATTTTCCATAGGGTTGTAGAGTATAAAAATATTGGGTTACCCCCCAAGGATCTGTTTTTTTTGTGTTGTTCTATGCTATGGCGCCAGTTTACCTGACTGAGCCCGGTGTTAGGCTCTAAGGACAGAGAGCGTCCGATTCAATTATCTATCTAAGTAGAGCTGGTAGAGAATATAAACTAGCGCTCGGCGTTGAGAAGCAAAAAGTATTCGAAGTGTTTCGTGTTATTATAGGTTGTTGCCATAGGTTATTGCCAAGTATCCCGCCGTGCAAATGATGCTGAGCCGATAGTTTCAGTACCCGTTATGTGGACGTACCCGGGGCTCACGAGGCGGTCTCGAGTCAATTTGTTCTGGGGGGGAAGTATCCCGGCCCCGTGCAAATGATGCTGCTAGCTGTGTTGCAATGAGGCGTGGCTTGGCATTTGGTGACGCTAGATTTTATATCGCGGAGGCGTTTTATAAATAAACTTTGGCCATTACCCTCACATGAGCAGCTTAGAGTTGCTGGTGTAACATGAGTTGGGTGCGTGCGGCTGTAGTGATCCGCCAGCTTTACAAACTTTTCTGCGGCGTTGTGCTAGTGCGAAAGGCTAACATGTTTGTTATATTCGTGTATGAGCACAAATATATGTACAACATGTATATACGAAAAGCTAATTGCAATACGTGATTAATATTTTTTCGAAACGAACAGATAGATCTGCGTTGGGGATTGGTACATATGGTGCAATAGCACATATATTATAACAATGCATAGTCAAAAATGACGTTTTCCAGACGTTTTTCAGCAAAAAACCGAGCGTTCTTCCTATAAAACCAATTCCACACCTGCGCGGCATAATACAGGTCTATTTCGGTCACCAAAAAATGGTTCTATAGGAAATTAGTTCCATAGGAAATTAGTTCTATAGGAAATTAGTATTTCTGAAATACGAGCGACGCATTCGTACCACCAAATCCAAACGAATTTGACATAACCACTTTCAAACGACGTTTTTGAGCAATTTTCGGCACCAAATCAATATACGTTTTTTCAGGATTATCAAGGTTGAGAGTCGGTGGAACGACTCCTTCCTGCAGCGCGAGTATAGAAAACCCAGCTTCAACACTTCCGGCCGCTCCCAACAGATGTCCTACAGAAGATTTTGTAGAAGACATACACAAACCACCACCACTCAGGCGTTCGCAAAATAATCTCTCGACGGCTGCTAGCTCAGCTTTATCTCCCGCCGGAGTAGATGTTCCGTGTGCATTTATGTAATCTACGTCCGACGGAGCCATTTTCGCATTTTCAAGAGCAGACTTCATACATCTATACGCTCCATCACCAGTTTCTGATGGGGCCGTTATGTGATAAGCGTCTCCAGACATCCCATATCCAGAAATTTTCGCGTATATCCTAGCTCCTCTCAAGCGTGCGTGCTGCTCTTCTTCCAAAACTAAAATCCCAGATCCTTCTCCAATCACGAATCCGTCCCTATCTCTGTCCCACGGACGCGACGCTCGGTCAGGAAAATCATTAAACCCTGTTGATAATGCTCGTGCTGCAGCGAATCCAGCAACCCCTATACGGCACACAGCAGCCTCTGCTCCGCCCGCTATCATAACATCCGCATACCCAAGCCTAATCAGATTTGCTGCGTCTCCTATGGCATGAGTACCAGAGGCGCAAGCAGTTGCGGTCGCGCTGTTAGGGCCTTTAAATCCATACTTTATAGATACATTCCCAGAAACCATATTTATTATTGATGATGGAACGAAAAACGGACTAACTCTAGAGGGGCCTTTTTCGTGAAGTACCACAGCTGTACGAGCAATTTCAGGAAGTCCTCCTATTCCAGCTCCTATAAACACTCCAGTTCTACACGCAGCTTCCTCAGAGTTGTCCGCGGACCAACCGCTATCCTCTATAGCCTCAGCGGCAGCAGCCATACCGAGAAGAACAAACCGGTCCATTTTTCTGCTCTCTTTTTGAGACGGAAGCCTTTCAACGAAAGCGCTATCTGCTTCTGATATCTGAGGAACTTCTCCTGCTACTCTAGACGAGATGTCGGACGAATCAAAGGAAGATATAGACCGCACACCAGACTCAGACTCAACCAACTTCTTCCAAGAGACAGAAGCTCCCCACCCAAGTGGAGTAACAAGCCCTATACCTGTAACTACTACGCTTCTCATATAAACTCACCCATATAACTACAACACGAAAAACTACACAATCAAACATGAGCGCTGGGACAGAACCCATGAAGAGCTATTTATTTAGATTTAGCTTGCTGTAGGAACGTAACAGCATCCGTAACCGTAGCGATTTTTTCAGCTGCTTCATCGGAAATTTCACATCCAAACTCTTCTTCAAAAGCCATAACTAGCTCAACTGTATCAAGGCTATCAGCTCCAAGGTCGTCCACGAAGCTCGCCCCGTCAATAACCTTATCTTCAGAAACGCCAAGATGTTCCACAACTATTTTTTTTACTCTCTCAAAAACATCACTACTCATTGTTATCCTTCAGACAAAACAACCGCCCCTCAGAGATTAACACATTTTTCATCGGTATTCCATATACTCTTTGGTTTTTGAATTCGATTTTAACAGCATAAATAGCATGAATTGCCCAAATCTTGAGAAAAAGCCGTATGACAAGGAATAATATCAAGAGAAGTGGCGTTAATTTTTCTGTAGCTTTATCGATGGCCAGCGACGCTAGAGCTCTAAAATAAAAAGCAAGTGTTGTCGATATACATTGTTATTCTACGGTAACAGATTTTGCTAGGTTGCGAGGTTTGTCTATGTCGCATCCTCTTGCAAGAGCCGTATAGTATGCAAAAAGTTGCATAGGAATTGCGCATATTAGAGGGGTTAGAAGCTTATGCGTATGAGGAAGCATTACAGCGCTGTGTACTATGCTTTGGTCGACATGTTTCATTCCGATTTCGTCTGTAATAAGCACCACTTTTGCTCCGCGCGCGGCAACTTCTTGCATGTTTGACATTGTTTTTGCGAATAAATCGTCAAATGGAGCAAGCACGACAACAGGGGTCCCGTCTTCTATAAGAGCTATCGGTCCATGTTTCAGTTCTCCAGCTGCAACTCCTTCTGCGTGAATATACGAAATCTCCTTCATCTTAAGCGCTCCCTCAAGACACATGTAATAATTCAGTCCGCGGCCTATATAGAGGATGTTTTTTGCATGACGGAAAAGGCTGTTGGAAATGTCAATAGATTGGGAATCGAGGGATAAGGTCTTAGTCATGTAACCTACCACTTTGCGGAAGTCATCTCTGCTTGGAAGTGCCTCGCTTGGGAAATTGACGTAATTTTTCTTTGAAAACTCGATAGCCATAGACAGCAATACGAAAACTTGCGCTGTGAATGCTTTTGTCGTTGCAACTCCAACTTCTGGCCCTGCGTGAGTATAAAACACCTTGTGAGACATTCGAGCGAGCGAGCTTTGCGGGACATTTACTATTGAGAAGATTTTTTGCCCGCGCTCTTTTGCGTACGCTAGCGCTTTTATTGTATCAGCGGTCTCTCCTGATTGAGATACCGCTAATACGGGCCGGTTATCGTCGCGTGCTGAAATCTGAGCAGACTGAAATTCTGAGGCAAGTTCTATGTCTGTTCGTATTCCTGCTACTGTTTGCAAGAAATATCTTCCTATCATACACGCATAAAATGCTGTTCCACACGCGGTAAGCGTGAGTCCATTGATAGCGTCTAAAATAACTTCGCTTGAAATATCGTATATTTCTCTTTCCGATGCTACTTTGTCTAGGAGTCTTTGGATGACGAGCGGTTGCTCATGTATTTCCTTTAGCATATAGTGCGTTTGCTCTTCTGGCTTTGAGCTTTCTTGTTTAAATGGGTTAGCGTAGAACCTAGTCGAGGCTTTTTCTCCTCCGAACCCAAACACAGAAAGGTTTCGACGAGAAACGATCGCGTATGTATAGTCGTCTAGATAATGGAGCTCCGACGAAAGTCCTGCCATTCCAAAAGCGTCCGAACAGACTATAAATTCATTGATTCCTTTGCCAACGGCAAGAGGACAACTGGTACTACGCGCAGCCAAAATAGTTTCTGGGAAGTCTGAGCATAAAGCGGCAAACGCAAATGAACCGCAAATTTTTTTAAGTACGTTTTGTATTGCGTCATTAAGTATGGTGCGGCGGATATCGTCTGGAGATTTTGTTGCTTCAGCTGCAGAATTTGCTTCGTATAGGTTTCGCGCCTTTTTGATATACTTGCTTAACAGATGTACAAGAACTTCTGTATCTGTGTCGCTTTGAAACACTATGCCTGATTGTATAAGTTCGGTTTTTAGTTCAGAAAAATTCTCTATAATGCCGTTGTGTACTACGGATAAAAAACCATCAGTGTGAGGGTGGGCGTTGCGCTCCGTCGGTTTTCCGTGGGTTGCCCATCTTGTATGACCGATTCCGACAGTGCTTTTGCAAGATAAGTCAATCTTTTTTGAAAGCTCTTTTACACGGCCAACAGATCGCCATGTTAGAAAATTTCCAGTATCTCCGAGGTTTATAGCAGGGTTAGTGACGGAAATTCCTGCCGAGTCATAACCTCTATACTCTAATCTTCCAAGCGCATCTAGCAGCCTATGTACAACAGGAGAATCTCCGACAATTCCTATTATGCTACACACTATAACTTATCTCCCTCATATCTGCTGTTCAGTCGTTACAAAAAGGGCGCTTCTGCCAGAGGTAAATCTATGACGGATGGTCTTCAGGTAACGTCTGCGGCAGAGCTAACGCCTGCAGTGTATGCTATGCAGCGATGATACCAAAACGACAGCTTTAACTCAATTTATAACACATTAGGTTTGTAACGTATTTCAATATATGCGGTTTTTATATGTATGGTTATAAAATCTACTGTTAAGATTGTTGGAATAGGCGCCTAGGTGTAATTTTCTGCTTTTATTCTTTGCATAATGTCATTGCGGCGGACTGAAACTTTATCTACCATTGGATAGGTGGATGTTGAATGCTGTTGTTTTATGAGCCAGAGTAGGGGCAGCGTCGTGGTTTTCGATCATGTATGCAAATCTTTTAATGATAAAGGAGTGCTTCAGGGAGTTTCTCTTGATGTTTGCGAAAAAGAATCGCTTGTGATTGTTGGAAGATCTGGGGCGGGGAAGTCTGTCCTTTTGAGGTGTGCGTTGGGGTTTATGCGGCCGGATAGCGGTAAGATATTTGTAAATGGAAGTGTCGTTAGACCGGCAGAAAGAAATGTATCTAGATTTTGTGATATTGGGGTTGTTTTTCAGTCGTCTGCATTGTTTGATGGGATTACTATATGGGAAAATGTCGCGTTTAGGTTGTTGAACAAAATGTCCCGTAAGAAAGCCATGATTGCCGCGATAGATACACTTTTGGAGGTGGGAATGTCGGAAGGGGTCGCAAATCTATATCCAAGCGAAATATCTGGAGGTATGCAACGCAGGGTTGCTCTCGCTCGCGCGATAGTTGCTAGGCCTAAGATATTATTTTTCGATGAGCCTACGTCTGGGTTGGATCCAATTTTTTCTTCTATGATAAGCGAGTTAATTAGAAAGTGTATCAGGTCTCTGGGCGCGACTGCGGTTACTATAACGCATGATATTAGTGGCGCGCAGATAATAGGCGACAGCGTCGCTATGCTATACAAAGGAAAGATCGAATGGATTGGGCGCTCGTCGGATATGATGAACTCTGGAAATGCTGTGCTGGACCAGTTTGTGCGCGGAGACGTGGAAGGTCCTATAGAACAATTTCAGAGATGAAGAAGTAATAAAATTCTATTCTTTATGTGCGATGCGCTTGTTACTATTCTATTGCTCTAATCTCTTTGTCTAGTTATATCTCTAAACACATCATGGAAAAACCCGCTGCTTTTCTCCTTCTTTTCTGTTTTTTTCAAAGAGTCGCTTAGTACTTGGCTTGGTTTGAAAAACGGAACGGCTTTTTCCTTAACTTCAACTGTTAACTTAGTTTTTGGGTTGATTGCCTTCCTCTTTTTGCGGACACGTATGGAAAAACTTCCTAGTCCACGTATTTCTACTCTTCGTCCTGCTTGCAAGCTTGACGCAATAACACTAAAAAATTCATTCACAGATTTACTAACGATAGAGGTCGTTATATTGGGGCATTTTCTAGCGACGGCTTGTGCGAGATCCTTCTTCACCATTGTAATAACACTATTCTTACTATACAAACAGAATTGTAACAATAATTTATTTATTTTTAGCTAAACACGCCTTTATTCTTGTCGTTACACTAGCGACATTGGTTAAAAATATCTGACTATGTTCTCTGTTTTGTCCAAAACTCTATGCGAACCAGTATAGAGTACATAAGGGCGTTTTGAAACGTATTTGCTTAAAAATCAACTAAATACCTTCTGAGCGCAAACTTTACTCTAAAGCAAGCGCGCGCTAAAAATTTTTATTTGCGTATTCGCTCTGTCAGGGGGCTGCTATCCGGCTATTTTCTTATTCGTACCTGAGGCGGTATGAGCTTCTCCTTCTCTCACTCTTTTTATTATTGCGCCGCATTCGGAAAGTTTTTTTTCAATGCTTTCGTAGCCTCTATCTATGTGATACAACCGGCTGACTATAGTTTCTCCTCGTGCCGCGAGGCCGGCGATCACAAGAGAAGTTGATGCTCTTAAGTCTGTGGCCATAACGCTTGTTCCTGATAAATGCTCAACGCCCGTCACATGTGCTCTGTTCCCGCTGACTGATATTTGCGCTCCCATACGCGCTAATTCACAAACATGCATGAACCTATTCTCAAAAATATTCTCTACTATTACGGATTCTCCAGACGAGACTGATAACAGGGCCATCAATTGAGCCTGTAAGTCTGTGGCGAGTCCTGGGAAAGGGGATGTTTCTATGCTCAATGGACCGATTTTACCGCTCATACTAACATATATTTTGTCATTTTCTAGTGGCTCTATGGTTGCACCCGCATTTCGAAGGGCGTCTACAAAAGTTGGTAGCAAAGATATATTTATGTTCTCCAGCTCCACTTCTCCGCAAGTTATTATGGCGGCAGCAATATATGTTCCTGCTTCTATCCTATCTGGCATAACTTTGTGAAAAGCTCCTGAGAGGCTTTCTGTGCCCTGTATTCTTACGGTAGGCGTTCCTTTTCCTTCCACCTGAACGCCCATAGCTTGAAGGCAATCAAGCAGGTCACCTATTTCTGGCTCTATCGCTACGTTTTTAAGGCACGTTTCTCCTCTGGCTAGAGACGCTGCCAATATCATATTCTCCGCTCCAGTGACGCTTATATTAGGAAAAGTATATTCAGCTCCTGTAAGCTTTCCGCCTGGCACATTTGCGCATATATAGCCGTTTTCTATCTCTATTGTTGCTCCAAGTGCTCGAAGTCCGTCTATATGGAAATTCACGGGCCTAGCTCCTATGGCGCACCCACCTGGAAGTGAAACGTGAGCTCTTCCGCATCTGGCGAGAAGTGGCCCCAGAACCAATATAGATGCGCGCATTTTTCGCACTATATCATATGGAGCCTCAAAACTTTTTATCGAAGGAGTGTATATGGCTACTTTTTTCCCTACTCTTTTTATAACGGACCCAATTTCTGAAAGGAGCAACTCCATAGTTGTTAGGTCTGCGAGCGTGGGAACGTTATCTAGAACTAGTGGCTGGTCGCTCAGAAGCCCGAGAGCCATAAGCGGAAGCGCAGCGTTTTTAGCTCCATTTATTGGTATGGTGCCTCTAAGCGGAACGCCACCAACTATGAGCATCTTGTCCATATGATTTTTGAAAGGGATAAACAACTGGCACGAAGATGCTAGCATAAAACTACAAAAAGTTCACCATTGTCGCTTTGGCGTTGAGTGTGAGGTGAGTGTTTTAGATTCCGCGGGGCGGGGGGGCTCTGTGTCCAATGGGCATATGTGGTTTATATTTTTAAAAGATTTTCGATCGTTCATACATATTGCTAAAAGTCAATGGTTTTTGATATAGGCGGTGAAAATAGTACGTGCTGCTGGGGCAGAAATTGAAGAGCGAAAATTAGTCTTATTTGGTTTGTTTTGCGTTTTTCTCCTTTTTATTTTAACGATTGCTAAAATAGACTATAATAATCGCGACTATATATGCGGCCTAACTGGTTGCTTATTTTGCATTGTTAATAAAATTGTGATATTTTTCGAACTATTGGTTAAATTTGTGTCGAGATTCGGATATCTGCTCGGTTTTGCTACGCGTGAAATAAGAAAAAACGATAGGCCGCGTAAATATAACCGTAAACTATAGCAAAAAGGGGTTGCACGCGCCCAAAGGGATTCGAACCCCTGACCTTTGCCTCCGGAGGGCAACGCTCTATCCAGCTGAGCTATGGGCGCACAGGGATAATAATATATTAGTCAGTCGATAAAAGCCAGATGAGACCGAGCAGCGGGTTCTGCGTAGTGGAATGGTTTATTTGCATATGTGTGCCGGCCATGTGCGGGCTCGTGCTGAGGTCCCAAGATGCATCGCCGCCTTTGGGTGGGGTGGCTGCGCGGACTGCTTGGATTTTTTCTGGGCCTGAACTTGCTGGGGTTGTTGAGCTCGGGGCTGTTTAGCAGCTTTAGCCTGTTCGGCCTGCTGCTCAGCTTCTTTCTGCCGCTCGGTGGGCCGCGCCATCATCTCGCGCCCTTCACCAGGACCCCAGCCAGCCTGAACTTCCATTTCCTTCACTTCCGGTTTTTTAAGTTTTTCTTTCAGGTCTTTCAAAAAATTAGGCCGACCTCATCTGTACGGACCGCGTGGCGCAGGCAAATAATAGCTCAGTAATCGTTCAAAACATCTTGATAATACTGCACAATCTTATAATGATTCGGTATACCTTGACCCGTTTTTTTATATAGTTCTTTGTCTACATTATTCAAATGCATTATCTGAGTAGTTAAATCCTTGTCTCTGTGCGGAAACATGTTCCGTCGCGTCTGAATATCATTTACATACCTATCCGCAGTACATTTCAAATTCCTATACTTCTCCATATAGCTATTTACTATGTCATTAACCGCCTTTTCTTGTGCTTTTTCTTGCGCATACTGCTTCTGTTGTTGAATCTGCATGTTTTTCATTTGCTGCTGCATCTGATGCTGCATTTCCGCCATTTGTTGCTGCTGTTGCTTCAACTGAAGCTCTTGTTTTTGCTGC
This sequence comes from Candidatus Hydrogenosomobacter endosymbioticus, assembly GCF_021654655.1. GTDB lineage: Bacteria > Pseudomonadota > Alphaproteobacteria > Holosporales > GW7 > Hydrogenosomobacter > Hydrogenosomobacter endosymbioticus. The sequence goes on along the minus strand of NZ_AP025225.1, from coordinate 236,945 downwards.
ATTTTTTTCGCCTGCTGCTGCTGCTGATATGCTTGCATCTGATGCTGCTTTTTTCCTTCTGCTCTTTCTATCGCGAATCGACTCTCCATCTCCAGCGTTCTTTGATGTTCTTCTTCCCACTCTTTATGAGCTTCTTCTGATCTTTTATGAGCTTCTTCTGTTTCTTTCAAAGATTCTACGAGATCTTTTCCTAGATCAACATCCTCCTTTGCGTCATCAAGCTGCCACTGTAAAGTATTTATTTTTTCTTGTATTTCTTGCTCTTGTTTTTGCAAATCTTGCAATTTTTGAACTGCCGCGAGCTCCATCGCTGCAACCGAGTTCCTGTCAGTACAAAACTCGTCGATCCCCTCTTTTTTTTCTTTTTTTTCTTGACCTTCGGGCATCGATTTATAGTCCGCTAAATCCTTTTCTATTTCGACGTCCATCTCTGCTCTTCTATAAGTAATTAAGTTTTTTTCATCAATTGCTTTTTTTATTTCATTTTGAATATTTGCAAATTCTTCTTTTGCATTATTCATTAATAAATTCGTCTCATTATATTCTGCCAAAGCCTGTTCAAGCCGCTCTTGAGCCCATTCAACATCATTTCCAGCATAAGAGCCAGAACTAGCGCACAGCGCGAAAAGCGCGAGCGCTATAGAAATTTTGAACATATTTATACATGGTTAAACTGCCACGAAAAGTCGTTTACCATACTTTTATAAATATGTCCATAGGAAATTTAATATTGTTGCATTTGTGTTTGTTGCATCTGTAGTTGCTGCGCCTGCTCTGGCGTTAATTGTTGTGCTTGCATATTTTGATTAATAATTTGTTGGTTAATTTCTGGATTTTGTGCTTGACTTTGCGGAGAATTTTGGTTAACCTGCTGATTATTAATATTTTGTTTTTTATTGGCGTGGTGATGAGGCTTCTGGGTTTGCTTTGGAATTTCTATTTTCCCATATTTAGCTTTGTAAGCCGCCACTTTTTCTGTCAATTTACTAACGGTACTTTTAAGTTTATTAATATCGTCTTCCATTTTTTTGGCTTTACCTTCCTTCTCTTTAACTTCACCTTCCTTCTCTTTAAGACTAGATGCAAGCTTTGCAAGATCCTTATCCTTTTGCTGAACGCTTCCATGAAGGAGACCGATTTCACCTTGGAGCTCTCGAGAGTCACCAGATTCTGGGCAGTTGCAGTCAGGTCCGTTTTCCTTATCCTCGGCGAGCTGGGCCTGAAGAGATTTCACGTGGTTCGCGCATTTGCGGTATGCTTTTTCATAGAATTTAAGGCGCATTTCCAAGGGTTTACGCTGTTTGGCGGCGAAGATGCTCATCTTTTTGTTGGCCTTGTCGCCAGCGGCTGAGCGGATACCGCCCTCCACCGGCTGGTCAGCGTCCACTTCACCGGAAAAAAGTCCGCTCGACTGCGGGTATTTCTGTCTTTTCCGCGCGGCGCTCGATTTGACTTGGCGAGACGTCTTGGCGCGAGACTGAGTGTGCGATGCCGACCTCATCTGTACGGACCGCGAACGGGTAGCGGAAGGTGACTTCTTCACCAATGCCAGAGCGGTGTTCGTAGGCGCCGCAAGACCAGCAAAACCGCAGAGTCCTGCCATAATCGCCACCCAAAAACTTTTACTTCGATTTTCCATAATACAAATTATACAACAAAATGCTAAAAACACGAGGATTTCCGCCATTCTTCCTGCAAAAATAACTCGAAAAATTTTTCCACCAACGTCTAAGCAAAAAAACGAATTCTTTCGAATATTTCAAAGCGCGATTTTTACTTTTAGAAATTCTATATTTTATTTTAGATTGCGCGTTAAAAAAAATACTCCTCAATATAAAAAAATCAGCCAAATCTGAGCTTTTCAAAAAAGCAAGAAATTTTTTTGCATTTTTGTTTGACAAAAACCGATAAAAAAAACTATTTTTTATGCACGACGACGTATAATAAACTCAAAGAAAAAATAAAGTTGTATAATTTGTATTATGGAAAAATCGAAGTAAAAGTTTTTGGGTGGCGATTATGGCAGGACTCTGCGGTTTTGCTGGTCTTGCGGCGCCTACGAACACCGCTCTGGCATTGGTGAAGAAGTCACCTTCCGCTACCCGTTCGCGGTCCGTACAGATGAGGTCGGCATCGCACACTCAGTCTCGCGCCAAGACGTCTCGCCAAGTCAAATCGAGCGCCGCGCGGAAAAGACAGAAATACCCGCAGTCGAGCGGACTTTTTTCCGGTGAAGTGGACGCTGACCAGCCGGTGGAGGGCGGAATCCGCTCAGCCGCTGGCGACAAGGCCAACAAAAAGATGAGCATCTTCGCCGCCAAACAGCGTAAACCCTTGGAAATGCGCCTTAAATTCTATGAAAAAGCGTATCGAAAATGCGCGAACCACGTGAAATCTCTTCAGGCCCAGCTCGCCGAAGATAAGGAAAACGGACCTGACTGCAACTGCCCGGAATCTGGCGACTGCAGTAGATTTGAGGATGATGCGAGTCATTGGAGGGCAGCGGTTGCTAATAAAGAAGCAAGAATTGATCAACTTGTAAAAGAAAATAAAGACCTGAAAGAAAAACTTAAAAAACCGGAAGTGAAGGAAATGGAAGTTCAGGCTGGCTGGGGTCCTGGTGAAGGGCGTGAGATGATGGCGCGGCCCACCGAGCGGCAGAAAGAAGCTGAGCAGCAGGCCGAACAGGCTAAAGCTGCTAAACAGCCCCGAGCTCAACAACCCCAGCAAGTTCAGGCCCAAGTTCATCAGCAAAAACATGCAAAAACTCAGCAAAATCAAGTAATTTCGGCGCCCGTTAACCAACAACAGGCGAATATTAACACTTTGCCGCAGCAAAGTCAAGCACAAAATCCAGAAATTAACCAACAAATTATTAATCAGCAAATGGCAAATCAGCAACAAACCGAAGCTATTCAACAAACTGTGCAAAATCAAGGAACTACGATCGAAATTGGTACGGAAACACAGCCTACAAATGAAAATCAGGAATGGACAGCAGATCAACAAGCTTCTAATTCATCGGAAAAATAATAAAAAACTAGTTTACATTTTTAAAAAAGTCTGCTACAACCACCAAGCAGTCATTAATTGGTGGTTTTTTTATGTTTTCTTATAATCGCACGGCGCTGATTTTGTTCGGCGTATTTCTTGCTTTTGCAAATGCAAATGCAGGTAAAGCTCAAGACGAGTTTAATGAATTAGTTAAAAAAATAAATCATTTAAAAAATAAACATCAAGCTAAGATTAATAATTTGACAATTTTGAGGCAAAATAGAGATGCTTTAAAAGCAAAAATTAGCTTTATAGCTCCACAAACTCATCAAATTGCTGCAAAAATTCGAGAAATAGATGCGCAAATTGGGGAAAAATGGAAATTATGGGAAAAAATGACTGAAGGCTCAGAAAAAGAAAAATTTAAGCAGGAAACTAATCTTATTGTTCGCCAAATGAATCATTTAAGGACTGTAGAATTAAAAGAAAAAGCGAATGAATGCGAAAATCTTTCTGGGCAAATCAAAAAACTAAACGCTGAGGAAATAGAATTAGTTAATTCAGCAAATAAAACAAAAGATAAATTAGATGAAATTATGGCTGATTATCCAATTTACAAACAAAAAGCAGAAAAAGAAAGAGAAGAAGAAATAGAAGCGATAATAGAAACATCAGATAAAAATCACGAATTATACCTTGAAAATGAGCGACGAATAAAAGAGGAACATGATCTAAAACACCAGCAATGGCAGGCGCAGCAACGTGAGAAGAAAGCAGAGGAAAAAGCCAGAAAAGAAGAGCGTAAACAGCAGCAACAAATGGCGGAAATGCAGGCGCAGATGCAGCAGCAAATGAAAAATATGCAGATTCAGCAACAAAAGCAGTATGCGCAAGAAAAAGCACAAGAAAAGGCGATTAATGATATAGTAAATAGCTATATGGAGAAGTATAGGAATTTGAAATGTACTGCGGATAGGTATGTAAATGATATTCAGACTCGACGGAACATGTTTCCGCACAGAGACAAGGATTTAACTACTCAGATAATGTATTTGAATAATGTAGACAAAGAACTATATAGAAAAACGGGTCAAGGTATACCGAATCATTATAAGATTGTGCAGTATTATCAAGATGTTTTGAACGATTACTGAGCTATTATTTGCCTGCGCCACGCGGTCCGTACAGATGAGGTCGGCATCGCACACTCAGTCTCGCGGCAAGACGTCTCGTCAAGTCAAATCGAGCACCGCACGGAAAAGGCAGAAATACCCGCAGTCGAGCGGACTTTTTTCCGGTGAAGTGGACGCTGACCAGCCGGTGGAGGGCGGTATCCGCTCAGCCGCTGGCGACAAGGCCAACAAAAAGATGAGCATCTTCGCCGCCAAACAGCGTAAACCCTTGGAAATGCGCCTTAAATTCTATGAAAAAGCATACCGCAAATGCGCAAACCACGTGAAATCTCTTCAGGCCCAGCTCGCCGAGGATAAGGAAAACGGACCTGACTGCAACTGCCCGGAATCTGGTGACTGCAGCAGATTTGAGGATGATGCGAGTCATTGGAGAGCAGCGGTTGCTTTGCTTCATGCGTTAGAGCTTTGAGCGAAATATTATTGACTTTTTAAAAAAATTATGTTTGCTCGATCCTCTATATAGGAAGCACTATTTGCAGTATGCAATTCGAGCTTTGTAAATTCTCGAATTTTAATATTCTTTGATGAGTTTTTCGTGACTGGGGGGGGAGGCGTATTTTAACGTTTTAAGACTCTTGAACGCGTCAATAATACTGTAGTAACATCTCATATCGGGATTCGCGGTCTGGCTCGTGCGCTACGTAACGCTTGCGGATATTGTTGTGCGTTTGCGCGAGGAAAGCTTGGTTTTTTGTGGCGACCTCCCTTTAAGTCTGGCCAGCGCTAATGTTGGATTTGTAGTCGACGACTCTCGAAAAATACAAAATAAACATGTTGGGAAGTTTGTTTTCGTCGCTGTTTCTGGTGCGCAGTCTAATGGAGGCGACTTTATATGCGAAGCGGTGGCAAAGGGGGCGGTTGCTGTTGTTATTGAACCATCGGCTTTGCCTAAGGAATGTATAGGCGATCCAGCAGAAAGCGCCTTCCATGAATCTAAATTTTATGCGGTAAGCAGGCCGAGCAGTTGTACGAATGATTTGTTAATCAGCAAATTTCATCATGTTTGTAGCAATTTTGACAGAAGTATTGGTGCAGAAAGGCCAGAAGTTGGTTTTGCCGAGGAATTTACTAAAAGCAAAAACTGCGCCGGAGCTCTAAACAAGAAAAATAAAATTTTTACATGCGCGGAATTAAAAAATAAAACAATTCTTGTAAAAGATGCCAGGGCCGCGCTCTCTGAGATATGCAATATCTTGTACGACTCTATTCCTGAAAAAATAGTCGCAATAACTGGGACGGATGGAAAAACCTCGATAACAGAGTGCGTTCGAAAACTATGGAAGGCTGACGGAAGAAGAGCGGCAAGTATAGGAACGCTTGGAGTGCAGACCGCAAATTGTGTGAGTGGGAATATTGGTATAGATCAACTTCTTATGAGCGGAACTCACAGCTTTTCTATGCCAGGTATTGTTTCGTTATATGAGATACTTAGCGGACTTGGTAGAAAAGGGGTTAGCAATATTGTCATGGAGGCGACCAGCCATGGACTCCACCAGATGCGGCTCGGAAAAATCAAATCTGACGTTGGAATATTTTCTTCGTTCCATCAAGACCATTTGGATTACCACAAAAGCATGAGTAATTATTTTGAAGCGAAAATGTTGTTGTTTGCTCGCCACGTAAAGCCACATGGACTTGCCTTTATTCATAAAGATATTCCGTATATAGAACGTATATCGGAGATGTGCTCAAAAAAGTGTATAGACATGCATTTATATGGAGAGAAAACCAATGGTAGCAGCGGTGAAGTTGGGCTTTCGTATTCTGTTATTAGCAGAGTCGATGGGGGCGAAGACTTTTCTATAGGGAAATCTGTAGGTAAGGAAGAGCTAGATCTGCCCCATCAATCGTCGCAGTATTTAATCGATAGGGATTTAATTATTAACGAGAGCGGAACAATTGAAAAGCTAGATACCATTGGAAAAGAGTCCGAGTACAGCTCTTTTGTGCGATTCAATATTTTTGGCGAATCTTTTATAGATAAAATTAAGGGGGTGGCGTGTAAATTCCAGCTAGATAATGCTACGGCCGCTATTGGCGCGTTTGTCGCTTGTGGAGGAAGAATTGAGGTCGCTCGCGGGGTTATCAATGAGCTCTTTAATATTCGAGGCAGGATGGAACTTGTTGCTAGAACATCTGACGGAGCTCTTGTATTTGTTGACTATGCGCATACTCCTGGGGCGCTTAGGTCTGCTCTTGCTCAGCTTAGAGAGACCATTAAAGTCGGAGCTAAGATTTGTGTTGTGTTTGGGTGTGGCGGAGACAGAGATCCTTCAAAAAGGATGTTGATGGGGGAGATAGCGTCTCAGCATTCCGATTTTGTTTTTGTTACAGATGATAATCCGAGATCGGAAGATGCATCGTCGATACGTGCGGAGATTATGAAAGGAGTAGCGGCCAGTAAGTCTGCTGTAGTTAAAGAAATAGCTGGCAGAAGGGCTGCCATAGAGGAAGCGGTTTCAACTCTTCGAGCTGGAGATGTGCTTTTGATTGCAGGAAAAGGACATGAGGAATTTCAAATAGTTGGCGGTTCTGCGGTCAAGTTTTCTGACTCAAAGTGCGCTGCGGAAGCGTGCAGAAGGAAATAAATTTTTTCTAAAGAATATGATATATGTTTGGTTTCTGATATCTGAGATTTGCAAATGCTGTGGTATAGTAAACCAGTGTTGCCTGAGAGTTCTGCGCTGTGCGGATCGATAATTGAGTGCAGCGATAAAACGCCTGTTATTATGCAAAAAAAAGAAGCTGCTGCGTGTTTGTTCTTGTTGCACAGTGATTTAGGGATAGATGAGACTGTTTGCTCATGTCCTCTAGTGAAGAGCGGGGTACAGAGTGATGAGGGGCTTTCTGCTGATGAGCGGTGTGAAGATTCTTGCGGTATGAGATCTTCTTTTATCGAACGCAGTAAGAAAGAATATGTTTATGAATGTCGAGAAGAGAGAGAAGAAGGGCAGAGTTTAGGTAGAACGTTTAGAGATGGCGCTTTTGATTCAGCCAATAAAATCAATAAAAAAGACTCTCTTTTGGCTCTTCAAAAAGAGCTAATGGCACTCGAAGGGTGCCCTATAAAGAACACCGCCTCTAGCACGGTCTTTGGAGCCGGAGATATTAACAGCAAAATTATGCTGGTAGGAGAAGCTCCTGGCGCTGAAGAGGACAAGCAGGGTTTACCGTTTGTGGGGATGAGCGGAAAACTTCTAGACAAGATGTTCGCATCTATAGGGATCAGGCGCGATTCTCTTTATGTAAGTAATATAATTCCATGGCGTCCGCCAGGTAACAGACAGCCAACATCCTCGGAAATAGCTTTGTGTTTGCCTTTTATAGAAAAGCACATAGCCATAATAGATCCTGAAGTTATAGTGTTTGTTGGAGGAGTCGCTCTTAAGGCGCTTGTGGGTAAGTCGTCCGCGATAAGTGTTTTGCAAGGAAAATTTCTCGCATACTCGAACAGGCATATGTCTCGTAAGATAAAAGGATTTGCCATATACCATCCGGCATACTTGCTTCGATCTCCAGGACAGAAACGCGTTGCATGGGCGGGGCTTTTGAGATTTTCTGTTGATCTTGCGTTAGATCATAATGAAATATAGTAATGTTGACTATGTCGAAGAAACAGTATACAAAACTCCTGCACGTTAACATAGGGATGCGGGAAATTCCCTATATGTTATTTGTTATGCGGCTATATTTGTGTTAACAGGAATTGTTTTGTTTTAAGCAGTATATAGGCGTGTATTTTTCATTATATAAAATAAATAATTAAATATTAAATGATATAGTATAAAAAAGCAACGTTATACGCAACATATAAAACAGACAATTTAATTTTATCACTTAGTCAGCTTTTATGTTTTTAGAAGCACGCGAATTTGAATGGAGAAAAAAATGGAGAAACGGATAGTATTTATATTAATCTGTATTACAGTTATGTCTTTATATGGTACGCCAGTAATGGCAGATGATGTGCCAACCGGAGCAGGTGTTGATCCGAGCGCAGACCCTTTTTCTGGCGCCTCCTCTTCGAGTTACAATGATCCATTTTTCTCTTCAGACTCAAGTTTCGGCCAAAACAGTTCCTCTACTCAGCAGGGAACTGGTTCTAAAAGCAAAAAAAAGGGCAGTCACGGATCTCACAAAAAAAGTACAAACAGCATAGAAGTCGCTGGTAGTGATAGCGGCTTAGATAACGCGTCTTCTTCCGAGGATAACCCTAACGTTCATAAAGTTAGACCTTTGGTCGCTGCAATGCATCAAAAAGCTCTGCATACTAACGTGAGACGAGAGTTACAAAACACAGAGGTTGGAGCTGAGAAAAATGCTCACAGCGATATAAGCAATGGCGGTAGACAAAATAGTAATAGTAAAGAAAAACATGATCATAAAAATAAGGCAGAGAGATCAAAGACCGGCCACAAGCGTAAAGATAATAGCGAAAAAAAGAAAGACAAAAAAGGCGAAGAAAAGCCAAAAAATTCAAACGGTAGTAAAAGCAAGGGAAAAAAGCAAAACGCTGAACATGGCAGCGCAAATAAAGGTAATAAAAATAAAAAACCGTCGAAGATCTGAGAATAAGCTTATCGTGATGAAAAAAATTTAAATATTAATATTGTAAGTAGGAGGAAAAGATATGATTAATAAAATTAAGGCGGCTGTCATTTTGGGATGCGTTTGTGTGTTTGCACCGCACTTATCAACTTACGCATCTAAATCCGGTAAATCTATAGATGAAATAGCAAATAAATATGCTAAAAAAGATCCGGAAAAAGTGTATAGCGACATAAAAAAATAACAGCACAGCGCGCATAATGGCTGCTTCATGAAAGAAGCGGCCCGTTAACATGTTATTCATATAAACTAGTCACTTTAATCCATGTATTCCAAATATTTCAGAAAAGAAAAGGGGTCATCTCTTTATTCATATCGCAGTACTTCTATGGGATTTAGCCTTGCGGCTTTTCTGGCAGGATATATAGTGGCAAACACGCTGAAAAAAAGAGCCATCAGTATAATTGTAAGAGCTTGAAAAACGTCCACTCGAGAAGGAAGGGTAGACAAAAAATATATCTCTTCTCTGAACAGGTTGGTTCCTGTCGCTCCCTCGATAATCTTTCTTATCTTTTCTATGTTATACGAAAATAACAGACCTGAAATTGCTCCAGAAATAGTTCCTATAACCCCAATATATGCTCCGGAAAACATAAATATACGCAAAATAGAATTTTGAGTCGCTCCAATTGTTCGCAGTATTGCTATGTCTTTTGATTTGTCTTTTACTAGCATGACAAGGCAAGAAACTATATTGAACACAGCAACAAGCACTATAAGAGTTAATATAAGAAACATAACATTTTTCTCCACTTGAATAGCGCCAAAAATACTTGAGTTTGCTTGCTGCCAATCGTGTACGAAAAATCTCACAGGATTAACTATTCTTGTTATTTCTTGTTTTGTGTATTCCATGTCTGAAGGATCTTTTACAAAAACCTCTAGACCGCTGATTGAGTTGCCAAGGTCAAAAAACTCTTGCGCACTTTTCAGCGGTATGAACACAAATGCGCTGTCATATTCATACATACCGCTTTCGAATATCGCGCTTACAGTGAAGTGTCGGGTTTTTGGTATAAAGCCGAACGCGGTTGCGCTCATATCTGCGGACATTATCCTAATTTGGCCGCCTATTTCTAGTCCTAGTTTTCTCGCGAGCTTGCTCCCAATCATGGCAGACTGAGAGTCGTTCGCGAAATTATTCATACTCCCTCGAATAAGCTTTTCTGAAATCATCTTTTTTTCGATGAAATCTTTTTTTAACGTACCGTGGATTATTCCACCACAAGCTCCGCCGGAAGACATAAATAATCCTTGCTTTTCTATAAGAGGGCTTGTGGAGACAACGTCTGGAAGATCGGATAGCAATTTCTGCAGCCGCTCATAGTCATCGAATTTTTTGTTGTTGCTATAGACTGTAAGATGGCTGCTTATGCCTAAAACTCTCGATAAAAGCTCGTGCTTAAACCCATTCATTACAGACATGACTATGATCAAAGTAGCTACTCCGAGAAATATCCCAAAAAAAGAGAACCACGCTATTACAGAAATAAAACCATCCTGATTTTTAGACCTTAAATATCTCCATGCTATTACCAATTCCAAAAACATTACATTATGCGCAGGCAGCCCGAGGAGTATAGTATAAACCATGCTAAAGTCATAAGAAAATAGCAAAAACAATTGAACTAAGAGAGTCGGGATAGGAGACGGGATATTAAATCAGTCTGACATAAAAATGTTGCTTTACAGCTTTGTGCCTAGAAAAAGACTGGGGGACCTGGATTCGAACCAAGGTTCTTCGGTCCAGAGCCGAATGTTCTGCCGCTAAACTATCCCCCACCGATGTCAATTATATAAAAACCGTAATAAAATTTAAAGAGGCCTTATTTAAAAACTGGAAACAGTAACCTCATAAACAATCAGACACACGTACGTATATGCTATTTGTCTATCGCATCAAGCATCATGCCAGCGCGCCTTAGTATATCTGGTAGTCGCTTGTCCTTAGTATTAACACTTTTTATAGAAAGAAGTTGCTGCAATACAACCTTTGCGTTTCCATTTTTCCCATCGTTTTTGAATGCTTGAGCAAGTTTTAAAAGTGAAGATAAATAATAGAATTTATCTCCGTCAGAAAGGGAATGGTTTTTGGACATTTTTTCTGTGAAATATGAACAAGCGCTTGCCAGAATTTTTTCTGCCTCGCGATTGTTTTTTTCTTGATGGAGGTATATAAGTCCTAGCCAATACAGGGATGGCGCGTAGTTGGAAGAGTTTTCGTTCTGAGATATTTTTAGAAATAGCTGTTTTGCTATTCCAGGTTTTCCTGATTTTAGCGCTCCCATTGCTTCGTCAAATATGTGTGTATCGCCTATATCTTTTAAAGTCTCTTTAGCCCCGGTATTTTGATCTAAATCTCGCGTATCTAAGGTTTTATTATATGATGGTGCGCTGGTTTTGTTTTTTCTTTTCACAGATTGTTCGGGCAGCTTTGGCCTCGTTTGGTTTATATCGCTTTCTGCGTCTTTATGACGGTTTTGACTTTTTTGCTTAGTCTGATCCTGCTTTGTAACTTGCTGACTATTCTGCCCCAAAACACCAACGCACCCTTTCATATGGTCGAGATCATTTTTTAGATGGTCTACTATCTCTTCCAGTGAGCGTATTCTATTTTTTAACAACAGTATTTCTTCATTCTCTTCAGGTTTTTTTTGGTAGTCTATATAGTCAACGTCTTTAGATTCGTCCGCTGCCGAGCCCGAGCCGTGCTTGCTGTTTGCGCTCTCTATAGAAGTTTTGTCGCTTGGTCTAGCTCGCATAGGACTTTCGACAATCTCTGCGACAGCTACACCAGCGGGCGCAAATAAACAGGCATACCCACACAAAAAAAGAGATACAGACATATACCTGTAGGCAGACAAAAACATACCTGTTGCTTATATTTTATTGAACGCGTGCTCGAATGATACATGAAATTTTTAGATATGTTGATAGTTTGCTAAAAATCTTAACAAAGGTTTTGCTAATTAATAGAAATATAACTGTGTTATCAACAACAAAAATTTTTTTAAAGAAAATCTAAAGAAAAATAGCTGGTTTTTATTGTATAATAACAAAATGGTTTATTAACTAAAAAAGTCATGAACATAAAAAGATATATATCTCTATTTTTACTTTTTAGCGGCGTCGCAAACGCTGAATTCAATCTTGATCAACATGTCGACAGAGTTATGAATTATGTAAGAGCAGGAAAGGCTAGCAAAGAATGGTTCGATGAAGAGGCGAAAAAAACCAGGGCTATTATGGTGCAGGAGTCTAAGAACATTTACCCGCTTAGTAAAGTTCGCGCAGATGCTACAAAGTTGCAGAAAAGAGAAGACGCCATAAGAAACATAGAAAATATTAAATGGTTTCTTGAGAAAATTGAGCAAGCTCGGGACTTAAGCAACAAAAGAGACATAAGAAATTTGTTTGAAAGAAATGAAGAGCAATACGAAGAAAGAAATGAAAAATTAGTTAACTTTTTTCAAAATCGTAATGAAAATCGTGAGATTGAACAAAGAAATCCTTACGACCCACAAATAGCCCGTATAATGGGATTTTTATCTGAGGTAGCTTCCGGAAAGATAATGGGGTACAGCAAAGATAGGCTCGCCTCTGAATTAAAAAACATTAAAGCCCTTATGGTTAAAGATGCAAGAGGCTATTATAGCAAGAAAGAAAGAGATACAACGTTCTCTGAGAACTTGAAATTTCTTACTGCTTTAAGAAAAATTATAGAAGATGTACAGAAAAACCCAGCCGATATAGAAAATCTTCGCGATTTTGCAGTTGCGCAAATTCAAAGCATGCATCAGCAAGAGCAAGAGTTTCTGCCAGAAGATAATCAGGAAAACCAAGGGTCGGCTAATCAGAGTAGAATAGGGAGTGAGCATCAGCAAGAGCAAGAGTTTCTGCCAGAAGATAATCAGGAAAACCAAAGGTCGGCTAATCAGAGTAGAATAGGGAGTGAGCATCAGCAAGAGCAAGAGTTTCTGCCAGAAGATAATCAGGAAAACCAAAGGTCGGCTAATCAGAGTAGAATAGGGAGTGAGTATGGGCAGCCTCAACAACAGCTAGCTGAGTTCGTTGAGGAAGGCGCTCCACAAGATCTAGAGCAAATTCCATCGGGGATGCAGGGGCATCCTAATTCCAAAATGTTAATCCAAGATCAAGCTGAAGAGCCCGTAGGCAGTGCACTAAGTCTATCCTCTAATCAATCAATAGTTCCATTAAAGAGTAAAAAACAGATAAAAATTTCACCGAAGGATGTGATTCTTCTTGGAGAAGATGCGAAGCCGCTATTTGATGGACGAAAGCCTACTGAAGAAGAGTTGAACCTTATGGAACAAAAACTACAAGCGGATGCTTCTGCGCTTTTAGAAAAATTCCGCGGTATGAAAGGGAGATCAATGTCAGAAGTTATTGAACAAGGCGCAAATTTCCAGAATTCTATTCCGTTGGGTATGCAGTTGACTTATAATATGGTTAAAGGACATGATAATTACTCAGCAAATTCCAGCAAATTCTGAAATATAGGGTCGTAAATAATAAAGGCAAAATCCAGACTGCTTTATGCTATTATCGCTATCCCCTCCCCGGGCGCCTTATGCTCGGGGCCTTTTTTCTTACACTAGAGCTGGCTCTTTTGCCAAAGCAAGGCAGAAGTAGATCGCGGTCTATTGACACATATGTGAATAAGCGATGATACTTTAAACTGGATGGGTGGGTGAAGTTTTTTCCTTTGTTGTATGGCATTTTCTTTCCAAGATATAATTTTTTCTCTTCAAAAATTTTGGGCTGATGTTGGGTGTGCTGTGATGCAGCCATTTGACGTTGAGATGGGGGCTGCTACGTTTCATCCAGCTACTTCTTTGTATACTCTTAGCATGAATGAGTGGAGAGTTGCTTTTGTTCAACCATGTAGGAGGCCTCAGGATGGTAGATATGGAGAAAACCCGAACAGGTTTCAAAAATATTTTCAGTTTCAAGTGATAATAAAGCCGTCTCCAAGCAATATACAAGAACAGCTTCTAGACAGCTTTGAATGTCTTGGGATTGACCTGGAGCGCCATGATGTGCGGTTTGTTGAAGATGATTGGCAGAGCCCTACTCTTGGGGCGTCTGGTCTTGGATGGGAGGTTTGGCTGGACGGTATGGAGGTAGTACAGCTTACTTATTTCCAACAAATAGGTGGGATTTCGTGTTTTCCAGTGGCGGTGGAAGTGACTTATGGTCTAGAGCGGCTAGCAATGAATATACAGAAAAAAGAATCTGTGTTTGATATCGTTTGGAACGGAAATGAAGTAAGTGGAAGCCTGCTCGCCCCCAAATGTTGCGCTAACGAAGGCTACTATAAAACGTATGGAGAGCTGTTCATGAGGCAAGAACAAGAGTTTTCGGTGTGGAATTTTGAAGAAGCTCCTATAGAAGATATGGAATCGGAGTTTCAAAAATCTATATCGTGCGCACGCGTTTTGCTGGGGAAAAATGTGGTTCTTCCGGCATTTGAACTGTGTATAAAAGCTAGTCATTTGTTCAATTTGCTCGAGTCTAGAAAGGTGATAAGCGTGGCTCAAAGAGCTGGATATATACAAAAAATAAGGTCTTTAGCATGTTTGTGCTGTGAAAAGTGGAAAAATAGCGAATCATGAATGGAATCTGTTACTCAGGTGGATGCAGGACGTGTGAGGTGAGTCGTTTTTCGTTCATTAGATGGCGCGCAGATCATGATGATTTTTGCTTGTACGAAGCGAAGCCACTATAATTAGTTGTGAAGATTTTTGCCGTTGGTTTATCGTGAAAAATGGTGCGCAAGAAAACATGGATGTGACTAGCTTTTTACTAGAGATTTTTTCAGAGGAAATACCTGCTCGGATGCAAGCTTCTGCTGCAGAGCAAATTAAAAAATTGGCAGAGTCTTTTTTGTTAGCGGAAGGCGTGCGGTTTTTGGAAATAGAGTCATTTGTCACTCCTAGGCGCCTTTCTCTTATAGTAAGTAAAGCAACAAGAGACTCGTCTTGCGTGGCACTGGATAAAAAAGGACCGCCTGTTGGAGTGGCTGAAGTTGCTTTGAAGAAATTCTGCGAGTCAAACGCTGTGAGTGCTGCGGAATGTTACAAAAAAAGCACTGAGAAGGGAGAATTTTGGTTCGCTCCTGTTAAAATTTCGCAGAAATCGTTGGAGCGTGTGTTTTCCTGTATGTGCTTTCATATACTCGAAACCATTAATTGGCCAAAGACAATGCGCTGGGCCGATGACAAAACAGGTAGAAATTGTGAAATTTGCTGGATAAGGCCAATACGATCTATATTGTGCGTCCAACAAGATTGCGATGGCCGATCTGATGCTAGAGTTGTCGATTTTTCTTTTGGTAATTTAGTAAGCTCGAGCAAGACATGCGGCCATAGGTTTGCGAACAGATATAGCGGCTATAAGAATTCTAAGAAAGAAGAGCTATGCGTTAAAAATATAAGTGAATACGAACAGCTTTTAAGAGATAATTTCGTTATACTGCGCCAAGACGAGAGAAAGCAACTCATAAGAGACATGGTTTTGCGCGCATGTGAAGGGGTTGCGTGCGAGCCATTTTCTGAGGATTTAGAAAACGGCGGGCTCGTTGACGAAGTTTGCGGCCTTGTGGAATTTCCGAGCTGCATAGTTGGCTCTTTCGACGAAAAATTCTTATCGATTCCGCAAGAAGTGATTGCGACAACAATACGAGAAAACCAGCGCTATTTCCCGATGAAAAAAGACGATAAGCTGCACAACATGTTTTGCATAGTAACAAATACCGCGAAAACAACAAACGAGATGAAAGAAGGGTGCGAGCGTGTTGTTAGGGCTCGTCTATCGGATGCATTGTTTTTTTGGTCCTGTGATAAATCGAAAAAGCTCGAGCATTTTGCTGAAAGGCTAAAGAATAGAGCGTTGTTTGACGGGCTAGGATCAGTGTACGATAAATCTGAGCGCGTTCGAATGATGTGCATAGAATTTTTTGGAGATGGAGCGGGGTTCGCAAACAGTGTTTCTGATGCTGCTCGGATTTTCAAGGCGGATCTTGAAACGGAGACAGTCTCAGAGTTTCCATCTTTGCAGGGATCTATAGGGAAGCATCTTGCTCTGCTGGAAAACAAGCGTATATCAGTTGCAAGATCTATAGAGGATCATTATTGGCCGCAAGGAGAAAAAAACCAAGAAAATCTTTTGTCTCAATCGGAGGAGGGAAGGGTTCTTGGAATTTTTGATAGGATGGATACGTTAGTTGGGTTTTTTGCTATTGGGAAAGTTCCTTCTGGATCGAAAGACCCGTTTGGGTTGCGCAGGGCTTCTTATGGACTAGCGCGACTTATGCAAATGTGCGAACGCGATTTCTCTTTGAAAGAGCTAATAAGAATATCTTCGGATTGTTATAAATCTCAGGGGCTGCTCTCAGAAACGGCGCTTTCAAATGTCCTAGGGCTTGAAAAATTTTGTACAGAAAAATTTATAAATATTATGCGCGAGGAAGGAGTTGAGGAAAGATTTGTATTGGCGGCGATTGAGCAGAGCGAAGAGATAAGGTTCAAAAAAATTTCAGAAACAGCTAATATGCTTATGCGTGTTTTCTCTTCTAATAGCGGGCAGAAATTTTTATCTTCATACAAAAGAGTTTCTTCAATATTGTGTCAAAACGAATATGCTAAAAAGTCTGATGTTGATGAGAATTCATTTGCTACTGACTATGAAAAGCGCGTGTTCGACATTATCAAGTTTATGAGAAATGACTTTTCTGGTATTGGATCTTGTTCTATGGAAACATTATTGATAGAACGGTTTGATTTGTGGAGCAGAGCAATAGATGACTTTTTCGACAATGTGAAGGTTATGGAGGAGGGCTGTTTTGCCGCAAGGATAGCTCTGCTGAGAGGGCTTTCAACCGCGCTATATCCTTTATGCGACATGGATAGAATGGTGCGTAGGTCTTTTTTCGCAGAGCGAGCATAATCAAAGAAGCTGAACCAACTACAAACCAGCTAGTTATTTTTTTCTCTGACCAGCGCTGCTGTTAGCGTCGAAATAGTAATTGGTCCTACTATTCGGAGCTTTTCTGGCCTGTGTCGTAATCGCCTCTTGAAGTCCTTTAAAAAAATCCTGTTTTTTCATCTCTTTCAGGTTCGCATAGTTATATAAAGTGTTATTTTCCAAAAGACGCTCTTTTTCACTCTCAAGTTGCTTAATTATTAGTAAATATGAATTATTCTTATCCAACAATTCCTCGCATTCTTTTGCATGTTTATTTGTTAGAGATTCTATTTCTTTTTTAAGAAGAGCGTTTTCTAATCGTAATTTATTTGCTAATTCTATGTAATAAAGTTTTTCTTCATCCTCATTACTTATATCATTTTTTGGGTGTGTATCTTGGACTATGGTCTGATGAGCCATTTGCCCTATAGGCATTTTTGTTTGTTCTCTAGGTTTTGCTGTAATTTCTACGTTTTCCTTTAGCCTATCGATGTTTTGGTGTTTTTCTTTTATATCGGTGTCAGCGTCATTTTTATAATTATTCGCTTCTTTAAATTCTGCAATTTTGCATAGAGTATTTTTTATTTTTATGTCTAGTTTCTCTTTTTGCTCTTTATTGTTGCATTTAAAAACCCCGAGGAAAATTTTCATTACAGCGTCTTTTTGAATATTGGGATCTGCGATTATCTTATCTACCACATGTTCTATAAGTTTCTTGGACTTATGGTCTAGTTTATCGTATCCGGAATGCGCAATGTTCAAAATATTATGGCGTTGTTCCGGCGTCAGCCATACAGCCATCGAAGAGCCCACTCCAACACAAAACGCGCACAAAGCAGCCGCAAAAAAATCATTTTTTAATATACGCATATTTACCCTTGAAAATCCTAGAGCCACATTAGAATCATATGCAACAATTGTGATGCTATGTCAACTTTTAACAACGTGAGTTCATCGGCGAACGCGCGTAGTCGAAAACAAAAAGACTATGCTGGCGACAAACCTAGCATAGTCTCGTGTAACGTATCAACTTAAGCTAATAGAAATAGCAATATTGCCTTTGTTTTTTCTTATCGTCATTTGATAGCTTGCTCCTTTTTCGCTTCTGTATTTTTGGTTTCGTTTGTTTTTTCTTTCAATTTATCTACGATAGACCTGACGCGGCCTTTTTTTTCTGGTTCGGCGCTGGTTTTGTCAGTAGCATTTTTCGAATTTGGCTCATCATTGCAGTTAGGAATTAGTTTTTCCTTTGGTTGAGAAGGAACTATTTCAGCTTTAGAATTCTCTTTTACAAGAGACACTATTTCTGCCCCATCGCTTGGAGATTTCATTTCAATCACCTTCCAAGACGACGGCGCCTCTCCTTTTTTAGATACAAAAAATGCTGTTGGAACGCCGTTTATACTAAGCGGGGACATTCTGTTCCTGACCCTAGCGTCAAATATAATTCTAAGAAGCTCTTCATTCTGCATAGCATTTTCTATAAGGGGCTTGTCTTCGGGATGCTTTATGTTTTTTAGTAATACTTCCTTACACATAGCATAAATGGTCTTTTCGTCTTTTTTTTCTACGGCTTCTGTTAGTTTTTTATTGTCTCTTAGTTCTGTAAAAAGTATTTTCCTAATATCAGATGCGAGCGTCTTTTTCGCTGACCATGCAAACGCTGTTAAATTCATGCTGAGCCTGTCGTATGGATGATCAACGACTACAAGTGCGAATTTTTTCTCTTTAAACTCCTTAGACGCTATTAGTTTTGGAAAAATCTCTAAGTAACACTTTATACAATCAGGGCAAATCATAGATATATAATATACGAAGACCATAGGGGCCTTTTGAACATCTCCATAAAAATCCATGAATTTTCCCGATGGATGTTCTTTTATTACGTTGCGAAACAGAAATTCTGCGGCAGTTAATGGTCTCTTTTCTGTTAATTGGCTATAGGGAGTGCTTTTTTCTTTTGATATAGATTTTTCTTTGCTAGCAGCATGTGAGCCGCTGTATGAAACCGTTACAAATACGCTCGCCGCCAGCAAAAAAACTCTTTGAGAAATGGTTGTATTCATTTTATCATCTGTTATATGGATTACGCGAGGAAATTGTAAGTGTTTTTATTATGAAAGTCCAGAATCGCGAGAGAAGAAAAAAGTAATGGCGAAATATTTTATTTATAAATAAAAATATAAAAAAATATAGATTGCAGGATGATTTTGTTAATTTATGATTTACTGCGTTAAAAATTAAACGATAAGAGGTTTTTATGATGAAGGTTGGGTTAATAGGGTGTTTTGGAAGGATGGGAAGAAACATCGCAAAAATAGCCAGCGAATTTGGAGTGTCTATTTCTGCTGGTGCTGATGTTGTTCGTGGTGAGTGCGCTGGGTTTCAGGTGTTTTCTGCTCTGGATCTGGTGTTTAAAAATTCTGATGTAGTGATAGATTTTTCTTCAAAAAATGCGACCGAAGAAGTTGTTAAGATTTCGGGGGAAACAAAAACGCCGGCTCTCATTTGCACAACAGGGCATGATAAAGACGCGTTCAGCGTGATAGAAAGCGTTGGCGGGGGAGCAGAATCGGCAATACTGTATTCTTCAAACACAAGCGTTTCGCTTAACACTTTTGTAAATACTGTTAGCGAATTTTATAAAGCTGTTGCAGACGGGTTTGATGTCACAATTATAGAGCGCCATCATATACATAAGAAAGATGCTCCATCGGGCACAGCTTTATTTATAAAAAACGAATTAAATGCAGCGTCCGGCGAAGGGGTTAAGAAAAATATAGACATTTTGTCTGTTCGTGGCGGAGAAATTTTCGGAGAGCACGAGATCATGTTCTGTGGTCGATATGAAAATATCAAATTCTCACACGAAATCTTGAATAGAGATGTTCTCGCTGCTGGCGCGATAGAAATTGCCAAATGGCTAGCCAACAAACAACCTGGGTTGTATTCTATGAAAGATTTCATAAAATCTCGCTTTTAACAGAAACAAAATATGAAGCAAATAGCTCTTCTTTAATAAGCAGAGCTATTTTTAGAATTATAATTAATTTTGATTAATGTTGCTGGGATTATAGAACGTTTTGGTGGGGTTATATTTTTTTTCTGATCCTTCTAAAAGCGGAGTGTCAAGTCGTTCTGGCTCTATTTGTCGGTTAGCTTTCCCAGAAGAGGCTCTAAAATCAAGTTTACGAGAAACGTTGCTATTTTTTGGAGATCCATAGGTAATTACGTTATTTGAATCATGATTCAAAGGGTTTATTTGTTTTTGCAACGAATTAATCCGGTTTTTAATGTCGTCGTAATTTTCATGCGCTACGCTTCTTTGGCCTTGTATATAGTCATGGAGAGCCTGCAGTTCTGCGCGAGTTTTCTCTAAAAAACCCATGCTTACGTCGCTTAATCCAGAAGTAGGTGTTTTTGGATGTTCGCTATTACAAGCTTGCAAATAACATCTGAAGCTTATTGTTTGTTGTTGAGCTTTTTCGATCGATGAACGTACATCTTTGCTTGGCTCCCTATTGTTAAATCCCAAGCGAGTGTCCAAAATTTTTGCTAATTGTAAGGGGCTTTTATTTTCTTTTTGTAATTTTTTTAATGATGCCGCTCTATTTTTCGATAAGTCAATTTTAGACTTTTTGCGATTTTTCTCTATTATTCCGTTAGATAGTTTGTTTATTTGAGGCTTAAATGTGTATGAATTTGCTTTTAGAGCTATTTTTTGTAGGTTGCGTTTCTTTTTTTCAAAATCTTCTTGCCTTTTGAGAAATTCTTTTATCTTTGGATCAAGCTTGTCTCTGAGATTTTGTGTTTTTTGTATATAAGAAACTCTTTTCAGATGAAGTTCTGTATACGTAAATTGCTTTTTCTCGTTATGCTTTGCTGCGCGTGCATCGACGATTGCAGCAACCGACATTAAAAAAATTATAAAAATCCTGTTCATTTTTACCAATGTTTTATAAAACTTAATAACAGCATAACATGATTGTTATTTTATTCAATGCATAACATAAAACCATTGTTTATCGAATTAACAATAATTTAATCATATTAGCCAATAGATCAAGCGCTTCCAGGGACGTCTAATGTATGCAAAAATGATTTGTCCTTGGATGATTGTTCGGAGATAGGCCTGGTTTATGGAAATACATAACAAAATTACCAATAGACAAAAGGTGTTTTTCATTGCCATGGTTTTATTAATGGCAATTTTATTTTTTATTGTTGCATATAGGGTAGTAATGCCCTTTATTTTTGGAGTTTTTATTGCTTATGTATTCCATCCGATAGTTGGATTTTTACATTCGAAGAGGATTCCTCGTTCGCTTAGCGCGTTTGCCGTGACGCTATCAATATACCTTCTTTTCATGCTTGCGGTTTTTGAGCTGTTTCCATCGATGCGTGGTTTGTCGGTTTTTTTAATAGACAATTTTTCTATAAATACAGATGCGGTTTTTGACATGATAAAACCCATGCTGCAAAGAATTGATATAGGAAATGAGCAAATGGAGAAATTTGGGGTCGAGCTTGGAAAGTTGCTAACATGGATAGCGTCGTTTCTTACAAGTGCCGCCGTACACATTGTCGAAAACGGTTTGTCGTTTGCGTATTCTGCTTTTTCTGTTGCGCTCGCTCCTATAATAGCGTTTCATGTGATGAAAGACTGGGACGATTTATGTTTTAGAGTAAAGACTCTTATGCCGAAATGGATGGAGCGAAACGCCATTAAGCTAGTAGAAGAAATAGACGTTGCTCTTTCTGGATATGTGCGAGGACAACTTTTGGTTTGCGCGATACTGGCAACGTACTATTCGACCGCTTTATATGTATGTTCTTTAAAATTTGGCCTTTCAATAGGTGCGTTTACCGGAGCTCTTATGTTTATCCCATATGTAAGCTTTACAGTGAGTATGCTGGTTTCTCTTATGGTTGCATTTTTCCAATCTGGCAATATTCATATGGTTTATGACATAGCGTTGGTGTATATTTTCGGGAGCGTACTGGAGTCTATAGTGCTTACGCCTTATTTAGTGGGAGGCAAAACGGGGCTGCACCCAGTGGTTGTGTTGCTTGCTGTTATGATAGGTGGATCTCTTAGGGGGGTTACAGGGGTATTTCTTGCTCTTCCTGTCGCAACTATAGTAGCCGCGGTGTGGAGATTTTTAAGGTCTAACTATATTAAAAGCGATTTGTATGTTTGCAAAAAATAGATGGATTGTTTCTGCAGGTCATAATAAAAGCTCGATGAAAAACACAGATTTGGCGTTATGCGAGATTTTTAGCGATTTAAGAACTTGCTTTATTTATTAAAAAAGGTATAATTCATTCATTAATACAAATTTTACATAAGGAGCACGGACATGAATAAAGGGTTATGTCGTTTTATGGTCGTAGCTGCAGCAGTTTTGTTTTCCGGGTCGTTGGAAGCAAGCGCGGTTATAGTTAAAAATCATCATACTGCGCGAAAGGGGCTTCCTATAAAGCAAATGTTAAGAAGAAAAAGTAAGGCGCTAGCTAATAAAAAGAAGCTACTTGCGAAAATAAAGAGAATGCGTTCAGATAGAGAGAGGCAGTATGCCCGCAGGCATCATCAAGTCCTTTCCGTTGCTTTCTCGAAAAAAAGAAAGCCGCAAAGTAAGATGCAAGGTCGAAAGCTCCCTCATACAAAAAAAGTACGTATGGTTGAACAAGTTCAACCGACAATATCTCGCTGGGCTAGCCGTATGTATTCGCAGCCAGTGGCGTTGAGTCAACCCGCGAAAAGCTCTTTTCATAGCCCAGATCATTGGGAGGGAGAGGGCAGACTTCGTGAAGTATCTCCAAGCCCGGTTAGCCTTCACATTTCTGAACCGCTGTTCGACTTGAAAACACCTGAAAGCAGAGCGACTGGTGTTAACGAAATGTTCAAGGAGATTGTACAAATATGTGGTAATTATGAAAATGCTCTTAAACAAAATAAAACACCTATGTACTACGATAAATTACAGGAGCTGTATCACCATTGGCTAGAAAGGTATAATTACAGCGTTGGTGGCGGTATTGATGATGTGAAAAGGGACCTAGTTTTACTAAAGCAAGCTGGCCGCGAGAATGAGCTTATCGCTACGGAAAAAGATCTTAAGGATGTGACGTACAAGTTGGCAGACATGGCGAAACAAGCTCTTGATAACCTTAAAAAACAAGCTGCTATTAGCGGATTTGGAGATATCAGCTTTCCAATAGAGGGCGGTAGTGTGACGAGAGTTTATGGTGCTACAGCAGGACATGGAGCAGGAAAAAGTTTTGAAAGCGCGACAGATCCTGTCGATTTTGAAGCGCGCTTAAGGTAGGCCGTCTTTACAAATAGCTCACTTTTGAATACATTTAGCCATACGAATGGCGCTGTCTACTGGTGAAGAGCTTATGGATGTTGTGTTCTGATGAGAAAAGTAAAGACTATAAAGTTGTATCACAGCGACCTCCCAGATGATTTGGAGTTTGGGGATAGTGTCGCTGTGGATACCGAGGCTATGGGGCTTGCTCACTATAGGGACCGTTTGTGTCTCGTGCAGCTTACGTTCGGAGATGGAGTGTGCCACTTAGTGCAAATAGATCGTAACGTGCAGGAAGCGCCACGGCTCAGGGCTCTTTTAAGCAATGAAAATATAGAAAAAATCTTTCATTTTGCCCGATTTGATGTTGCGCTTTTGTATAAGTCGATGGGAATTTTATGTAAGCCAGTGTATTGCACAAGAATAGCTTCTGTATTAAGCAGAACGTACACAGAGAGACATAGTTTGCGAGAGTTATGTCATGAGCTTCTCGGGGTTGATATATCGAAAACAGAAAGAAGTTCTTATTGGGGCGCTAAGTTTCTCACTGATGCGCAAAAATCGTATGCAGCAAACGACGTGTTATACCTTCACGACCTTAAAGAAAAACTCAACGAGATTTTGAAAAGAGAAGAGAGGTATGAGCTTTTCTTAGATGTTTGCAGATGTATTCCTGTTCGATCTCAGCTTGATGCAATCGGTTTTTCGGAAGATATATTTGCTCATCATAAGTGATCTGCGACAACATAAATTTGGACTTTATGAACTCTGTCATTGTGGGGCGGATGCTGCGAGAATGAAAGAGAAGGCAGGTGTATTGCTCGAAGCGGGGGTGTCCGACCTGTTTTTTCTGGAGCATGCGGCTTTATATTATTGGTGAAACTGTCTTGTTTGCAAGTGTGAAGCTTGAGTACCAGCCACAGCCCTAATGCTGTCAATTCCTATCGCCGGGGCGGGGTTACCGTCCTGCGTCAGTATCAGTCAGCAAGCTTCAACGACAGATAAAAACCCCATTCTAAGCCTGCTTTTTTGTGGTCAGCAACTAAGGAAGAGCTTGAAGAGAGGTTGGCATATGGGTATTGGCTTTTTATTGTTTTCTCTTGGTATAAATTTAGAACTAAGCTTTTTTCTTGCTCCATTTCTCTTTATAAAACTTTTTCTAGGTCCACAACATGTGCTCTGCCTAGCATAGAAGAAAATATTCCAGCATCGGTTCCTGTCAACCACACTGAAATTTTCATGGATATCAGTTCGTCGAAAAGTCGCTCTCGCTTGTCGTCATCTAAATGGGCCGCTACTTCATCGATAAGCAGCATTGTAATTGCGTCTTTCTCCATTTTTTTTGAGACTATGGTTACTGCGAGTATTATGGAAACCAAAATGGCCTTTTGCTCTCCTGTTGAGCAGAGGGAAGCTTCTTGTCCATTCTCGTGCGTGACAGAGAATAAAGTTTTATGAATGCCAGCTTTTGCGCCTGATTTTCCGGAATCTGTAGACCTTGAGGTTTTTAGCATTTCTATAAACGATTCTTTGGCCTTTTGACAAAAATTCTCTTTTATAAGGTTTTCAAATTCTCCTGTTAGAGAAAAGGTTGCCTTCGGAAATCCATTTACGCAGTTTCGTATTTCGCTTTCTATAAGACTGATTGCGCGCATTCTATACTCGGCTATTGCTATTGCATTTTCTGCCATTAGAGACTCTAAGCAATCACACCAAGAGGAGGAACTATACCGATTTTCAGCGAGCAAATATTGCCGCTCGCGCATAGCTTTTTCGTATGAAATTATGTGGTCTGCATACTTTGGAAAAATGGAAAATGTGATCCTGTCAAAAAAGCGACGGCGAGCTGTTTTCCCTTCTGAAAATAGTTTATCCATTGTTGGTGTAATCCAGTTCAATGACATTAGGTCTGCAATATCTGAGTGTTTTTTTAGAAGAACATCATTTAAGTATATCTCTCTTCGGTTAGATGCTGCGTTCGCTGTTGTCATAATGCGTAGAGGACCTGAATCTGTGATGAATTCTATTTGAGCTCTCCACGGCGTATTTGCAGAATTATTCTGAAACACAGAATTAGAGGCAACTTTGCGCATTCCTCTGCCTGGTGATAAAAGTGATAGAGCTTCTAGCAAATTTGTTTTTCCTATGCCGTTTTTACCGTGTAAGCACACTACGCCGAACGGAAACTCCATGTTTAAGCTTTTATATGACCGGAACGATTCAAGCGAAATGCGTAAATTGGAAAACATTAATACTAATAAACCTCCTTATACAATTCCTGCGCGCCAAATACTTTTTCGAAGCGAGGATCACGAACCAAGTACGAGCAAGCCAAACGCACCAAAAAATACTTTTGCGCGAAAACGTTTAGCGCTCGCGCCCGCCATACCTTATTTTTTATTTTTATTTCCGTTTTTGTATAAAGAGTCTCTTATATATGGTGCTTTTATAAGCTTGAACTCGGCGTGTCCGCCTTTTTTCGCCGCCAGAGTAGATACGAAAACTTCGTCTGATATTTTGGGCAAATTTTTTATTCCTAAATGCGAAAACAAAACGCGAAACAAGTTTATGTTTGATATGGGGTTGGCAAACTCAGAAGCTTTCACGCTATTCTTGAGATTATCAGAGTCGACCGGAACGAACACTCCAACAAAATTTTTCTGCCTATATTTCCATATGTCGCTCATTCCGCCGTCCTTAACTTTTTTAATGGCGCAAATGGCCGTTTTAAACCAAAGCTGTATCAGCTCTCCATGCCTTGCGTTTTTCATGAACAAAAAATCTTTTCTGCTAAAATCATTGCCGATAAAAACTGGAAGTCCGTGGTCGCTGTTGACTAAAACAACAGCGCTTTTATCTCGTAGACGTATCTCATCTATAAGAGCTAAAAATTTCTGTGAAAAATCTTTTATACTCTTCATGAAATGGGATCTGTTGTCGTCAAGAACCATCTCGAACTCATGGGTTACAATTTTCCCTCTTTCATCAGTAACAGCATTGTCGTGTACTTGAAAAAAATGCGCATATACAAAATTGCTCCCGCCTGAATTTCTATCACGTATGAACTGGACAATATCTATAGGCTCGAGATATTGCACAAAATGACTTAGTTTCACTACGCTTGTCAAAATTGTTTGAGACAGCATGTTAAGCAAAGTTTCATGCAAAGATGCTGAATTAGATATTTTTCCTACATTCAGATATATATTGTATCCGTTTTTCATAAACGTTCGTACGACGTTGCTTTTCCCTCCTCTTATAACAGACCATGCAAGATTTTCATTATCGGAATAATACTCGCACATCAACTGAGAGCTAACAGACATAGGGGTAAACGGATAGTTAGCAAACGATTTTTCTGCTATAACAAAGCCTCTGGAACTAAGGCCCTGAGATAGCGGGTCATCAGCTTCGAATAGTTCTTTGATGGTATCTTTATGAGGATACGCGTCGATCACGAAAAAATATACGTTTGGAGTTTTATTGAGCTTGCCAAAAGAATGTACATTTATACTGCGTTCTATAGATGAGTTGTTGTAATAATACGCTATGGATTGCGATATAAGTGCCGTTGTAAGCAAATATTTCGAAAACACCACAAAAAATTTCCTACTGGACAGCTTTATTAAAACAACTACCATCGCGGAAAAAATCAGCGTCCAAGCAATAGCAAAATATACCTCAGTAAATTTTATTAAATCGCCAAGCCCCATTCTATACATCATAAGCTGTATACTTCTCAAGGCAGTTGAATACATGAAAAAAACTAGTACGGAGTATGACGTTACTATGTGTTCGTTGCTAGAAAAAGTTCGTATTGCTAGCGCAAATGCGGCAGAACAAGAAAATATGCTTACAGCGGCGAGGAATAGCCCAACATAGTCAAATAGCTCGTTTTTGTTGACGGTAAGAAAATTCAATATAATAATCGCCGTTGGGGTCGCTATGAAAACAGCTTTTGCCAAGAGATCAAGCGCAACTAAAAGCTTTTTCTTACCAATCGACATAGCACGAAAAAATAATTGATCGACAACACGATGCGTAATGCTATACCATTAGCACAGCAATTAACAATAGAAAAAACAGTTTTTGAATTTCGGTTTGTGTTTGGACTTTTAGTCGATCAATGTAGGTTAGGTAGTGTTTAGCGATCAGGATGTGTATACATTGTCGTGACGCATTGCGATATGAATGTTTTTTGCTATAATGTGGCTCTGACACTAGGTACTTCATGCGTTGCTGCGAAGTTGTGTGTGATCTGTGATCTTTGATAAGGGCTGTGATTTTGTGAGTGTTTTTTTGTGTATCGTGTTTTTAGACTTTGGAGCTCTTAATGTTGCCTAGAAGAGTTGCAAGAATAGCTGCTGTGCAGGTTCTTTTTTTGCATAGATTCAACGACCGTTGTTGTGATGAGGACTTTCGAGAATTTGTCGATTGGAATTTAGTTGATAATAATGGGTATAAGTTTTTTAATGGCTATATAGCGAAAATAGACTTTCCTCATCTGCGCAACTTATTCAATGCTGTGTGCGACAATATGGAAAAAATAGATTCTGCTATATCTGGGGCTCTTCCTGATAAGTGGGATATAAATAAGCTCGAATTAAGCACAAGGTGCATACTAGAAAACGCAGTGTGCGAGTTGCTTTTTTTCGGTTCTGTGCCGGCAGCTGTTGTGATAGACGAATACATAGAACTGAGCCATATGATGCTTTTGTCTAATAGCCACTCTCTTGTCAATGCTATAATAGACAAAATAGCGAAAGCTGTTGGAGATGAGCGAGAAAACATAGCCGTGTTAGAACATGAAAAACAAGCTGTCTCGGATTTGCTGAATAGTGGTCAATAAAACAAAAAGGGCTGGATGCTTTTGCAGCATGCGTCTTTATACAGCTCTGTTTTGAGATATTTGAGGCGGTTTCGTCTATTTCCGTCTGTAAAACTGTTTTATAAATCAAATTTATCTAGAATTTACTAATTTGCTGTGGTAGAATACGGCAGAATGTGGGCGCTTAGCTCAGTTGGTAGAGCAGTTGACTCTTAATCAGCGGGTCATAGGTTCGAATCCTATAGCGCCTGCTTTCGTTTTCCGTGGCGAGGGTATTTTGTGGACGTCAGGGTTGTTGGCTCCTTCTTGGTTTCGTGCGCGTCTTTGGTATTATCCGGGTTTAGGATAATTAGATTGCTTGAGGTTTTCTCTAGCTCAGTTTCGTTCTTATTTTATAGAGTAAACGAGTTCGTATCAGACGAATACCATAATTGGATTCTGTGGGCTCCGATAGGAATAGGACTTGGGATATCTATTTTTTTTGCATTTTGCTTCAACCTTAAAGAAAATATAGACATCATAGGAAGTAATGATTTTTTAATTACATGCATCTTCGGAGCTTTTATATCAGTTTTTTTTCATGTTTTATATAAAAAACACCAAATCCCTCTATTTACGTTTTTTTCTAAAGCGACTTTATTCATTTTTATCGGATTTTATACGACGTACATAAAAACAGCAAACCTAAGCGCGCCTTATACGATATTTATAAATCAAGAAAAACCAGTATATATAGAAGGAATGATAGAAAACATAGAGCATACAGCGTCGAAAACTAGGTTATTTCAAAGAGTGACGATTGGCGAGATACATCAAAACGGACTTCCGAGCAAAGCGGTGATCAATATAAAGTCTGACGACATTCCTCTTGAAAATGGTCAAAGAATACGCTTAAAGGTTTTTTTGACTCCCATTGCTAGCCAGCTTTTTTCTGGATCTTTTGACCCGAAGTTTTCTGCGTTTTTACAAGGAGTTGGAGCTCGCGGGTTTTCTGTATCGAAGATACGCGTGATCAGCTCGAACGATGGTGCTATAACTTCCAGGATTAGCAGTCTTCGCAATCACATAACAAGGACCATACACAAAAACCTCGCACCTCCGTGCGGAGCGATTGCGTGCGCGCTTGTCACTGGGGATAAAGCGGCGCTTCCTCGCGAGGTTACACAACAATTTTCTGATTCTGGACTGTCGCACATACTTGCAATATCCGGACTCCACCTTTCCATAGTATCCTTTATATGTTTCGCTGTGTTCTACCGCCTCCTATCGCTTTTTCCTTATGTTGCTTTGCGGGTAAATCTATACAGAATATCGTCTATTGCGGCTCTTATGGTTGGGCTCATGTATCTGCAGATATCCGGGAAAAACTATCCTGCGCAGAGAGCATGCATAATGATGTTCGCAGCAGTGTTCTCAACTTTAATCTCTAGAAGGACAGATTCTCTCAGAACTTTAGCAATAGCCGCGTCTTTTATACTCGCCTTTGACCCATTCGCACTTATGAGCATAAGTTTTCAGCTATCGTTCGCGGCAGTTGCTGCATTAGCCGCATTTTATGAACATAAAGCGAACGAAGTAATGCATGAGGAAACTAGAAACCGACCGCCAAAATTGATAAAGCATAGGCAAACGGGACTGGCCTCGTCCTTATACGTTGCTTATGAAAAAATACGAAAATTTTTCTCTAATTCGATACATTCAACGGCCGTTGCAACTGTAGCAACTGTTCCATTTACGATGTTTTATTTCCATCAAATCTCAGTACAAAGTATACTGGCAAATATAATAGCAGTTCCTATAACGGTATTTCTAATAGCTCCGATTGGAATATTGACTATGGCCAGCATGCCATTCGGCATAGAATCTGCGCTCTTCCCAGTATGGGGAAAAAGTATAGAGCTTCTGTATAAAACAGCGAAGATAAGCTCTGAAAATTTATCTTTTTTGGTTTGGAACGTTGCTCCATATCCAAAAATGTTTCTG
Organism: Candidatus Hydrogenosomobacter endosymbioticus; assembly: GCF_021654655.1. Taxonomy (GTDB): domain Bacteria; phylum Pseudomonadota; class Alphaproteobacteria; order Holosporales; family GW7; genus Hydrogenosomobacter; species Hydrogenosomobacter endosymbioticus. The sequence goes on along the minus strand of NZ_AP025225.1, from coordinate 207,042 downwards.
ATTATAAGCATTGCTGGGGGGATTTTTATTTGCCTATTTAAATCTCGGTTACGAATTTTTGGAATTATTGTTTTTATAATGGGATTTTCTGGTATTTTCTTTTCTTATAAACCTGACTTCGTAATAGATCCAGATCATAAAGTCCTCGCGTTTATAGACTACGATAGAAAAAAAATGCTTGTGTCAACGAAAATGTCTGGACGTTTTGCTGTCGCTCAATGGAAAAGAGCCTTCGGCGCAGAGCATGTCCAAAAATTTAGCAAAGAAGATCAGGCAACATCAGAAATGTTTAGCGTTATTTCGACTCCAAAAGGGTTCAGCATATTGGTATGCGATGAGCTTAATGAATTTTATATGAAAAAATATCACACAGACTTTGTAATAGCTAAAAAAACAAATTTCAAAACGGATGACAAACGCGTTTTGATAATAGATCAATTACCAAAAAATATGGGTTGTATGATATTTTGTGATAAAAATGGATTTCATTTGATGTTTTCTGGGAAATAATTTTTTCAAAAATTGCGCTTTGAGACAAATTCAAAACTAGGCAAGACGCAGATATGGAAACGAATTTTGTAGTATAATAAAACAAACAAAAAATTCACATATCAAAGAAATTATTAAAAAAATATGAAGTTTTACAAAAAAACCAGACGGTGTTACACTCTGAATGTAGCCGATTGCTGATAAGTTTATTGTTGTGACCGCAATATTTTTATTCGTTGCGGCAAGGAGGTCGATGTGTTTGATAATATGTCTTTTAACTGGAAGTGCGGCGTAGAAAACCTGAAAGACCTTATGCCAAAAACTGTATATGATGAGCTAAATGAAGCTTTTGATGCTTCTGGTATACGCGGATCTTCGTCTGAATTTTGTAAAACCCTTGAAGATAGGCTGAGAAAAGAAAACCCTGTAGATATAGATTCTTGCATGAATATAGTCAAGCAAGAGCTTGAGCATGCAAACTTATTTGATGTTTTGAGGTCTTTTCTGATGCGGAGAGAGTCTATGCGAGAGAGTAGGGGAACTTCTATAAACTGCGCGCAGACAATAGAAGAATATACAAACAGGCAAGATTGGAGGATAAACGAGAATGCAAACCTGGATTTCAGTAGCGTTGGGCTTGCGAACAAGATCTCTGGAAAAGTAATCGCGAACTATTGGCTTGATATAGTATTTTCTAAGGAAGAAGCTGCGGCACACAGAAACGCTGACATTCACATTCACGACTTAGATTGTCTAACGGCGTATTGCGCTGGCTGGAGCCTTCGCTCTCTTTTGAACGAAGGGTTTAACGGAGTGTTTGGGAAAGCTGCGAGCAGGCCGCCTAAACACCTTATGGAGGCGCTTGGACAGATGGTAAATTTCTTGACCGTGTTACAGGCGGAATGGGCCGGAGCTCAGGCTTTTAGTTCATTCGATACATACCTAGCACCGTATGTATTCAAAGACAATTTGTCTGAAAAAGAAGTAAAGCGCGCTGTTAGATATTTCGTATATAACCTTAACGTTCCGACTAGAGGAGGGCAGACGGCATTTACTAATGTAACCCTAGACTTCACTTGCCCAAAGGATCTGCGCGGACAAGTGCCTATGTGCAACAACAGACATTTGTTCGACGGGATTTCGGACGAAAGCCTTACTGCGAGAGCAAATGAAAGAGGCGCAGAAAGTCCTAACAAACTCACGTATAAAGACTTTCAAAAAGAGATGGAAATGCTTGACGTCGCGTTCTATGAAGTTATGCAGGATGGAGACGGGAATGGTCAGCCATTTACGTTCCCTCTGACAAATGTAAATATTACTGAGGATTTTGATTGGGACAGCAAAGCGGCGAATGTGTTGTTTGAAAACACCGCTACCGTTGGAGGAGCATATTTTCAGAATTTTGTTGGAAGCCAATACGTAGAAGACGAGAATGGAAACAGAGTTCCAAACCCGGACGCATTTACGCCTGATGCTGTGCGCAGCATGTGTTGCAGGCTTCAATTGGATCTTCGGGAGCTTGTGAAGCGTGGCAACGGCCTGTTTGGGTCAGCAGAAATGACTGGGTCTATAGGTGTTATAACAGTAAACATGGCTCGTCTTGGGTATAGATTTAAGGGAAATAAAGACGCGTTGTTGGAAGAGCTCGATCGGCTGATGCTTCTCTCTAGGTCAATTCTTGAAAAGAAGCGTGTGTTCGTTCAAGACATGTATAACAGAGGGCTTTATCCATACACAAAGCGTTATCTGCGCGGGTTTCACAACCATTTCAGTACTATAGGCGTCAACGGTATGAACGAGATGCTTTTAAACTTTAGCGATGGAGCGATAAATATAAGCTCGCCCGAAGGAATAGATTTTTGCATAGAGATTTTAGACTTTATGAAAAAAACCATAAAGCAATACCAGAAAGAAACTGGGAACCTCTATAACATAGAAGCAACGCCTGCTGAAGGGGCGTCGCACAGGCTTGCAAAAGAGGACCGCGCTCGGTATGCAGATATCATTCAGTCTGGAAGTGGAGACAGTGTATACTATACGAACAGCAGCCAGCTTCCAGCTGACTTCACTGATGACCCATATTATGCTCTTGAAAAACAGGATAAGCTTCAGTGTAAGTATACCGGCGGCACAACGCTTCATCTGTATATGAGCGAGAAGCTAAAATCTGGGGAATCGTGCAAAAGGTTTGTAAGAAGTGTAGTTTATAATTACAGCTTGCCGCAGTTTACCATAACTCCTGTATTCTCTACATGTACTGAGCACGGATACATACCTGGAGACAATCCTAAGTGCCCGAGCTGCGGGAAAGATACGCTTGTGTGGACGAGAGTAGTTGGGTATTTGCGTCCTAGAAATGGTTTTAATCCTGGCAAGAAGCGGGAGCACACAGAGCGGAAATTATTCAAAGAAGCAGAGTTCATATCAAAGAAAAGAGATGCTTTTAGCGAGCAATTGTCTTTGGTGTAGATATATTCTTCGTCATATGTACAGTTTTTATCACCGCTTTTCTATTGTCGCTTAGATGGTGGGTGATTTGAAAAGGGAAGGGGGCGTGTCGATTTAGGAATACGTGTTTGCGGTTTGTGGGCGCTATGTTCCTAAGCTCTTATTCGCGTCGAGGTTGTTTCAAGACTAGCGCTGCCGGCTGTCTGAATACCGAACGCAGACGAACTTGAACGTGTTATATAAGTCAAATGCCTTACGCGTAATGGTTCCTAGTTTATATCGTGCTTCAGCAGTAAAATCTAGTCTTCAATCTAAGCGCCTATGACAGAACACTTATTTTTGAGCGCAATATCGTCAGACAAATTTTTTGATGGACTAAACACAACTATTGGCATGTTGTTTTCCCACGCCATCGTGATCGCCGTAAGGTCCATGACACCGAGCTTTTTGTCCAAAGCTTCTTGATATGAAAGTTTCGGATAAAATTCCGCGTCCGCATACTTTTTCGGATCAGCGCTATATACCCCATCAACATTGGTCCACTTGAAAACGGCATCACAACTAAGCTCGCACGCACGCAAAACCGCAGCGGTGTCTGTGGTAAAAAAAGGGGCTCCGGTCCCTCCAGCGCACACAGCTATCTCTCCATCGCTAAGTGCAGCCGCAGCTCTATCTATAGAATACCCTTCACATATGTTGCTGGCATAAAAACACGTGCTAAATACTCGAGCGCGTTTGCCGAAAGAACGCATACCGTCACGCAAAGAAACGGCATTCATAACTGTTGCAAGCATTCCAATTTGATCAGCGGAAAATCTGCTTATATGAGAACACCTTCCGCCTCTAAACAAATTTCCCGCTCCTATAACAACTGCAACTTCGCACGAGTTAACAGAACACAGCCTAGCGCATACATCAGTAAGAGCATTTGGGCAAAATCCAAAAGGAAGACTTCCCATAAGAGCTTCACCAGATATCTTTAGAAGAACTCGCCTATATCCCGACATAAACAATCACTCTCCAAGCGCAACTTTATAGCGCTAACATTTACCGCAACAAGAGGTTCCGCTTTCTCCAGCAGTCTCGCCAACAGACATACCAAAAAAATCAACAAGAACTATCTTATGTCCTAGCTTTTTTCCACGCTCATCAACAAAACCTCTGACAGATATTTCCGGATCCTTCACAAAACTTTGTTCTTCCAAGACGATTTCATTAAAGAACTTGGAAATTCTCCCTTGAATCATTTTATCAACTATAGCTTCCGGCTTATTAGAACCAGAAGCCTGTTCACGAAGCATAGCAGTCTCTTTTTCTACTATATCGGAAGGAACGCTCGAGATATTCAAAAATCTAGGCCTAGCAGCAACAACATGCATTGCGACGTCTCTTCCTATCTCCATAAGAGAATCTGAGCCTGCACTCGACTTAAGCGCGACAAGCGCAACCATTCGACCTAAAGACTCTCCAACTGTCCCATGGACATAAGACGCGACAACACCACCCTGTGCACACGCTGTTTTAACGCGCTTTATCACTATGTTCTCGCCAACCTTCGATATTAGCTCAAGAAGAGCATCGTTTACTTTAGTTGAGCCAGAAATAGGACACTCCATCAGCTCAGCCACAGACTTTACCCTATTTTTAAGAGCGACTCCAACAACAGACGATGCAAATTTTTTAAACTCTTCATTTCTAGCGACAAAATCTGTCTCAGAGTTTATTTCTACCGCAACGCCATATTCGCCATCAACGGCTACGCCAATCAAACCTTCATTAGCCGCCCTATCTGCTTTTTTGCCAGCAGATGCAAGCCCCTTCTTACGCAGCCACTGCACTGCGTCTTCCATTCTCCCTCCAGAACTCTCTAGCGCTTGCTTACACGCCATCATGCCGGCACCAGTCATTTCTCTTAGCTTTTTCACAGATTCAGATGAAACCATTACAAATCTCTTCATGTTAAGTCACCTGAGATGATGCTACACTTTTTTGCATATTTTGTTAACACAGCGAATTCCAAGCGTTCTATCTAGCAAAACATTTATTTTCGTTGCTTTTGGAGAGAAATAATGGGAGTGTATTTGTGTGATTGTTTTCGCTGTTTCTGCTTGTGTTGTATTTTTACGATTGTGCAAAACACCTTAGTAACTTTTCTGCTTCGGCATGCCTACCTTTTTTTGCATTTTTGTTAGTAATTTCTGTTGTACCATCTTTTTTTGAAAAATTTTGGCATAAAAACAGAACTCTTGTTATAGCGCTTTATTGTATTGCTTCTGTAATATTTTTTTCTATTTTATGCGATTATAAACAGCTATTTTATCTTATAATACAAACTATAACTCATGATTATATACCTTTTATTTTGCTTATATCAGCATTATATATAATCGCTTCACATATAGTGATAGATGTTAAAGGAATTTACGCCGCAACTCCAGCTATGAATGTCTCTATCATATCTTTGGGGGCTATTTTGTCGTCTGTTATGGGAACAACTGGTGCTTCTATAGTTCTTATAACGCCTCTTTTGCAAATAAACGGGAGCAGGAGGAATAAAGCGCACACAGTGTTGTGCTTTATATTTGCAGTTTCTAATATTGGTGGGTGCCTTTCTCCACTTGGAGATCCTCCGCTTTTTGTAGGATTTTTGAATGGAGTCAACTTCTTCTGGCCTTTCAAAAACCTGTTTCTTCCGATGTCAATCGTTCTCGTTCCTCTTTTAACCGGTTACTGGGCGCTGGACAAAAAGCTGTATAAAAAAGAGCGCATCCAAAAGCCGAAAGCAGATAGAGAACTTTCTTCTGCCGATAAATCTGTTGCTGTGTCTGGAATAGCGTATATGGCGTTGTTTCCAGTTGTTGCTCTTATTACTATAGGGTCTGAAATAATCACAATAAAACAACTGAAGATATCAAGCACCATTTCCCTAAGCGTTATTTCTATGCTGAGAAATTTTTTACTGTTAGTAATTGCTGCGCTGGTTTTTAGGTTTGGAAGCAGGAAAAATAGAAAATTTAACAGGTTTTCTTCAGAGCCGCTTAAGGAAGTAGGAATGATATTTCTTGGTGTATTCATAACGGCTATGCCAGTTGTAGAATATATCAGCAGCTGCAAGGCAGTCGGGGTTTTTAGCATTCTGAACGATAGCGGTCCACTGAGGCCAGCGCTGTATTTTTGGATAACCGGCATATTGTCTAGTATATTGGACAATGCTCCAACATACCTTCTGATGTTTCACGCTGCAGGAGGAAAGGCGGCACTTATAGATATTGAAAGTAATAAGATACTGCTAAAAGCCATATCTTGCGGATCTGTATTTATGGGAGCTCTCACTTACATAGGAAACTCTCCAAACCTTCTTGTAAAAGCGGTCTCAGAGCAAAGGGGCGTCAAAATGCCGTCGTTTATAGCATATTCAAAATGGGCTATCGTGTGTTTGACTCCTCTGTTTGTCCTTCTTACAGCTATTTTGTTTGTATGCTGCAAATAACTCAAACTAGTCACTACAATTACAGACCCTGATGTAACTCAAGCAACAACAAATGCGTTCTTGTTTAAGTTGCTCTACAAACAATTTCAGCAAAAGACCTGAGTTTATCGTCAAGAAAACTATCCTTACTAGAATGCAAAAACCTTTTTTGGACATCTCTTGGCATATCTGAATAGCCACCTTTTTGCTTGTCTATCGAAAAAACTGATTTTTTATTATAGCAAGACCTATTATCCAATCCATTATACGCACAGATAATGCTGGTTTTTTTACATACAACCTTGTTCACAGCCATATACCCAAAGTATCCATTTGTTCTTTCGAGAATCTGATGAGTTTGATGTAGCGCATCTAAAATCCTCTCTTGTAGCACTAATATATGGAAAACACTATCAAGTCCATCGCTCTTTATTCTATGTGGATAAGTATAAGATGCTATGTCTTTTCCCACTACAAAAGGCCAGTCAAATGCGAGGCGCACATATGCGTTATCTTTTTTCTTAAAAACAGGAGAGATTAAGCTTCCTGTAAGCTCTCCAAGTTTACCAGAAAATCCGCGAACTTGAGCCTCTTCTCCTTTTGATCTTTGGCAAAAATGATTCATAGCAAAGCGCCTCCTTTTTTCTTTTAAAGAACGAAAAAACGTTTAGACAAAGCCCCTACGTATAAAAAATTATACACCAAAATTGCTTTGCTGTGACATATATAACTCTTTTTTAGCTAATTTTTAGTGTTTGCAAAATATAATTTATTACATGAGTTTACTTTTATATTTGTTCACATTCAACAAATAAAAAGGAGAAAAATATATGAAAAGCAAAACATTATTCACAGCTTTTTGCGCAATAGCGGCTCTTGCGGTATCTGGCGTTTCATCGGCAGGGATCGGTCCATGCAACAACCACTCTTACTTGCATTGTTTTAAACCAGCAGATTGGAATAACAGAAACTCAGATTATGAGGAAATAGTCTATAGAGTTCCGCAGGAAAGATCTCACGGAAATTGCGTGCCAATTCCAGGAAGAGTTAGCGGGGCACAAAACAGCTGCGTAAATGCAGGAGGAACGTGCAATAAACCCGGAGGAACGTGCACAAATGTCACTAACAAAGATGCTTAATTAAGCTGTGCAATCTAAAAATGTAAGCACCACGGAGAAAAACTATGAATAAAAAAGTATTGGCGAGCGCTTCAGTTATAATTTGCTCTATAGCATTTTGTAACACAGTCTTTGGAGGGTCTGGCGTATGTAACGAAAAATACTATTTGGTATGCCATATGCCCGACGGAACTCAAACCTATTCTACGGTTTCTACGCACAGAAAAAAAGGAAATTGTGTGCCAATGGATAACCACATAGAGGGAGCAAAAAACGACTGCCTAAGTAAAGGAGGCAAATGCGTGCCATTCTAACAAACAGACCAACGATACTATAAAAAACAACGTTACATATGAAAACAAAGACCTGGCGGGGATGACGGGACTCGAACCCGCGGCCTCCAGCGTGACAGGCCGGCGCTCTAACCAACTGAGCTACATCCCCAGAGTCTATATTGTGCAAAAATAAATGAAAAAAGTCAATTATCGCATGGTTTATGCATGCGCAATAAAAAACAGCAACACATATGAAATGGCTACTCCACGGCATCCATTCGCTACCACTGATCCTGTTTAATTCACGTTAATCAATGGTTTTCCAAATCTCTTGCAACTTAAGATAGTTTTCTTTCTGGATATTCTTCCTCTAACCATAAATCACGTATATAATTACCTCTACAAAAAGTGGCCTTATAACTATGCTGCTGATTAGTTAGTAGGTTTTTATGAATGTTAAATTTAGAATAGAAAAAATAGAAAGACGCAAGAAATTTATAAGTCGATTTAAGAAAAAGAAACTTAATGAAAATTATCATCCTAAAATTGGAAAAATAATTCCGAGTGCGGTTACCGTTGTTGCGTTGTGTATAGGATTGACTGCTATATATTTCGGATTGTCTCGCAATTGGGAGGCGGCGACAGTGTGCGTGTTGGCTGCAGGGTTGCTAGATGGTATAGATGGAAGGTTGGCTCGCTTGCTAAAAAGTTCTTCTGATTTTGGAGCGGAGCTAGATTCGTTGGCGGATCTAGTGAATTTTGGTGTTGCTCCAGGAGTGTTGGTTTATCTTGCATCTTTGCATCAATTTGGAAGAAGTGGTTGGGCCTGCTGTTTGTTTTTCAGTGCGTGCTGTGCTCTTCGGCTTGCGAGATTTAATGCATATAAAAAGTTTCCAGACAACAGGGCCGCAACATTCTCTGTTGGGGTGCCGGCACCAGGTGGAGCAGTTATTGCTATTTTGCCATTTATGTTTGAATTTTCTTTTAGCAGCAGACAAACAGGCTTGCTACAATCTCCTGATTTGTTGTGCGCGCCTGCGTATGTTTGCGCTTTTTGCGTGATTTTAAGCGCTGTTCTTATGATAAGCAAAATACCAACATTTGTGTTTAAGAAAATATCTATAGATCATTCGCACATATGGCTGTTTCTAGTCAGCATGATAGCAATTACGGCAAGCCTTATAGCTGCTCCATGGGAAAGCGCGCTGTCTCTTGCTGTCGCTTACGTCGCCTCAATACCTATAAGCTGTTTCTCGTTTTACAAGAAATATGGGAAGCTATATTTTGACAATGTTAACCATATGCTAACTAAACCTGGTGGTAAATTTAGTTAAGAGAGAAAACTGCAATAGCGCTTCAAATGACACCTGCAAAACTTTTTCTGCTATCAACCTTGTACCTTGGCTTGCTTATGTGCAGCGGGTGCGCTTGCGATAGGTGCCCTCAAAACACTATAGCTAGAATAGAGCAAAATTTCGAAACAAAGTCTATTAACGCTCTAGATTCTGTAAAAGAAGAAACAGACATAGTTGCAGATGAAGAAGACGATAAAATAGAACAACTAGACCCTTTCGAAGACATAAATAGGAAAATATTTGTATTTAATATGTTTTTTGATAAAATATTTATCAGACCAATAGTTGGATTTTACGATTTTTTTATACCGAGTTGCGTGCAATCATTCATTACAAATGCTGTAGATTTATCATTCTCATATCTCAGCATAGTAAACTCGCTCCTTCAGCTGGAGTTTGAAAAAGCTATCATGCACACAACTAGAAGCGCTCTTAACCTTACGTTTGGTATGTGCGGAGTTGTTGATGTTTCCGACAAAATTGGGTTGCGTATAGAATTTGATGGTTTTGGAAAAACAATGAAACATTGGGGAGTTCCGCAGGGCTGCTTTTTAATGATTCCAATCATCGGCCCAAGCTGTACGAGAGAATCTTTAGGCATGAGCGTAGACGCTGCAATAGACATATTCGTGCTAGATCCAAAACATATGAAATGGCTGAAATATAAGCCGATAAAATTCGGGCTAGACTATATAAACAGACGAAACGCCTATAGTGGCGCAATTGAAGAAATAGAAGAATTTTTTGATCCATATGCTATAATGAGGAAATTCTATTATGAAAAGAACAAGTGAGTTTATAGGGAACCATATGAATATAAACAATGTATACAAAACCGCTTTTACGTCGTGCGTATTCGCTACCGCCGCCGCGTTACTGACAACAACATGCTATACAGAGTCCGAATGCTACTCTGCTTCTAATGCAAAATCCTGCAACGAAAACGAGGAGAAGGCAAAAAATATAGTAAAAGCGGTGTCTGCGAACATAGTGAGGGCTGTAAATTCACCTTCTGGAATCGCCGACTTCGCAAAAATAATCGACTCTTCGTTCGACGCTCAGCGCTTTGTCAAAGACATTTCCGGACGCATGATGAGCAGAGCGAGCGAATCCCAAAAACAAAAATTCTATAAGCTGTGCAAACAAGACTGCATAAAAACATATTTCAACATATTAAGAAAGTATTGCGACAAAGCTGAGTATGAGGTTTCGGTTTTGTCGTCAAAGCAAAAAGGTTCAGACCAGCAAGTTGATAGCAGAGTTCAAAAATCTAACGGGCAGATGATAAACGTACAGTGGCTCGTGTGTGTTCAAAGTGGAAAAATATACAATATCACGGTTGAAAATTGTGGCAGCGTTATAAGCGCAAAAAGAACAGAATACCAAAGCATGCTTAGATCAACTAACAACAACATAGACTCTTTTATCAAACTTCTGGAGGGTAGAGTGAAGAGCCATTGAGCTTTGTTCTTTCATGTGCTGCAGCGAAATTCGACATCTTGTGAGCTTTTCGCTTCTGCTGGTCATTAGTATCCAACCAGCTCAACATAGGCTATGTCTCGTGTTCCGTCTGATATCTGGTATGAGCACGCATCGTCGTTATTTAAATGATCCACTACGGCAGTTCCTGTTATAGTTCTGAGACCAATACCAGGAATTGCTGGAACCATTTCTATTCTCTTTTGTTTTATGACAAACTCTCCATCGTCAGTTTCTATTCCGCTTCCGACCGGAGCCAAAAGCACCTTTGAGCTCAACTCACTGTTAAGTTCTACTGGGCACGTCGCAAAAGCATCGCAACAAAACTGCGCTAAAAATATAAGAAAAGCTATTTTTTTCATGAATTTTACCAAAAATATATTCACATTATATTTATTTTATACAGTAAGTATAAAAAATGTTTTTACGCTCTTTCAATTCGATAAAAACATTCTGCTATTGGCTTTGCTCCGTTCAAATAGTAGACTTACGTAGATTTTGCCATTGGTCATGGAGATTAGAGATTTCTATATCCCGTATATCAGGATTTCCAGAGTTTCTTCCGGCGCAGCAGATAGCGTTCGAAAAATGTAAAAGAACTATTGTTGAAGTGTTCGAGAGCAATGGGTTTTGTCCGATTGACACGCCTGCGGTTGAGCGCCTCGATACCCTTTTAGCAAAAGGGTGCGACTCTAACGAAATATATGCTTTGCACAGAGCTCGAGGAGAAGATAAAGATGGAGAGCTTGGGCTGAGGTTCGATCTTACAGTACCGCTAGCAAGATATGTCTCTCAGCACTATGGACAATTGTCGTTTCCATATAGAAGATACCATATCGCACCAGTTTGGAGAGGAGAGCGTCCGCAGTCTGGAAGATATAGACAATTCTATCAGTGCGATATAGACGTTGTTGGTGATGGATCTCTATCGCTGATGTTCGATGCTGAGGTTCTTACTGTTATATGCAAGGCTTTGAAAGCGATTGGGGTTTGCGATTTTCATGTTAAGGTGAACAACCGCAAGATTTTGATGACATTTTTCGAGTCGCTACTGTATAAGTCGCAAACTATCAGCGAAAGTATTTATCAAGCGATACGAGCAATAGATAAAAAAGGGAAGATTGCTGTAGAACAAATCCTAGCAGAATTACAATATATAATTGGCGACGAATTCAATGAAAATGAACTTTTGATGTGGTTCTTTTCGAAAAAAAGCAAAAAAGAATGGTTTGATTTTTTTGAAAAGCAGCAATTTACAGATATGCTCCGAAAGCATTCGTTCGACAACGGCGTTTCTGAATTGCGCACTGTTGTTGATTCTTCAATATCAATGGGGCTTGACGAAAATAGCATCATTATAGATCCATCTCTTGCGCGCGGACTTGACTACTATACGGGAACGATATACGAAATAGTGCTTCCATCGTTTCCAGAGCTTGGAAGCATATCTGGCGGTGGAAGATACGACAATCTTGCTCATACGTTGTCAAGTAAAAATTTCCCAGGCGTTGGAATGTCTATAGGGCTTACCAGGCTTGCAACTGCACTTATAGAGCGCGGGATTATTGACTCAAGCAGTTCTTCAACCTCTAGGCTTCTTGTTGTAATTCAAGACCAGCGATATTTTTCATATTGTTCTGATTTTGCGAATAGGATGCGTACAGCAGGGATAAACACAGAGTTGTATTTAGGAGATAAGGGGCTAAAAGCAAAAATACGATATGCGGACAGAGCTAATATTCCGTTCGTCTCTATCATAGGACAGCGAGAGTTTGAAGAAAATTTTGTTACCCTTCGTGACATGAAAAATCAAAGGCAATATTTCGTGTCTCAGGACGAAGCTATTTCTATTATTAATGCACAATAAATCAATGTATAATAAAACGGTCTATTATACAGAGTCTTTCTGAAGCAATTGCTGTGTTGGCAACGTAAGGAGCTTAGTAGAAGTTTCCGTCTGGCACAGTTTATATAGTCCTATTAGTTCGCTATGAACTAGCGCGCTATCTGTCAAGAAGGTCTCTACCGAATTCCGTCAGAACTCTGCCGCGCGGAGTTCTCATAATGAATCCAGATTGCATAAGGTATGGCTCGGTTATATCTTCAAGCGTATCTTTTGTTTCTCCAATAGCGGAAGAAAGTGTTTCTATTCCAACTGGTCCTCCATTAAAAGTGTCTTTTATAAGCGACAAGTATTTTTGATCAAGAGAATCGAGCCCATGCTCCGAAATACCAAGGCTTGAAAGAGCTTTTTTCGCCGATACAAGAGAGATGCTTTTGTCTCCAAATACCTCGGCAAAATCTCTTACTCTGCGAAGAAGTCTTATTGCTATTCTTGGGGTTCCTCTGCTTCTTTTCGCTATTTCGCACGAAGCTTCGTCTGATATCGCTGTCTTCAATTTAGCAGCTGCTGCGCGCAAAATCACGGACAGCTCACCGGAAGAGTAAAATTCTAAAGAAAACAAAACGCCAAACCTGTCTCGGAGAGGAGAAGAAAGGAGTCCAGACCTAGTTGTAGCTCCAACAAGAGTAAACGCAGGAAGAGACAAGCTAACAGAACGCGCGTGGGGACCCTCACCAACTATTAGTGATATTTTACAATCTTCCATCGCAGAATATAAAATCTCTTCGCACGCTATGCTTAATCTATGAATTTCGTCTATAAATAAAACATCGCGAGGCTCAAGGTTTGTGAGTATCGCAGCAACCTCTCCAGCTTTGGATATAGCGGGCCCAGACGCCATTTTTAGCCCAGAACCAAGCTCATTAGCTACAATATGAGCGAGCGTAGTTTTTCCAAGGCCTGGTGGACCAGATAAAAGAACGTGATCCAAAGCTTCTTTTCTCGCCCTAGCAGCATCAACAAAAACCTTAAGATTACGAGAAATCGACTCTTGTCCTATGAATGCTGCAAGAGTAGTTGGTCTGAGGGCGCGATCAATTTGCTCCTCATCCATAAATTCATCTGAAGAAGGATTCATTATCCTAATTCTGCCGTCTATCATCGCCTAACCAACATACATTCTTACACCAAAACAATTATCCCAGGATATTCGATTTAAAAAAACACCCAACGATAGAAATGTGCAGAGATCACGCTGCTCCCACATATTTCAGACACAAAATAACCAACTCTTCAGTTGAACGATATTCATCGCCAGCCTCTTTAATCCTAGCAATCACAGAATCTATGTCTTTTTGTGAATAACCTAATGACTTGAGGGCTTGGTTAGCCTCCTGCTCTATAATGCAGAGAGAATCAAGATATACACTATCTCCGGTTTGAACGTTGCATTGTTCAATAGTGCCATCCATACTATGCTGGCCCGACTCTAGCCCTCGAGAAGACATCCATTTTTCTGCTCTATCTTTAAGGTCTACGATTATTCTTGCAGCGAGCCTTGATCCTATACCGTCTGCTTTCTGCAGTATAGTTTTTTTCTCGCGAATGATAGCATCGCATAGAACTGTGACGCAAAACTTTGAAATAACACTAAGCGCCATACGTACGCCAACACCAGATACCTGAGTCAGATAGCGAAACCACTCCTGCTCATCATCATTAATAAATCCAACAAGCACCGTCCCTTCTTCACGTGCAACGCTTTCTATGAAGAGATTAAGCTGAACCGAAGGGGTTCCAGCACATATTTCTGCGACATACCCCAAGTCGCGCTCATTTAAGAAAACCTTATAACCTACACCTCCAACATTAAGTATCACGCAATCTTCTCTAACATAAGCGACGATCCCTGTAAGAAACGCTATCATACTGCCATATCCATCAGGTTGCCTGCCTTCGGCTTTCTAGCCCGACAAAAATGTATCGAAGAAAATACACACATTTGCACACGGCAAAATTCAAACATAAAACAATACAAGGGTTATCTCCAACTATGTTATTCTTTACCATTTATTCCGCAAAGCCAATAGCATCGACGCAATCTCCTAATTCTTGTGCACGTAATAGAATTAGAAACCAATCATTTCCCTCCAGAAGAAGCTATTTTTTGCGCAGCAGCATTCACTATTTCATTCTCTGAGTGATTGCTGTGCCCCTTAACCCATACCCACCGAACCTTTAGTTTGCAACAAACAGAGTGGAGCTCTTCCCATAAATCTTTATTCTCAACAGGTTTGCCAGACGATGTTCTCCATCCATTTTTGCGCCAGTTTAGTATCCAGCTCGTTATACCATCTATCACATATTTGCTGTCCGAATACAAAATTACTTCGCTGTCGATACAAAGTTTTTCGCGCTCAATAACAAATTTGATAGAATTTATAGCAGCTTTCATTTCCATGCGATTGTTGGTGGTGTGGCTGTCTCCTCCGCTCACATGAAAATCTTCGCAACCAGGAACCCTTATCAGACCAGCCCATCCGCCTGGCCCTGGATTTCCGGAACAAGCTCCATCAGTAAAAATTTCTATCATTTGGGTTAATATTGCCGTAAAGGCACAGCCACTGTTTTCAGAGTATAGAAGGAATTATATCATCTGCAAAAAGTCTCTGCTATCCTGACCTATCATATTCATATTGAACTTATCAATTATTTTGTATACCATCGTGAGCTGGGTGGCGTGCGGCCGCCGTTTGAATCAATATTCAAAGGGAGGAAAGTCCGGGCTTTATGGAAGCGCGATGTCGGGTAATGCCCGGCCGGGGAAACCCGAGGGAAAGTGCCACAGAAAATATACCGCCGTGCATAGCGCGGTAAGGGTGAAATGGTGCGGTAAGAGCGCACCGCAGTGGTGGTAACATCACTGGCACGGCAAACCCCATCGAGAGCAAGGCCAAATATGGATAAATCGTGCACTTGCGCGAGGCGTAGCTTTCACGTCTTTTTATTCGGGTAGGCCGCTTGACGTATTAGGTAACTAGTTCGCTAGAGGAATGGTCGCAGATTACAGAACCCGGCTTATAGCCACCCTACTCAGTGTATTTGTCTATTCCAGGTTGAATTGCCCCCATAGTCCAATCAAAGACTAAAATGACGTCAATCGCACCGGTTACAACTAAAAACTGATTTCTATAAAATTCATAGACAAAACTTTCTACGTATTTATAACAAAATAGCCTGCTCTGGATCCATTCGAATTTTTGCAGTCCTATAAACTCATTTTCAATTAACTATTGCACCTGCTATAATCCTCTGATGTTGTGGTTTGTCGTTGTAATCGGATTATAAAAGTAGTGAAAAGCAAATATTTACCTGGATTTTCTAGTATTAGGCGTCACACCGTTGCAGCAGTCGATATAGGAAGCAGCAAAGTTTGCTGTTGGATCGCAAATATAGACGACAAGTTTCGTATTTTTGGCTCTGGACGATCTTTATCAAGAGGATTCAGTTGCGGACGTATAGTAGACATCCCATCTATGGAAGCTGACATAGCGTTGGCAGTGGATTCAGCAGAATCTGCCGCAAAAACAAGAATTCACGAAGTAGTTCTATCGATTAATTTTTGCGATATAGCCTCAAGGTACTCCTCCGTTAGATCGAAAATACAAGACGGGATAGTGAAAACAGGCGATGTATCAAAAATTATAGAACAAGCAATGTCACAAGCAAAAAACCACTCAACTTTGCATGTTTTGGCTACAGAATTCTCTGTTGATGATCAGAGAAATGTAAAGAATCCTGTTGGAATGATAGGTAATACGTTATACGGAAATATACATACGGTTCATTGTTCTCTTCAGATGTTAAGCAGCGTATACGCTTGCTTCAACAGACGTCATATAAGCATAAAAGACGTTGCTGCGTCTGGGTATTGCGCTGGTCTAGCGTGCACAGTAAACGACGAACAAGACCTTGGGATAACTGTGATAGATATTGGACATTCAAGCACCACTGTAACTTCTTTCTTTGAAAAAAACATAGTATTTTGCGGATTTGTGCCTATAGGTGGCTCTCATATAACTCAGGACATAGCTCGCGGCCTTGACACTTCTATCGCTCACGCAGAAAGGCTAAAAATTCTTTATGGAGCTGCAATCCCCTCACAAGACGACCATAAAGAAGTCCTTTCTGTTGAAACGCTAGGAGATTCTGATGACCAAACCTCAACCGTTTCTCGTTCATTTTTGATAAACGTAATACAAGCCAGAACACACGAAATTTTATCGTATTCCAAGGCGCAACTAGAAAAAGCCTCATCAATTTGCAGGTTTGCAGCTAGCAGAATAGCGCTAACAGGAGGAACAAGTCGGCTTCCAGGAATAAGAGAGCAGGCTATTCGTATACTAGAAAGTCCGGTTCGCATAGCAAAACCGCTATACATAGAGGATGCTCCTTCTCTTGGAGGTGAATTTTCTGCAATTGCTGGCGCTCTTATGTATGCAAAATCTCCGTCTTTTCAAAAAACATACATGGGAGTACATACCTCTAAAAATCCTTTCTCATCTCTTTCTTCTTTGTTAAAAAGAAATTTATGATATCATGTATGGTATGTATGCCGTTCTGTTTTGTTTGTTTGGAGATGTGTGTATGGTTGGCGGTTCTTTGAATCAAATCACGGCTGAGTCTGTGGGGCCTAATATAGCTGTCATAGGTGTTGGTGGCGCTGGAGGCAATGCTGTGGATAATATGCTCAGGCTTAACCTCGAAGGGGTTGATTTCATTGTTTGCAACACTGATGCTCAGGCGCTACAACAGTCATTGTGCCAGAAAGAAAAGCGGATAAAGCTTGGCTTTGGTGTGACAAAAGGGCTGGGAGCAGGGTCGTCTCCTGATGTTGGGAGGTTGGCTGCAGAAGAAAGTATCGAAGACGTAATGAAGCAAATAGAAGGAGTTCATATGCTCTTCGTGACTGCTGGCATGGGAGGCGGAACTGGAACTGGGGGCGCCCCGGTCATAGCGTCAGCAGCTAGAAAACACGGGATATTGACAGTTGGGGTAGTCACAAAACCATTTTATTTCGAGGGGCAACAGCGAATGACTGCAGCTGAGACCGGTATAGAGAAAATGAAAGGGTCTGTGGACACTCTTTTGATAATTCCTAATCAAAATTTGTTTAGACTTGCTAATGACTCGACGACGTTTGCGCGAGCGTTCGAAATGGCAGACGAGGTGCTGTACTCTGCTGTGCGCACATTCACAGATTTGATGATAAAGCCTGGGTTAGTGAATCTTGATTTTGCAGACATATGCTCTGTTATGCGCAGCCCGGACCCTGAGCTTCTTGGCGGAAGCGCGATGATGGGAACTGGAGAGGCTTCAGGCGATGATAGGGCTGTTAACGCCGCTAAGATGGCTATAGCATGTCCATTGATAGAACCGACATCTCTTGAAGGGGCGTCTGTGCTTGTAAACATAACTGGAGGACCAGACCTAACTCTTTATGACGTAGATGAGGCTGCAGGGTATGTAAAACAAGAACTAGGCGTAGATGCAAACATTATATTTGGAGCCACTTTCGACGACAGCCTCCAGGGATCGATTCGCGTTTCCGTGGTTGCAAAAAGTTCAAAAAAGAACGAGGAAGCTTATTTTGCTAACGCGAAAAGCTCTTTGACAGGAGCTGGACAGACTGTCAGTTATGATCAAAAAGAATCTTCAGGAGTAGACTCTGCTGCGCTCGATTCTGAGTTTGAATATGACAAAAACTATGACCAAGTTGGAAGTAGACACGGCAATTTTTCGTTCGAAGACCAGCCTTTCTCCTCACAGTTTTCGCTTCAAGAAGATGACGTTGAATTCGGAGACGACAGCAGAACGCATGATCGCCAAGACGCTAGAGAGTACGACAGCCTTATAGGCGGATCTCCAAAAAAACCTTCGTTCATGAACAGGCTTGCTAGCATGGGGAGGGGACACTTTTTTAAGAAAAGAATTTCTTCTATATCAGGTTCGACAGGTAAAAAAGATGCTTTTTCGCATGATCAACGGTCTTTGTTTGAGCCTTCTTCGGACTCTTTAGCCCACGAAAACCATGTTGCTGGCGCGCTTTCAACAGACCGAAGTGAGAAATCACAATCTGTAGGTATTCCTGGCGGAGAGAGCAATATATTCAAAGACTCGGCTTCTCCTCTAGCGAGCATTACTCGAGGAAGGCCTGAGGCAAGCGGCCATCAGCATAGCGAGCTTTCAATACCAGCATTTCTTAGACATAACTCGAAGAAGCGATAGAATCACCGTCGCTTATACTCCGAAAGTAATGGCTATTCTGCGTCTGGTTACGTCTGGGTTGAAACGTTGCTCTGTGATAACGGAAGCAGGAACAGAGCTAGATCGTCGAGCTTGTTTGCTCTTTTTGCTCTGGAACTCCACCTGTAATCAGAAGGGGAGGGGAGCCCACGCTCTCTGTTTTGTAGTTACACCCCGCAGATGCGCTCTCTGTCTTCCTGAGCCTTTATGCTGAACCGTGCAATAGGGTATGCTTCTAGCCTTTTAATCTCTATTGGCTCCCCTGTCTCCTCGCAGTAGCCGAATGTGTTCTCTTTTATCCTGTCTATTGCGCAGTTTATTTCATAAAGTAATTCTTGCTCATGATGAAGCACGCTGCGGCTGACATGCGTTATTTTTTCCGCTGAAAAATCATAGATTTTCTTCATATAAGAATACTCATTTTTTATCTCATCCAAAGTTACTTCTATTTTACGCTCGGCTTCTTCCCTCATGCTGTGCAAAATAGTGTAAAACTTTTCCATTTCTTCATCGCTCAAAAAATGCTCACCATTAATAGTCATATGCCTTACCCACATCAACAATTATAAAAATTCTTATGCATGATAATAGTGATTTTTGATTAAAAAATTGTTGTCAATAAAAATCTATGAGAAGAACTATATCTATCAAAAGTACAAAATTGAATTTTGCTTTGAATATATAAAACAAAAAACAGGCTAAAGTCTATAATACGACGAGCAGCAACTTCTCTCGTTGACTCTGGCATAAGGCAGATATATTTCAATTAAGTTTCCTAAAAATATATGATATAGTTCAGCAGTTTCTAGTATTTTCGCCCGGTGTTTATGGATTTGCGTTACATAAAGGCGCTTGCCAGTTCAAGATTAGTCATCTTTCGCTCAGCAAAACTCATACTATCAAGCTATAGGACCTTTTTCATATCACTAGCGATATGTTTCTGTTCTGAATCGTTTTCTAGAAGGTTCGCCGTAGTTGTAATGGATCCAAGGTCAGAGCGTATTTTTTGTAGCGCGAATGGGTGGGACAGAGTTTGTCCTGCATCGCTTACGAAAATGATGACTCTTATTCTTCTATTCGAAGAAATACAAAGAAACAACGTCTCTTTATTCACGAAATTTAAGGTTTCTGCCAGGGCGGTCGCGCAAGCTCCTTCCAAGGCGGGAGTCAAAGTTGGAGAGTTCATATGTGTCAGAGACTGCATATCATGCCTAGCAGTAAAATCGGCCAATGACATAGCTGTGGTAATTGCAGAAAATCTTGCAGGATCTGTTGAGCGATTTGTTGACAGGATGAATGCAAAAGCAGCTTCTCTTGGAATGTCCTGCTCTTTTTTTAAAAATCCATCAGGCCTTCCAGATGCATCTCAAAAAACTAGCGCACGAGATATGGCAGTGCTGGCGTCGAACCTTTGGAGAAGGTTTTCTAGTTATTCTGAATATTTCAGGAGGAAAACGTTTTGCTTTAAAAAAAATATATTCAAAAACACTAATAAGCTTATTGGAAAGGTTCCCGGAATGGTGTTTGGAAAAACGGGATATATTGCTGTTTCTGGTTTCAACCTTGCGACAGTAACACTTCGAGGAAAAATTCCTGTTGTTGTTGTTGTCATAGGAGGAAAAACTTCGCAAATCAGAGATAAGCACGTTCAAACATTCGTCGAAACGTTTTATAAAAGTCCAAGAATTTTGCCTGGATTAGTATTCATGACAGCACAACGAGAGAACTCGGAAAATTTCTGCGCAATATCTCCATTTAAACACAAAGGAAAATCGAAAAGAGCGCATGCTAAAATCAAAAATTTAAACAAAAAGCTCATAAGGAAAAGAACTGCATCTTCGCGTAGACATCCGTTCAAAAGGCCTATATCTCAATAATAGCATTTCGTGATTCACTCATACTCTGCCCATAACTCTGTTTCGTTTTTAAGTTTTTTTACGAAATTCTTTTTTGCCTTTTCAACCCATAAATTAGTATTTTTGCTTCTGGCGCGCGTGTGTATTTGTTGCCATATCGCGGCAGCACTCTCATCAGTTGGAGGAGTTTGCGATATCATCGCTTCGAAAGCGGTCCCCATCGCTTCTCTTAATGTCTGTGCAGCGGGCGAAAAGTGTTTTTTAAGCCATAAAAAATAGTCTGTCTTCTCTCCTTGAAACAGCTCATCGACACTTGAGAAGGCTTCTTCATAAGAGTTATATTTGCCAGGCACAGCGTTTATAAAAACGTCCATAACAACAGTCTCACCTTCATTAATCGAAAATCCAGTCATAGTGTCGGTTGACGGATCAGAGCTTGCCCCTAAAGCATACAGCGAAGGAGCATAATCCCCCACTGTGCTTGGAACCGACAAAGAAATATGCTTTCCTACATCATCCCAAAGAAGCCATCCAGCAAAGGTTTTGCAATCCGAAGCAGTGCTTCCGGCCACATCAGCCGGACTAATGTAAAAAGCGCTGGCAGGAAAATAGTTTCCCTGCGTTGTGTCGCATGCAGCAATAAAATTCAAATCTGTCTTCCCGGCATTAACTCTGCTCAACAAAGACGGCGTAGCAGCGCCATCACAAAAATCATATATAAGAGCTATGCTCACATCAGTTAGCGCTTCCTTTGCTGTAAATGAATACCTTACATTTACTGGGCTTGTTAAGCCCCCTTTATCAATTACATCAACTTTTATATCGAAGAAGTCAGTTATGCTTCCGCTTGTCGTATAGTGATATCCGTCATCAGCAGTTACCTCTGTATGCGCTGTTTTAAAAAGCTGAAAACCCCCGCCCATTTCATAATCGTTGAGAAAAGTAGCGTTATAAGTAGTCCCGTCTTTTGTTGCAGAAATGCATAGCCTTCCAATAGAAGTGGCTTGCGAAGCAGATGAGTCTTTTACCCTGAAGTCTTTCAACATCAAGCTGTTATTTCCAAATTTTACAGAATACCTCTTGCCGCTAGCTATAAAATTACTTTCCGCCGCATTCTCGTCATCCAAGAATTTTCGATAGCTAGCAGTAAAATCATCTCCCTCTAAATTCTCGTCATCCAAGAATTTTCGATAGCTAGCAGTAAAATCATCTCCCTCTAAATTCTCGTCATCCAAGAATTTTCGATGGTTCGCAGTAAAATCATCCCCCTCTAAATTCTCGTCATCCGAGAATTTCCGATGGTTCGCAGTAAAATCATCTCCCTCTAAAAAAAGATCTTCAGACGAATGAGCGATGCATAGCGCCGGGTAAAAAAGTATAGAACACATTGCTATCATAGAAAAACTATCCCGGTAACGTTGGAAAAAATTTTTCAAGAGCTTACCCGCATTAAACATCATATAAGACGTGTAAGACTTTATATTTTTAAAAGTAAAAAAGCGGTTAGCGCTACGTTCGACAAACTCTTCTAATCGTCATAGCGGCTCATTCAGCTGATACCTTGCTTCTTTTCCCAAGATGTGAGAAATTCGTTAGTAGAGAGAGGATATGGACATATCTGTGTTGTCGCTAGATAAAAAAACAGCAGTAATAACTGGTTCGAGTGGAGGCATAGGAGAAGCCATCAGCAGAGCCTTTCATTCCGCCGGAGCGAATGTTTGCATGTGCGGAAGAAACACGGCTGCTATGCAAAGAATATCAGAGTCAATGGGGAATGAACGGTGCTATATACACCTCCTAGATGTAAAAAACAGAGATCAGATTAGAAAAGCTGTCGACGAAATAGAAGACAAGATCGGAGGGATAGACATACTAATCAACAACGCAGGCATTACACAAGATCAAATGTGCGTACGAATGAAAGATGAAGAGTGGGACGAAGTTATCGAAACCAATCTCAGCGCTTCTTTTTTCCTGTCGAGATCAGCCATAAAAAAAATGATGAAGAGGAGGCGAGGGGCTATAGTAAACGTATCGTCTGTTGTCGCTTTTTGCGGGAATTCATGGCAATCAAACTATGTCGCATCAAAAGCCGGACTAATAGGGCTTACCAGGGCCTTAGCATCTGAATACGCTCGCTACGGAATAAGGGTAAACGCCATAGCTCCAGGGTATATTGAAACAGCGATGACAGGGACACTGAACGATTCGGCCAAAGAAAGGTTTCTTTCTGCAATTCCTCTTGAGCGCGCAGGCTCTCCTGACGACATCGCTTCTGGGGCCCTGTTTTTAGCGAGCGACCGTTCCTCCTTCATAACAGGACACACTCTCCATATTAACGGCGGAATGTATATGGGATAGGGCTTCGTATAGGCTGATGCAATAATATTTTTGCAGATTGCCCCAACTCGCGCAGCGGGCCAGGCGAAATCTACTCTAGCCTATTAGAAGCGCGTTATTATTAGTAATACCATTTATTCAAGACTTTCAGCATCAGCACAAAACTATACAAAAATGATTTCGTCAAATACAGAGCTCAAACCGCTCCAGCAGATATAGTTAAAAAGCCCGAAATAGAAATAAACAAAAAACACATAAACGTAATCTCTCCGCTAAAACATCAACTTAAAAATCCAGAAATACGAGCTATTTCCTGCGCGCAAGCTTTTTTAAACGAAAGGCTATGACCAAACGATTCAGCAACACGAGAGAGTTCGTCTTTTTGAGCTTTTGCATAGTCTTCGTCCTCTAATAACAATAAAATTTCTTCAGAAATATTGTGTTCAGTAAACTCATTTTGCAAAAACTCTTTTACTATTCTCCTGCCTGCAGAAATATTAACAAGAGATATCCACTCTGTTTTTAAAATAAACCTTAATATAAGCTCGGTAATCTTTGGAGCTTTATATCCAACAACCATAGGCACGCCATGCGCTGCCAGCTCAAGACCAACTGTCCCAGACGCAGCAATCGCAACAGCAGAATTTTCAAATACAGCTCTCTTCATATCAGCATCCAAGACCACTGGATACCCGCCGCTGTATCTGTCTGTAGCACCAGGCCACTGTTTTGTAGCGACTATCACGGGAAACACCTTAGTCTTAGCATTATTTTGAACGATCCTAGCCGCTTCACTAAATATCGGTAAAAAATTATATACTTCATATCTTCGGCTTCCTGGGAGAACGCAAAGAATCCTCTCGTCGCCAGATATTTTAAGCTCGTCCATCAACTTTTTTCTACGTTCAGCTTTAAGAAGAGCAGCTTCATCCTTTTGCAAAAAACAATCTCCTTCTAAATTGTGAAAATTTTGAACTGCCGGATGGCCAACAAAACTCACGCTTATTTTGGATTTTGCAAAATAAGGGGCTTCAAAAGGAAACACCGATAAGATGTGGTCTGCATACTTGTGTATTTTTTTCGCTCTTCCGCGTCTCCACGCCCACACAGCTGGGGCCACACAGTGTATTATAGGAAATTTCCCCTTCACTCTTTTGTTAACCCTAAAACAAAATTCTGGTGAATCTATTGTAATAATTGCATCTGGCCTAACCCTTTCTATCTCTTTAACGCATGCGTTTATTAATTTTATGATTCGTGGTAGTCGCCTTACTACCTCTCCAATCCCCATATGAGAAATCTGAGAAAATGGAAACATAGAGCAGAACCCTCCGGCCCTTTCCATCATCGGACCACCAACTCCAATAATTTCTATCTTACTCGAAAACTCTTCAAGCAAACCGCAAATTACATCGGCCCCTATCATATCCCCGGACGCCTCACCAGCAATAACAAAAAACTTCGGCATTTAACCGCTACAAGGAAAACTTCTTCTTCACCATTATATGCGCCACTACATACCCAAGCAAACATAAACCGCGCAAAAACAGTTCCAATCTATTATAGTGCCGCTCCAGAAAAGCCCCAGTGGGCCACCCGCACACTGCAATCCAAGCAAGCAAGCGCGAGTGAGTGAGTGGAAAGGCGGCAAAACAGACCGTCTATAGAACAAAACGCAATCAACGGAAAAATCAGGCAGAAAAAAAGAAAAAAGCAATCGCTCTTTCAAAGACCGGCAGCGACCTACTCTCCCACGCCTTAAGACGCAGTACCATCAGCGCTGAGGATTTTCACGCTCGAGTTCGGGATGGGATCGTGTGTACACTCCTCGCTCCAACCACCGGCCTATGAAAAAGCAACCGCTTGATCAGAATGCTACCAGTTTACTTTTCCATTTGCAAGCCCCTTAGTAGAAAATTTTTCTGTCATCTAACGACACTATAATTGCGTCTATCGCGTATTACGCAGTTTTTCCAAAATTACACAATTATAGAGTCTGATACCGTCAAACGTTTCTTGTGCTCTTTATTGCTTTTTTGCTAATTTCCAAAACTTACGCTATAGATTACTATATGCGAAATCAGATATTGCGCATCTTTGGAGACTTGCATAAACGCATTCGGCAAAAAAATATGAAAGAAATATACAGGCTGTTGGCTAGATACGCGAAAATAATCGCTTTAATGATAAGCGCGTTTTTGGTTATATATACGCTAGTTTTTCCAAAAACAGTTGCAAAGCTGTGCATGCGCACATCCAAAAAAATCGGGTTTTCTTTGAAAGACGTTATAGTTGACGGGAGATCTCGCACAACAACAAGCGAGATTTGCGCCGCTTTAGGAGCGCGCATCGACGACCCTATCTTATCCATAGACATAGAAAAAGCTAAGAATAACCTACAGCAACTTCCATGGATAAGCTCTGCTTCTATCGAGCGATGGCTACCGAGATCTCTATACATCCGCATATCAGAGAGAATTCCAATGGCTGTATGGCAAGTTAATGGCAAGTTTTTTCTTATAGACAGATCTGGAACAACAATAAAATGCGACGAAAACGAATTCCCGCAAGATATGATCACCATAGTAGGAGAACAAGCAAATTCTAACTTTCAGGGGTTGCTTCAAACTATATCAAAGTTTCAGAGAAAAATTCCAAAAGTGGTAGCTGCTGTGTTTTTGCGCAATCACAGATGGAACCTCCACCTAGAAAACGGCATAGTTGTGAAATTACCAGAAACCGATACAGAAGAGGCGCTAAACATACTGTGCACAGCTTTTGAAAGTTTGTCCAACAAAAACATACCTCTATCCGGAGTAGCATCTATCGATCTTAGGTTTGCCGGGTCAATAGTAATAGAGCCAAAAGGCCAGCCACTCAAACAAAGCGATGAAAAAGCAAAAGCAGAGTGAAGCAAGCAAATCATATTGCTGTATATTTTAAATACTTCCTAGTTTCCGCGAAGAGTTGCTCAACATTTTTGTTCATGGATTCTAGAACAGAAAAACATTGCTGGAAAACCCTGATTGTTTGGTATACTCTTATACGCTTAAACTTGCTGACTCTTTAGCTGCTCTCAGTGTTTACTTTTCTCTCGCCTTTTATAAACTTTTGCCTTACATGCTCATGCGTAATCACCGTCCTGTCTGTTGCGTCCAATTCACTTGCACTGCAGCCTCTATTAACACAAGAAAAAGATATTTCTGTTTCCCGCTTCGATTACGAAAAGCTACGTAGTTCCATTTTGTACTATCCGCATGAAAATCCGGACTCAACAGAAAACTTTTTTAAAATGTTTGAAGGCAGAAAAAGTCTTTCAAAAGAAGAATATAAAAAGAGAAAATTCAAAATAGGAGAGCTTATAAAAAACAAAGACTTTGCAAGAGCATCAATACAATTTCACGATTTACTTTTGTCTTTTCCGAAACTAGATTCAGAAGAAGCTAAGAACGAGCTTTTTTCTGACTTTTTGCTGGCTTTCTCGCTTATATGCGAGGCGAGCAAGACTCAGAATGAAAATGAGGGCTCTGCAAGCTCTGCCACTGTTTCTGAAATTTTTCAATTGCATGCAAAGTTCTTATGCCTGTATCTTTACAAATTTGATCTAAGCGACGAGAAGTTAGCCGCGCTTTTGCTAGCAGCAAGCGCCGTATCCTTTTCGGATACAGAAATGCTTATACAAATATCTAATCAGCTGTGCCCAATAAAAAAGCTCCGATCATTATATCCACAGCTTGCTTATATTTCTCCGTTTGAAGTTGTTCATTTTCACATAGAGCCTGCAGGAAAATACATAGAGCTGAACCTAGATTTTCGACATACAATAGACACCTCAATCGATATCAAGAAGCTAGTACAGGTCACTCCTAGCGCTGGCGACGTGAAAATATTCGGGAACAAAATAAAAATAGAAGGCTTAAAGCACGGAACATCTTATAAATGCACAATTAAGAAAGACCTTCTGTCTTCATGTGGAGAAAGCCTCGTAAAAGATTATCAATTAGCTGTGGAGGTGCCAGATATTTCTTCCCATGTATTTTTCAAACATAAAGCAGCTGTTTTACCTAAAATACAAACAATTAGCAAAGAGTCTAAGATCTCCGTTTCATGCATAAATACGAAGAAAATAAAGCTTGAGCTATATCAAGTTTTAGAACCTTCCGGAGGGCTTATAAGCTCTGGGTATTTATCGAGCAACGCTCTATTACAAAAAACAAAGCGTGTTTGGAAGGGATCCATAGAAATTCCTTACAGCAATAACAAGGTAGTAAATGTCGAAGTTCCTATAGACAAAATGTTGCCGTTTGTACGGACGCTACCAATCCAATGCTCATATTTTCTTCGCGCGCAAGTTGGGGATACAGAGTACTATGGATATAATTCGGACTCCGCTCAAACGGAACGTTTACTTGTAACGGACATAGGACTTTCGGCGATAAGGACAAAAACAGGGGATATACTTGTATCAGCGCGCTCTATCTCAAGCACATCTCCATATCACGGGGCGCGCGTATCAATCCTGTCAAAAAATGGAAGGACTCTGGCAGAAGGCTATACTGACAAATATGGCAAAGTATTATTCCCCAGCAAAATTTTCGGAGACGGCGCTAGAATTTCCTATGAGATGCTTGGCAAATCTACGGAACTAACGACCAATACACAAAGTTATCCAGCAAAGATATGCGCATCCCATAAGACCGGAGGAACCTCAACTCTTATCATATCTGACCTAAGCGATAAAAATAACGACTCGATAGATCTAAGCGGCTATGACATTGAAGGCAGAGATAGGGATAACCCTATAGATTTGTTCATTACAACTGACCGAACTTTATATAGGCCATCGGAAACAGTAAATGTTGTAGGCGCAATCAAATGCAGCGATATTGCCTCCAGCGTAAATAAAGTCCCGATCACAGTTAAGTTAAAAAACCCAGCTGGTGACTTCGTGCTTGTGAAGGTTTTGCGTACGAATGAAGCTGGAGCGTTTTCTTGTCCCATAGAGCTCAAGGAATATTTTCTACACGGACAATGGAAAATAGAAGCATATTCAGACCCTTCAGCTCGACCACTAAAATCTTTAGATATAGTAATCGCGTCGTTTAATTCTCCGTCAATAGAATTGGATGCATCTGCAAGTGATATTGATCTAAGCGGGAACATAACGCTGAACGTAGAATGCAGGCACTCTTTTGGCATACCAGCGGAAGGACTTGACTCAGAATGCTCAGTATCAGTTGTGTCTGGTTTGTCTCCCAAAGACCTTAACGGCTATAGCTTTGAGTGCGACGCCTTTGAAGAGGAAATGGGAGCGCATTCTAAAACCATAAATTTAGGAAGGTTTGGAAAAGACGGGAAAATAAAAATCGCGCTCCCCCTAAGACAAATTATGTCCAAACCAGTCATAGGAAAAGTAAAAATATCAGTAAAAGTTGCAGATCAGGGAGGTTTTACTGTAAAAAAGGACATATTTGTTTCAATTCACGACAGCGCAGAAAGCTTCGTTGCCATAAAACCGTTGTTCGATCCAAAAAAATGCATCGTCAACGACTCTTCAAATGATAATACCAGCCGCACATCTATCGGATTTTTAGCGAAAATAATAGACAACAAAGCTAAAGCAAGAATAAAAAACAACAAACCAGACACAAAAGAACGGTTTGTATATTTTGCCTTATACAAAAAAAGTGATTGGCATAGCTATAGAATCAATAAAAAGCTTGATGAGGGAAGCCTGGAAAACTCTTCAAGATCTATATCGTACGTATCTCACCCAAAAATATTTTTGGTAAAAGAGGGGAGGGTGCACATACCAACTGGGAAAAACAGTGCAAAAATTGTTTTGCGAGACATAGAGGCCCCATCCGATTACGTTATAAAGGTTTTCGAAGATACAGGAAAAATTATCAACAAATACAATTTTAGTCTCGGGTCTGTAAATGCATCTAACGCACCACAAATTCCAACGGCAATATCGCTAGTAACTGATAAAAAATCATACAAAATAGGAGATAAACTGTCTGTTAGGTTCGCAGCTCCGTTTGAAAATGGCGTAGCCAACGTAAGCGTTATGTCCGACGAAATATTAGATACTAAAGACATACGCATAAATAAAAAAAGCGCTCAAGCAAGCTTCTCTGTGACAAAAAAATGGGCTAACGGGGTGTATATAATAGTCAATGCCTACAGGCCTCTCGAAACAAAAAGAACCTTATACTCCGGCCCAGCTGCATCTCTTATAAAGAAGTTTTGCCACTGTGCAGAAAACAGTTCTACTGAAACAGAGAAAATTGCATTCCCTCTGCGATCTGTTGGGATTACATGGGTCGATGTAGAGAAAAGCGAAAACATAGAAATTAAAACAGACTCTCCAAACACAGTCCGACCACTAGACTCCCTTAAAATAAACATAGATACCAGAAGCGCGAGAATTCCTGCAGACGAATCATCACCTGTTTATGTATGCGCTTTCCTTACTGACGACGCGCTGCTTTCGATTTCAGAATTCAAACCTATATCCCCAGCTGGTTATTTTAGCTCGAAGTATAAATACTCTGGGAATTTGTATGATTTGTACGACTATATCAACCTTGGAATAAAAACTATAAGCGGAGAGCTGAAAACTGGAGGGGGAGGCGTCGGATCTATCAACTCATACGCATACCGCTTACCATTTTTGCCAAAGCAAAGTATACACAATCTTTTGGCTTTATCTTCGTGTATGACAAAAGTAGGAAAAAACGGAACAGCTACTATAAAATTCAAACTTCCAGAATTTACAGGAACCGCACGCCTTACCGTTATGGCGTTTTCTGCAAATGCGAGCGGGCTTTCTGAAAAATTAATTACTATAAAAGATCCTGTTATATTCGAAACATATGGACCTAAATTCCTTACCAAAGGAGACAAAGCGGTTATTCCATATAGTATATACAGAACAGACGGCAAAAGCGGGACTGTTAATATTTCAATATCCAATTGCAGCCGCATATCACAAGAGAATTTCGTCGCATCCGACCTACCGTTCTCCAAAAACGACAAAAAAAAATACGAAGGAAAATTCTTTATATCGGCCATAGACAGCACTAACGCCAATAACGAGGACCCTTCCTATTTTCATACGCAAAAATTCGCGCGACTGGATGCAAACATATCAGTTCCTGGATATGCCCCATACACAAGAACCGTGTTTCTTCCCGTTTATGACCAAAAATTCGACGCGTTAAGGTATAATGTTGCCGAAATAGCCCCAGGAAAAACCGAGAAAATTTCAATCCCCAGCGAGTTCGCTGGAAATGTGCTTATCAAAATTCAAGCAAATGAAAATTTCCCGGTTCCGTTAAGAGACCTCCTTCTTTCAATTGGAAACAGTGCGCACGATTTGTATGGAGATACTCTGGTAAACTTAGCTATTCCACTTTTGTATACAGACTCTGCTGTTGCAATTTCCGGCGGTAAAATATCGGTTGGATTCGCAAAAAGTACAATACGCAAAGCAATTATGAGGCTGCTATGCGGAGAAAGGGGGAGGGGCTGCTGTAATAGTAACCGACAAATAATTAGAATGGATTACCACTATACGTCGTCAAAAATTAAAGAAGCAGAGTTTGCCATCAACGCATCGGAAGCTGGTTACTCAGTCGATAAGCGTATATTTGAAAATTTTGAACAGTTTTTCTTTCGACTTGTAAATAGTTACAGACTTTTTAGGCACGATATGCGCGTTTCTAATCCTGATCGAGATGAGTATATAAACAACATAGCTCATGGATTTTTCGTAATTTCGAAAACTGGCAACCTTTCTTTGTCCGACTTTAAACACTTTGTCAAAGATATAGAAAGCTGTTCCACTCCTCTGGCAAAAATTTACATCGCCGGAGCGTTTGCGCTGAATGGCAACTCAGACCTCGCTGTCCCCTTCTTAAAAAACGGAATGGATGAAATTTTGGGGCTCAAAAAAAACAGTAAAGTAGATGACATCTCAAGCGAAGCTATGGGAATTTCAAGGATTTGTTCTGCAATAATCGTCTTATCCGAAATTTTCGACTCACTGCCAGATCTAAAGGATGAAGAATTAATGCGAGCTCTAGTAACAAAGCTTACAGAGTTATTTTCGAAAAGGACTGTAGAGCTTAATGGCGAAGAAAAATCACTATTACTTCGCGCGGCATTTTTATCAAAGTCATACTTAAGGTCATCCTACTCCTGCTCTGCAAATTCAGAAATTCATATCCAAGCAGCTGTCGACGGCGGTCAAACAGCCAAAATCTCAGAAACATCCAGCGCAACAGAATTCACTTGCGGAGAAAACCAAAGAAAAGTTTCTATAAGAAACCACGGGAAAAATAAAATTTGGGTATCCGTTACAATGTCGGGCCAAGTAAATTCCATAGAACCAAGAGGAATTTTAATAAAGAAGGAATTTTTCTCTCAAGATGGAAAGCTAATAAGCATAAAAGAGTTGAGACAAAACGACCTTGTATGCGTCGTTATTTCAGGAAAAAGAGAAGTGGCAGGCCGCCCAGCTAGCATTCTGCTGACTGATAAGCTAGCCGCTGCCTTCGCAGTTGAAAAAGTAAAAGATCTCAGCCCGCATCTTGAAAAAATAATTCATAGCGAATCTTCCGTTCTTAGCCAAGAAAACAGAGGAAACACCCAATATGCAGTATTGCAGCTTGGCTCATCTCAAAAAGAATTCAAATTTTACTATATGGTGCGAGTTACAACCGCAGGACTATTTTCAATTCCAGGAGCCGTAGCGGAAGATCTGGCCACCTCATCCATAAAAGCAAATACAGACGAGAAAAAAGCAAGAGTATATCAAAACTCTGAAAAGACGATACAGTGAAGCCAACTAGGAGATAAAAAATTGCGGGAGCAGGATTTGAACCTACGACCTTCAGGTTATGAGCCTGACGAGCTACCAAGCTGCTCTATCCCGCGACACAACCTGATGCTATCCTTTATTTAATAAAAAATCAATACACTTTCGCTCTGCCAAGCTTTTAAAATCTGATAAATTTCAAAAATACCGCGCCCACATCAGCCAGTATTTTCTAAACAAGCTATGACGCTATATAATAGTTCACTATACACATATCGAATTAACACTACTTAATGAGCAATACGATAAAATCCCGCATAATCATGAATGAACGTGAAGACAAAGGTTTAAAATCCAGAGTAAGGCCTCGTTACATTGCCCTTAGAAATTGCTCATCGTTTTCGCTTTTGCAAAGCTCTATGTCAATAAAAAATCTAGTGACAGCTGCAAAAGAACAAAAAATGCAAGCGCTAGGGCTATGCGACAGAGGTCACCTATTTGGCGCTCTTGAATTTGCGTTCGCATGTAAAGATGCTAGGATGCAGCCAATTATAGGATGCTCTCTTACCCTAAGCGCTGATTCGGACTTTTCGTTTGCTGTGTTCGCTAAAAACGACGCTGGCTACTCAAATCTATGCAAACTTGTCACCATGACAACGGTAGGGCAGGGGAATAATTTGCGAGAAAAAATAACACTAAATCAAATAGAGGGTCATACAGAAGGCCTTTTATGTCTCTCCGGCTCTGAAAGCGGTTTTTTATACAAAGGTCTACTTGATGGAAAGCTCGACTCTTCTTTGTCCATTCTAGATGAATTTCAAAAACTGTTCCCATCGAGGCTTTATATAGAAATATTTCGAGATGGACGTTATTCCCCTAATAGTAATGACGTTGAAAAACAAGTCCTGCAAATTGCATACGAACGCAAGCTTCCTGTTATCGCATCTAACGAAGCTCTTTTCCTGACCCCTGATGATTTTGAATCCACAGACACTCTGAGTTGTATTGCGGACGGAAAATATGTACAGGATCCGGATAGAAAACGCCTAGAAAAGTGGAAATACTTCAGATCTTCCGAAGAGATGGAAAAATTGTTTGAAGATATACCAGAGGCGCTTCAAAACACCGTGTGCTTTGCCGAGAGGTGTGGTTTTTTACTCAAGTCTAAGCCGCCGGTTCTTCCATCATTTCAATGCGAGCTTCCTCAGACCGATGAGCTTATAAAAAGAAGCGAAAGGGGCTTGTGCGAAAGATTAGAAGCGCAGTCTATAGAGGAATTAGAAAATAGAGGAGAAAAAGAAGCTGGATATGTTTCGAGGCTTCGCTATGAAACAGAGATGATCTGTAAACTTGGATTTGCTGGGTATTTTCTTATAGTTTCTGATTTCATCAGGTGGGCCAAGTCGCAAAAAATACCTGTAGGGCCTGGAAGAGGCTCTGGAGCAAGCTCGCTTGTAGCATGGAGTTTGTTCATAACCGACGTTGATCCAATCAGGTTTGGGCTATTATTCGAGCGATTTTTGAACCCAGAAAGGGTGAGCATGCCAGATTTCGATGTGGATTTTTGTCAAGATCGCCGAGATGAAGTGATCGACTACGTGCGAAAAAAATACGGAGAAGACAGGGTCGCTCATATAATCACGTTCGGATCGCTCCAGGCAAGAGCCGTTGTTCGTGATGTAGGGCGCGTGCTACAGATGCCATATAAACAGGTTGACGGTATTTGCAAGCTCATTCCTCAGAACCCAGCGCATCCAATAAATCTCTCGGACGCTCTGAAGATGGAGCCAATACTTCGCGAGATGGAGAAAAATGATGAACAAATAGCATACATGATGAAGGTATGCCTTCGCCTCGAAGGGTTGTATAGACACGCGTCTGTTCATGCAGCTGGAGTTGTTGTTGGCAGCGAGCCCCTTTGCAACTCTGTCCCTCTTTATAAAGACGAAAACTCAGCGCTTCCCGCCACAGAATTTTCTATGAAATACATAGAAAAAGCCGGCCTTATTAAGTTCGATTTTTTAGGACTAAAGACGCTTACCATAATACAAAATGCCATAAATATGGCAGAGAAAAACGGAACTCACATAGACATTACAAATATTCCTCTAGACGACGCAAAAACATTTGACCTTTTGCGCAATGTGGAAACTGTTGGAATATTTCAACTTGAAGGAAGCGGCATCAGCTCTGCGCTCCGCAACCTGCAACCAGACCATTTTGAAGAGATAATAGCGCTCGGCGCTCTTTATAGACCCGGTCCTATGGACGAAATTCCAAGATATGTGGCTTGTCGCCATGGCAGAGAGGCGATTTCATACGCATACCCCGAACTTGAGCCGATCCTGCGCGAAACATTTGGAGTCATAGTATATCAAGAGCAAGTATTACAAATAGCGAGAATACTAGCGGGATATAGCATGGGCGGAGCTGATATTCTGCGAAGAGCTATGGGAAAAAAAATAAAGTCTGAAATGGACTCTCAGAGAAAAACTTTTATAGACGGAGTCCTGAAACACACTGGAGGTACCATAGAGAAAGCAGAACGTCTGTTTGACCAAATAGAAAAATTCGCTGAATACGCGTTTCCGAAAGCGCATGCAACACCATACGCTCTCCTCACATATCAAACAGCATATCTAAAGGCCAATCACCCCATAGAGTTTCTCACATCGCTTATGGAGCAAGACATTGCAAACTCTGATAAGCTAAGCTTATTCACTCGAGAAGCAAAGCGCATAGGAATAAACATATTGCCGCCTAACATTAACATTTCAAAAGCTCAATTTTCTATAGAATCATCAGAAAAAGGAGATAAGTGTATTCGATATGCGCTGGCTGCAATTAAAAATGTCGGAGCAGCAGCAATGGAAAAGCTCTGTTTTGAAAGAGAAAAAAACGGCAAATTTTCAGACATATTCGATTTTCTCGAAAGAGTCGATTGCATAAACAAAAAAAATATGGAGAGCCTAATAGAAGCTGGCGTTTTCGATTGTTTATGCAGCAACAGGCGTAAACTTATGGATTCTCTAGATCTCCTTCTCTCACATTCATCCGCAAGCAACAAAACCTCCGATGAGCTCTCACTATTCAGCCAAGAATCAATAAGACCACAGCTTCAAGAAATAGAAGACTGGAGCCCGCACGAAAAACTTCTGCACGAATTTCAGGCCATCGGATTTTATCTAACAGCGCATCCGCTTGAAGATTTTTGCAAGATAGAAAAAAATTTTGTTTTCTCGTCCGATATATGCGAATTCCTAGAAAAAAACCAGACTAATAAACCTTTTTCCATGATAGGAGTTGTGATAGACGTGAAAGAGAAGGTGAGCAAAGCTGGTAACAAATATGCTTTTATAAATTTATCCGATCCAAAAGGGCATTACGAAGTTGTTGCATTTTCTGACGTACTAGGCAAATTTACAGAACTTCTTAAGGTCGGAAAATTTTTACACATAGTTGCGAGCGGTTACGTTGAAGAGGATTCTCCAAAACTCACCGTGCAAATCGTAAACGACTTGAATGAAATGATGGAAGCCGAATGTGACATGGCGACCATTGACATAACCAACGAGTATCAGCTTGTCGAACTTAAAAACCTATTGTCAGAATTGCCGCAAGGAAATTGCGATCTTGTCCTCGCGCTATATGAAAAAGGAAAAAAAAAAACGATAATGCTTCGCTCTGGCAAAAGAATTTCTAGAAAAAACCTCATCAATATAACGTCAAAAATTTATTCAATGCGCGCCCTATACGCACAAAATTCAAAATAATATTTTATAAGAGGGCAGAATAACCACGAAAAAACCATAAACCAAAACGCACATAAGCCCTCTAGTCATTTTTAATCAATCCCGTTTTCTATCGCAAAACAAAACCTGCATCTTAATCGTATCGCCCATAAAAATAATCAACGTTGAGCAATAACAATATGGACAACGCAGGCTTCGCCGTAACAAACAGGTACGCTAGCGTCTTCCATGGGTTGTTGGATTGCTAGAAGTAGAGTCATTTTTCCCGCCGCTATATGTTGGAGCTATGCCAACCTTAACCGTCGATTCATTGGATTTTTTGCATTTGCCTAGACAGTTTAAAAGATCTGCTTTATTCATTGATTTAGACGCACAGCTATATTCGCAATCTCCGTCTTTCAGATGGTTTTCTTTCTTCGCCGTTTCGCAACCGCAAATAATACACGGCATAAGCAAAACTATTCCCGTAATTTTGGCTACTTTTTTCATGTTGTTTTCTCCCCTGCTTTAATATTCACGTTTATGCGCAATATATAAATTCATTACCGACCACTCTTAGAGTTTTTGTCTTTTATATCGCACTTCCCCATACATTCTATATATTCTGATATAGTCATAGAATTATCTCTGCATTTTTCAGCGCAATCATCCGTCGCAGAAAAAGAAAATTCTCCACATACAGACAACGATACCGCAGAATAAATAGCTATTTTTGAAATGTAACTCACTTTTTTTCCGCATAATCAGGCCCTTCACAAAGCATTATACGCGCAGGCACTAAACATAGAGTTAACTGGAAAACACACTAGCGGAGGAGGGAGTTGAACCCCCGACCCGCGGTTTATGATTCCGCTGCTCTAACCAACTGAGCTACTCCGCCGAGTTGCAATGGATTCTAGCATATAGCGATTACAAGTTACAACAATTCATCTAACAAACCAGAGCTCTTAGTAAATAAAGCTTTAAACCACTTCCTCGATACCGTCCATAAAGTCTATAATGCTGTCTATATGCTTTATTTCCAAAGCGTTGATGAGCAGAAACAAAAAGTTTTTTATAAAGACATATGGTTGTCAGATGAACTCTTATGACTCAGACAGAATCGCAGAGATTTTGCTTTTAGCTGGTCATATCAAAACATCGCTTCCAGAAGACGCAGACATTGTTGTTATAAACACGTGCAACGTAAGAGAAAAAGCTCAAGAAAAGCTTTTTTCTGACCTAGGAAGAATTGCTCTAATAAAGGCAAAAGCAGCAGAAAAAGGACGTTCGGTTATAATCTTAGTAGTCGGATGCGTCGCGCAGGCGTTAGGGAAAGAAATATTTGCAAGAGCCGATTGCGTAGACATAGTTCTTGGGCCTCAGGCATATCAGAATATACAAAAGTCTATAGAAGAAGTTATAAGCCAAAAACAATGCCCAGAGGTAAAGATGCAAAAAAATTTCATAGTAGACACGACAATGTCAGCAGAAGACAAATTTAAACTGCTCCCACGCAACAGAACTTTAGTAAAGTTGCCATCAGCGTTTATATCTATACAAGAGGGCTGCGATAAATTTTGCACATACTGCTCTGTTCCATACACAAGAGGACGAGAGTATTCTAGGCCGACATCAGAAATAATATCTGAGGCCAACCAACTTGTATCTTCTGGGGCAAGAGAAATATTTCTTCTTGGACAAAACGTCAGCGCATATAATGGAAAATATTCGTCGTCTGCTGTTTGCTCATTTACAGAGCTTTTATTCCTCATTTCCAGCATAAAAGGTGTAGAAAGAATCAGGTATACAACATCTCACCCATGCGATATCACTACAGAGCTAATGAAAGCGCACAAAGAAATTTCATCACTTATGCCGTTCATTCATCTGCCTGCGCAATCCGGGTCTGATATTATCTTGAAAAAAATGAATCGAGGCTACTCGCGA
Source organism: Candidatus Hydrogenosomobacter endosymbioticus (assembly GCF_021654655.1). Lineage (GTDB taxonomy): Bacteria > Pseudomonadota > Alphaproteobacteria > Holosporales > GW7 > Hydrogenosomobacter > Hydrogenosomobacter endosymbioticus. The sequence continues at coordinate 169,559 of NZ_AP025225.1, read as the reverse complement.
AGTCAATACATAAAAATCATCAATGAGTTTCGTAAAATACTCCCTAATATCGCGTTTTCATCCGATTTCATTGTGGGATTTCCAGGAGAGACAGAGACCGATTTCGAAGCCACATGCGCGCTTGTCGACGAAGTGAGTTACGCGCAGGCATATTCATTCAAGTATAGCCCAAGACCGCAAACACCTTCCTCTAAATGGGATCAAATTGATGAACAAACAAAAATACGCCGCCTAGCAGTGTTGCAAGAGATTATTAATAAGCATCAGCTTCACTATAACCAATCTATGGAAGGAAAAGAGCTTCTTGTTCTTATAGAAAAGGAGGGAAGATATGAAAATCAGGTTATAGGCAAAACAGAATATATGCAGTCTGTTCACTTGTCTGCTCCAAAAAATTTCATAGGAAAGGTTTTTCCAGTGAAAATATCGCGCGGATTTCAAAACAGCTTAAGCGGAAAACTCGTTGGATAGGGCCGTAACTATACAACATACTTGCTCTCAACCAGGTGGCTTTGTGTTTTTGCACAGCTATTTGCACAGCTATTCTATTCCTTGTTTTTATAAATTTTTATTTCAATAAATTTATAAAATATTTAGACGTTTCTTATACGCGCATACCATTGATATATGCGCTCTTGTGTATTCCATACAATTGTTTCATACTACGCATGTACCATATCAGGGTATGCCCAGATGGCGAAATTGGTAGACGCGCTAGATTCAGGTTCTAGAGGGAGTTTTCCCGTGGAAGTTCAAGTCTTCTTCTGGGCACTCTTTCTTTCTGTTTCGTTTTCATCAGTTATGTTTCGCATATTTTCAGTTTTTTGTTATCGTATTTGCAAAATATTCAGAGACGCATGATGAAAACCAATAGAATAATCTTTTTGTCTCCGCATACAGACGATTCGGAACTGGGCTCTGGAGGAACAATTTCCAAAATGGTCGAAAATGGTGCTGACGTTTGGGTCGTGGCGTTTTCTAAATGCGAAAAATCAATCAAGAACTCTGGATTGACCGACAGCAAAACTTTAGTTTCAGAATTTCATAACTCTATGGATGTGCTCGGAGTCGCTGAAAACCGCCGAATTACGCTTGACTTTGAGGTACGCGAATTTCAGCGCGACAGACAATTGCTTCTAGACAATATGATAAAAATCTCAAAAGAAATATCTCCCGACACAGTTGTATTTCCATCAAAATCAGACATTCATCAGGACCACAGCTCTGTATACCTAGAAGCTATGCGCACATTTAAAAACTGCAGTATGTGGTGCTATGAAATGATATGGAATAACTTCGGGTTCGATCCCAACATGTTCATCAGCCTAAACTCCTCACAGATTGAAAAAAAAATAGCTGCTTTGTCTTGCTATGACAGCCAAAAACACACTCTTAAAAAAGGGTATTTCAATGACAGCTTTATACGCGGACTTGCGGTTGCGCGAGGCATACAGTGCGGCTGTGATTTTGCAGAATCGTTTGAAGCAATTCGTATAATCTGGTGATTTTTAGAGACGCTATGATATATGAAAAAATTAGCGCGAGGTGAGAAAATTGAAAAATGGACGAAAAGTGCGAAAGAATTACTTTGAGTATATCGATAAACAGATTATGCAAAAGATCGGTCGATGATTTTATGAGTCAACTTGTTCACATAGACGCTCTTTCTGGCTTAGGCAAAATTTGGAGCAAAGAGAATTTTCTCTTATATATGCCGGGAAAATGGACGCTGTCGCTTGTGGCTTACAGCGCACATTCTATAGCAGCTCCTGACACGAGCAAAGACAAAACTGTTATTGGCTATTGCATTATGTCTGAAAAATCGCCCAGATGCGCGCACATACATAGATTAGTGGTGAAGACAGGAGAACGTTCATGCGGAATAGGGACGTCTCTAGTGAAAAAAGCCATAGACACAACTTTAGTTTCTGGAAAATACAAATTTTTGTCTTTAAAGCTTCCGCAAAACAATAAGCGACTGTTCAAGTTTTACTCTGGGCTTGGATTTTTTTGGATTTTCTCTGAAAATAGTCATAAATTTATGATAGCTACATGCGAGTAGCTGACGACATTATATGAAAATTGCAATCCATCAACCTAATTTCCTCCCGTGGATGGGATATTTCTATAAGATGCACATGTGTGACACATTCGTCATCCTAGATGACGTGCAATATGTTAAGGAGTCATATATAAACCGTACACGCATCATACGTGGAGACAAGAGTTCCTGGCTTACTATTCCAGTGAAAAAACACAAAACGAACACACCAATATCAGACATAGAGGTATATAAAGACTCTCCAACAAAAATAAGCGGCCGTATGCGCGCAAAAAACATAGCTGCAATTACAGACAAACTTGAACTTTTATACTCAAAACGGCCTTTTTCTAACGATGCTTACGATCTTATAGAAATTATACGCCAAATAGAGTTATTTAAACTGCTTCTCGACATAAACATGGCAATAATCAATTATATAAACGACCTATGGTTCAGAAAAAAAATTGTCTTCGCATCAGAAATGAATATATCAAGCTCGCTAAGCAACAGAACATTTGAAATCTTACGTTATACAGGAGGTGATGAGTATATATCAGGAAACGGTGCGAGAATCTACCAAAACGAAGATGACTTCGCAAAGAATAACCTCAAACTCACATACGTAGAATATCCAAAATTTATATATAAAGCCAATTATGAAAAATCTTTTGGTATTTCTGTGTTGGATTACATAGCAGATAACGGTTCAGTATCACCGTTTTAGAAACAGCATCGCGAGATCATACGCAGACCTTAACCACCAAGTCCAACGTGAAAAGGTTTGTTGAGATTTTTAGCCGTTTATACTATCATTACGAATTGTCGATAATGTTGGCAACGGTCCGTGCTTCCACCTGGATTTATTTCTGACCTAAAAAATGCAGTTTCGCTGTCTAGCATAGCTCGACGCTATGTGCGATTGAAAAAGGCTGGAAACGAGTACTGCGGATTGTGTCCTTTTCATAAGGAAAACACTCCGTCATTCACGATTAACGACGAAAAGGGGTTTTATCATTGCTTTGGGTGCGGTGCGCATGGAAGCGTTTTTTCTTTTATACAAAACATGGAGCGAATAGATTTTCTAAAAGCCGTTGAAATCGTTGCGTCACACGCAGGGGTCAGCATCCCCAGCGCAACACGCGAGAGTATTTCCGACAATTTCCATGAGCAAAGAGAAGAAATGTATTCAGCAATGAACGCAGCGTGCAAATGGTTTTGTGATAACTTAAATGGCAATGCTCCAGCAGCAAAGTATTTAGCGTCCAGAGGAATCTGCTCGGATGAAATAAAAAGATTTAAATTAGGGTGGGCGCCTCGTAGCGGGCTTTTCCACAAAATGAGAAGCTTGGGAATCTCCAGTAACGTCATGCAAAAATGCGGCCTGATATCACAAAACGAAATTGGAGAGGTTTACGATAAATTTCGGGAACGCGTGATGTTCCCCATCTTTGATAGAAGAGGAAGAGTTATAGCGTTTGGCGGAAGATCCATTGATGGCGCGGCCCCCAAATACCTAAACTCTCCAATAACAGAACTGTTTTCAAAGGGATTAGAGCTGTATGGCGCCGAGTCTTTGCATAACTGTCGCAGCGATAGCGTTCGCGTACTAATAGTAGAAGGCTACCTTGACGTTATAGCTGCACAGCGAGTGATGCCAGCTGTTGCATCTCTTGGAACATCACTAAGCGAGGAACAAATTTTGCATATATGGAAATTTTGTCGCGAACCAATTATATGCTTCGACGGAGATACCGCAGGGTTTTCAGCAAGCTTGCGAGCCGCAGAGAAAATGCTTCCTCTTCTTCGCCCTGGCCACACAGCATTCTTTTGTAACCTTGAGCACAAAGAAGACCCGCATAGCATTGTCTATAACGACTCCTCAGGGGATAGGCTACGAAAGATCGCCCACGATGCAGTGCCTCTATGTGAATTCCTTTGGAAAAATAGCGTAGGAATGGAAGGAGCAAGAGAAGAGCGCATCCCTGAGCGGCGCGCATACAACAACCAAAAATTTAAAGAGTGGGTCTCGCTGATAAAAGACGATATGACCAAAAAGTGCTACATGGATTTTTATTACGAAAAGCGCCGACACTATTTCGACAACATCAGCGGAAAAAACCGTTTACTTATACGTAAAACAGAAACAATCGCTTTTACAAAAACAAACGCCTGCTCCCCATCTACGAACCAGCTTAGAATTTTGTTTGCGATAATAGTTTTCAATCCGGAGATAATACCTCATATAGAAGAAAGCATCTCCATGATAAATATCCCCGAAGAATGCTTTTTCTCGCATCTTGATAAGAAAATATACGAAGAGCTAACCCTTTTAAGAGATGGCTTTCCCAGCGTTACTCTTAGCAAGCTTCCGAGAAACAGCGACGTTGACGGAATGGACTGGATAGTAAAGCATTTCGAGGATTCTGGGAAAACAGATTGCGCCCGAGCATGCAAGAATCTAGCGGATGTAAAGCCCCATGCAAACTTATTTTCAAAAGAAAAGTCTGCAGCAGAAATAGCAGAAAAATGGACAGAGTTTTTCTGCGCGCATCAAGAAAAGATCAACAAAACTCTCGAAATAGATAGGCTGAAAATCGCCATGCTAAACTCAAAAACAGAAGAATCGTGGAATCATCTTCGAAAAATGAAAGAATTTTATATAAACAGAATTTAAACTATTGATAAAAGGAGACATTATCCGTATGAACGACGATAAACAATTACTAAAAAAAGAGTGGACAGACGACGAAGAGATCCAACAAGATAAACCTCTGCGTAAAATAATTTTAGATTTAATAGATAAAGGTAAAGAGGACGGATTTGTTACATACAGTGACGTTACGAATGCGTTTGCATCATACCCAATTACTCAAGAAAAGCTAGATACAGTTATAGCAGCTCTAGCAGATGAAGATATATCTCTCGCAGAAGACGAGCTATTCGATCTTGGAGCTGATAAAAAACCTTTTTTCGCTGATACGGAATCTCCTGAAGAAACCATAGAAGAAGACGCGGCTCGCATAGACGATCCCGTTAGGTTATACCTAAAAGAAATCGGATCTGTTCAGCTTTTATCAAGAAACGGAGAGACTGAAATAGCAAAACGCATAGAAGGCGGCAAAGAAAAAGTGCTGATTGGTTTATGCTCAAGCCCAATAGTGGTGTCAGCGCTATCATCATGGAGAAAACAACTGGAAGATGGCTCAATGCTTCTACGTAATCTTATAGACATAGACTCTCTTATGAGCGAAGACCAAATGCATATAGCGTCAGAAATAGACTCAGATTTTTCCGACACGGAACCAACAGAAAAAGATGAAGAGGAAACAGATCAAGCATCGGCAGAAGGCTCAACAAAATCCGACGACGACGCAAGAACAGAGCGAAAACAAAAAAAACTTTCACAAAAATTAAAAGCCCGAGGCAAAGGAGAATTCGACGATGACACAGAAAAAGACGCAGGAGACACTCACGAAGATATAGAAGATTCGGAAGAACAAATCTCTATTTCATCTTTCGAACTTGCTATGCTTCCAGTTATGATAGAAAAACTACGCACAGTAGAACAAATATCGACAGAAACTTATTCTATACAATCTTCAGAAGACAAAGCCTTAAAAGATCAGCAAATTCTGGCTCTTATGAAGGGCATAAGGCTTCAGCCTCAGCGCATAAAAAAACTAACCGATCACTTATACTCATTCAATACAAAATTAATAGAATGCGATAAGGCTCTATTAAAAATTGCTAAGAGCTGCGATATAGATAGAAAAGATTTTGTTAAAAGCTATATCGATAAAAATCCTGAAGAATTTCTATTATACGCAAATAAGATGGCCAAAACTCATAAAAATTGGGAAAATTTCGTTGTTGAAAAATCTCGCGATATAGATGAAAAGCTAAAAGAAATACATTCGATAGGAGATTCTGTTGGCAAAACAATCTCTCAGTTCAGAAACATTGTTCTTTCAGTTCAAGAGGGAGAACTAGAATCTCAAAAAGCTAAAAATGAAATGATAGAAGCAAACCTTCGGCTTGTCATATCTATAGCGAAAAAATATGTGAACAGAGGTCTTCAATTTCTCGATCTGGTTCAGGAGGGAAACATAGGCCTTATGAAAGCCGTCGATAAATTTGAGTATCAGAGAGGATATAAGTTTTCTACATATGCAACGTGGTGGATTCGCCAGGCAATCACGAGATCTATTGCTGATCAAGCCCGAACCATCCGTATACCTGTCCATATGATAGAAACTATCCACAAAATAGTTCGAATAACTCGTCAGGTCATTAATGAGACTGGCAGAGAACCCACCGCCACAGAACTAGCAAAGCACCTTGGCATGTCTGTGGAAAAAGTAAAGAAAATCATGAAAATATCGAAAGAGCCAATAAGTTTAGAAACCCCAATAGGAGACGAAGAAGACAGCCACATAGGAGATTTTCTCAAGGATGAATCTGCCGTATCTCCAACCGACGCCGCCATACGAAAAGATCTTCAAGAAATAATCACACGGATACTAGCAAGACTTACAGCGCGCGAAGAACGAGTCCTTAGGATGCGTTTCGGTATAGGGTTTAATTATCACGAACACACTCTTGAGGAAGTTGGAAAGATGTTTAAAGTAACTAGAGAGCGCATCAGGCAAATAGAAGCTAAGGCTATACGCAAACTAAAGCATCCTGCTAGATCGAAAAAGTTACGGAGCTTTTTAGACAGAGAAGCGTAATTACAGAGCCGCTACCGTAAGCTTGCACGCTTCCTACACGGCTGCTTTTATTTGTGAAAAAGGGATGGATTTAAATACGACTAATAGGAGCTCTTTTCATTTGATTTAGCCATTGTTTTCGCGCTGACTACGGCAGGAATGACAAGAGCCGCTCAAAAGTTGAACTTTTTGCCTTATCAAATTAGACTCTAGCATAACCACAATGCGAAATATTAGCTTCTGTTTCCGACATATGAAAATATTAGACCAATTATCAAGTGTTGCCGCTCTGATCGTATATGCGTTTACAATTGTAGTAGCAATGGATTCGCACCGTTACTGTAACGCTGACGACGCTCGCCACCACCACGCATGGAGAATTGATATTTTGGCTCTTAAGGAGGCGCATTCTTCCGAAAACGTATCATTTTCAGGGATGACGAATTGTTTCTATCGCAACCCAGACTGGCTTTACCTTTTTCCATCTGTCATGAAAGAGCTTCAAAAATGCGGAGAAAATTCTCTTGTAAAAGATAGAAGAGGCGTTATATATCGAGACGTAAAGAGCTTTTTCGACAAATATCCACCAGTGACAGCAAGCGGCTGGGCGATATACATAGGTATATGCGAATCTCTAGCCGATCCGCATATAAAAAGCATAGCAAAACGAGCGCGCAGTGAAGAGAAAATAAGCCGCGCTGAAAAAGCTGAAATTGCAAAAATATTGTCCGCAAAGGCAAGAGTGGCTCTTGATAACTTTTGGCGCGAAGATTTTACCATGTCTATCAGCAAGCAAAAAGACTTTCTGAAACTGGCTTTGCCATATCTTTCGTTTGTATTTGACAGGCTGGAATCACTTTTATGGAACGATAAAAAAAAAGAAGCTGTCGCGCTGTTAAATGAATTATTTAAGCACGAAAATAGAGAAAACAATCCCAACTATAAGATATACGCTGGCTGCATTGCTCTTACAAACAAAAAAGAACATGTAAGTAACCGCCTTGTCGACGCTCTGTTAAATTGTAATTTGCGGTCCACTCTAGGAAAAGCTCTCTTTAGGTGGGCTTATACGTCATTCCTTATAAGAGAAAGAAGAATTGAAGAAGCGATCCGAGCATCTAATGTAAAGTTTAAAAATTTGTCTCTATACAAAAGAGAGAAGCTTTGGAAACTGAATATATACCTTGCGCGAGAACTAATCCAAATAGGAAATGAGTTTAGAGCTACTGGAAAACACGACAAGGCGCGTAAAATGTTTTCCAAAGCTATGTCTGTGCTTAAGGACAGAAAATTAGGCTCATTCGCAGAGGAGAGGGCAGAGCACGCAGCCTATTATAAAAGCAGAAAAGATAAGCTTTTTAAGGACTGGCCAGAATTTTTATGGCTGCTTGGTTGGGTACATTTATATGGCCTAAACCAGCCGAAAGAAGCGCTTTTATGCTTTTCTCAAATAACAAATCACGCACATCAAATATCTGAAGATTCTCGCGCTCGATACATAGCAAAAGCAAACTATTGGAAAGCTATGTGCTTCGAACGCCTAGGAAGAATAGAAGAATCTAAGACATGTTTAAAAATATCCGCGCAATATCCTTTTTTCTTTTATGGACAGGCCGCTATGCTGAAATTAGAGCTTCCAATAGTTGCATCTTATTGCAGTTCTCACAGCGCTTCAGGAAAGGCTTGTCCAAGCAAAGAGCTGGCGATAATCTTTGACGTCATCAAGACGCTTCATCAATACGGCGCACAACAAGACATGTTTTCTAATATAGCGAAAGATTATTCTAAAGTTGTCAAGTCATATACTGAAGCTCGCGAATTTATATCATTTATGAAAAATTTCTGCAAAAAAGAGTCTATACTGTTCGCAAAAAAATTAGGAAACAGATTCGGCGTGTTATTCAAAGATGCATTTCCAATGGTCAAGCTGTCACAAAGCCGCAGAGCCCTAGACGAAGCATTTGTACACGCAATCATACTAGCAGAGTCATCTTTCAACCCGTCTGTTATAAGTCCAGTTGGAGCGATCGGACTTATGCAGCTGATGCCAGAAACAGCAAAAGAAGAAGCGTTAGGCCTGAATATAAAATTTGACAAAAGAAAACTTTTCGACCCCTCATACAACATACGCCTAGGAACTTCTCACCTAGAAAAATTACTGCGCATGTTTGATGGAGACTATATCTTCGCCGTAGCGGCATACAACGCCGGAAAAACTTGCGTTTGCAGATGGCGCGACTGGACCCCTAGGCACGAAAAAAATATAGACAAAGCAATAGAATGGATAGAAAACATACCATATGCGGAAACTAGGAGCTATGTGCAACGCGTCTTGGAAAATATGGCCGTGTACAGAAGCATCATGAACTCTCCATATAAAAGCTGCTTCTTTTTTGAAAAGTTAGAAAAATAAGTCTTCATGGAGGCCTCAATATCCGAGGTATGCAACACATTAGTATCCAATAAAAAGTTGTATAATATATATTATGGAAAATATGAAAAGCTAAAGTTCGCTTAAACGCTGATAAAATCCGAAAATAGAAATTTTTCCTGTTATTGATCGGCAAAAATCACACGACACAATAAACAACTAACTGATATGAAAAAATAAGTGACAAATTTGCATTCAAGATGGTAATGTGGTTCCTAGCTATAGATAACCAATGAGGCCACTATGAACCGTGCTTTTAGATCTTTGTTTTTCAAGCGTACAGCCAAATCTCCTTCTTGCTCATCGACATTTTTCTCATACACGTCGTATAAATACGCAGCGTATACAAACTTCATTATCTATGCCCTATGCTCTAATGCTTTCCCTTCTTTGTCCAACAATAGCCGTTCATCAATCAAAAACACCATAGCTTATATCGATGAAAAACAACAGAAATCAAATATAGATTTGAAAAAATATGAAAAATTACTTGTAAATATGAAAACTGTACATGCTGATTTTTCGCAAATATCGGAAAATGGAGCAAACGTCGCGGAAGGTGAAATTTTTATAAAAAAACCTGGAAAAGCAAGGATCACATACAGCAATAGCCCAATGGAAATTATTACTGTTGGAACATGGCTTGTTCAATACGATAAAAAGACAAAAGGAACAACTTATATTGATCTTAAAAGCGTGCCACTATATTTCATTCTTCAACCAAACGCTGCTTTCAGAGAATACGTTAATGTGCTTGGCATTGTACAAAGCGCATCCAACACCAAAATCATAGCAACATTAAAACAAAATAAAGCCTCGGACGGACAGATAACAATCGTATTCGGGGAAAATCCTCTTAGACTTGAGGGCTGGATAATACATCCTACTGGGGCAAAGCCAATAGTCGTAAATCTAAGAAATGTTAAAATGAACTGTCCTATTTCTGACGAAGTGTTCAAATTCGATGACCCGCGCATACGCGATAAACTGGGCTCCACAGATTAACCAGAATAAACTTTGTAATGTTTGCAAAACAGTTTAGCGGTTCATAATGTTGATTATTAGTTTAATAAGTCGTAAATAATAGTAAATATCGTCTATGAAAGAGCATGAAAGAGAAAAACCCTTATAAACAGCGGGCTCTGCCACTTTGTTGGAGTCCCATATTCAAAGATGGTAGCTTTTGCGTTGGAAAGTGTAACGAGATGGCTTTCAGAAGGGTATCTTCATGGCCATCGAACTGGCCCGATCGGTTTTTGTGCATCTATGGCCCAAAAGGATCTGGCAAAACACATCTCTCAGCAATTTGGGCAAGAGGAGCAGCTGTGCTAATCGAAAAAAAAGACATACTTCTGATAAAAGACAAACCGGAGTTAGATAAAAATGAAAGCCTCTATATAATTCGCATACATAATCGCTACTTTTCAGAAAAAAATTTTGAAGCCTCCCTCTTATACCTTTGCAGAGCAATACGTGACAAAAGTGCTTTCTGTTTGTTTCTCGCAGAGGAAGCGCCAACGAAGTGGTCAGTATCACTTCCAGATCTTAGGTCACGAGTCGCAGCCGTACCCTCAGAGGCCATCTCCCTCCCTGACGATAACGTGCTGGAAGCGGTTCTTCGTAAATGCCTTTCTGATAACGAACTTATCATCACGCATGAAGTCGCAAAGTTTATCGCTTCTCGCATAGACCGGTCCTTTAGCTATGCCCAGCTTGTGGTAAACAAAATCAACGAACTAGCCCTTATCGCGCAAAAAAGTTGTATCTCATATTCCATAGCAAAAGAAGCGCTGGACGAATTAGAGAAAGAAAAGCAAGAAAAATAATCGTTTTTCGTTCCCAAACAAACGATAGGCAAGCAAGCAGCCGCAAATGATGCCCCCCCTGTCCGGCAAATAAGCAAACAACCAGCATCTTGTGTTGCCACATCACGCTCGTACGCATATTTACGCAACAAAAACTCCATTTCCTTTCTTTTTATGCTCACTATGCTGAACCTTATCTCTATCTCGAAATTTTGTCTATTAAATCAAGCTCATTGCTAAAAAATTCCACAGACACAAGTTGTGCATCCTGCTTAGATACAACAGCGCGAACTTGACTAAACGCCTCTCTCAGCAAGCTTTTTGTAACCTCAAGCCTCAAACTCCTAGTCATTGCATCTATTTGTGTTTCAACCATAGCCGCCCTCGCCCGCTCTACGTTTTCTAGCTGCTGCTTCATCTGCTGAAAAATAATTTTCGACCTTGCGTGTGCATATCGAAGCATCTCTTCTCGCCTCTCTTTCTGTTCTATCGCCATCTTGTTAACAGAAGCGAGAGACTGCTCCGCTTGTGTAAGGGCCTGCTCTGCTTTGTCTATGCTATCCCGAACTTCGTTTATATGAGAATCCAGCGCAGAAATAACTGACCTCACTCCGAATTTTGCAAATAAAATGACAAATCCCATAAACGCAAGAAGCGTTCCAAACGCAGGATCTTGAAAAAAAGAACCAACGAAAACCGTCATACCAATCTCCAATAAAATCTATAGCTCCTATAGAGGAACCCTGAGCATAGCTCTCCGTCTAAGATAAATTCAGTCGTCGGAGCGCTGCTCTTCATATGGTCTCTCACCTGCCCCTCCGCCTATATTCTTCATATCATTAGCATCTTTTATTCCTATATTAGATTCAACAATAGCTCCGCATATAGATTTCGCTAATGATTCTGAATCTCTCATTGCAATCTTACGTTCGTTTTCCAAGTGCTTCTGCACACTAAATAGTCTTTTTTCAATAGCAGCATCAAGATCAGAAACATACTCATCGTATTTAGACCTGCACGCCTCGCTTGCTTCTTCTATTATTTTATCAACAGCAGCTTTTGCGCCTTTTTCAGCATATTCAACAATCTCTTTTGCCTCATCCGCAGACCTTTGAATCTTCTCGGCTCGCAGCATCAGATCTCTAACTTTGTCTTCTCTTCGTTTCTTTATCAGAAAAAATCTTGGAAGAACTAAGTTTTGCATAAGAACCAAAGAAAGCGCAAATGAAACAAAAAGCCAAAACAACACCGAAGGGTAAAAAACCGGATCAAGCTGCGGCATATATGATACTCCTCACCTTACGCAGTTATCTGAACAAAATGAGAAAAGATACCAAAAGGGCGAACAACCCTATGCTCTCAGCCAAAACCGCGCCTAAAATTCCCATAGTAAACAAACTGTCCTTCGCCTCCGGATTTCTCGCGACAGAATTGAGTAAAGCATTGAAAATAACACCAATACCAAGCCCAACACCAGCAAGCGGAAGAACCGCCATCGCAGCCGCTGTTAACTTAGAACTCTCAATTACAGCATTAACGTCCATAACACATCTCCTTTTTTCACCATCTCAATGCGGGTGTAACGCATCATTCAAATAAATACAGCTCATTATAGTAAAGACATAAGCCTGAAGCAGCGCCACAAAAAATTCAAGCGCAGTCAAAACTATTGCTACAGCAAGCGGCACAACCCCAAACACTCCTATACTCACTATAAAATGAGCAAATACCTTAAGCATTATATGCCCTGCCGTCATATTAACAAACAGCCTACCAGAAAGACTTAACGGTTTAATGAAATACGATATTATCTCTATTGGAAGAAGAATTGGCGAGATCCAAATGGGAACATTCCTCGGCAAAAACACACGAAAAAATTTATTGCCGTTCACAACGATCCCAGCAACTGTAATTGCAACAACAACAGCTAGCGCAAGCGCGAAATCAGCAATAACTTGGCTCGTAAATGTAAACGCCCACGGAAGCATTCCCAAAACATTCCCGGCTAGTATAAACATAAATATCGAGAATATTAAAGGAAAAAACTTGACCCCTTTCTCTCCGCTTATATCAGAAAGCATTCTGTAGACTAAATAAAAAAACATCTCACCAACAGATTGCACTCTACCGGGAACTATAGACTCGCAACGCAAACAAAACAAAAAAAACGCTGATGGCAAAACCGCAGCCAACATCATAAAAGCAGCAGCATTAGTAAACGACAGATCAATTCCGAAAACGTCTATAGGAATAAGCGTGTGAATCTCAAACTGTTTCAGAGGATGCATTTTACTTCCTTTTCGCTATCCTATAGAGCACAAAAAAATTCTGCGACATACCCAATGTGAATCCTATCATTATTTTACAAAAATTGGATAAATGAAAAAAAGACCCGATCCACCATGAAACGAAAACACAGAACACTATCCCAACAGCCAGCTCGGAGCCCACACAAAAAAGCGACAAGACCCCGGCCCGTCTAAAAGAACCCTCTCCAGACCCAGGTTGCCCAGAACAACCATCCTTGTTATCTACCATAAAGTTCGACCGCTCTATACACCACACAGACTCTCTTTCGCTTCGCCTATAATCAAAAACCTTATACTGATGAAGATTATAGCTATAGACGAAAAAAGCACAATAGCGCATATGAACTCCTTCCATAAATTGTATATCAAAAATAACGCGTAAACAAAAGACTTCCATCACAAAGATAGCGCATGATAGCGCATATTTTTTGTATCCAAGCTCTCATAAAGTGCTATAGCAAATTATTTGTAGAAGATTTTTTCCTACCGTTAAAATTTTTTGCAACAAAATACACTTCTATAGATTCTTTTCTGCTTGATTTTGGCTTTATTCTTTTAAAATACGCAAAATTAGACTTCAAAAACTGTTGCGAATTCTGGCTTATGTTCTGACAAAAACTTTTAAACACAAGGGTTCCTCCTTCTGATAAATACTTGTCGGCAAATTCGCATACCTGCTCTATCAGCGCGGCAGACCTAATCATGTCTGTGGACTTGTGACCGATAGTATTTGGAGCCATGTCACTCATTATAATGTCAAACTTATTTTTGAAAGATACTATCGATTTTTGAATAGTTAAGTCACAAAAATCTCCTGCTATAAAATTAACTCCTTCTATCGGCTCCATGCCAATCAAATCAACTCCCACTATGGTGACATTATTAATATTATTTTCCAAAATCCTCGTTGCAACTTGACTCCACCCGCCTGGTGAACACCCAAGGTCCAAAACAGACAAACATTTGCGACTGAATATATTCTCCTTTTCATGTATTTCAATAAGCTTGAACGCCGACCGCGATCGGTATTTTTCCCTCTTAGCAGCAATAACATATTCATCTTTTATATGCCTCGAAATCCACCTTGCTGACGACGACTTCATATTCTTATTTCGCAAAAATTTCGTTTCTTTCAGTTTTATCATTTGCAAAAGGCTTTAGCTTTTAGTATTTTCTAACTGTTATTTTATTGCCTCACAAACAATTTTAGAATACGCCTCCGCAAGACCTCCCTATTGTACAGTTTTAAGTGTAGAATGTTGCGATGGCTAGGCACCGCTGTGAATTGATTTTTTTATGAAAGTAACACTAAGTTGGCTTAGAGAGCACATAGATCTTCTCCTGCACCCATATCAAATATGCGAATCGCTTTCTATCTCTGGAACTGAGACATCGCTTCAAGAAGGAAGCGAATGGGCAAACAATTTTTTTATCGCTTACATAGAGAACGTAATAAAGCATGAAAATGCGGATAAACTAAGCGTCTGCTCTGTGAGATATGGCGAGAAAAAGCTAAGCGTAGTTTGCGGAGCAGCAAATGTACGGCCCGGAATGAAAACCATACTTGCTATTCCCGGAAGCATACTTCCTGGCTCCCATGTTCACATAAAAGAAAGTTCTGTGCGTGGAGTTAAAAGTGAAGGCATGCTGTGTTCTGCGAAAGAGCTTTGCATAGAAAGCAAGCTCGAGAAAATGGGCCTAAAACAAGAAACCGAGGGAATTATAGAGCTTTGCGAAAGCGCTGTTGAAGGAACCACTCTAAGTTCATTGCTTCCATATGACCCTATACTAGAACTAGAGATTACACCTAACAGAGGAGACTTGCTTGGGGTTAGGGGAATCGCAAAAGAGCTATCTTCTCTCGGATGCGGAACTCTTAAACCATATAGATTTCGCGAGTTTGACGATGAAAAATGTATTTGCTCAGACGAACGACCTGTCGAAATCATGGGAGAAATCCTAACTGAAGCATGCTCAGAGCTGTGCCTGTGCTCTTTGCGCGGAATCAATAATAAATCAAGCTGTAGTCTTATAAGCGAACGCATTGCAAGTATAGGCTTAAAGACCATATCGCCGATAGTAGATATCACAAACTATTTGTGTATCGACTCTTCTCGCCCAGTTCACGCATATGACCTTGATAAGATACGCGGGAAAATACACGTTCGTTTATCAAATGATAAAGAAAAGTTTCGTGGGCTTGACGGAGTCGACTATGTCCTGGACCAAGGAGCAATAGTTGTATGCGATGACGAAGGGATTATATCAATCGCCGGAATACTTGGAGGAGAAAGGACAGCGTGCAAAGAAGATACGAAAAACGTCATTATAGAATCTGGGAACTTTGACGCGTCAACAATAGCTATAACAGCAAGAAAATCCCGCATAAAAAGTGAATCAAGCTTCAGGTTTGAGCGAGGAGTAGACAACTCCAGATGTGCTAAGGCTGTAAAAATTTGTTCGAGCATGATTGCGGAATATTGCGGAGGCGCAGACATTGTAACGCAAACAGAAATTAAAACTACATCAAGAGCTCTTAGAGTTGCAGATCCATTTCGATTCGAATATTCAGATGTAAAAAAACTCAGCGGCGCAAGCATAAGTAATGATGAAATATTAAAAAGGCTGTGTTCTCTCTGGTGTTATATAAAATCTCACGATCAGGAGGGTGCCGAAATAATAGCTCCTTCGTGGAGAAATGACATACGGCCATCCGCCGAAGATTATGTGGAGGAGATACTTCGAATCAATGGATATGCAGACATTCCATCAAACCCCTTTTTATATTCTGAGGCTCTTTTAAAAAGTCCTCTGCTTATCCAAAGACGCGTTCGCAGTCTCCTAATAAGTTGTGGGTTTTTCGAAGCAATCACTTGGTCTTTCATGCAACGCAGAATGGCCAATCTTTTCACTCATAACTGCGATGCCATAAAAGGTATGGAGCTAAAAAATCCTATAAGCAGCGAACTTTCTGTTATGCGTCCGTCAATAATTCCTAACCTTTTAAGCAACGCCGTATATCACATAAGAAAAAATGTCGAATTTTCTCCAATATTTGAAATAGGAAAAGTGTTTTTTGAGCAGTCTTCCGATGGAGAACACACTGCCGCTAGCGGGATCATCCCAACTACAAGTGCACGCGAGCAATCTCTGTTCTTTTCTAAAGAAATAGTGGAAAAAATACTGCTTTGTTGCGGCGTAAAATGGAGCTCTATAAAAAATGGAGGTCCTTCATGGTTTCATCCAGGACGATCTCTCACCTACTACACAGGTAACAAAGTAATCGCTGTATGCGGACAGATTCATCCAAAGATAGACCGCGAATTTGATGAGAAGCTAGAAATTGCTGCATTCGAAGTAAACCTTTCTTATATGCCAGAGTTCTCTGTTTCCTTTCCAAAGCCACCCTACATTATCCCCCAACTACAGCAGGTAGAAAAAGACTTGTCGTTCGTAATAGACAAAAATTACCAAATTGGAGAATTATTCAGCGCTTTATCAAGATCTGTCACTATGGAAACGGTCGGAATTTCTCTCATAGACATTTTCTCTGACGAGGAGAAGGTTGGAACTGGAAAGAAATCTGTTTCCATAAGGTGTACATTCCAGCCAAAAGATAAAGCGTTCTCAGACAATGACTTACGGTCTATGATGCTTTCTATAGTCAAGTCTGCGGAAGAATGCGGAGCAGAGCTGCGCGGGGATCTCTTAACTCTGAATAAAAAACCATGAAAACACCCCTGCATTCGCGCTGTGGCTAGAGGCTCTGCCTACTATAGAGAAGCGGTTGCGCAACCTTCAGTGCTCCTGCCGCCTAAAAAGTTTTTCAACTTAATAAATTGTAAAAAAATACCAATTCTGATAGCATTCGCTAGTTCTTGTTTTTATAGTTTGTTTTATGAAGGTTTTTGTACCGAGGACGAGCCCGGAGGAAGATCACAGGATTGCTCTTACTCCTGACATTGCGAAAAGATTTGTTGACGGAGGCGCGCATGTCTATATAGAGCGCGGAGCTGGTGAAAAGTCATTTTTCAGCGATGATGAATATTCTTCAGCTGGAGCACACTGTGTCGACAGCGACAGGATTTACTCTGATAGCGGAATCTTTCTTCTTGTTGGAGCCCATAACGACGATATGGTGTCTCGTATACCGAAGGACAGCTGTATAGTTGGTATGCTCGGAGGCTCTGCATGCAAATTCTCTTCCTTGCTTAGAAAAAACGGGGTGTCTGCGTTCAGTCTAGAACTGTTACCGAGAATTTCTAGGGCTCAGAGCATGGATGTTCTTTCTTCTCAAAATAATCTCTATGGGTATGCTGCAGTTCTACTTGCGACATATCACATTCGAAAAGTATTTCCAGTGTTTATGACTTCTGCTGGAAGCACTAGAGGCGTGCGTGTTTTGGTTCTTGGAGCGGGAGTGGCTGGTCTACAAGCCATAGCGACGGCAAAAAGACTTGGGGCAAATGTTTTTGCTTTCGACGTAAGATCGTCTGCAAAAGAGCAGGTTGAAAGCGTTGGAGGAAAATTTGTGTCCGTTGATCCAGACAGCGAGTCTTCGGAATCCAGCTCTGGGTACGCTTCTGAAATGAGCGAAGAATATAGGTCTAAGCAGCGAAGCAGCATAGCATCTGCCGCCAAAAACTCCGACATAGTGATATGCAGCGCTTTGATACCAGGAAAAGAGCCACCTCTTCTCATAGATAAAAGCATTATATCTGAAATGAAAAAGGGGTCAGTTATCATAGATATAGCCTCAGACAGGGCCTATGAAGTTAATGCTAATGATACTATGCGCGGAAACTGCGAACTTAGCAAAAAGGGGCGCTCTCTGTCCGTCGATGGGGTAACTGTAGTTGGACCAGAATATGGACTTAATGCAGTTTCTAAAGATGCGAGTTCAATGTATTCACGCAACCTGTTCGAATTTGTGAAGCTGCTTAATGGTGGGGATGACATCAGGAAATATAGGCTCGACGACGAGCTTTTGGAAAGCACTTTGATTTCTCGATGAAATGAAGAAAATAGTAGAAGATTAGAGAGGTATTTTTTATGACTGTGATGTTTTTGTGTTTTTCTGGCGTTGTTCCCAGCTCAGCAGCCTCTGGTTATTGCGATGGAGTCGCTTCATACCCCGTGATCATTTTGGTCTTGTCTGTGTTTCTAGGTTATTTCGTAGTCTCAAGGGTAAGCGGCTCTTTACACGCACCTCTGATGAGCCTTACTAATGCCATATCGAGCATTATAATAGTTATTGCAATTTCTTCTGGGATAAAATATGGAAATTCTGCAGATCTGAGGCGCTCAGTCTCAAATATAGACAATAAAGAGGTCCAAATCGCGAACTCTAAAACAACATATGAAGCTTCGGATTATATACAGGACGGAAAATCAAGCGATTATAGAAAATTTGATGTTGATAAAAAAGTAAGTGCTTGGCGCGCTTCCAGCATAGATTCATTTTCGGCTGTTAATATGTTGTCGGTTTTTATCCTTGGTATAAATGTTTTTGGTGGGTTTTTTATAACCCATAGAATGATTTCTATGTTTATGCCCAGGAAAAAAAGCCCTAGATCTGCTAGTGCGCGCAATGAATAAAATAAACTGCTGTAAGAGAAACAGCAAAAATGTTTATAGGGGTTTAGATGTTTAGCGTTTTTGTTTTGATTGCCTATGTTTTAGCTATGGCTGCTGTTGTAGTGTCTTTTAGTATGCTTTCTTCTATAAGCAGCTCAAGAAAAGCAGTTGCTGCTGGAGCTGTTGGGATAGGAGCAGCTCTTTTGGGATGCGTTTCCTTTGATTATTGGTTTGCAAGATATACGGCCGTGTTTTTGGCAGGTGGCGCAGTTGGCGTTGCATGGACGTATATGGTAAAAATGACTTCTCTTCCCCAGCTTATGGCCGCGTTTCACAGCCTTGTTGGATTAGCGGCAGTTTTGATAGCTATTTTCATGCTCGCTCTTTCTTCTACTGCTGTAAATAGCGTTGGCAGTGAACAAATCTTAGAATCGATCACGGCTATGTCTGCTCTTGATATCGGAGGCGGAGCCGTAATAGGAGCGGTCACGTTTGCAGGATCTATAATAGCGTTTTGTAAACTGCAAGGTATCCTGTCGCGCTCGGCGATCATAAGTGATCAGCCGATATGGTTTTTCGTCCTGTGTTTTATACAGGGGATATTTTTGTTTTTATTCATGGTCTTTCCGTCTGTTACAATGCTTATTGCGCTTTCGATTATTGCGTGTGCGCTTGGAGTATTCCTCGTTGTACCGATTGGAGGAGCTGATATGCCTGTTGTGATATCTATTCTGAATTCGTTATCTGGATGGGCTGCTGTAAGCCTAGGTTTTGCATCTTCTGGAAAATTTGGCGGGAGCTTTTTGCTCATAGTGGTAGGGTCTATAGTGGGAGCTTCCGGAGCTATGCTTAGCTATGTGATGTGCATCGGAATGAACCGCTCTTTGTTTAGCATATTTTCGGACAGTATGAAGAATACAACCTCACGCAGCTCAACGAAAACTTTTACTAAGAGCGGAGAAACTAATTCGGCAATAAATGCGCCAAAAACTGCAGCAGCTGAGGAAGCGGCTTTTATTATGAAAAACGCTGATTCCATAGTGATAATACCTGGGTATGGAATGGCTGCAGCTCATGCACAATATGCTCTTAAAGAGATGGCAGACCTGCTAAAAAAAATAGGAGTTACAGTTCGTTATGGGATACATCCAGTGGCCGGAAGGATGCCTGGACATATGAACGTCCTTCTAGCGGAAGCTAACATCCCAAGCGAAGATGTTTTTGAAATGGACGATATTAACAATGATATGCCTCAAACAGACGTCGTATTCGTTATAGGAGCTAATGACATCACTAACCCATCTGCTAGAACAGACAAATCGAGTCCCATATATGGTATGCCCGTTTTTGACGCGGACAAGGCTCGTTGCGTACTGTTTGTTAAAAGATCTGCAGGAGGAGTTGGATATTCAGGAGTTGACAATCCTCTGTTCCATAGCGATAAAACATTTATGATCTACTCAGATGCAAAAAAAATATGCGAATCTATAGCTCGAGAATTGCATGAATAGCGCGAGAGTTTTGACTGGAGAATTGGTTGCGCAAAGCTGATTATAGAGTAACTGGCACCCCAGGAGAGGCGCCAGTTATCGTGACATAAGCGTCAGTTCAAAAACTAACGCAAACGTCGCAATAATAACTACATATACTTCTTTTCCATTATTTCGTACATGACCCTTTTAAGCTCTTTGGAGCTTGCCCTTGGCTCTTCCTTTTGGAACTCGCTGTCAACTATCTCGTTTGACAATTCTTCAATACACTGAATTACAAATGAGGCTCTTTCCTGCTTGAATACGCTTTCCAAATTCCCTAGTTTGTTTTCTTTAGACAAAATGCTAACAGCTTCAAGATAAGAAAGAAAATCCTCTTTTTTCAGATCATTTAATACGCTAGCAGCTCCATCTGTATTTTTAAAAACGATTTTCTCGCACACATCTAGAATAGCTTCTGTCGTCCTGGGAAATTTACATCCTTTCACGTCAGTTGTGAAAATTCTGTCAAAACTATTGATTGCGGCGCGCATCTTAAAGGATTTTTCGTCTTCCTTTCCTGTATTTTTCACATAATCATCTGCCATTTCCGAACCGACCTTTTTTATTAGGTCTAACAAAAAATCCATATTTGTGTAGAGGCGCCCAACTTCTTTAATAATATTTGAATATTTTTCCCCCATTAGCCCCAGCTTTGTCGAATTTACAACAGATTGCTGCAACAAAATATCCGAATTTCCTAGGAAAAGGCTAATAACAAATTTACATGCCTGCTTCTTTTGCTCTTCATCGCTTAGAGTGTCGCCAACACTTTGAGTTTGTTGTTTTTCCTCTTCTTGTCCATTATTCATGTAAAGGTGATTATATGCATTCATATAAATTTGATTCCCAGTCTGATTTTTTGACTGACTATTTGTTTGATTGTTTTCCAGTTTATAATCATTTGATGATAGATCTCTTAAAAGCTTCAGACTTTCTAAAAATTCCTCGTGCTCTTGCTTTTCTTCCGCCATAGATCCTTTTAACAGTTCTTCCATTTGTGTGTTAAAAATATCCTCAAGCTCCTGTTTTTCCTTTCTAGTTCCGTCAAAGCCGCGAAGCAACTCTACATATTGCTTCCACTTCTCAGCTAACATCTCCCGCTGCTCGTCGTCGCATTTGAATTTCTCATTTATAGCGATCTCTAGTTTTTGCTTTTCAAGCTGCAGGTCTGCTTCATTAGAATTTTTAATCTCTTCCACCTGCGCTATATACTTTTCCCACTGTATGACCATAGGAAATTTGGTTTGTTTATTGCATTCCTCCCACTCCTTTTTCTTTTCTTTTTTCTCTCTTTTTTCTTTTTTCTCTTTATTGCTCAGGCCATGCTTTTTTTTTCCTGCAAAAGATTCTTCTGAACTAAAAAAGACAATACAAAAAATAAAACAAGTTAGAAAGTTAAAACTTTTTTTCACGCAAATACCTATCGTTACAGAGCCCGCAGGTCTATTGTAATCATAATTAATAAAAAAAAGCAAATTTTATGTAAAAAACTTTACAACCCCACTAGTCCCAACATAAATTTCTTCCCCTGCTGGCGTTAATACTGAACCGCTAAAAGATATAAAAAGGTCAACAACGTGAACCTGTTTGCAAAATAACGAAGAAAATTTCACATAGTCCTTTCGCGTGCTGACCAAAAATGCGTCATTACTTCGCGCAAGCTGCAGCAAGCATTTTTCATTTCTTACGTCATACTCATGGTGATCTTCGAATCGGATAAATTTTACAACTTCAAGGCCGAGCGCGCAAAGAGTATCAAAAAACCTATCGGCAAACCCAATACCTGCAAATGCAACCACACGCGCCCCTCTCATTATATCAACATAAAAAGACGACCTAGCGAAGATGATCGGACGTCCGTATTTACATAATTCGCGAGCACGATTTTTCTCTCTCTCGTCGTCATACACAAACACAACAAGATCAGCCCTTGCAATTCCAGAGCTTATTCGTTCACGCAAAGGGCCAGATGGAATAACAAATCCATTGCCAAACATCTGTTTACTGTTCACCACTATAATGCTGACATCTTTTTTTATTGATGAGTTTTGGTGCGCATCATCTAGAATAACCGCTGTGTTTTCTGGAAATTCCAAAGAGTTAACGAGGTCAATACCTAACCTTCTATCCTTAGCAACAACGGTACTTGCGTGTTTGCAGAGAACCATCGCTTCGTCACCAACTTCTCTAGCCGAATGAATTTTCTCGTCAACCAACACAGCGCCATTCACAACCATGGTCGATTTTTCTGGTGTAGCGGCGCTTTTTTCATTTGGTTTTATGCTTTTATAAAAACTCAAACAAAACCATCTTGAAAACCGCCCTGAAGTAACTCCAGCATTTTTAAATATATCTCCACCATATCCCCTGGTTACAATAATTGGATTCTTACCATTCTCTCTAAGCAATTCTGCTAGCGCGATAGTGACAGGAGTTTTTCCAGATCCGCCAACGACAACATTTCCAACAGAAAGCACTGGAAAAGTGCATCTGGTCGCTCTAATAGATCGCACAAAAAAATGCACTCTGCTAATCAGAGCATATAGTAGCGAAAAAGGGCCCAACACAACGCAACTCACCGACCGAGCAACAAGCCCCCTCTTCCACCAAAACTTCGGGGCTATAAACCGAAAAACTCTCATAAAACCAACGATTTCCCATTTGCAGTACAAAAAAACCAAACGAAGCCCGCAGCATTATGAAGCAAAACGCACGCAAAGATTACGGAAGCGCTATTATAGACATAGACCTTCCATCCGAAAATTGATCTTTCTGCATCGCTCTTCTGTGGCTAAAAAATTCTCCAGAAAACGTGTCTACTTCTACAAATTCGACGCTTTCTATGACCCTTCTCAGCCTTCCTGCAACATAACCAGGAAGGTCAAACTTCGTATTTCCTCCAATTTCAGAAAAATACTTCTCACTCTCAGAATCATTCTGCAAAAACAACTCTACGAAATCCTCTTTCACGAAATAGTTATTTTTCGTAATGGTTGGCCCCACAGAAGCTTTTATACTATGAGGATGTGACCCTATACTCTCCATAGCAGAAACCACGCTCTCCAATATCCCGTATAAAGCTCCCTTCCAGCCGGCATGAGCTGCCCCAATAATCTGATTGTCGCCATCGTAAAGCAACACAGGAGCACAATCGGCAGTCAGAACTCCAAGAGCCACGCCCCGCTCTTTAGTCACAATCGCGTCAGCTGGAGTATCGAAAGTCGTTCTGGCTCTGCTAGCAATTATCGTAGTGCTCGTATGTTGCTGGTCAACAAACAAGAGCCTGTGGTTTTCTATCCCAAGGTATCTGAGAGCGATTTGCCTATTCTCAGCAACATTCGCTTTACTATCTTCATTCTGAAGCGAACCATTCAGAAGACAAAGCCTACCGAAGCTAACTCCACCAAACATACCAAAGAATCCATGAGGAACCCCTAATAACAATTCGCTACGAACAAGGCTAGGAGAAGCGTTCACCTATTTTCTCCATAATTTTCTGGAATAAAAACTATAATGATCATGACAAGCTTTTTATCCACTCTAACAAAGAACGCTCATCGGAAAACCCAACATGACGACCAACTTCTACACCGTTTTTAAACAGCACAAGAGTTGGAAGCGCCATAATACCATATTCAGATGGAATCTCTTGATTTTCCTGCACATCAAGTTTTACAACCTTCAGGTCAGGAAGCGACGAAGAGACTGCGTCTATCACAGGAAGCATCTGCACACACGGCCCACACCACGGAGCCCAAAAATCGACTAAAACAACACCACTATTCTGGAGCACTTCTTCAACAAACGAAGAATCAGACACTATTTTAACCATACTATAACACTGCAAGAAAGACTCAACTCGATTCTAGCATTATACGATGAAAATTCAATCCAGAAAACCAAACAACACATAGTGCTTAGGATTGTGCATGCATCGCACAAAAGTAACAAATACAACAGGCTATAATCCAGCCCACGACAACTTTCTCCATATATGGATATCGATTCATAATCGATAAAATTTCCGCGAGTTACAAAAGCGAAAGTTTTGATTCTATAACTCTGGACATTACGCGGCTAATCTCTTCAACAGGCGCACACCCGTCCATTGACATAAGCATCCCGCTTCCCTCATAAAACGATATAAGACCAGAAGCCTTTTTCTTGTCAAGCATCAGCCTCTTCCTGATTATATGCGATTGATCGTCTGACCTTCTGGTAAATTTTGTACATCTGCACACGTCACACACACCATCAACAGCGGTATCTCGCTTTCCTACAGAGTATATAGCAGAGCACCCGCTGCAGCTATACCTGCGAAGAGCCCTATCAACCAACTCCTCTTCAGGAACAACCAATAAAAACACCATAAGAATCTTGGCTCTAAGGTCTTTTAACACGCTCTCGAACGCCTCTGCTTGCGCCAAATCACGCGGAAATCCCTCTAAAATCACAGTGCCAGCACTAATCTTTCTAAGCCTAGAATTTAAAACATCCATAACCAACGCCGTATCAGGAGCTCCCCCAGACTCAACTTCAGCCTGTATCAGTCTCCCTATCTCTGTTCCATCAGCTATTTCCTGCCTAAGAAGATCGCCCATCCCTATACTAGGAACATCAAGGCTACAAGACAGCGCCCTCGCCTGCGTTCCTTTGCCAGAGCCAGGCGGACCCAGAACGACAATTACATCACTAATCACCGCTTACCCCGCCTCAACAAATTTTCATACTGGTGAGCAATAAGATACGAGTGCACCTGGGTAATCATATCTAAGCTCACGCCAACGGCGATCAAAAAACTTGTACCTTGAAAAGGAAAATCCATTTTGAACATATAGTTCAAAAAACTAGGCAGAACAACAACAAACGATATGTATGCCGCCCCTATCACCGTCAGCCTCGTCAGTAAATAAGAAAAAAATTCCGCCGTCATCTTTCCGGGTCGATACCCAGGAATAAACCCACCGCTTTTTCTCAAATTCTCAGCAGTTTCATCAGGGTTGAACACTATCGGAGTATAGAAAAAGGCAAAAAACACTATCACCACTATCTCTATCAGCATAAACAACCACGCCTCAGTAAAAAAATACCTAAAAAACAACTGCAAAGGATATATTTCAGACACTATTCTAGACTGAGCAAAGATTCTCAAAAAGCTCAAAAACGCAAGAGCAAATATAGGAGGTAAAACCCCTGTACTATTGATCTTTATAGGCATATAAGTCTGCTCAGAGCTATACACTTGCCTACCAACCTGCCTTTTCGGATGCTGAACCACTACACGCCTATACGCCCTCTCCACGAATATTATTAGTACTACAACAAACATAATAATAGCCACAGTAGCCATCACACTTCCAGATGAAACACCGCCGGCCCTGCTCATCATTATCGTGCTAACCATTTTAGGAGGCAATCCAGCCACAATCCCGGCATATATTATCATCGACGACCCATTGCCAACTCCTCGAGAAGTTATCTGCTCTCCAAGCCACATCAAAAATAGAGTAGCGCCAACTATAGTCACAACCGTAGAAGCAAAAAAGAACGGCCCAGAATCAACAACCAACTTCGGGTATGAAGAAATCCAAGAAGCAATACCCATAGCCTCCATCGACGCCAAAATGACGGTCCCATAACGCGTATACTGACTAAGCTTACGCCTCCCGCTCTCCCCCTCTTTCTTCAAAGCAATAAAATGCGGGAATATAGCCGTCATAAGCTGAACTATTATGCTCGCAGATATATATGGCATAAGGTTCAACGCCATAATGCTCATACGCCCCAGAGCTCCACCAGAAACCAGGTTAAACATCCCGAGGATCCCATTAGCATACTGATGCGTCCAAGAAGCCAGCTCGTTTGGGTCTATGCCAGGCAACGGGATATAAGTCCCAAACCTATATACTACGAAGATCCCAAGAGTAAACCATATACGCTTATGAAGGTCCTTCGCCTTAGACCAAGCACTCCAACTAAGATTAGACAACAGCTGCTCAGAAACAGACGCCACTTCCACCCCCTAAAACAAAAAAAACACAGCGGCAACACAAAAAACAACACGCAACCACAGCTATTTCCCAACTACTTCTTCCTTACAGCGACTAACAACCTCGCACGCTCCTCCAGCGCTTGATATAGCCTCAATAGCGCTCCTAGACGCGCCATCAACACGAAAATTCATCTTACTGGTAATTTCACCTCGCCCTAAAACGCGTAATCCGTCAAACCGTCCCTTTATAACACCGATATTAATAAGCTCTTCAATGCAAACAACCTTGTCCACAGAAAGCCTTCCAGAATCAACCAGCCTTTGCACATCGCATATGTTTATCTCAGCGAAATTTTTAGCGCAAAAATTAACAAATCCTCTGTGTGGAAGCCTCCTATGCAAAGGCATCTGGCCTCCTTCAAATCCTTTTATCGCAACACCAGAGCGAGCAGTCTGCCCCTTGCCTCCACGACAACTGGTCTTCCCCTTACCAGACCCGATCCCGCGACCAACACGCTTCCTTCTTTTTTTAGCTCCGAAATTATCCCTTATATCATTAAGTCTCATACTAACCACCGCTAAACACCCACACAAATTAAAGATGACAAACTAAAAACGAAAATTCAATACACCTCTACCAAATGAAGAACCTTACGCACCATACCAATTACCTCTGGGATATTGGGGAGTTCTTTCTCTGCGCCTATTTTCCCTAGACCAAGCCCGCGAATAATACCGCGAGTGGAGCGCGCCTCCCTTATCAAGCTTCTGACTTGCCTAACCCTAACAGTACCTCCTGCGCACCCCATCACGCACGAACCGCAATCAGAACAGCATCTACTTCCAGCCATATCACCTCCATAAAACCAAAACGCACAACATGCAAAAACACTCTACCACAGCAACACCACGTCGCACATCGCCCATCTTTTGCTAGCCAACCACCTTTTCTCTAGGAGACGACTGCGCTGCTCCAAATACCTCAAATATTTTCTTACCACGCTTATTAGCAACCATACGAGGAGACTGTATCGCCTCAAGAGCCCTCACAGTAGCCTTCACAACATTATGAGGATTGGAAGAGCCTATAACCTTCGCGACAATATCTTGAACACCAACAGCCTCGAACACCGCTCTCATAGCTCCTCCAGCGATAACTCCCGTTCCCTTCGGAGCGCTTCTCACAAAAACCTTACCAGCACCGAACGACGCCATATGGTCTTGATGAACCGTTCTGCCCTCCTTAAGAGGAACCCTTCGCATAGACCTGGTAGCAATGTCCCCAGCCTTTCTCAAGGCATCAGAAACCTCCCTAGCCTTACCGGCACCATAACCAACACTCCCTTTCCCATCGCCCACAACAACCAACGCAGAAAAATTGAACCTCTTACCGCCCTTCACAACCTTAGACACCCTAGACACAGACACAAAACGGCGAATAAGCTCCTTATCAGCAGGCTTTGAACTCCTCTCTCGCACCATCTTTCACTCCCAACAACGCACCCACAAAACGGGGACACAAAAACACAAAAACTGCAGCAACCATAAACAACAGCTAAAAAACCAACCCACCTTCTCTGGCAGACTCGGCAACAGCCTTAACTCTTCCATGAAACGCAAACCGACCTCTATCAAACACAACCTCAGAAACGCTTTGCGCTGCAGCCCGCTCTGCTATAAGCTTGCCAACCATTTTTTCCACAGCAAAATCACCAGAAAGGCCCGAAGATTTCAAGCTTTTCTCCGCAGACGAAGCGCTAGCCAAAGTTTTCCCAACGGCGTCATCTATAACCTGTGCATAGACATGCCTTTCAGAGCGAAACACAGACAATCTAGGACGGCCACCAGCTCGACTTCTCAGCTTAGACCTAACCCTAGCAACCCTTCTAACAACAGAATCACCTCGATACAACACAACAAACCTCCATCAAAACTAAACAAAAACTACTTAGCCTTGCCTTCCTTACGTCTAACAAACTCTTTATCAACATGTATTCCCTTACCTTTATAGGGTTCTGGCGGACAAAACTTGCGAATCTCTGCGGCAACCTGCCCAACAAGTTGCTTATCAACGCCAGACACAACAATCGAAGTTGGCTTATCGGTTTTTACCATGATTCCGTTCGGAACGCTGTACATTATGCTATGGCTCAAGCCCAAATTAAGCTTTATAGCAGAAGCTTGAGGCTGATACTCCGCCTTATATCCGACACCAATCAACTCTAGATTTTTAACAAATCCACTAGAAACCCCAACAACCATGTTTTTTATACGCCTAGCCACAGTGCCACACAAAGACGACTGCTCCTTAGTTAAGTCGCATATCTTCACGTCATCTGCAGACCGAACGAACACCGAGCGCCCATCAACAACAACCTTAACAGCATCGGGAACGCTAAAAGAAAGTTCACCATTTCCACCAGAAACCACAACCACTCGCCCATCAACCCGACACTCAACACCGCTCGGAAGCTCAATAGGCATTCTGCTAATACGAGACATAGCCCCCCCTCACAATCATCATATAACCGAAACAACGCTTCCGCATCAACACATCTAGCGCAAAATCATAAAAAAAACCAGCAATCACCACAGAACCAGCCGACAACATACACCACACACTGAAAGACCTAGAGAAACCTCTACAAACAGCCCCAAAAGGCGCAAAAAAGGCCAAAAAACCACAACAGAGAATCGAAACACAGCGTAATCTATGCAACATAAAAAAGCACCTCTCCGCCAACCCCTATATTCCTCGCGTCATTATCAGACATAACTCCACGAGAAGTCGTAAGCACGGCATTACCAAGCCCATTAGCAACGCGAGGAAGCCTTTTAACCCCAGAATATATTCGTACACTCGGCTTCGAAACACGCTTCATATACCTAATCACCGGAGAAGCATTAAAATACTTAAGCCCAATAAGCAAACTCCTTCCATCATCGCCCATAGACACAGAGGAAACATAGCCTTCCTTATGCAAAACATTCGCTATACTTTCTTTCATTTTCGATACAGGAACGACGACAAACTCATGTCCAGCACGCTGAGCATTCACTATCCTAGTTATCATATCTCCTATCGGATCAGAAAAAGACATACTTTCCTCCTCAAACTTTCACACAATTCAACCGCCACAAGCCGCTTACCAACTCGACCTTTTAACTCCAGGAAGCCTCCCGCTGGTAGCAAGATCCCTAAACGCTATCCTAGAAAGATTGCAGAATCTATATACAGCACGAGGTCTTCCGCTCAAAACACACCTGGACCTCACGCGAACCCGAGAACTGTTCCTCGGAAGCTTCGCGAGCCTCAAAGCCATGTTAAACCTCTCTTCGATAGAAGCCGACTTGTCCATCACAACAGACTTCATCTTCGCACGCTTATCAGCAAACCTCTTAGCAAGCCTCTTCTTAAAATCATTGCTCTCTATAGAACCTTTTCTAGCCATCGCAAATCCCTCAAACTTCCAATTATAATACAACCACAAAAAACAACTTCAACTCCTGAAAGGAACCCCAAATTTCTGCAACAAAGAACGGCCTTCGTCATCAGTCTTAGCCGTTGTCACAATAGATATGTCCATACCCAAAATATGGTCAACCCTATCGTAATTAACTTCTGGAAATATATAGTGCTCCTTTATACCAACAGACAAATTCCCGCTTCCATCAAAACTCTTCAGCGACAATCCGCGAAAATCCCTTATTCTAGGCATTGCTATGGTAACGAACCTATCTAAAAACTCATACATACGCGCTTTACGCAAAGTCACCTTCACACCAACATCCATTCCCTCACGGAGCTTAAATCCCGCTATAGACTTTCTAGCAACGGTCCTAACCGGCCTCTGACCAGATATAGCAGCAAGCTCCTCCATGGCCGCCTCAGCGACTTTTTTGTCTTTCCTGCCGAGCCCCATATTTATCACTATCTTCTCTAATTTCGGAACCTGATGAATATTAAAATACCCAAACTCCTTTATAAGCTCAGGCGTAATAGATTCCTCATATATCTGCCGCAACCGCACCATAACCATAACAAACAGCCCTTCGACAAAACACAGCATAAGAACATGTGCGCATTATAACAGCATATCTAAAAAATAGAAATACGCTTTTTGCGCGCACTTCAAGAATTTAGCCAAAAATACCAGAAGCTCAACATGGTCATAAAACACAGCAGATAAATAACCATCCTCGCCCACGATCGTTAATAAGAGACCAAAAAAACATTAGCTACTATACGAGCAATTACATAATACAAGGATGCTAATTTTGCAATTCCATTGCATAGAAAATAAAAAATAAAAGAAGAGCCGCAAGAAAATGCGTAGGATTAAGACTTAATACAAAATACAAGTCCAAAGAAATCTAAAGAGATCCAAACAAAAATGGGAGAAAAAAATGGGCCCGGCTGGATTCGAACCAACGACACCACCGTTATGAGCGGCGAGTTCTAACCGCTGAACTACGGGCCCCGATCTAGATAGGATACACAATCAAAAAAAAACTGCAAGCAGAAAATGGGAAAAACGACGTATGCAACTCATGCAACGCCTCTATAACAAAATGATAACAATTTTCTATGAAGCCTCCTCGCTCATTTGTTCTAGCTCATCTATAACGGCTTGGATTTCATCATCGCTCCATTGGCTAACAGGCTTCATATCGCTAGTCTTTTTCTGAAACAACCCCTTTATCTTTGCTAACATTTCCTTGGCTTTAAGAGCAACACTAAGTTTCCCTGTCTCCATTGCTTTGTGAAACAGATCTTCTATTTCAGAAACAAATCCGCATAAAGCCTCAGATTTCGTGTTTTTCCCAGACTTTTCTATCACTTTTCGTCGTTTTTTATCGCAAACTGGCAGTGTATCCTCAATATTGTGCTTAGGTGCATATAGTGTATTTTTGCTATTCATTGCATAATCTCCAATTCAAAAAATATGAAAACATGGTTTGATTTAAGTTTAATTTTTATTAAACGCTATTAGCGCGCGCTATTAGATACGTTACAAAAAACGATATAAAAGAAAACGCGCCAGGGTCTATACAAAAACCCCAAGCGCTTTCAAATCACTTCTATCTTATCTTATTTGTAAAAACAGAAAAACTATTTTCTTTCTCCGACAAGGTGAAGAAGAAATATAAAAATATTAACTATGGCAAGATACAAATTAAGAGCTCCGAATATAGCCATCTTATTCTGCTCCTCCTCCGAGCGCGCCCTAAAGTACATCTGCTTAAGAGCCTGCGTCTGATACGCTGCAATACCTAAAAACACCATAACGCCGACAACAGAGATAACAAAATCAACAACAGAGTTAGACAAAAACAAATTAACGACGCTCGCTAGCATCACGCCCACAAGACCTATCAACAAAAACGACGCGACAGAAGTCAGGTCTCTTTGCGTAACGTGCCCATACGCGCTCGCACACCCAAACGTTGATGCAGCTACAAAAGCCGCCTTCACTATACTTATAGGAGTGTAAATATAGAATACATGCGAAATAAAAATCCCCATAAGAGCCGCGTATACCCAAAACAATGACTGCGCCCTAAAAAAGCTGATCTTATTCCATGCAAAAGAGAAATAAAAACCGATCCCAAGCATGGCAAAAGCAGCAATTATCGACCCTCCGGCCGCAAGACCGTCAAGCCTAAACGAATAAATGCAAAATGCTATCGCCGCAGTAAGACCAATCCCAAGCCCCATATATCCATACACATTCATTATGTATTGTCGAAGCCCCACCTCTGCTCTGCTCCTTATCGAAGAGCCCATGTTGTAAGCCATAATTAAAAACGCTATAACACCTGTACTGACATATTATCATCGATCTAGTAAAAAAACAATTAACCCTCTAAAAACAGAGCCTCTTTGCTGCCAAAAACAAAATACAACAGAAAGCACAAACAAAAAAAACTGCAACTAACATGGGCGTAACAGGGATTGAACCTATGACCCCTACGATGTCAACGTAGTGCTCTACCGCTGAGCTATACGCCCCATGACAGAAGTATTATTAACAAATTGCTGCAAAAAATACAATAGGAAGCAAAACACGACCATACAAAAAATACACAAAAAAGGTCATCTTTTAGCTTAATAAAATTATATTACATGATACATGGCATATTATGTCATATTCCGCAATTAATTTTTTGCATCAAGTTTATACATTATATATTTCTGTCATCTAATGAACCTGAATTTAAAAATCTTCCATTTTTCATATTGGTCAAGCGGAAGCACAAGGGGGTTGCAGTCTGGATGAAACACAGCTTGAAGAGCGCTTTCTGCTGCCACTTTATACATGGGGTGATTTGTTGTCCCTTCATTATGAAGTATTGTAGCTTTTCTAACAGTTGCATCAGGATTCATTTCTAAAAGTACAACTACAACTATGTTTCCTGAATTCTGAGCTCCAAGCGGGATTCTCCAACAACTTTCAAGCTGGTTCCTAACTCGGTCTACTATACTCATAGATAACTCCCCAACGGACGAAGCCCCATAGTTTGACTTTGAGTTATCGTCAGTCATAGGCGTATCGGCAACAGGAGCATCAGACTTATCCTTCCTAACGTCCTTGAGAAAACGCATAAAGTCCTGCTGATCTGAAGAATTGTTTTTTTGTCCACGCAACTTTTTTACATTATTTTTTTTGGTCGGCTGTTTCTTGGTTATCTTTTTTTTATCATGTTTTTTGTCTTGCGCTTTTTGCTTTTCTTTTACATGTGATTTTTCTTTTCTTTCAGATAGCTTCTTTTGTATTAGCTCTTCCATAGAAGCGTCTTTCCTGACTTCTTTTTCCTTAGGTTCTTCTTTCTTGGGATCTGGATCGCGAGCATGCTCTTGAGGAGGCGGGTCCTCGGCTTTTCGCCTTGAAGGTGGGGCTTTTGATATATCGCTCACTGCAACAACATCTATGGGAATTGTGCACGGAGGAGCTTCTTCTATTTTGAGTTTATCGCTCATATACATTGAGCCAAAAAAGCAAAAAGCGACTATTAACGCATGAAAAAGCGCCGATAGCAAAAACCCTTTTTTATCATTGCTCATGTTATTCGCTCTTTCCTACTTTTTCTCACCATCAGTAACAAGCGCCACTTTCGTAAAACCTGCGGCTACAATAGCATTCATAGCATCCACCACCTGCGCGTAGGACAAAGACTTATCTGCAAACAGGTGTATCCTTTCGCTTTTCGCATCCTCCATGGAAGACAGAGCATGAAAAAGCTCATCTTTGCTTAGTTCTTTGTCATCAAGAAATATTTTCCCGTCTTTATCCAGGCTTACGGATAAAGGCTTTTTTTCTGAGGTAGCTGGTGCTGCACTTGATTCTGGAAGGTCAACGTTTATATTGTTTTTTATTACAGGAGCTGCAGTTATGAATATCACAAGAAGCACAAGCATAACATCTACAAATGGAGTGACGTTTATTTTTGACTTCGTGTCTCCGGTCTTAAAAAGAGCAGAGCTTGCACCGCTTCCAAATAAACTAAACGACGATTTTCCCATAATAACAAACCCCCAAGCTATAGAAAATCAGATTTACTAGTGCAGACTTTTTGAAGTGCTGCTGCACTTAATTCTTGAGCAAAGTTCTCCATTTTCAATGTAAAGCGGATCACCTCTAAAGACAGCTTGTTATATGCAATTAAGCACGGTATAGCAACAACAAGCCCCATTGCTGTGGCGAATAATGCCTCTGCCATTCCAGGAGCTATCACTGCAATATCAGCTTTTCCAGATACGGCGACATGAAAGCTATGCATGATACCCCAAACCGTTCCGAATAAACCTATAAATGGAGACGCGGCAGCGCACCAATCTAAAAATCCTAGCCCTTTGTGCAGCTCGTCTTTTTGCTCTTCCATTATAACCCCCATGAGCTGCAACAAATGCTGATGCCACATGGACAAGCCTGCAGAACCATAATCTTTTGCTTTCTGAGTCTCTTGAACAGACAAAACCATAAGATCCGCAAACGAACCGCTGAGTCCAGTCGCCATATGAATCCCTCCATCCAGAATATCGCGTTGGTCCGCATAGTCCATTACTTCCTCAGCTTCCTCTCGCGCTCTCTTTATAGACATGAATTTTGAAAATATAACAGTCCAAGAACGAACAGAAAGAAGCGCAAGAAGAACCATTACAGACTTCACCACAAGATCTGCCTGCAAAAACATCGCCCAAAGTGACAACCCTCCAGCAGACACACAAACTCCACAATCGGTCAAAGATACCTCCGAGATAAAACTTTTTTCTACTATCTATGATAGAAAAGTATTAACTTTATGTTAAGTGGAACCCTCAGGAAAAGATGCGAATGTCGGAAAAAGCCAGTAAAGAAATGCCTGCTGCAGAAAAAAAAGAGGAAAAAAATTGTTATGATGAAAAAAATTACAGAATTTTAGGCGTAGATCCAGGGCTCAACAAAACTGGATATGCGATAATAGAAGCGTCTAGTAGGAAGTTAAATGCCGTTAATTGTTTAGAGTTAGGCGTCATTCGTACAAGCTCAAAAGACGAAATACAGAAAAGACTTGCAAAAATATATTCAGAGATTGGCTCGATAATCCAAGAATTTAAACCATCAATAGCAGCAATAGAGAAAGTATTCATCAACATAAATCCAGAGTCATCGATTTCCTTATGTTTTGCAAGAGGAGCCTGCTTGACAGCTTTTGGAAGTTTACAAATAAAAACCGTAGAATACAGCCCAAACTCTATAAAAAAAACTGTAACTGGATTTGGACTAGCAGACAAAAAGCAAGTTACACGGACAATCATGGTAGAGCTTGGAACTCGTTCAAACATACCAGCTGACAGCGCAGATGCAGCAGCCGTAGCTCTGTGTCACTTGTATAGGTCGAAGCAAAACATGTAGTTTGCCTCCTTGCGGGTCCGAGAAAATTTTTCAGCAGAAACTATTTGGTTCGGGAAATTCTTAGCCTTGACAAAACGCTTATCCGTCAGCCATCATCGACGTTGTGTGGCGGGCGTAGCTCAGTTGGTTAGAGCGTTAGATTGTGGCTCTAAAGGTCGCCGGTTCGATCCCGGTCGCTCGCCCATTTCATCCATAGCTTCATGATTTTTGCGTATATTATGTAATAGGATAAGTTGCTCCGTAGCAGCCTTTCTTGTATTGCGAGGAATAACCCGCGCCGCCTTTCTTAGACTTAGAACAGACCTAAGCACAAATAAATGTCCGAAAAGACGCCGCCCGCAACATATGTGTTGGCCGAGCGGCTTTTTCGTAACGCTTGCTTAAAAATGATAATACACGCAAGCCAGCTATCTCTTTTTTTATTAATCCACGTCCTTTGCCAGTAAATCGACGTTTATATTACCGTTGGCCGCTCCCGCTCACTGTTACTAATCATTAAAGTTTACTTGGAAAGGACCTCTGTCATTACTTTGCCGCTGCATCAAAAGATTCTGCTCCTGTTCTTCGGCAATAAGCTCCTCTCGAATACCTTTTTCCAATAGATCATTTTTTAATGCATCTCGCAATCGCTCTAGAGTTGGAAGAATTCTTTCATTATCGTGAGATATTTCTTCTAAAATGTATTCAACCAATGGGATAGCCTTTTCTTTCAAGGATTTATCGAATTTTGCTACGGTGAATTTCCATTTTAAATAGTCGGCTACTTTATATTTCCACGAGAGAAGTCCGGCCTCTTTCTCCTCGCCAGTCATGCCTGGCTCCTTCTTTAACTCGTCTTTAAAATTTTTCTCCGCCTCTTTTTCTATAAAATTTCCGATTTCAGCAGCAAGCCTTTCTTCTTCACCTTTTTTTTCTGAACGATATGAATATTGATTTAGTATATTTTTAAAAAAATTATCAATATTAGACCTATACTTAAGATCAAGCTCATTCCATGACAGATCCAATGCAATATTACGAGATTTTTCCTCTATGAAAGGAAAAGGAGCAACGTCGAATTTTCCAGAATTTTTTTTCTGAATTTCAAAATTTTTCACCGCCACCCTATTTCTCGCGTCATCATAAAGTCTCTTATAAACATTTTCGTTTGTTGCGAAATATCTATATTTCTCATTTAACGCTGACGCTTTTGACTGATCATATCGCTGATCTTCAGCTGGCAGCTGCGCAAAATACTGTTGGGCAAGTCCTTTTTCATGGTTAACTTCACTGCGTTCTAATTTTTCCCGCTCTGCTCTGGGCAAAACTTTTTTGAATCTTTGGTCTGCGGGAATTTCTCCTTCTTCTAAAAACAGTTCTTCACCTGGTTTTACAACATTTGCTCTTAAACTCAATTTCCATGACTTATCTGCAACGTTGTTGTTTTTCCTTTTTTGATTATCAATTTTCTTTATTGGCTTTTTCGACACATCTTTTTCTGCTATAGCGCCATATTGCATAGCTTCTCTCACGCTTTCGCTTGCATTTTTATCGTTAGGAAACATTTTTCTTCCGAATTTATGCGTTCCAGCCATTGCACTAATAGATTTAATAACACAAACGGCTATTAATATAGTTGTTTTAACATTCATTTTCACTGCCTTTTTATTTTATAAATCGATAATTATCACTAATTATTTCTAATTTTTATGCTTTAATGCAGAAAGGATGATTGATAAACTTAATAAAAAATATTGCTGAGTTTCTCATTCATCCATTTTTGCATCGATTGTTAAATTTATGGGTTTTGTTTTTTAATGTATTCTATAGTTCCATCTTGCCTTTGCACTTTTTGAATTCGGAAATGTTTTTTTGGAAAAATTTTAGCCGACTGAAATGTAGAAAAACGACTAGTGAAAGCAGGCTCTTGTACATTTAACAAGCCCTGATCTTGTACTGCTTCCGGTCTGCCAAGCTTATCTTTGCTTATTCTGCTTATCAGTCTATTTTCCGCGAATTCTTCTACCTCTTGATTGACGTCTCCCGATTCCATCACATTTTCTATCTGGTTATAATTGACTTCTTCTATTGCCCGTCCACGATTCATTGGCTTTTGAAACTTGGGCACAGGGTTTGCTTTAACTATACGGGATTTTTTTTGCTCAGCTTCGAATTGACGCTTCAAACCCAGAGCCCTTCTTCTCTCGACATCTTCATGCATTCGTTGAAATACATCCCTTGTGTCGTTTTCTTGTTTCCTTTTTAAAAGCACCATCTTATTACTGGCGTCACTTATCATTGGGCGTCCTGTATACTCGTTCGCTTGCTCTTCTATCTTTTTAGCTATAGCTGCGTTTCTTTTTTCTAAAAATTTTTGTTGCCTTTCGTAAAAATCGCCTACTGCAACAGCGAAAGTTGACTGCGCCGCAATTGCAATTGCCAAAACTAACATTTTATAATTGTTCATATGCGTTCTCCCATCTTAGATTTTAATACACTATTAATATATAACTTTGATCTTAATAATTCATCAATTTTTGTTTTTTTGCATTAACTTTTTTGTATAAAACGCTGAATATCACAGTTTCTTTGTTGTATTACCCACATCGAAAACTATAGGTATAAGAAGAGCAAACCTATAAAAAACACTGGGAGTATGAATTTTCCTCAGCAAAATACCCGATTTATCGTAAGCCAACGAAATCAAAAAGCTCGCGCTCTATATACCACCTCTACAGGCCATAAACAAAAAATAACAAACAAAGCAGATAAGCTATCTCTTTCTATGCGACTGATTTATGATGCTTTTTTCATCCCGGAGCACTCTTTATTTTTGTCGAAGATCCAGAGCCCCCTCACCAATTCAACGGCGCGCATTAGCTGATAATCTTCCTTTTTTATTATCGCTGCAGCCACTCCATCAGAGCTTTTGTCTGCGCCAGAGGAGTCTCCCTGGCCCCCAGAGCTTGAGCGACCTCCATCGATACCAGGACTAACCGAAAAACCTTCAGACGCCTCTTTCCTTCCTTTTTTATATTCGGCATCAAATTTCCCTGCTATTTTATCAGCAGCGTCCTTGCTCATGTTTTCTGGCCTAAGAACACCGTGAAGGTCTTTTTCCCTGAATTTTAAGTCTTGAGACTCTTTTGAAACAACGGTGTCTTGCGAAATATATATGTCTGGCTTTATACCATTTGTTTGTATAACTTTGCCAGACGGAGTGTAAAACAAGGCAACCGTAAGGCGAACACCTCCAAGTTTCCCATTTTCACCGATAGGAACAACTCGCTGAACAGACCCCTTACCAAAAGAGTTCACGCCAACAACAAGAGCCGCTTTGTTGTCCTGAAGAGCGCCAGCCATTATCTCTGATGCAGATGCGCTTCCTTCATTAACAAGCACAACAACAGGAATATTTCCTATAACATCTTGCCCGTGAGGAGCGCTAAAAATTTGCTCCCTCATATCGCGCCCCCTAGTTGATACGACTGCCTTATCGCTGAAAAACAAACCGCACGCACTTATAGCTTGATCAAGTAATCCTCCAGGATTATTGCGAAGATCTATAACGAATCCTTTTAAGCGATTTTTAGCTTTTTTCTTTATAGAAACTATCGCGTCTTTGAGAAGAGACGTAACTTTGGAATCAAATGTCGAGATTCTTACATAGCCTATATCCCCCTCATGCAAAATGTATTTCACAGATTTAACTAATATCATCGCCCTTGTAAGTTTCTTAGTTATAATCGGGCTTCCTTCACGCTTTATCAACAAAGTGACAACTGTTCCAGGCTTACCACGCATTTTTTTCACTACGTCCAAAAATCTCATTCCCTGAACTGGGACTCCGTCTATAGCCACTATAAGGTCACGGCACATTATTCCAGCTTCCTGAGCAGGAGAAGAATCTATTGGAGATATAACTTCAATAACACCGTCTTTCGCCCCAACCTCCAAACCAAGCCCTCCGAACTCGCCGTTCACTTCATGAGACATATCCTCAAACTCTTCCCTTGTGAAATATGAGGAATGGGGGTCAAGAGAAGAAAGCATGCCATTTATAGTAGTATTGCATAAGTCTTTATAGCTAATTTCTTTGACATACTCTTTTTTAACAAATTCTGATACGGCGGAAATCAGCCCTATAGCTTCGTCTTTCGATATATCAGAAGCCGTTGTTTCTTTCTTGTTGTCGGCTTTATCCCCAGGCTCCCTATTACCATTATCCTTATCGATTTTAGCGCCACTATCTTTGATTCCGCCATCGTTTGTTTTGTTCACACTTTTCTTATCAGAGCACCCGCCACCAGAAATAGCGTCCCCACTAACGCATAAAATAGATACCAGAAACACAGATAAAAAGAGCGCAGCGTTCATGACAACACCTGAAAAAAAACCGCAAAACAACTAGTGCTAAGGATATCTCTGAAGAAAAAAAAAGTCTATGGCGCGCAGTTTAATATGTCTATACATATTCGTATATAATAGTGCTCAGAGGCAGGACAAACGGGGCCCAGCCTTCTATCTCATAGGATACGGGCCCCCCCGCGCAGATTACAGCAATAAAAGCCGAGCCATACCAAGTTTTCTCACGGAAACCACATGCCAAACTAGTACACATTAAGAAAACAGCAAGAATACTACGACAGCGATAACGCCGCAACCACACACAGAGCGCTGTCAGACCGTATTCGTCAGACTTGGCTGTAAATTCGGAATATTGTATGGAGGTATTGGCAAAGAAATGCCCTCATCATCGAATATCTGTTTCAGAATCTTGTTAAAAGCGCGCCTCACAGAGTCTTGCGTGCTCGGTATAGTCTTGATTCTCGCCTGAAATACCATAGAAAAGCTGGTCACTTCGTTCAACCCCAAAATTTCCAGAGGATTCATGACGCACCGCCCAACAGGATATGTCCTTTTCAATATTTGAAATGCTTTTTCTATACAAGAAACAACTTTCTCCTGATTTTCATCATATTTCACAGATATGCTTAAGAAAACATAAGCAAATTGACGGCTCCTGTTTATTATTATACCTATTATACCGAACGGAATTATAACCAATGCCCCGTCTCTCATTCGTATTTTAAGAGTGCGCAAACTTATGCTTTCAACTTTACCGATTTTGCTATCAACTTCGATTTCATCACCTATCATCAAATTGTTTTCTAGCACTATGAAAAAACCAGCCACAAAGTCACGAACCACCTGCTGAAATCCAAAGCTAAGACCAAACCCTATAGCGCAGATCCCAGCCCATATTCCTGAAACATTGCTAATACCCAAATGCGTAGCGACGATTGTTATAATTGGAGCCCAAACACATATACGCAAAAGAGTCCTAAGCATAGCCATAAGTGTTTTAAGTCTGCTGGCCAAAAAATTATTCTCCTGAGAATTTGAAGAGTATTTTTCTTCCACATAAAATTTAAGCGCACGGTCTCCTGTCTTTACCAAAAGATGCGCTATAGCAACAGCGAATACTGTACTTACAACTGACGATATAAGCTTTCCTTCGAATAGATAATGCAACCATGAAAACATGCTAAAGAATGCCCCGAACGCATCTAAACTGAGCAGATAAAACATCCA
Organism: Candidatus Hydrogenosomobacter endosymbioticus; assembly: GCF_021654655.1. Taxonomy (GTDB): domain Bacteria; phylum Pseudomonadota; class Alphaproteobacteria; order Holosporales; family GW7; genus Hydrogenosomobacter; species Hydrogenosomobacter endosymbioticus. The sequence continues at coordinate 128,689 of NZ_AP025225.1, read as the reverse complement.
CATCACAGAAACAGAACCATACAAAAGGTACTTTACTGTCTGCTCCACAGCGCTCCCCATAGACAAAAGCTTGCTAAGCAGATCAGGCTTTCTACGGCGATGCCATACATATACAACACGAGCACGTCGTAACAACTGTTGAATTGGGGAAAGCAAAACAATAAAAACCCCAGTTGCAACTGCTGGAAAAAGCAGCTTTGTAAACCAAGCATGCGCAAATACCCACATAACGCAGAGGACAAATGTTATAATCTTCATCAAAGAAGCATTCCGCATGCTTTTTACGCGCACCGCATCGCTTAGCTCCGTATGAAATTCGCTTATATCAATCTGGATAACATTGATGATCTTCATAATAGAAAAGCCTATTAAAATACCAGTAATATCCGACAAAGCTTCTATGCTTACGCTCGACATTCCAGTTATGACAAAAAATTTCTGAACAGCGCTATAGGAAAAATACAGCACAACAGAGCTCCGGATCCAAAAAGAAATCACCTCAGCATTACGCTCGTTTATCTTTACCACAGCCCTTTTAGGATTTTCCAACGAGAAAATCTTCGACGTCCAAAAAAACGTGAGCCAAATAAAATACATTTCAGCAGGAAGAAAGGCCCAATAATTGTATACGCTCGGCACCGCCACACGCACCGAAGTCGCTCCTATCATACTGTGTACAGGAGGAAACATGAACTTAAACAAAAGCGACAAAACAACAAACAATACAAGGTGAGGAACAAGAGGAACAGCAGAAACAGAGCTAAACACCGCAACAGACGTCACCATCGAAGCCTTTTGTCTCTTAAGAGTCCTAAGAATGGCCGAAGTCTTTTTTCTTATAACATACGCACCTATCCAAGACGTCATCGCCCCTATGCTAGCAGCAATTGCAAAACATATAGCATGCTTCGAGGCATCTTCTCCGCTCATAGCAAAAAATTTGCCATATTCACCAATATCTCGCAATCCTGTCGTAAAATTTTGCAGCTTGTTCTTTATTTGTTCGTTAATAACGTTGTCAAAAAAATCGATAATAGCAACGCCAAACTGAGCAAGTTTATCTGTTTGCTCTGTTTTTTCTTTATCAAAATCTATATCAGCAATCTCTTTAAGATCCTTTTTCACACTTTTAAGTTTTTGCTGAAATTTATCAAAAGACCTTTGCAGGTCCTCAACGTCTCTTGCAAGCTTTTTTGAGTTAGCTCCGCTGCTATTTTGCTTTTGGCTAACTCTCTTTTCCGAATTCGCAGACCTTTCTGCAAAAGCTACAGGATAAAAAAGCAGCAACGCACAAACGACAGTCCCTATACTTCGCATAATAAACTTAGACAACGTACCATACATATCGTTCAAGAGCGCAGAAAAACCGTTCTAATACTAAATCGAACCTGAGCGATTAGCAATGTTTTATCCATACGCAACCAGATATAAAGAGCGCCCATATCGAAGATTCCGATTATACTTTTTTGTCGCGCAGAGTTAAGAATTTGTTTAGAATTCTATCGTTGTGATTTGTAATAAGATTTTTTCGATGGCAAATCCAGATTTTCATATAGAGAGAGGAATTGGAGGACTCGTAGCGGGCATAGACGAAGTCGGGTATGGAGCTCTTGCGGGACCTGTTGTCGCTGCCGCCGTTGTATTTCACTCATACGATATAAGCGAAAGCCTAGCCAACAGTATAAACGATTCTAAGGTGTTGAGCGCCTCTAATAGAGTTCGAGCATATGGCATGATATCAAGTTCTTCAAGTTGCTCATATGCTGTTGGTATAGCAGAAGTCGATGAAATAAACTGTATAAACGTATTGCAGGCAACATTTCTCGCAATGAAAAGAGCGTATAAGTCGCTTTCGTCAGACGTCGGTCACCTTATAATTGACGGTAATAAAAAATCTGACATATTCGACCTCCCACACTCAACAGTTGTTTGCGCGGACAAAAAAAGCACCTCTGTCGCCGCAGCATCAATAATTGCAAAAGTTACTCGAGATAAAATGATGGCCGATCTTGGAGAGTTATATCCGCAATTCAATTGGAAAAAAAACAAAGGATACGGGACAAAAGAACACATGGGAGCAATCCTAACTCACGGACCAACAGAATTACACCGTAGATATTACAAACCTTTTATCAATTTTTCAGAAAATATCATCATGTAATATTTTTTGTAACGAACTTTATTATAGGCTAAGAATGTATATTGTCTTGTGTTAAATAATTGTTTTACAAAAACAAATATTTAACATAGCTTAACACAAATTTCTAAAAAGGTAAAAATTCTGCCAAAGAATACTTTATGTCGTTTTATTTCGATATAATCAATCTCATTACACGATATTATATAGGATTTTCTTTCTTTCATCCCTAAGCATAAACGAAATTTTAACGCTTTTAGAAAAAATGATGAATATATTCAAACTTTTTCTTGTTTTATGGGATAAGATGTGTTACAAAGAACTGAGCATACATTAAATAAACAAAGGAATAAACATGATGCAAAATTCTTCCCCATCTCTTCCAAAAGAGAATGAAAAAGTGCTAGAGGTTCTTGGAAGTGTAGTATCTGCATACTTATCTAACCCGGGGAACGCGATCCCGAGCTCTTCAATTGCGGACGTAATTCACAGCGTATACGCAACTATCACAAACCTTGATAAAAGTACGCAGAAAAAGAACATAAAGCAGGCTCCAGTTCCAATTGAAGAGTCTGTTACGCCTGGGTATATAATATGCCTCGAGGACGGCAAAAAGCTCAAAATGCTTAAAAGGCATTTAAGAACATCTTATGGCCTAACTCCTGACTCATATAGAGAGCGCTGGGGTCTTCCGGTTGACTATCCGATGGTAGCGCCTGATTATGCCGAGAAACGCAGCAGACTCGCGACGCAAAATGGTCTTGGAAAAACAAGAGCTAGAGCTTACAGAAGACCAGCGAGCGCAGTTGGCTGATTATAGGATCGCCGTCTGGGCGACGGTTTTATAGGGGAGGAGCTGCGGCGCATGGGCGCATATAGCTTGTTCAAGCTCATAAAAGACGTTGAAGATTTAGCCAGTAGTTCTGGTCTGTTTTCTTGCGGTTGCGGTTTTGCCGAGTGCCATTGTTTCCGCGGCAATCAGTCTCTGGGGCTTCGAACTGATATCGGAGAGTGCGGCCGCGGCGAGAGAGTAAATGCTGAAGGCGCGAAACCTGAGGCTAGAGGTGCGAATGATTATTGTTTTATTTTTTCTCGGGCTTTTGTTCGCGACGCTCTCGGTGATTTTTCGTTCCGTCGAGCCGTGTGTTTCGGCGTCGACAGGCCTCAGGCAGATCATGTGCTCGCGCTTGTCCGAATATGCTCTTGTCATAGAATCTCGTTGGCAAGGCTTCTTGGTAGGAAATGCTTCTGGGATCGCGATTTTCTTATTACAAAAGATACGCTTGAACCTAGGCCAGAGACAGAAGGGCTTGTAGAAAAAGCAGCAAAGTTTCTCAGGGAAAAAAATAGCAAGATTTACAAGAATCAGACACGTTCAGAGAATAATTACCTTGAGCAATGTATAACTTGCAGACACGATGTTTCAAAGCCAGTTAGCCAAAACCAACAGAAAACGGCGCAAAAAGCAAACCCCAATATCACAAGCTCTGTTATACGTGTCGCAGACTGCGGAACCGGGTGCGGTTGTATATTGATAAGCCTACTTTCTGAAATTCCAAATGCAAATGGAATTGGTATAGACATATCGAGCGGCGCGATATCGACCGCTGTAAAAAACGCCTCAGACGCAGGAGTTTCAGACAGAGCTGAATTTGTTTTTGGATCTTGGGAAAATAGTTTAGTTGGAGAATTTGACTGCATAGTAAGCAATCCCCCATATATAAAACGTAATAGCATCTCAGGGCTGGACGATAACGTAAGATTATGGGATCCGTCTATTGCTCTTGATGGAGGAGATGATGGGCTTGAATCGTACAGGCGCTTAATCCCTGTGATCGCTAGGCACCTTAAAAATGAAGGAGCCGCGTTTCTGGAAATCGCACATGATCAAGCGGACCACGTTTTTTCTATCGCGTCAAAATTTTTTGAAAACATTTGTATAGATAAAGATGTATTCGGAAATGATCGATATTTATCACTCTACAGAGAAAAATAAGCGCACGGAAAAATGTATGTATAGCTTTTCTACATGATTAGAACGTACATAATTTACCAGTCTATTGCCTATAGAATTTTCGCATGATAGTCTTCACACTAGACTGTGTGACTGGCAAAATCAATGAAAAACGGCAGAAGCATGCTAGAACTTGCAGTTGGCATTATCGTCATCTGCACGGTTATGGTCGCTGTTTTTTTTTCGTTCTCAGAGTTTTCGCAAAAAGCTGGAGACACATATACTCTTAATGCAGACTTTGATTCTGTTAGTGGCCTGCGAGAGGGAAGCCCTGTGAAGATCAGCGGAGTAACGGTTGGTTTTATAAAGTCCATACGTGTGGACACGAGAAAATACTCTGCCGTGGTTAGCTTCTCTGTTAGAAAAAATATCCATATACCAAAGGACAGCACTGTTTCTGTATCTAGCGAAAGCTTGCTTGGAGGGAAAGTGTTGACTATAGCTCCGGGAAACGATTCAGAAATATTTTCTGACGGAGACACCATATACAAAACACAATCGTCAATGAATATTGAGGACTTGCTTCAGAAATACATGTTCAGCGGAGAACAAAAACGCGAACAAGAGCCGCTTAGTCATGATAGCGAAACAATATCCCCGCCTCCAACTTCGGACTTGCCTAAAGATCGCCAACAGCGTCAACAGGAACCCTCTGCGAAACCTGGCTTTGATTAAGTTTGGCATGGATTAAACCTCTCATAATAAGCGCGCGGACAGGTTCATGTGCACATGCGTCAAATAAGCGCATAAAGAGAATCTTGCAAGCCCCTTTTTTTGCATGAGTTCTAACCAAAAACTAGCGCATAGGCATGGCGCGAAAGTTTGTATAATGCTAAAATTCCGCATGGCGCGTGGACATTTTTTGATTTTATGGTGGGGTGGAATAAGTTGCATATGATAGGAATAGGCGGGATAGGAATGAGCGCCTTGGCCAATCTGTGCAAAAGAAAAAATCTTTGCATACAAGGAAGCGACGAAAAGTGCAGCGGATATGTTATAGACTCTTTGCGCGCTTCAGGAGTCCATGTGTTCACAGGTCACGAAAGCGGAAGAATAGATAAAGACATAGATGTGATCGTGGTTTCGTCCGCAATAGATAAAGATAATCCAGAAATTTCTGATGCTCTTAGGCTAGGGATCCCCGTTATCCATAGATCAGACTTGCTAAAAAAAATACTCTCCGGATACAACGTAATAGCGATAAGCGGCACTCATGGCAAAACAACAACAACCTCTCTAATGGGACACGTACTTGATTGTGCAGGACTAGATCCAACCATACTAAGCGGAGGGATAATGGAACGATATAAGTCAAATGTTCGCGTTGGATCTAGCAAATGGGCAGTCGTAGAAGCAGATGAATCCGACAAAAGCCTGCTGAATTTCGAAAAAATAAGCTATTCGATAGTCACAAACATAGAGCCAGAACACATGGAAAATTATGACAACTGCTTCGAAAACGTTAAACGCACATGCAAAGAGTTTTTAGAAAAAGCAACAGTTGCTTCTATATCGTGTAACGATGATCCGTGCGCCCGCAGCGTCCTAGAATCAACATCGCAAACAGCAACCGGCTCTTCTATTTCATATGGAATAGCCGTTGGCTCTGATGTCGAAGCGAAAAACATTGTATATTCTAAAAAAGGAACAAGATTCGATATATTTTTCAGAAAAAGCCAAGAAACCTGGCCAGATATTGACGTAGGCCTTTATGGAGAGCACAACGTACTAAACGCTCTTTCTGTAGTCGCCACAGCAAAAAGTATCGGCATAGAGTATGACTGCGTAAAGCTTGCTCTCGCACAGTTTCGAGGAGTTGGAAGAAGAATGACCGTCCTTGGACTCTCAGATAACCTATTGTTCGTCGATGACTACGCTCACCACCCGACAGAAGTTCGGGCAGTAATAAGCTCTCTGCGCCAAAAAGAACCAGAAAACAAACTGCTGGCTGTGTTTCAACCGCACAGATACTCCAGGTTAAAAAACAACCTGGATGAGTTTGCGCTCGAACTTTCAAAAGCAGACGACATCATACTGCTTCCAGTATATAGCGCCGGGGAAGCAGAAATAGCACGAGTAAATTCTTTTGAACTGTGGAAACGCCTTAGATCTATTGGTAAAAATAGCTTAATTCTGGAAAAACAAACGAACAACGTTCTGCGCTTGCACGACGCCATACTAGATATAACCAGCAGCAGCAGCAACCAAAAGTATACCGTCGCTTTTCTAGGAGCGGGAGACGTTTCAGAAACAGGAAGATCTGTCGCTATGAGTTTTATTAATAGGCCACCCTTGAATACTTAATATTTATAGGTAAGATAACATGGACAATATCTCTTCCTTATATCTGTCAAAATTTGGCTTTCTAGAAAAACATGTAGACCTCACGTCATACACCGGATTCAGAACAAAAAGTTACGCATCCGCCATGTTCATACCAAGCGGAGTCGAAGGACTTTGTTTCTTGATTCGCAATAAATCTGACTTTGAATGTATAACGACCATAGGGGCTGGGTATAATTTGCTCATACGAGACGGAGGAATCAAAGGATTGACAATGTCTCTCGGCAACAACTTCGGAAAAATTTCGTTTCGGCGTTCGGAAAATTTTACAGATATTGATGTTGGCGCGAGCGTAAAATCTTGCGAGTTTGCTTCAGAGTGCCAAAAACAAGGCTTGTCCGGAGCGGAATTTTTATCTGTAATCCCTGGAACAATCGGAGGAGCGCTCTATATGAACGCAGGATGCTTTGGTGCTGAAATATCGCAAATCGTACTCAACGTCCATCTTGTTACAGACGAAGGGAAAACATATACAATCAGCGCAGATGATATAAAATATGGATACCGGTCGAGCAGCATTCCGAGCGACTGGATAATAGTCGGAGCTACGTTTCGTTGCACGAGCTCTAGCATAGAAAGCGTCTCCCATACAGTAAAAAAGCTAAGAGAAAAAAAACTGTCTACCCAGCCCACATGCGGTCTTTCATGCGGAAGCGTCTTTAAAAATCCTACGAGACATTGTGCATGGAAAATAATAGATGAACTTGGGTTCAGAGGAGCTTCACTAGGAGGAGCAAAAGTAAGCGAAAAACATTCTAATTTCCTAGTTAACACTGGTAAAGCAAAAGCAAGCGACATAGAACAGCTTGGAGAAAAGATACGAAAGGAAGCGGCCTCACGATTGGGAATACACTTAGAGTGGGAAATACAGCGACTCGGAGAGTTCTAAGCGTAAACTTGAAGCACCCTCAATACCAATAAAAGTGTCCTTTTTTAAACTCGCAGGTTTTTCGCACTCATTTCTCTCCATTTCTCTCATTTTGCATATGTCTTTTAAAGAATTTTGCAAAATATTTTGTTTAGCAAATCTGGCGGTGCATATAATTTTATTATGAGGAATTTTGCAGAGCACAAAATGGATAAAAATCGAGCAGAATCAATGATCAAATTATTGCGTCGAGAACAATCTAGAAGGGTAGAAGTTGCGCTCAGATATGATTGGCACGCTAACGCAAGGCAAAACCAAAAAGAGCCAAAAGGAGACTGGCGTATATGGTTAATCCTCGCAGGACGTGGTTTTGGAAAAACTAGGACCGGTGCGGAAACAATACGTTCTTGGATATCGTCCGGAAAATGTAAGAGAATTTGCCTTCTCGGAGAAACATTTGATGATGTGCGCTCTGTTATGATAGAGGGGCAAAGCGGCCTTCTTTCTGTCTTTCCAGACGATGAAAGACCGACATATTTACCCTCTCTTAGAACGCTAATATGGAAAAATGGAGCAATAGCAACCGGATATAGCGCGCAAGCATACCAACAGCTTCGAGGCCCTCAATTTGATGGGGCATGGATAGACGAACTTGCCAAATTTAGCTATGCCGACGAAGCATTCAATCAACTGATGTTTTGCATGAGGCTCGGAAAATCGCCAAAAACCGTAATTACTACAACACCGCGCCCATCAAGCCTAATACGAAAACTTTCCTGTATGCCAGATGTTTTTGTTACAACTGGAAGCACATTTGAAAACCAAGCAAATTTGTCTGAAAGCTATATAGACTCCATGAAAAGGAATTATCTTGGAACAAGAATAGGGGCGCAAGAGCTTGAAGGACAAATTCTAAACGAAAATAATGGCGCGCTATGGAGGCCTAGCTTTTTTAAGTATATAGAGCGCTCGTCCACTAGTCTATCAGAGCATTCCAAACCAACACCTGATGCTGAGCATACACAAGAAATGAAGCGAGTTGTTATAGCTGTAGACCCGGCAGTCACCTGCAATGAGGACAGTGACGAGACTGGAATAATAGTCGCTGGATTAGATAACACAGGAACGATACACATACTCGACGACCTTAGCGGGAAGTTCAATTCTACTCAATGGATATCTGATGTTGCAGCTGCGTTTGAACGTTATTCAGCAGATAAAGTCATAGCAGAAGTAAACAACGGCGGCGACCTTGTAGAACAACTTTTGCATACATTATATCCAAATATTCCATATAAAGCAGTCAGAGCCATGCGCGGAAAATACGTGAGAGCAGAACCTATAGCGGCTCTTTATGAGCAAGGAAGAGTGATTCACGCAAAAAAGTTTCCAATTCTTGAAGAACAGCTTTTATCCTATACTCCAGATAGCAAAAATTCTCCAGACAGGCTTGACGCTCTTGTGTGGGCAGCCACAGAGCTCGCATTTAACAAACCAACCGAAAACAATTTCAAAATATGGCAAATACTATAGATATAACTATAGATATAAGTCAATAAAATTTAATACATATTTATGTTTGTACATAAAAATTAACTGCTTGGATGAGGCAATGCATCGGTCTGCCTTAATGCCTCCGACAAAACTATCGCTGCACACACATGCACATTAAGCGACCGCGCTCTTTGCGATATTGGTACATTAACTATAGAGTCTGAATATGAAATCTCTAGCTCGCCGAGCCCAACGCTTTCAGATCCCAAAAGAAGCGTATCAGAATTCTCGAATTTGAATTCATGATACGCTATACCTTTTCTGGCAGCTGTGGCAATTATTCTCCCCTTCCCTCTTCTTTTAATAAATTCCCCCCAAGATGGACGAATTTCATATTCTGCAATTTTTTTATAGTCCATAGCAGATCTATTCAAATATTTATCGCTCCACAAAAAAGAAAAAGGACCGATAAATTCAGCCTTAACGTCAAAGCACGCGCATATTCTCAAAATAGCGCCAACATTTTGAGGAATCTCTGGCCGACAAAACGCAACACAAACCATAATAAAAATCTCTCTAAAATCAAAGAAAAAAAATCATAAAACAGCTTGGCTCGCGCAGACTTTATAACAATTTCTCATATAGAATGCAATTTTTCTATATTCTAAAAATCCCCTGCAGGCCATTGCAGATTTTCAATTATTTATATCTTGTTTTTATCTTTTCAACCCTCAGCAACACTTTTTATTCAAGCAGCTATTGCATAATCCAAGAGAAGCAAGCTCTTCTTTTATTATACTTTTACATTCGCAAGATATTGGACCAAGCGGAAGCCTTGTATGCGGCTCGGCAAATCCCATCATATATAGCGCATACTTAACAGGTATTGGGCTTGGACTCATAAACATAGCGGCGCACAGTTTTCTAACAGAGATAGCGGTTTTATGAGCTTTATCTATGTCTTTATCATTCCAACATTTCCAAATTTCTTTAAATTGCATCGGTGCGACACCAGCGGTAACAGATATGATTCCGGTTCCTCCGCATGAAAGGAATGGCAAAAACAAAGAGTCTTCGCCGCACAACAGCGAGAACCCTCTTTTCATGAACGATGATATCTCTAAAGTTCTAGAAAGATCTGAGGTTGAGTCCTTAAGGCCAACTATACGAGGCAACTCCATCAATCTTTTCACAGTATCTATAGCAATACCAACGCCCGCCCTACCTGGATTACTATATATTACTATAGGAATATTCGTTGCATCATGAATATCTTTGTAAAATTGATATATCCCTTCTTGCGATGGTTTCACATAAAATGGTGAAACTATAAGAGCTGCGTTAGCGCCGGCTTTTTCAGCACTTTTCACGAGATTTATAGTTTCTGGCGTTGTTGCAGCTGCTGCTCCTGCGATCACTTTCGCCCTCTTCCCACACACTTCAACGCAAATTTCTATGAGCCTTCTTTGCTCATCGGCGGAAAGACACAAAAACCCACCGGTGGTTCCGCATGGAACAACTCCGTCAACTTTATCCCCGCAAAGCCAATCTATATATTTCTCAAAAGCGCTCCAGTTTACAGCTCTATCAGCAAGCATAAATGTTGGGACAGCGACGCTAACTCCATTAAAAGACATGCTATTATCTCCTGTGTAATGGATTGTTTACAGGCGAATTGTACAAGCTTGAGCGAGCACCTATCAAGTTTCGTATTTTACATATGCATAATATAAATTTGTATTAACATTGTTTAGCCGTTGAATAAATGAAAAATAAAGTTCGATAGTACTAATTTAAGCATAATTATAGAAAAAGCTCAGGCACAAATTTTGTATTTTATTTGTATGAGCATAGATGAAAATTTTCAATCAAAATGTTATTTGCAAACTTTAGTCTGATATTTATATACTTTCATAAACACGTTTAGATATTTTGTAAACCACATGGAAATTGAGAAAAATAAGGTTATGTTGACAGGAGATAGGCCTACCGGCGCTCTTCATCTAGGGCATTATGTGGGATCTTTGCTAAGTAGAGTGGAAATGCAGAGCAAGTTTGATTCATACATAATGGTCGCCGATGCGCAGGCCCTCACGGACAATTTCTCTACTCCAGAAAAAGTCCGAGCAAACGTATACGAAGTTGTAAAAGATTACATAGCTGTTGGAATAGACCCTAAAAAAGCCACAATTTTCGTGCAGTCACAAGTTCAAGAGCTTGCAGAATTAACATTTTATTATCTTAATTTAGTGACGATAAGCAGACTTGAGCGCAATCCAACAGTAAAAAGCGAGCTGCAACAAAAAGAGTTCGGACAAAGCATTCCAGCAGGATTTCTTTGCTATCCTGTGAGCCAAGCAGCTGACATAACTGCGTTTAAAGCAGAAATAATACCTGTTGGAGAAGATCAGCTTCCATTAATTGAAACGTGCAACGAAATCGTGCGTAAATTTAACCGAATATATAGAGCTGAGATCCTCTTAGAGGCTAAAGCTAGCCTAAGCAGGGAAGCGCGCCTTATAGGCATAGATGGCAAGCAAAAAGCGAGCAAATCTCTTGGAAACGCTATTATGCTGTGCGATGAAGAAGACGTCGTAAAAGAAAAAGTGTTTTCTATGTTCACAGATCCAAACCATATACATGTGAACGATCCTGGCAATGTTGAAGTTAATGTAGTGTTTACATATCTTGACGCGTTTCATGATGACCGCGATGAAATCGACACACTTAAACAAAAGTATCGAAAAGGCGGACTAGGTGATAAGGTCATAAAGTCTCTTTTAAATGATACGCTTCAGAAAATCCTTTTTCCTATACGAGAGCGCAGAAAAAGCATAACAAAAAATCAGATAGACGAAATATTGATTGCTGGAACAGAAAAATCTCGAGCAGTTGCCGCAGTCACTCTATCGCAAGTTAAGGGGGTTATGGGGCTTAGCTATTGGTAGGCTCGATCGCTCGGTGAATTGGTTTGATATTAGGTTAACTCACCGATTAATAAAAGCGTTTGATTGGGTTCTCTTATGTGATAGCATCGCTTTGTATTGCTCTTGAAAAGGTGTTTATGCTGCAAAGTTCTGTGATTAGGATCAGAAAAATAGCTAAAGAATTATTTGTTCATAAATTTTTGTCATCAAAATGGTTATGTCTTTCTGTTTCTCTTTTTTTATTTTCGTGGCTTAGCTATGAAATTTTATATAGAGCATTTTTCCATTTCAATATTTTTTATGAAGGATATACGTATTACATCCTTCAGCAAGGAGCTGAACCCACGGCGCTCTTCTTGAGCGCTTATTATGTGATCTTGCATAAAATCGGCTGTATGTTCAAACATTTCGTGCTTATTTACAGATTTTTGACTTTTGGGATGATAGTTGCAAGCTCTACTTTTATGGCATGGAGCACATTCAGATATGCTTCATTAACTAATAATTTAGGATTTTTTAAACGGGATGGAGAAGGAGAAAAAAACAGAGATTTTGCGTCTGCTTTGTGTTTTGTATTGATAGTTAACATACTGTCGTTATTTTATTACATGCATCTCATACAAACCCCTTCTTATTACACATTTTCAACATGTGGAACGTATTTATGGATGGGATGTATGATGTTGTATCTGCGCTCCTCAAAACCATTTTCTAGAGCTGTACACATGGTAGGAGCTGCTTTTTCTGTTTTTGTTCTATTTCTTGGACGCCCGGTTACTGGCGTAGCTATGATTGTGTGGAGCCCTATAATGATAGTCTCTTTTGCCATGATTTATTATGTGGGCGATGAGAGAAGACGTATGCTCGCTCAAGCGTGGAAGGATTCGGCTGTTTTCTTCTTGTCCAGTCTGTTTATAATAGTCGCTCACATAGCGCTGTGCTACAACATTTACACTAACATGTACCAGCTTTACATAGCGGAGATGTCTGCTATGCATGGCGGAATGTTCGAGCGCTATCTGAGTGATTTTAAAGAGCTAATAGCGCGTTATCATCCTATTATTTTCAGCGCGGTGACCTTTAGCATAGTAATTACAAAGCGCAGCTTTAAGCGCCATACTCACATGGCGGTGTGGATATTGTCTATGTGCGCGGCATACTTTTTCACGCTTGTTTTTCTAGACACGAAGAAGCTTCTCTATGTGTGGAAATATTTGAAGCCGTCAAAAGTGTTCTGGCAGCGGGAAATGATGGCTCGGATGGCTTCTGTCATAGCCATCATCTCATCGTTCACATGTTTTTCTTGGTACCTCAGAAAGTCCGATGACGAGGGGCAGGAAAAATCGAAAATAGAAAGAATAGAAAGAGCTAAGTTCATTAAGGGCAGAGCATTTATTTTAGTTTCATCGCTGTCGGCAACGTTTTTATCTGCGTTTGGCAGCGCGGCTAGGCTCAGTTGGATTATGGCGTTTTCTATGGGATCATTAGCTCTTCCAATCGTAGTAGCTGCGTTTGACTATACTCGCTCGTTCACTAAAAAACGGTGGATAATTATGCTAATGGCCGTGGTTTTTTCGTCATATATAGGAGCGTTTATATCTGTATTCAAAGAATTCGGCCATAACTCAATAATGCACGATAAGGATTTTGGAACTGTTCCTATACGAAGCCCGTATTTGAAGAAAATAAAAATATTTAAACTAACCAGCAATTGCATTGATAAGTTGTGCCTAACTCTTGCGACCAATGGTTTTGATTTTGAAAAAGATCGTATTTTCGCTCCGTACCTTGCTGGGTTTGTCTCGGCTATAGGGGCAAAATCGTTCGGATGTTTATTTCAATTCTATTTAAGCAAAGATAGCCGGCAAGACAGCTTTGATAAATTCAGCCTCGCGTTTTTAGAGCTAGAAAAAGGAAAGGATATCAGACATGTCTATATTCTTCAGTCTGAGAAAGAAAGAATAGGAAAAACGGTGATCAATTATCTGGGCGGAGTTATTGAGCCATGTGAAAATATGAAAAAAGTATTAATTGGAAGCGGGCCGAGAGACAATAATGTAGAATATGGAGCAAGAATGTTTCTTGTTGGTCCATATAAAGTGAGGAAGAAATGATTGTCCCTTATGCTTTAGAAAAGTTTCGTATTGTCATCTCTATTTATTGCTCCATAGCATGTTGCATCTGTTGGATACGCGACGCGCAAGCGACCACAATAACAGACCTAGGAAGCCGCTATGTAATGCAGGAAAAAAACAGTAACGGTCAGGACGTTTACGTTGTTATAGATAAAAATGGAGGAGGAATAACGCACATAGGAAGCGCATCTCCGAAAACACTGTTTAATAACGCATTTTCTGACGGAGAAGGATTTCCTGGGTTTTCAATAAAATATTGGAATTCTAAGGGAAAAGAATTTCAGCTTACGAAACATGACATTATTGGCGACATAACCATATCAAAAAATGACGAAACCGGAAGCCTCACATTTTCATATAAACTCAGAAACAAAAAAGACCCGACCGGCAGACAGTTCTCGCTTGTTAGAACTATTACCCTTCCAAGCGGAAACAACTGTGTGGCGTGCGAGGTGTATAATCTTCTATACCCACAAGGAAGCAGCAGATCTGTCGATCTACTTATGGCAGAAATATTAAGTCCTTCTGTGCGTGCGTCAGGAGACACAAAACCTCTTTTCATTCCATCAGAATACATTTGCGCAAGCGTTGGGCAAACAAATCCGTATATCAACTATATCGACTGCCATGCAAAAACCTACCGCAGGTCTGAAGCTATGTTCTGTCCTCGCGCAGCAGTCATCAGCGGGCTTTTAAATGGGACAGAAGTAGCAGATAACTCGAAAAACCAGCAAATATTGAGAGCTCTACCAATAATAAACGACATGTCAGCCTATTCCCAAAAGGAGGAATTATACGACATAAATAATTATTCGATCATTGACAAGGCTTCTTCGTATACAGAAACAAGATCTAGCGTCCCTTTTGGTCTTCTTTTATGTTGTGAAGATGATGCAACAACCAACAGCAAAAACATAGACAAAAGTTATGCCATAACAGTTCCATCGAGAAAGTGGCTGTCCTCACGCGTGCTTATTGCTGTTGATAGCGGCGCATACAATACACAGAAAGTTTTTTCTGCTTTATGGAACGAAACATATGCACAAAATTTAGATACCTCGCAGGCCAAGCCTAACAACAGCTCAATAACAAGCGAATTCCCTGAAGATTTAGATGATTTAGATATAGAGACCGTTAAAAATAGCTCTTCTTTATCGAAAAACCTCTCCTCTTCAAGTCGCACAAAAATAGCTTCCCAATCTATCAGAACAAATAAAAAAAATATAAAAAATGCAAATAGCTCTGTGCAAGAGCTAACAGAAAGCGCCGCCCTTTGCGACCAACTTGGAATTTTGCATCCCGAACAAAATGAGCAGAGCGAAACAGATATTAAAAATCGGTCAAGCGCCGCTAAAACTGTTAAATTAAAAAATAAAAAAATTAGAAAAAGAAATATTGTTCTGGTAAATCATAGTGGTTTCTTCAACCCAGCTGAAGTTTCACTCAAGGAAAAAAGTGCCTGGCCAGAGAAATATAAAGAGCGAAAAAGAATGAAGATGAGAGAGAGAATTCGCGAATGGTCTCATCGGATGATATGTTTCGCAAAAAAGAATTTTCATAAGGATTCTAGAAGAAGAGCTGGAACGGATCGATCTCCTATATTACTGAAAAAACGGCTGGAGTCTCAGAGGATGCCACAAAAAAGAACAAAATACACACAGAAAAAACTTTGCAACGCAGACGTCGATGAATGAACGCCTATCGATTTTAATATCTCTGGTCCAATAGAAGGTTTTTCTGGTTTTCTCACAACGCGCTCGCTAAGAATACTGTCTTCTTAGCATGAGCAAACTGTGCTATACTCCGTTCAGGCAGTCTTTGGAGATATTGCAATGAAAAAAGGAATTCATCCGGATTATCACACGATAAACGTTGTTATGACTGATGGCACAAAATTTCAAACAAAGTCCACATGGGGGAAAGAGGGCGATACTTTAAACCTTGAGATAGATCCAAAAACGCACGTGGCTTGGACAAAGGAACAGCACCTAATAGAAAAAGGTCAATTAGCCAGGTTTAGACAAAAATTTTCCGGATTACAGTTTGGCACTCCAAAAAAATAGCAAATAAAGCAATCTGTTAAAATAAGCTTTAACTGCTCGGAGTGTTGTATTAGAGACTAAGCGCGCTTACTTATTATAATACAGTATGTGTGGGAAGAGCTCGCCATAGTTTGCCTGTTGTTTCTCAGCACTGAATTGGCTTATGTTGATGACAGCACTTTTTATTGGTTCTTTTGTGCAACAGTCTCTGTTAGGTTCCATATAACGACCGTGGCCACACGTGTATTTCCTGGATTTTTTTGTCAACTGCTGCTATCATCATGGTTTATGGGATGTTGAATTTTTTCCCCGTGTCTAGGCTCGTTTTTTATTATTCCGCGATGAATGCAGGAAAAACCACGGCCCTTCTGCAAACTAATTATAACTACAGGGAATGCGGCATGAACACTTTGTGTTTTTTGCCAAGTTTAATCACCGACAGAATAGGCAGCGAAAAAATTATATCTCGTATAGGAATAGAGTCTCCTTGCATATCGTTTAATAATGAGTTTAGATTTGATCACTTCGTTATGGAATCGCAAGAAAGCCAGAGCATCTCATGCGCCCTCATAGACGAGGCCCAATTTCTTACGAAAAGCCAGGTTTGGCAGCTATGCTATATTGCTGATTACTTAAATATTTCTGTGCTGACGTACGGACTTCGCACAGATTTTCAAGGGAATCTCTTTGAGGGAAGCAAGCACCTGCTCGCTTGGGCCGATGAGATAGAAGAAATAAAAACAGTCTGTTTTTGCGGGAAAAACGCGACAATGGTGGTCAGACTAGATCAGGATGGAAACGCCGTAACTAATGGTGAACAGCTAGACCAGGCAGGAAGTAGATACGTATCATTCTGTAGGAAACATTATCGCGAATCAGTTCAGGATGGCGGTTTGTCGACGCGCGCAATGTTTTCAGTGAGATAAAAAAGCCTCATGTCTCATGACAACAACCAGCCTCGCCAACACAGCAAAGTTAAGAAGCGGCGCATCAGCTCATTATGCATAGGCCACCCTACACACTTACAGTAAACACGCGCCGAAAGACCGGGCTCCCGCATGTAAAGCACTCTTATCGACCAGCCACCCAGTATAGAGTTCCCTAAGTCTATTTCTTCGATGCTTTCTTAGTAGCCGTTTTTTTACTTACACCGCTATCAGAATCTTCGTTCTGCTGTTTGAATTTTGCCACTTTCTCAGCAGCCTTATCACCCTTGAGCACATCAGCGATAGAACTATTAACCACTTGTATAACAACACCCTCAGCGACTGTTATACTAGCATAACCATCGGCGGCTTTTTCAAAAATACCAACAATACCACTATTTGTGACAACTTTGTCTCCCTTCTTAAGAGACTCGTTCATCTCCTTGTGTTTTTTCATCTTTTTCTGCTGTGGCAAAAATATCAAAAAATAAAACACAGCTCCAATCATTAAAAACGGCGCCACCCTAGCTATAATTTCAATAATCCCTTCATTCATTGGCTTTCCTCTTTTACAAAAATAACAACAACCGTAGGACGGAATACTATTTTATATGCGCCATTGGGTCAACTAGCTTTCTGTCTTTCCGCATTTCAAAGTGTATCGTAGCACCTTTTTCTCCCAAGATACCTCCTATAATTTGCCCCTTCTTCACATGCTGTCCCTGCCTCACTTTTATATCAGAAACATTGCCATATGCAGTGAGAAATTTGTCCCTATGCTCTATGAGTATGAGGTTATGACCAAGCTCACAACCAGCAAATAAAACCGTACCATCACTTGAAGCAGCAACAGAAGACCCAGGCGGAAGTTCTATACGAACACCATTACATTTCTTACGGCCTTTTTGCTGAAACGTAGATACTATTTTGCCACGAGCTGGAAGAGAGAAACTAACAGGGTCCTTTGGAGCTGCTGACGGTGATTTTTGCGCAGACGACTGTTGTTTTTTATCCTTTTGCGATTGCTGAGAACTTTTTGAAGCAGGCTTAGAAGAACTAGAATCACAGGATGTAGATCGGCCGTCTTCTTCACATGCCTTCTTTAGCTCCTGCGAAAGATCGTCATCAATTGCTCCTTGAGCCTGATAGGGCTGCTGCTGTCTAGGAGCCTGAGCCGCCACCTCACCAGACTTTTCAGACGAAAATCCTCCACCAATTGGTGATAAAGGAGGAACTTCCGCAGCCACTTTATCAATAGAATCTCTATCTGGACCCGGTTCAGGTATAAGTTCTGGACCTTCCGATATTGCTTTTCCACTTTCCCCACTCCTCGCATTAGACCGTTCACCAGACGAAGAATCAGGCAAAACCAAAACCTGCCCCTCAGAAACAGCATATGGAGCTTCCAGTCTGTTCGCTATAATCAAATCCCTAACAGAGATGTCATTTTTTGCCGCAATACTGTATATAGACTCTCCTTTCATAACACACACCTGATATGGACCAAGATTTGGACGCACCTGCTCTAACGGAAGAGTACATTGAGTCAGCAAAACTTGAAACAAAATCAAAAGCCTAACCGGTATCGACTTTGTTTTCCTGCGATATTCTATGATCATGATCTTTCTATTCTCTCCTTATTATCCATATACGGCCTCAATACGTTAGGAATCACTACAGATCCATCTTGCTGCTGATAGTTTTCCAAAACAGCGATGAGCGCCCTTCCAACAGCGATGCCAGATCCATTTAATGTTCCAGCATAAGACAACGAACCGCTCTTACCACGGACACGAATCTGAGCGCGCCTTGCTTGAAAGCACTTACAATTAGAACAGCTTGAAATTTCTCTGTATTTATTCTGACCCGGAAGCCACACTTCTAAATCATATGTTTTGCTGGCGGTGAATCCAGTGTCAGAAGAACACAAAGTTACAACCCTGTATGGTATATCGAGCAGCTGCAAAACCCTCTCTGCTCGCGAAACAATAAACTCAAGCTCCCGAGCGCAGTCTTCGATCCTACATACACTAACAAGCTCTACCTTATGAAACTGGTGCATCCTTATCATTCCGTAAGTGTCCTTCCCTGCAGACCCAGCCTCAGACCTGAAACAAGGCGTTCCAGCAACAACATGTATCGGAAGCTCTGATTCGTCTATCGCCTGCTCCCTGAACATGTTAACTAAAGAAACCTCTGCTGTAGGAATAAGAAAACGCCCATCAGTCGTCTCAAACAAATCCCCTTTAAATTTTGGAAGATTTCCAGATCCAATCAGAGCCTCTTCTTTCACTAGATATGGCGTTGCAACCTCCATAAAACCAGCTTCAGATACATGCAAATCTATCATCCAGTTTAATAGAGCTCTTTCCATATGAGCTATTTGCCCCCTTAACAAGCCAAACCTAGCCCCAGCAAATTTTGCTGCGCTTTCAAAGTCTATGCAGCTCAGAGATTTTCCAATTTCCATATGGTCTTTCGTCCAAGGAAAAACCGTCGCCACTCCAAATTTCCTGACCTCAACATTGTCTTCTTCTCCAGCTCCTATCGGAACAGTTTCGTCAAGAATATTAGGTACCATAAGAAGCAGCTTCCTAAGCTGACACGATAGCTCGTTGCTTCCAGACGCCAGCTCGTCCTCAATGCGCTTAAATTTTTCTGCTTCAGAAATCAAGTGGCCGCAATCCATCCTTTTTGATTTAAGTGCACCAATTTCTGACGCCAGCTTATTTCTTTTCGTTCTAATTTCCTGAAGCTCTGTTATCGCTTTTCTGCTTTTTTCATCAAGATCTAAAATGCCACCAGATATCGGGCCGCTCCCCCTTGCAGCCATAGACCTATCGACCTTGTCAGCATTTTCCCTTATCCACTTCAGATCTATCATGCGCAACCCTTTGAAACAACGTACTCAAGCACATGTTAAGATAATTTTGGTCGTTAAACAATATATATTTTGTCTTTTTAATGTAATTTCAGAATACGGAGAATGCAAAAAATCTTTCCGACAAATATTTTTACTTTAAAATAAAGTTTATATTTCATTACGCTGAAAATATAAATAAACATTAAGAATAATTTTTTTCTAAAAAATACGCTACTAACTCAGATTCAGACACGTTTTTCGGCCTTTCTTTTCGCAATTTTCTTTGAAAAAATTCCATCTTCTCCCTGGACGAAAAATTCAAATACCAATCGCTGCGCCCTACTTTAAATTCGTGCGCCTTAACCCACCTTTCAGTTTCCCTTACACCTGAATAAGATATTGGACTTGCTGTAACACTTAAAGTAATTAATAAGGCTAAATTCAAAAATTTTCTCATTTCAAAATACAGCTTTGGCTTTCAGATAAAGTATAGCGCGGCAGCATTAAAAATAACCAAATAAAACAGAAAATTAAACTGTGGAACTTTTCAAAAAGACTCTGTTTCAATTCTATAAACCTAGTCTCCACACAAAATCACTCTGCGCAGGCAGCAATATAAAACCAGCGCAACGCAAATTTTAGTAGACAAAGTCCTTATCTCGTGCTATTAATATGGCGTTCCTCGGTAGCTCAGGGGTAGAGCAGGTGGCTGTTAACCACCGTGTCGTTGGTTCGAATCCAGCCCGGGGAGTTTCTCTTTCGTTTTTCGCTGGTTGCGCGTGTGTCTTGATGTGCGCCGCGATTTTGGATGGTCGTTTTTTTTTGCCTGTTGCTGTTTTCCTCCTTCTTTAAGCCGAAGCTTCATTACATAAACTCACTCTGATCTGGAAAAGATAGATTTTATGCCTTCCTCGCTATGTTGGAGTTTCTGTTTGTTCATTGTATAATGCGGAGTGGTCGTTTCTATATCAACAAACAATGAGCGAAAAGCTAATTAACAGCGCGGGCACGTCCGCATCAGGCAAGGTGGATTTTCAGAGCATGCTTGCTGAATCTTTTTCTGAGCAAAAAAGTTTAGAAGGAAAAATAGTAAAAGGTAGGGTGCTTAGCGTTAGCGACAATATGGTGCTCATTGATGTCGGGCTTAAGTCCGAAGGTCGCGTACCTCTGAAACAGTTCCAAGACGAAGAGAGTCCTGCAGACCTCTCTATTGGCTCTTTCGTAGATGTTTTCGTCGAACAGTATGAGGATAAGCACGGCGGCGTGTGCCTCAGCAGAGAAAAAGCTAGACAAGAGACAACATGGAACCTCTTGCTTAAAGCATTTGAAGAGAAAAAAGCTGTAGAGGGGATTATAGTTAACCGCGTAAAAGGCGGTTTTATAGTCGATATTCGCGGAGCTATGGCGTTTCTCCCTGGAAGCCAAGTCGACGTTAGGCCAATTAAAGACAAGGACGTCACTCCTCTTATGGGCATAAAACAGCCGTTTATGATAATAAAAATGGAGGAATCTAGGACTAATATAGTTGTCTCCAGGCGCGCTATCATGGAAGAGTCCAGAGCTGACGAGAGGCGCGATCTTCTATCGAGGCTGAAACAAGGAAGCATACTTACCGGCGTTGTCAAGAATATAACCGATTATGGAGCTTTTGTGGATCTTGGAGGAATTGATGGCCTTTTGCACGTGTCGGATATATCGTGGAAAAGAGTCAAGCACGCGTCTGACGCGCTTACTGTTGGCCAGTCCGTAGAGGTGATGATAACGCGGTTCAACAAGACAACGCAGCGCATTTCTCTTGGCATGAAACAACTCGAGCGAGACCCGTGGGCAGACATAGAACAAAGGTTCTCTCCCGGACAGAAGGTCCAGGGAATTGTCACTAATGTCACCGATTGTGGCGCTTTTGTTTCTATTGAAGATGGAGTTGAAGGGCTAGTATATGTTTCAGAGCTTTCTTGGAGCAAAAAAAACATCATTCCGTCGGAAGTAGTGTCGGAAAAACAAGAGGTTGAGGTAGTAATTTTAGACATTGACGCAGCCAATAGAAGAATCTCTCTTAGCTTGAAACAATGTTCATCAAACCCGTTAGAAGAATTTTCGCGCGAACATCCTATTGGAAGTGAAGTTGATGTAGAAGTTAAAGGCGTCACAGAATTTGGCGTAATAGTTCAGGTTACACCAAACATAAGCGGCACTGTACACAGGTCTGACCTTGCTTGGTCTGGAGGAGATGAGGCGCTTGCAAAGTATCATGCTGGAGATAAGATTCGTGTGAAAATCTTGAACATAGACCCGCAGAAAGAGCTCATAGGCCTTGGAGTTAAGCAGGTTTCTTCTGATTCACAAAAATCTCAACTTAAAAGCTTGAAAAAGGGGATGACAGTGTCGTGTGAAATTGTAAACATCGTAGATGCTGGGCTTGAAGTTAAGGTTGGCGATCTAATGGGATTTATACAAAAATCCGACATTGCACGAGATTATACCGATCAAGATGTGCGTAGATTTTCTATAGGCGAAGTGATTGAGGCTAAGATCGTGAAGATACAAACTATAAACAACAAGCTTATGCTATCGATTCGAGCGCAGGATATGGAAGACGAGCAGAAAGCTGTTGAAGAGTACGTAACCGCTAGCTCTGGCTCTAGGCTTGGAGACCTATTGAAACCAGCCATAGAAAAATCGGAATAGCATATAATAATAAGCTTATACGATGGTTTTGATTCTGCATCGCCCTACCGTTAGAGATGCGCTTGTCATGAATACAGAGGCGGCACCTTGTGCCGTCTCCGTGTAGGGGATTTCACCTTCTATCGGCTCTAGACATCACCCATTTACTAGAGCGCTTTCATTAATAATCCGTGGTTTCTGCTAAAACGCTTTGCCCCTCACTTCCATTTCACAATACGAAAAAAAGAAATAATCCCGCTCGTCACAACAGAAACCTTCGCATCTAGCGCAGGCTCGCTTCTACTACGACATGTCGAAAGCGTTAAGTAGTTCTATCAACATAAAAACAAACCACAATCTGGAATAAACGCTATAAAAAACAATACATTTGTAACAATTTTACTTTGCATTTTTAGCGCAAATAAAACTCTCACATTTTTTGTAAAATATCTGCACCTTTTATAATCTCTTATATTTTTTGTTGTAATATTTCGTGTATGGAATCTATCGGCATTGAAAAATGACAAATAAAACAGTTGCATATTCAATTATAGCTCTTATCGTTTCATCCTTTTCTTTTTATTCACCGCTACTTGCGCATACAAATAATTCGAATAACATCGAGCAAGAGCAAATAAACCATTATGTAAAAACATTTGAGGAAAACCCTCCTCTTTTCGAAAAAATAGCAGTCGCATTTTCTCAAAAAATGGATCAAAAAAGAAACGAAGATAGAGCGGCAAAAGTCAAAGAACACCTAAGAGCAACCCCAAATATACTAAGCAGCATCGCAACATTCACCATTGGAGATGGGAAAAAAACAACATACGCTTTCGTAAGCCCAGGATGCCCTCATTGTAAATTCCTTATAAGTGACATTTTGTCTTTAAACAAAGAAGGAAAATGTGGCGATGGCAAAATTTGCTTCCTTATAGTCGGAAATTCAAAAGATCACATAACGCAATCTCTCTCTGCTGCGGCAGAAATGCACCAGTTTGAGGCGTTTTTTAACAAAATAAAAGATGATATGGAAAAAATAGGAGGAAAGGAAGATTTGCTAAAAATAGCAGAAGAGCTAGGAATCAACCAAGAACAATTTGCAAAACATATGGACAGTAAAAATATACAAAGAAAAATAGATGAAGTCTCACGTATCGCTAATCAGTTTATGCTTGACGGATTTCCGTCGATAGTTACTCCATCCGGAGAAGTAGTGATAGGTCGCCCTCCTGCAGAAAAACTTTTAAACATACTCGCTCAGCCCGATGGAAACTAAGCAAAACATACCTACTTATCTAAAATAGTAATTCCAGCAACTATAGAAAAGGCGGGAAAGCACAATAGTTACTTTTGCGATCACCGCCTTACCGATTTAATACATCTAAACATAACAATCAGCTAGGAATCGCCGCCAGCTATTTGCCGCCAGCTATTTACTACGAAACGAAAAATCGTTTATCCTGTGTACGAGCGGTCGTGGCGGAACCGGTAGACGCGCAGCGTTGAGGTCGCTGTGGGCATTGCCTGTGGAAGTTCGAGTCTTCTCGACCGCACTCTGGCCTTCTCCGGTATACCATTCTTGTGGGCTATCAGTGATTATCGCTTACCTTGGCATCTGTGCGCTTCTATTATTGGTAGAATGACCGTAGACTTATCGTTATTTAAAAACATATACATTTCTCGATGGTAATAGTAATTGCCGGTCCAACAGCATCTGGAAAATCCTCAATAGCTATGTCAATAGCAGAGCGTATACGCGGGGTAATAATAAATGCAGACAGCCGACAGCTTTATAAAGGTCTTCCAATACTCACAGCGCATCCATCAAAAGAGGACATGGATAAAGTACCTCACAAACTTTATGGTGTTTTCGAATACGACGAACAAGAAGTCTCAAGCGCTTCGTGGTCTATATTAGCAGAAAAAACAATCTCAGAAATTTCATCAAAAGACCCGTCTTGTGTTTTTATATTAGTTGGAGGGACGGGGTTTTATATCGATGCATTTATAAACGGACTGTCTCCAATACCGACTATAAATCCAGATATAAAAAGAGCATTTTATGAAAAGCATATAAACACATCCACAGATTGCATACGAGCATCATTGCGCGAAATAGATCCAGACTCTGAAGCCAGCATACAAAGCTCTGATCGACAAAGGTTATTGCGAGCGCTTCTGGTCAGTTCTTTTACTGACCGCGCGATGTCTTCATGGCAATCTCTCCCTCGGTCCATTCAAAAAATAGAATTTTTCAATATTTTGGTCTTGCCAGACAGAGAGACCTTAAAAAGGAAAATAACAGCAAGGCTAAATCAAATGATTCGTCTTGGAGTTATTGATGAGGTCGCAGAGTTTCGCTCTCTTGAAAATTATAGAAGCTCGCAGTTAGCTTTATCTATAGGGTTTAAGGAATTTTCACTATACATAGACGGGGCCATATCACTTGAACGATCAACAGAGCTTACAGAAATATCTACCCGCAGGTATGCCAAGCGCCAATCAACATGGTTTAGAAATAAATTTTCTCCAGACCTTGTAATTTACAAAGAATCTTCGGAAAACTTAGAGTATACGGTGGATTCCATATTCAACAAGATGAAAAAAAGCATGAAAATTTAAAACGGAATAGCGTTTATTATCTCTTCATCTGCATAATCTACTCTGATATTTTCTCCAATTTCGCGCTCGATCGACGTCATCTCGACTCCCAAAATACCGCACGGAATTATTTTCTCGAAATATGACATTTCTGTGCAAACATTAAGAGCGAATCCGTGCGACGAAACCCCCTTAGAAACGTGAACACCGATTGAAGCGATTTTTTTTCTGTCAACCCAAGCACCAATATTAACGTCATTTCTGTTTGCAGATATATCTTTTCTCTTAAGAGCTGATATTATCCATTCCTCCAAAAGAAATATGTAATCACGAACAGACAATCCTCTTTTTCTGAGATTTATCATCGCATAGCAGACGCGCTGGCCCGGTCCGTGATACGTCGCAAGTCCTCCTCTATCAGACTTACACACAGGAACACCGTAAATATTATGGCAAAGCTCGTCAAACGCGGCGGCCCTAGCACCAACCGTATAAACGCAGCTATGCTGAATAAGCCACACCTCTTCATCTGCACCGCTCGCTATTTCATCAGCACGAAGCTTCATTCTTGAAACCACGTCTTGGTAACCTAACTCCCCTTTAATCAAGCTTATTTTAGTCATAACCCACAAGCAAAAAAAACATCACTGGGAACTTCTTTATAACACAAACTCTTTGCGCCATCGATAAATGTTATGCAATACTTAACACCTACCGTCTGAAAGAAAAAGCAAAATTGAGCGTATCAGAAATAGAAAGAATTATAGTAAACAGAGTCATCTGGCTATCTAGAAGTAACACAGTGCTTACTGTTTCTGGTGCAGGTGCGTCTTTTGCGTGGGCTCCAAGCTGCATATGGCCATTATTCATAGCAGCCGTGCTTATGTTATTCTGCGGACTCTACCAGAAAAAACATCTATGGGAGGCCGTGTTTGCAGGCTGGTGTTTTGGATTCGGCCTAAACGCTACTAGCCTGTTTTGGGTAAGCGAAGCGCTTTATATTGACGGAGACAAGTTCTTATGGATGATTCCTTTCGCCGTTACAGGCCTCCCGGCAATCCTGGCAATATACCATGCAGCTTTTTCATACGCTCTATTCATTTCCAGGATTTCACAGCACGGGAAAATTGGATCATACGCCGTAGCGTTCTCCTGCCTGTATAGCATAATTGAGATTCTGCGCGGCCATATACTCTCTGGATTTCCTTGGAATCTCGTAGCATACATATGGTCTGAATGCATAGAGATATCTCAAATCGCGTCTGCTATAGGATCATATGGAATAGGCGCCATAACAACAGCCGCAGCATGTTTGTTTTCATACATAGTTTTGAGCAAAAGGCGCTTGCTATTGCCCGCTCTAGCCTTCATAGTTCCAATATCAGCTATGTATACATATGGATATATAAGACTGTCTGGACGATCTATAGAGTATCACGAAAATATAGTAGTTCGCATAGTTCAACCAAGCATAATACAAAAAAATAAAATATGCCCAGAAATGGCAGAAAAAAACCTAACAGAGCTCCTAGCTCTGTCAAATTCTTATGGCGCGGAGAAAATAACACACACAATATGGCCTGAATCATCAATCCCATGGACAATCAGCGATGACGTTATGCATATAGTGTTTGACAAACTTAGGATGATAAATAACAACACGATTCTTATCGCTGGCTCTGGGTATATTTTTGAACAAGAAAGAAATCTTATAGCCACAAACGCAATGGTAGTAAAGAATGCTACGAATATAAACGTGATTTATTCAAAGTCGCACCTTTTACCATTTGGAGAGTACGTCCCATTCAGAAGGTTTATAGAATTGGCTGTTGACGCAAAATATGTGCAAAAAGTCACTCCAGGCGCCATGGACTTTTCTCCAGGATACGGCGTTAAAACTGTGAGAATAGACAACGCTCCACCCTTCAGCCCGCTAATCTGCTATGAAGCAATATTTCCCGGAGAAGTTATCAAAAACAACGATCGAGCACAGTGGATTATAAACATAACAAACGATGGTTGGTTCGGCGACACTTCCGGCCCATATCAGCATTTCTCCAGCGTGAAGTTTCGCGCAATAGAAGAAGGTGTGCCAATAGCAAGAGCTGCAAATACCGGAATTTCGGCAATGATAGATCCCTATGGAATAGAGATTAATAAGCTACCTATTTTTTCTTGCGGTATAATAGACTGCAAACTCCCTAAACCAATCCCTTCAACAATATATGGAATGTATGGAAAAACTATAGACCTTGCGCTTGCTCTGCTATTGATTGCTGTGTTCGCTTTTGTGTCTGCAATACTTCCAACGCACACAAACAAAATATCAAGCAAATCTTGCGCATGAGTTGTCGGAAGTTCTTCAATATTTCTGTAATTTTGCAGAAAAATAAATTTTGGCAGGAGCTCCTGCCAAAGTCTGTCTTTGATGGCCAAAATTGACAGGGGCTTTCATAATTTTAAAAAATCGTTTATCAATTATACTGGCTCGTATCGAGTATACGGGCGCTTAGCTCAGCGGTAGAGCGCTACCTTCACATGGTAGATGTCATTGGTTCGATCCCATTAGCGCCCATTCTCTATAAATTTCTGGTCTATAGCTTTCGTTGATAGACCAACTAAAGAGGCGCGTGTACGTTCGCGCTTATACTATACGCCTACAAGCAGTAGCTAAACCGCTAAAAACACCTCAAAAATCCATCAAAGGTTTTATATATCTTAATGTTTCTTAAATATCTCTGCGCACACTATGCATGATATAGAAAATGTTTCGCGCAAAACATTGATGTTTGGATATGTAAAAACTGGTATAATCGCCACGTCAGGAGGAGCATATGTATAATTTTTTTGCAAAAAATCGTCCATCGATCGTTATTTCTCTAATACTATGCGTAGGTATATGTTTACCTGCTTACTGCTCTAGCCAAAACAAAAGCGCGCCTGCCGAAAAGACTGATGCCTCTGGAGAAGTTCACGTGGACGCTCCTCATCAAATAGAGTTCCTAGAAAAAGAAAATATGTGCATAGCACGAGGAAACGAAAATTCACCAGCTAGAGCAAGAAAAGGTAACGTTACTGTGTCAGCTAGTGAACTACGCGTATATTTCGACCAGTCTCCAGATGGAAAAAGAGCTCTGCGCACCATTGAAGCAAACGGTCGAGCTGCTCTTTTTGGTCCATTCGGAAACGTCACAAGCGAAAAACTTGTATATACAGCAAAAAAAGAAGAGCTAGTAGCTTGCGGAGGAGCTATCTCTCTCAAGACTCCTGAATACTCTGTTACAGCAAACAATTTCATAAAATATTCGAATTCAGAACTAAAAGGAACAGCTGATGGAAATGCCATTCTCCGCCATGGAGATAAAACCATATCAAGCAACGTCATTACTGTGTTTTTCGAAAAAACCGCCAACAAAACCTCTAATAAAACAGAACCAAACGGCGGACAATTAGCCGTAAAAAGAGCAATAGCAAATGGAAATGTGTCCATGAGCAATGGCGTACAGAATGCCGTAGGTGACTCTGCCATATATGAATCTTCGAACAAGAATTTATCACTAAAAGGAAAAGTCCGCATATCAGAAGGAGGCTCCTCAGGAATAGGCCATATAGGAAAAATCAATCTTGAAAATGGAAAGTCCTCTCTTTGCGGGAACAAAAAACAGAGAGTAAAAGTTATAGTTACTCCAAAATCTTTACAAAAAAGACCTTTGCAGAAAAAATAGTACTGTTTAATATTTATAGTTAATTGTATATATGTAAGATTATGTTTCTATAATGTTATAAATTGACTCTAGTTATAAATTGACCATGAACTATGTAATAGTTGTAAAATCTCCCTCACGCATAGGAACCGTATGCTCTTGATGTTTTCGGCAATACCTGTTATCATCCGACCAGTTGTTGACGTCGTTTATCTCATATGTATACAGTTATTCATGCTTGCGGTAGGCAACATAAGGTTGTTAACGGTAAAAAGTTGTATTTAGAGCGGATGGCTCATGATAAGGGCGCTCGCGTTGAGTTTCCCGGCGTCTCGTTTGTCGAAAGTGAGGACGGTTCGGTTAAGATAAAAAAGTCCACAGTCATAGCAGTTGTGCTTGACGAGATCCGCTCGGATAAAGTTATCGTATTTAAGAAGCAGCGTCGACATAATCACAGAAGAAAAAAGGGGCATAGGCAAATAAAACTTCCTGTGCTTATAGAGCAAGTTGTCGTTTGCGACGGTGCTGCTTGATTGTTTGGAGGTATTATAGATGGCTCATAAAAAAGCAGGTGGAAGCGCGAGAAACGGTAGAGATTCGGCGGGGCGCAGACTCGGGGTTAAGTGCTTTGGCGGACAGTCTGTTGGAGCTGGCGGTATAATTGTGCGACAGCGAGGAACTAGGTTCTTTCCTGGAGATAATGTCGGCATTGGTCGCGACCACACAATTTTCTCTCTTATCAGCGGCACCGTGAGATTCTCTAGAAAGAAGGGAAAGAGTATAGTAAACGTCTGCTAGCTGTTTCGTTGTTTTTGATTGTTCTCTCGCGTATAGTGTTATGCTTGTTTTGTTTGTTATCTGCTTTTCGTTTTTGTCAGTTCTAATCTTTAGTCTGGCCGAGGGTGGCTTTTATATTTTAGTATATGCACTTTGCGTTTATAGCAATTGCGTTTATATCGACAAGTTCTGAGGTTTTCGTTCAGGTGATTTGTGAATTTGTCGAGAATTAGCAACCGTGAAATATTCTGGCGCAATCTCTGGATTATTAATTTGTAGCATTTTTCGGTCGTTGAATTTTTATTTAGGCTAGTGTACACTACCGTAGTGCGCTTTGTGTTGCGATTGCTCTACTCGTGTCTTTTAAGAAAAACTTCGGAGCTTCTCCAGAACAAAAAGAAGTAAAAATAAATTTTCTCAGGTCTATGTTGTCCGTAAGTGGCGTTTCTGTTCTGTGCAGAATGACTGGCTATATGAGAGACCTTTTGATCGCTAATTTTATAGGGGTTAATAGCGTCAGTGATGCCTTAATGCTCGCCATAAGAGCTCCATCGTTTTTCAGGAGAATTTTTGGAGAGGGCGCGTTTCATGTCAGCTTCTTGCCAATATTCACCAAGTTGATTAAAGGAAAATCTGTTGAAGAAAACAAGGAGGCGTTCGAGTTTGCCGGAGCAATAATGACTGTGCTCGCGCTTAGTTTGATAGCTTGCGTAGCGCTTATTACGTATTACTTTTCGGCAATAAATCACTTTATATTCAGCGATATGGCCACAAAACAGCCGGAGACGTTTGAATTATACAACAAGTTCGGAACCATAACTTTATCGTTCGTTTTTTTCATATCGATGTCGTCATTTTTCGGCAGCATTTTGAATTCTTTTGGCAAGTTTGGCGCGTATGCTTCTGCACAAATGATAGGGAATCTTACGGTTATAGCGTTCGTGCTTGCGTTGCTGCCACTTGTAAGTGATATAGGTGTTTTGTTCTCATTTGCAATACTTATATCTGGGGTATTTCAGTGTTTATGGGTTTTGGTTGCGTGCTATTGGAGCGGATACCATATAGGCTTTAGGATTCCTAGGTGGAACGGGTTTATGAAGAAATTCGCACTTAACATAGGTCCAGGAGCTCTTGGAGTGGGGGTTATTCAGCTGAACCTTGTGATAGGAGCGTATCTTGCAGCGTCTCTTCCAAAAGGAAGCATTTCTTGCCTCAGCTATGCAGACAGAATTAATCAGCTGCCTCTTAGTATAATAGGAATGTCTCTTAGCTCTGTTTTGCTTCCACTTTTGTCTCAACAGGCAAAAAGCAAAAATGTGCACGCGGCAAATAGAACACAAAACAATGTTGTAAAGCTTGCGTCTTTTCTTACATTTCCGGTTGCAGTTTTGTTTATTGGAGCTTCGTATAGCATGGTTCACGCTTTTTTTGGGTATGGAAAAGTTACTCAAAACGACCTGAGCAAGATAGCGGCTATTTTGGCGGCATTCGGAGTTGGCGCTCCTGCGTATGTTTTGATGAAAATATTTAATGTAAGGTTCTTTTCTGAGGGAAACACAAAAGTACCGTTGTATGCGAGCTGCCTTAATTTGGTTGTAAACATAGTGCTTGGCGTTTGGCTTATGAAAAAATTTGGATGCGTAGGCATTGCTGCTGCGTCGTGCTGTTCGTCTTGGTCTAGCGTGTTTTTTTTGGTGGTAATTTTATACTCGCGCGGAATGATAACAATCAAGAGAAGCGTTGGTTTGTTTTTTCTGAGGTTGGCTGGAAGTTGCGCGGCTATGGGTTTTGTATTGATTGCTGTTAATTTACTTATAGGGCAGCTAGTCGCTGGCGGATTTACAGATTTTGCCGTCAGCAAAGAATCTTCGCTAGTTGCAAAATCTCTAATGATGACTTTTGTGGTTAGCGCTGGAGTTGTCTCGTTCGTGTTTTTTAGCCTTTACTTCAGGGTCACATCTGTTCGACAAATTAAAGCGATCGCAAAGTCTATGTCTGGAAAGCCTGTTTCAGCTTTGCGTTCTAGTAATGCAAATGCGCCTGTAAAACAAGATGCAACCGCGTCAGTATAGAAAAAATTTTCGACGAAGTGTGAGTATTTTTCAACGAAATATAAGCATTGAGGCGTGTAAACCGCTCTCTAGACCAACAAAACGAGCCGCACGTGTAAGTAGTTAACTAGAGCTTGCCGCAAAAAGAACTAGAAATTCGCATCTACATCACTGTATCGCATGTACGTATGTATAATTAAAATTAATGATACCCCCCCCCACCGCTACAAATTGCCTCTCCAACACCCGCCGTCCGTTTCTGTTACATATGTTTAGTGGCCATAACCCAAGCCACCTTCGCGCATCTGGTAACACATATGGTATGAAGAGAGAAGCTGTAGTTGGGGGAGACTAATAGTATCCCGCGCGCGCCCCCCCCCCCAACAATCAGGAAGCAAATAGCCTTTCTCGTCCGCGTATACCCGAAAAAACTGGGTACTTCTTCTGGGTACTGCTTCAATTTCCATCACTCACCCCAATTCGCTACGACATTGCTTTTTATATAAAATTTAAAATTTTTCATTTTCTCGCTAAAAATATATTGATTTTCGATATAGATTATTGCTATTATCTTTGTAGGGCTTTTTTGCCCTTAAGAGATTTCAGCTTTATGGTCTCTTATGCAGCATTAGTGCTGTTGGCTGCTTGTTATGCAGCCCGTCCTCTGGACGTAAAAGCCTCCCTATTAACTTTAAAGCGGGAATTTTTCCCGCTGTTTTTTTGCCGTCGGCTCTAAAAATTGTAAAAACACGGCGCCAAAAACTTCAGACTGATCCGAAAGTCTCCATCTATTGCGTTTAAGCATCTTAATGAATAAACGCAAAAATTCATCCATAAATACCACATTGTTTAGAATTTATGCGCTAGAAGCTCTGCTCTATACACGTTTTTTTTAAACGCCTGCATAAATCAAAATTATCGGCTACAAAAGTAACGCATTATGCAAGATCCATCATTAAACACGCAGTCACTGTCGACTTCTGTCTTATAGTTCAACCTGCGCGTACTTTACTATTTCTAAAAAATCACTGTAGAAAAATGCTGGCAGAAACTTCCTTAAAAAAGCCCTATAAGAAAACTAACCTAATAAAAGACAAGCACCTGCCTTTTCACACCCACAACTCAAAACTACAAAATAATAGCGGCCTGGCAATGAAGACGCCCACACGCACAGCCCACAGACCACAAGTCAACCAATAATGGAGAAGAGAGAAGCTCCCTCCCAGCAGAGGGAGGGAACCGGCGCGCCCCCCACTCATGCAACAACCAAGCCTTTCTCATTCGCCAAAATTATCAGATTTTCTATCAAAATTAGATTCTCTACTTATTGCCCCATCAGAAGACCTGCGCTTAACAGCAATTTTTACACCTTCTACACCTTCTACACCTTTTTCCGGACTATCGTCGCCTAGATTTTTTATCATTTTCAGCAGACTTATTTCACCCTTCAACTCTTCTTTTTCCTTTCTCAAATGATTTAATTCAAAATCAGAGGTTATAACATACTGCTCTTTTAAGGTATTCTCTGCAATAAGTTTTTCACAGCGCTCTTTATAACTATTAAGTTCTAAGAAACTATAATCAAGCTGCTGCTGCTTCTCCGACAATTCTGACTCAAGCTGCTGAACCTTCGCCAATACCGTTTCAAGCTGCTGCTGCTTCTCCGACGATTCTGACTCAAGCTGCTGAACCTTCGCCAATACCGTTTCAAGCTGCTGCTGCTTCTCCGACGATTCTGACTCAAGCTGCTGCTTCTCCGACGATTCTGACTCAAGCCGCTTATTCGCCAATAATGCCGACTCAAGCCGCTGATCCTTCTCCAATAATGCCGACTCAAGCCGCTGATCCTTCTCCAATAATGCCGACTCAAGCTGATCCTTCTCCAATAATGCCGACTCAAGCTGCTGATTCTTCTCCGACAATTCCGCCTCAAGCTGATCTTTCGCCACTAATGCCGCCTCAAGCAGCTGATCCTTCTCCAATAATGCCGACTCAAGCTGATCTTTCGCCACTAATGCCGTATCAAGCTGTCCCTGAACAGACAAAATTTCCTCACCCTTCCACCTTATACCATTACTTTTAGGATCAACTTTAGTAAATTTTCTTCGATCAACACTATAATTTTTCATATTAAATTCAGCCAACTTCTCATTCAGAGCGCATATATGAAGGTTTTGCTCATTAATCTGTTTGCTAAACAACGCTTTTTCGAGTTCTTTCTGTTGAATAAGATCGGTTAGACATAAAACTTCTCTACCTTTCCTAACCAATTCTTCTCTCATTTCATAAACACTTTTTTTAAGACCCTCCATCTGACATTCCCCGTCGTTCGCAACATTTATAATAGTCTTATTAATATCTTTATATCTCTCAAGTTCTTGCTCTATAACAACTTTTTCTTGATCTAGGCTAGAATTCTTCTGATACAACTCCAAAATCTCCTGGTTTTTTTCATCAAGCTCCTTTTCCAAAAGGTTTGCACGATCTTTCTCTTGATCGCAAGTCTCTATCAGATTCTTCAAAGTCAAATTTATCTCTCTCGTTCTTTTATTTTCCTCTGCTTTCTGAAAGATAAAAGACTCTCTTGATGGCAATAAGGTAGACTGAGCCTTATGCGAAACATCATGAATCTTGGCGCTTAACGGAATAGCTTCAGACATAAACAAGCGATCATTGCAGACTTTATTCTGGTTAGACTGGCCAACGCTATCAATCAACTCATCTCTACCTTTTAATTCTCCGGGCCACCCTATACTAACCAGTCCATCGCCCTGACCACTAAGATTCTGACTTTTCATTTGTTGTTCGGAATCTTTATGAAGATCAGCCTCTGGCTGAACCAATTCCATATTATCGGCAGAGCCGCTACGAAAGGGAAGCTCATCAAACAGTTCCTCTTCGGCATTAGACCCATGCCCCCCAAAACTTCCATCCCCATTAATAGGATTGCCGCCCTCCAAGAAAGCGGGTCCTTCGATATTCTTATAAAATTCTCTAGCCACTGTCACTTTCTTTTGCAAATTACCGCCATCTTGCTTGCCGCTCTTCTTTCCGCTTTTCTTTCCGCCATTCTTCATTGCGTAAGAACAGCTATCGAAACACATCACACCCAAAATAGCAGCCAAAACAAACTTCTTCTTCAAAGCGCCCATCTAAACACTCCCATCATTATCAAGATTTCGATACAAACAAAATCCTAAATCAAGAACTTCCTCAACTGCTCTTATACTATGACACGACAAATTTGTAAAGGTCTTTTAACGATTTAAAACAAAAATGCAATTAAGAACTATTAAAACAACAAAAAGAACCTATAGAGCGTTTTAATGCAAAAACAGCATCAACTCTAGCAAACCAAAATATATAGAACAAACCCTCTACAAATCAGAACTAAAAACTCGAACAGAACAAGCAAAGGTCAAATCATCACTATCTGAGTCTGGGTCATAGGCTTTTTCCCTATACACTGATTAAAAAATTGCGAGATTTCTTTATGCACAGTTTCTTTCATGGCCTTTTCCCCTCCCTTAACAACGGTCCTGAACAACGGCTTTTTAAATAAATCGCTCAAATTTTTGTTAATCTCCTCCAGCTCTGCGATATCCTCAGATATACCCCTCATAGAAATTCTAGCAGACGACACCTTCCTGGTATCAGCGGACGCCACAAGCGTAACGAACACAACGCCGGCCTCCATCATCTTATACCTATCCTTTATAACGTCGCCATCAGACTTTATAAGCCGGTCACCGTCGACAAAAAGCTTACCAGAGCGGAACCCGTCACCAAGCCTAGGAACGCCAGGAGCTATCTTCAAGATTCTCCCATTTTTAGGAATCACTATGTCATCAACCCCAAAGTCCTTGGCAAGCTTGGCATGTTCCTGAAGATGAACCGCTTCTCCATGTATCGGAACAGCTATT
The DNA here is from genome assembly GCF_021654655.1 of Candidatus Hydrogenosomobacter endosymbioticus. Classification (GTDB taxonomy): domain Bacteria; phylum Pseudomonadota; class Alphaproteobacteria; order Holosporales; family GW7; genus Hydrogenosomobacter; species Hydrogenosomobacter endosymbioticus. The sequence goes on along the minus strand of NZ_AP025225.1, from coordinate 93,217 downwards.
TTTGGCCTAATCCAAGAATACATCTCCCGCAGATCGCTCTTACTTGGATGTCCAGAAACATGCACCTTTGCAATGTCTCGCTCTGATATTATTCTCGCTCCAAGTTCTATTAATCTATTTTGAAGGCCAAACACTGCCTTTTCATTTCCAGGAATTACACTTGAAGAAAATATAACCACCGTAGAATTGTCGATCTTAATGCTGGGATGAGCCCTTCTCGACATGTTTGCCAACGCCGAACGGGGCTCTCCCTGACTGCCAGTAGCAATAACCAAAAATTCTGATGACCTCATGTTTCCAGCCTCTCGGTCGGATATAAACTTCACTGTCTTGTCTAAATAACCAACCTTTTGAGCTATTTGAGAAACTCTTCTAAGCGATGTTCCGGCAAGTACAACCTTCCTATTGTTTTTTTGAGCGGCTTTCACACAGCTAAGCATTCTGGCAACGTTAGAAGCAAAACATGCTACTATCACCATGTTTTCACACTCTCCCACCAACCGCTCAAGCTCTTTACAGACTTCGCTTTCTCCCCACGGACAGTCCTGATCTATAGCGTTCGTTGAATCGCACACAAGGGCAAGAACCCCCTCGTCTCCCAGCTTCTTAAAAGACTCTTCGTCTGTCGGATTTCCAACCTGCGGACTTCTATCTATTTTCCAATCACCAGTATGAACAACTATCCCTAGATCGGTTTTTATAGCCAACGCAGCAGAATCAGGCGCAGAATGAGTTATTCCTAAAAATGTAACACTAAACTCCCCAGCCGAAACCTCTTTTTTATATGCAACTTTATGGATCGAAGCGTCAATATCACGCTCTGAAAGTTTGTTTTTAAGCATATAATACGCAAAAGTAGTTGCATATATTGGACAAGAGAGGCCAAATTTCCTCCACACATAAGCTACAGCACCTATATGATCTTCGTGAGCGTGTGTAAGAAATATAGCCTCCAGCTTCACTGGCAACGAAGACAGCGCACCTAGATCAGGAACTACAACCTCTATCCCCGCGATATCCGTAAACGAAACTCCCAGATCCACCAGTATAGCGCTCCCTTTATAGCAATATAAATTAGCATTTAGACCGATCTCTCCAGAGCCGCCAAACGGCAGCAAACACAACTCACTAGCGTTTATTCCAGCCAACTCAACCTCTCAATAAGCAAACGACATAATCGACAAACTATCATCTCTTGTAAAAACTCCGCTTCACAGCATTTTATCATCAGCTGAGCTAATTTTTCAATCAAGAATGATTACGCTATGACATATAACGTCCGCCTTCCCCTATTAATTCTCAGCGCTCTGCAAATAAAATGCCCTGGGAATAACAACTTTCTGAACTCTAGCATCAAAACACAGCGCTTCACCACACGCCCCGCTTACTCAACACCCATTCCATAGTGTCGGCGTACGAGGCTATGTCTTTCATTATATCGCCACCTAGTCCATTTTTTTCAAACATACTTGCATAATTTTCCATTATTTCATCCATCTGCTTTTTGAATTTTTCTCCTTTTTGAGAGAGCGCGACGTGAACTACTCTCCTGTCCTCTTCAGCACATCGTCCCTTAATATATCCATTATTTAGCATTTTTCGAACGTTATATGAAACATTTGACCCTAGATAAAATTTATTACTTGAAATTTCTGATATTTTTACAGTTTTTTTGTTAATATAATATAAGATTATCGCTTGAAGCGGAGTTATGTCTGATATATTTCGCGCACTGAGCTCTTTTTTTATCGATGCAAGAAATAGTCTATGCAACCTGTCAAACAACATAACGCTATCCATGCAAAAATTTTTCATGCCTCCTCCCTGTTTTTAATATTTTTATAGGCTGGAATATTTTATAGCATGCCTTGAAATTAAGATCAATTTTTTCATATTTTTGATAAGTAATTGATAAAAAAGATTTTTAACGATGTTTTCGCGAATTTAACGATACGTTTTCCAACGTTTTTTCACATTTCCACAACCTCAAAATTTTTCAACAATTTTTTCTTCTTAACAAAAGCAAGAGGTTTTTTAACCTTGTTTTTCTTTGACTTTGTCATCACAAAATTATTTTGCGACAATGGTTTTAATTTGTTTTTCAATAAAAAGAAGTTTTCGTCTATCCTAAGCTTTTTATGATTAGCGGCTCTTGTGTGTACCTGACGCCATATGCTTGTTGCAGTTGCGCTTGTTGTTGGACAATGTGATGATTTCAGAATATCGAACCAAAGCTTTATCGCTTGTTTAATAGATAAATAGGATGACGGCGTTGGCGTTGGGGTCGGCGTTGGTGGAGGAGTATATCCCATTAAGTGATCTCCAACATCATCCACCGCAGAAACACTAGATCCGAATCCAGCTGGCGCAGAGTACATATCCACGCTAATCGTGGCGCTTTGCCCAGAGTTTAATGAAAATGACGTTGCAGTTTTTGTTGCTGGATCCGAGTCTGGGCCGAGAATGCAAGCGCACGATAGATAATCACCCGTATCTGTTGTTGCGGTTCCTATATCGATATCGCTCACAGAGAAATCTTGCTTATATACCTCGTATCCAGCAAACGTCTTGTATAGCGACGAAGAAGACGGCCGAACGTAGATCCCAGCCGCTCCGTAATGCGACGCTCCACTTGCTGAGCTAAACCCTCTATGTGAACATATGAAATTGTGATTTTCGGACTCTCTGTGCGTCTTGCTCACACCACTAACATCATCGCTGTCAAAATTATAAAAATGTCCTATTTTTATGTTAGTCAAATCCCGCAGAGCTGTGAAAGTTGTTTCAATTGTTATCTTGTCATCTTTAGCGCCAGTAGAATCTGTTCTATTTCCATAAACCTTTACATTTATATCAAAAAAATTTGGAATTCGACCATTTGTTTCATATTTGTATCCGTTAGTAGTTGTAGATGTTGTATGAACACTTGAGAATATTAAATTGGACGCTCGATCTAACTCATCGTCTATGATCTCGTTATACGTAGGAGTCTCTGCTGAGTCGCTGCTAGCTAAAACATTATAATGGGCTCGAAGCTTAAACTGTTGTTCCACTGGATAAGCTGGAATTAGTATAGATTTTGTTATCAAGCTTTGGTCCCCGAGAACAATGGTATACCTCTCTCCAACAGTAATGAAATCACCTTCTGCCGCCGCGAGCGCACTTTCTATGAACAAAAAGTACGATGATGCCGCGGCCATTAATAATCGCAGAGTCATGGCCGCGCATCTCGAAAATAGAGTTGCATTCATAGAAAAATCCTCATACTATCATCAACTGAATGAATCCTATCTGACTTCTCATTAAAAAACCTATAACTTAAATCGATCGCCTCCAGGCATATTCCAGCAGCCTCTTACTCATGACTTTGTACATTTAAGACTTGACTTTGATTGCAGTTTTTAGAAGAATTGTGCAAGGCAGTTGTATGTGGTTTTTGTTTCGGAGGGTGCGTTGTGAAGACGTTTAGTTTGAAGGCTGGTGATATTAGAAAAGATTGGTGCGTTATAGATGCGTCTGGCCTTGTTTTAGGGCGTCTTGCAGCCATTGTATCATGTCGGCTTCGCGGAAAGCATAAACCAACGTATTGCCCTCACATGGACTGCGGAGACAACGTCATAGTCATTAATGCAAGCAAGGTGTTTTTGAGCGGCAATAATAAAATGGTCGATAAGAAGTTTTATTGGCATACGGGATTTCCTGGCGGCATTAAAGAGCGATCTATGAAGGATTTGCTTGGCGGCGAATTCCCAGAACGAGTTATATATAAGGCCGTTGAACGTATGATTACTCGCGGGCCGCTTGGCAGAAAACAGATGCTTGGGCTTAAGGTCTATGCAGGTCCTGAGCATAAACACGAGGCCCAGCGTCCAGTGGCTCTTGACGTGTCTTCTATGAATGTGAAGAATTGCAGGAGGGATAGCGGCGTTTAGTTATTGTTAGCTTCTTGCTTGGTGGTGTCTTTTTGCCACTTTATTGTGTTGTTTGGAGGGGTTTGTGGATATAGAGTTTTCTTCTTTGTTAAAAAATTCGCTTGATGGAAAGCATGTTTCCGAGAGAGTTCCTGCTGTCGCGGATTCTAGAGGTCGCATGTATGCTACTGGTAAGCGGAAATCCGCTGTTGCCAGAGTTTGGGTTAAACCTGGACGCGGCAGCTTCATGGTGAACGGGAAAAGAGACTTTGAGTATTTTGGAAGGGAAGCTTTGCGTTTCCATATACATAGGCCTTTTCAGCAAACAGACCGGGAAGGGAAATATGACGTTTGGTGCACCGTTAGGGGAAGCGGGCTTTCTGGTCAAGCTGGCGCTGTGCGTCATGGCATTAGTGTTGCGCTGCAGTTGTTAGAGCCGTCTTTGCGGCCCGCTCTTAAGTCTGTTGGTTTGTTGACGCGCGACTCTCGCAGGGTTGAGCGTAAGAAGTATGGTTTGCGTGGCGCGAGGAGAAAACCTCAGTTTTCGAAGAGGTAGACTGTGTATTCTTGTTGCTGTTTTTTTGTTTTTGTTGTTGCAGTGTTTTTTGAGTGTGGTGTGGGATGTTATTTGTAAAGGGAGAAAGTTGTGCCTACTATTAATCAGCTAATGAGAGGAGCGCGGTCTCCAAGAGTTTACAGGAAAAAGGCCCCAGCCCTTCAAGGCAGCCCTCAAAAAAGAGGCGTCTGCACCAGGGTTATGACTATGACCCCGAAGAAACCTAACTCTGCGTTACGTAAAGTTGCTCGTGTTAGGCTGTCGAACGGATATGAGGTTACGGGGTATATTCCTGGTGAGGGACATAATTTGCAGGAGCATTCTGTTGTGTTGCTGAGAGGTGGACGCGTCAAGGACTTGCCTGGAGTTCGTTACCATATCCTTCGAGGTCCACTAGATGCTCAAGGCGTAAAAGACAGAAAAAGGGGCCGCTCTAAATATGGAGCAAAGAAACCAAAGCAGTAGCAGGAATGTGTTGGAATGGTTCTGTATGCTGTTCTCGTGCTGATAGCGGCAATGGTTCTGTGCTTATGGCTGTTTTTGTGCTTTTTGTATAATAGAGTTATGCGCTAACGATGAATGCTGTTCTCGTGCTGATAGCGGCAATGGTTCTGTGACGGTTGTGGTACTGGTTCTATAATAGTTCTGCTCTTTTGTTTTTTTATGTTTAGCCATTTATTGTAAATTTAGCCGAGCGGGCGGGGCTAAGATCGTTGTTTTATGCGAAGTCGCTGAAAAATAAGGCGAGGCTGCCCTACACCCGAAACCGGAGTCATTTTACGATGCCTGCTCTATAGAGCTGCTCTCTCCACTAAGCGTTATGCTCTCTATGACGCACATAACACAGATGAAGAAGAGGAGAGTTGTTTGAAAAAAACACCCCCCCCGCACTAAAATTTACCCTCGTTGGCCGTTGATGCTATTGCATAACGCCATCAACTGTTCACTTCTGATAGAAGAAGATACAAACCAACAACCACCTACCACTCTCAGAAGCTTTTAAAGAAATTACATAATTATACAAAGCTGTCAAACATAGACAGGCAATAAACCGAGTTTTTCTAATTCAAAAAAAACAGAAACTACTGTCAGAAATTTTTTAAAATTCAAAACACGATCAACTAATCCAAACCCACCTCATAGATGACACACCCTGGCATCGAGTATCAGAACCACATCAAAACCCTCTCCACTAATCGGAGACAAATTCCCTCATATCCTAACATCCCAGAAATATAATTTTTACAAAAAACTCTAAACACCAAAAATCAGAAATCCGGACTCAGATCGAGCGCAAACCCATACCAAAACTGCGTCTATCTAAACACCATCGCCACAAATATCTGCCACTCCAAACCATAAAAAACAACAAACCGTAAAAGACATAGAAATGCAAACCAACACCACAAGACCCAAAAAAAACCAAATAAACAACACCTTACAACAAAATCAATGGAAAATAACACGTCGTAACGTAAAAATTATCCGCCCTTTTCTGTTATGCTGCTCAACTCCCAAGCCTTCGTCTTAGAATGTGGCCGACTCTCTATAATGCTCACCAAATCCCCAACAGAGCATAAAGACTCTGGATCATGAACGGCGTACCTCTTGGTCCGAAACAACACCTTTTTATATAAACAGTGTTTAAACGACTTTCTTACCTGAACCACAGCGGTCTTCTGCATTTTGCAACTCACAACGCGCCCTGAAAGAACTCTACGAGGCATAAAACATCTCCATAAATACCAAAACCAACACGCTTAACTTCTCGCTAACCTACGGGAAGACAGCTCGGTCTTCAGACGAGCAATATCCTTGCGCAAAAACTTCAGCCTCTTAGCAGCCTCAGATTGAGCATCCATCTTCCTCTGACAGTTTATATTAAATATAGCCCTTCTAATATCAACCACCCTCTCTTTAATAGAGACAACAGATAGCTTCCTTATTTCCTTCATATCCATAGTCAACTTCCCTCACGCATTTCTCTGCTAACTATACGAGTATATACAGGCAACTTAGCCGCACCAAGTAACAATGCTCTTTCTGCGTCTTCCTCAGAAACCCCGTCAATCTCAAACAATATTCTCCCAGGATGAACCCTGCAGACCCACCTATCAACGCTACCCTTACCGCTTCCCATCCTCACCTCTGCTGGTTTAGAAGTAACCGGAAGATCAGGGAAAATTCTTATCCACACCCGCCCCATACGCTTCATATACCTGGTTATGGCTCGACGAGCGGCCTCAATTTGCCTCTGAGTTATTCTGTCAGGAGAAAGAGCCTTAAGTCCAAATGACCCGAAACATAAACAATCCCCTCTAGAAGTAACGCCATGGATCCTGCCCTTAAACGCCTTCCTATACTTAGTTTTTCTCGGAGCTAACATATCACAACCACCTCACAACACATTCTACTTTTTACCAGCAATCCCGCCAAGATCTCTCTCAGACAACGCGACATTTTTCCCTAAAACATCCCCTCGATATATCCAAACCTTAACCCCACACGCACCATACGACGTCTCAGCCATACTATACCCATAATCAACATCAGAACGAAACGTATGCAACGGAACCCGGCCCTCCCGATACCACTCGCACCTAGCGATCTCTGCACCGCCAAGCCTACCTGAACAATTAACCCTTATCCCGCTCGCTCCAGTCTTAAGAGCAGACTGAACAGCCTTCTTCATCGCCCTTTTATAAAAAACTCTTCTCTTGATCTGAGAGGCTATATCGTCCGCCACTATCTGAGCATACAACTCCGGCTTACGAACTTCCACTATATTAAAAGTACAATCGAGACCAACATCCTTCTTCATACCAGCCAACAACGCTTCTATGCCAGCCCCCTTCTTCCCAATAACAACACCTGGTTTAGAAGCAAAAACAGTAACGTGAGGCCTTTTGTCCGACCGCTCTATTAATATCCTAGCAACCCCAGCTCCAGAAAGCTTAGACATCAAACTCTTTCTTATATCTATATCTTCCTTAACAAGCCTCGCGTAATCTCTTTTAGAAAACCACAACGAATCCCACGTTCTATTTATACCAAGCCGAAGCCCTATAGGATTTGCTTTTTGTCCCATCAGTCTTTCTCCTGAACCAAAACTATGCGCATTTGACTAAATTCTTTTCTTCTCCGTCCAGCCCTGCTTCTACCTCTGATATCCAACCTCTTCATCAAGGCATTCCTCCCAACCGAAGCCTCCACAACACGCAATCTGTCAACATCCATGCCAAAGTTATTCTCTGCATTAGCAACCGCAGATAACAACAACTTCTTCACATCCAGAGACACGCGCTTCCTCATTCCAGAAAGAACACCCAAAGCATCCACCACGGCAAGCCCCCGCAGCTCCTTAGCAACCAAATTCAACTTCTGACTGCTAATGCGAAGCATCCTAAGTTTTGCCTCAACAAAATCAGACGACGAATAGCCCAACATACAAACCCTCTACTGTAAACAAATAAATAAACAAACAACAATCAGCGACTAAAAGTAATGGTACCACATCGCTCTACCTTTCACAACACCTTTACTTTCCACCCTTCTTACCAGACTTACTGTCAGAAGAATGTCCATGAAAAGTACGCGTAGGAGCAAATTCACCAAGCTTGTGCCCGATCATGTTCTCTGTAACGAATACCGGTATAAATTTCCTACCGTTATGGACCTGAAACGTACAGCCAACAAATTGCGGCAAAACAGAAGACCTACGCGACCAAGTTTTTATCTGATCGTTCCTCCCAGATTTCTTGAGCATCTCCACTTTCTTCAATAAACACTCGTCCACAAAAGGACCTTTCCAAACAGACCTAGCCACCCTTCTTCCCTCACAAAACTAACGCGCACGCGCGCATAAAAAACAACCACATAACAACGATTCAAAAATCACACCTCAACCCAGTATCTACTATTTCCTCTTCCGCACTATCAACTTCCCAGACGTCTTCTTCTTGGACCTGGTTTTCAATCCCTTAGCACACTGTCCCTGAGGAGAAACAGGATGTCTACCACCAGAAGTCTTACCTTCACCGCCGCCAAGAGGATGATCTACAGGGTTCATCGCGACACCGCGAACATGAGGGCGCCTTCCAATCCAACGAGACCTTCCTGCCTTTGCCAGGCTCCTATTTTTATTATCCTCGTTAGACAAAACTCCAACAGTAGCCATGCACTCATCGCTTACCTTTCTCACTTCTCCAGACGGAAGCCTAAGCAACGCATACCCGCCATCATGCCCAACAACCTGAACAGAGGTTCCAGCAGACCTCGCCATCTGGCCCCCCTTCCCCTTTTTGAGCTCTACATTATGAACAACAGTTCCAACAGGAATATTCCTAAGAACCATCGCATTTCCATCTTTAACAGGAACATCCTCGCCAGAAACAACTTTGTCTCCAGGCACAACTTTCTGCGGAGCGAGTATATAACTCACCTCTCCGCTCTCATACTTTATAAGAGCTATAAAGGCACTTCTAGACGGATCGTACTCAATCCTCTCAACCACAGCAGGAACGTCAAAAAACCTTCTTTTAAAATCTACAATTCTGTATATCCGCTTATGCCCACCGCCTCGATGACGAGCCGTAAGACGACCGCTGCTTCTGCTTCTCCCGCCAGTCTTCTTCAAACCGACGCATAACTTCTTGCAAGGGCCTCCCTTCCATAAACCAGACCTATCAACAGTAACAAGCCCCCTTCTAGAAGAAGTAGTCGGATTATGTGCTATCAACGCCATATTTTTTCCCCAATCATCACGCTATAAACTACGAAGAGGCCGGAACATCAAGCTCTATCCGCCCCTCGATCAACTTAACCATCGCCTTTTTGACGCCAGACCTATGCCCTATTCTCCCGCGAAACCGCTTCACTTTAGCATAGGAAACGCACGTGTTGACCGACTTCACCTTAACAGAAAAAACCTTCTCGACAGCGCGCTTTATCTCTATCTTATTAGCGTCCATAGCCACCTCGAAAAAATACTCACCATCAGATCCGCGCAAATTGGACTTCTCCGTCACGATAGGAGACCTCATAATAGAAAACAGTCTCTCTAATGAGCTCGAACGCTTTCTATCTCTATTTACATACTTATGAATCATACTATTTTAACAACCGTTTTTCTAAATACTCCAATGCAGATCGAGACAAAATCAAATGACTGTGTCTCACAATATCGTATACATTTATACCCTGCTGCGGCAATACATCAACTCCATATACATTAGAAATAGCACGCACAACATTAGTATCGATAACCGCGCCACCAACAATCAAAACAGAAGGCTTTTCAGACGCAACCCCATGCATCTTAATCCCGCTTATGAAATCCTTTGTTTTAATAGAGTCAGAAATCACATCTTCCACGAACGTAATGGCCCCTTTCGCAAGCTTGTCCGAAAGAGCAACTTTCAAGCCCAAGTTACGTACTTTTTTCTGCAGCGAAAACCCATGCGAACGCACAACAGGACCAAAAATCACAGCCCCCCCGCGAAACTGAGGCGACCTCAAACTACCCTGCCTAGCACGGCCAGTCCCCTTCTGTCTCCAAGGTTTCCTACCTGTTCCAGAAACATCGCTAACTCCCTTAGAGCTGTGAGTCCCCGAACGCCGCTTAGCAAGCTGCCACTCTATTACCCTATACACTATATCCGGCCTACTCTGCGCCTCGAATATCTCCGTACGCAAATCAACACGCCCAACGTCCTCTCCAGACAAAAACTTTTTTATAACAACTTCCATATCAGCTTCCACACATCAAAACTAGCCTAAAACACTCGCCGTATCACCACGCACAACAAACCTACCAGGAAACTCTCGCCCAGCACTGTCTCCACTACGCTTGACCGCGTCACGAACAACAACAAAAGCACCATCATGCCCCGGAACAGCTCCCTTAACGCCTATCAACCCGTTTCCCTCGTCCACAAAAACAACGGGCAAATTTTGGATGGTAACCCTGTTACATCCCATATGACCAGCCATTTTCTTGTTTTTAAACACTTTCGCAGGAGACTTTCTATTACCGGTAGACCCGTGGCTCCTATGAGAAACAGAAACACCATGGCTCGCACGCAACCCGCCAAACCCATGCCTTTTCATAGCTCCCGCAAACCCCTTACCTATGGTATTTGCAGAAACATCCACAAAATCACCGACCTTAAAATGCCCAGCTAAAAGTTCTGCACCAACAGGAATTAAATTGTCCTCATCAACCCGAAATTCAACTAACTTCCTCCGAGCACGCACGCCATTCTTAGCAAAATGTCCAAGAAGCCCCTTAGAAAAATTTCTCCCAGAATCCCTGCAACCAGAAAAACCAACCTGCAACGCAACAACACCGTTAACATTTCTGTGACAAACAACACTACACCCAGACACATTGAGCAAAGTAACTGGGACCCTGGCCCCCTCCTTTGTAAACAGAGCGCTCATACCAACCTTCTCAGCAATAAGCCCCGTCCTCAAACTAGTCATACACACCCTCACGAATAAAACACCCCGTACAACGGGTTCTAAAAAACTATAACATCAGAGATAATACTATCTCCTCCCATCTTTTGCAACGCCATTCTTTACGAAATATTCCTATTTCTCTTGCTTACGCACAGTGCTGTAACCGATTTTCTAAACTAAATTGCGTTTGAGAAATTATAGTGGTATTAGTCAACTAGTTAGAAGTGACAAATCTTATAATGACACACGAGCTTTTAAAGCTAAAAAACGTCGGAAAAGCTGTGTTAAAAGACCTTCAGCTTCTAGGAATAACAACTGTCAAACAGTTAAGAGAACAAAACCCAGACTATCTTTATGAAAAGCTTCAAATAATAAAGAAAGAAAAACAGGACCCGTGCGTATGGGACGTGTTTGCAGCAATCATACACGAATCAAACACAGGGGAGAGGCTTCCATGGTGGCGCTGGAGCAAAATAAGAAAAGATAAGACAAAGTAATGCGAAACAAAGTAACAATAAACAGATAGACATGTGGCAATGTGGCGAAACAGCCTCTCGCCACATTGAACAAAGGTATAAACATAACAAATGATTCATGTTTTTGCGTTTTTATAAATGCGCAAAAAATTAGTCATTTAAATCGCTATCATCTAGTTTACCATTTTTATAATCTTCTACAATTTTGGTTTTTCTTGCAATACCGAAATATATTTCATTTATTTCTTTTAAAAGACCGTTCATTAAAGCCCGATAGTTATCATTTTGGCCTTCGTTCTGTATCTTTGCCATCAGTTGCACGAAATCGGCCTGCTTTACAACTAATTGTTTCTGGCCATTATCTATCTCTTCCATGATGCTTTCTATATCTTTTCCGGCGAACGCCCCGCTTGAGCACGCAACCAAAGCGCACGCAAATAAAGTCTGTTTAAACATATAGGTCCTCCTTTTATAAAACCCTACAGTATACTATCATATTTCTTGCATGCTTTATTAAAATTTTATTTATATTTTGTTTAAATTATTAAAAAAAAGCAATTATTTATCAAAAAACAAAAAACGGGCCCATGAAAATGCGGAGGAATTCAAAAATAGCGAGAGATAAACCGAAACCCATTAATCTTCACCTCCAATTCCGAAATAGGCAACAAAACGGAGGCCCCCACATTATCGCCTAAGGCCTAAAAATAAAAAACCACCCGCAACATTTCTGTGCAGGTGGCATCATTAGTATAAATATATGAATTCGTTATAATATTATAATACTACAGACCGCATTTCTCAGACAAACTATCAAAATCTTCCCAATGCTTGAATATAGCTGCGTTATTAATCTGTGCTTTTTCATCAAATTCTTTTATAGCTTTAGTCGCCGTCTCTTTTTCATTCGGGTCGGCGTCTTCTTTTGCTATTTTCTCTAATTCCTCTATTTTCTTAGCATAACTTTCTACTTCTTCATAAAACTTCATATTTTCAGAAGTTTTTTTGTTTATTTCTTCAAAAATAACTTGCCCTTCTTTTTCAAATCTTAAATAATTATTATGTGCTCTATTTAGCTCTTTGAACACGTCCTGGGCTTTGTAAGCTCCATTGGAAGCCAAATTACTGAAATTAGAAGCCTGAGTTTGTAGACCGCTTAAGTAATCGAATAATTCAGTTGACGCTTTTTTCGGAGCTTCTTCTTTACTCTCTTCCTTTTTGTCTTTTTCCTTACTCTGTTTTTCAGCTTCTTGTAAAGATTTTGCTTTCTGAATACTATTTTCTAAATCAGCCAGCGCCTCTTTTGACTTAGCGGCAAAATCTTTTTGCATGATTATATGCGCGTTCGCCAGAGTTTTTTCTCTTTTTTCCAGTTCTCTAAGGTCTGATTCCATATTATCTTTAAGATTTTCAACGTAACATTTATGTATTGGTGCGTTATTATTTGCATTAGCACTAGTATGCATTCTCTGCACCATCAAGTTACGCCTAACCATATCTACTACGCCATAGTTAGGAGGAATAGAGTCCCACTCATCTCTAACTTCTTTCCAATCTTCAACCCCTGCCCAATTCCTCGACAGATCTCTTTTATACATCTCCAACATGGGTTTATACTTCCCAGCAAACGAATCGCTAGAGCACGCGCATGCAGCCAAGGCACACATCAACAAAACTTGCTTAATCATAGGGTTACTCCTTTTGTAAAACCACCCAAAATCGGAGCATACCGCATTGTATTGCGATTGTAAATATTTGTTTTTTCGAGATATTATCGGTCTATTATCAAGATGAAATTCTTACTGTAATAGCGCGGGTAATAGCGAGCAGACTATTTCTTTTCATCACCCATTTTAAGGACGGCGATAAATGCAGACTTAGGGACGCTGACGTCGCCGAATTGCTTCATCCGCTTTTTACCCTCTTTCTGTTTTTCGAGAAGTTTGCGTTTTCTCGTGATGTCGCCGCCGTAACATTTTGCAGTCACATTCTTTCGAAGAGCAGATATAGTCTCGCGCGCAATTATCTTGCCGCCGATCGCAGCTTGTATCGCGATTGGAAACATTTGCCGCGGGATCAGGCCTTTCAGCTTCTCACACACCGTGCGCCCCCTGCTCTCTGCCCTGCTTTTGTGAACAATTGACGACAGCGCCTCCACAGGCTCTCCATTCAGCAGTATACTAAGTTTCACAAGGTCGCCTTCTTCATAGCCGTCCATAGCATAATCGAAACTCGCATACCCTCGACTTATGGACTTGAGACAATCGTAAAAATCGAACACTATTTCGTTAAGCGGAAGTCTATAGACAAGCATCGCACGGGCATTTCCCGTGTATACAAATGACTTCTGCACTCCGCGACGTTCGCAGGACAAAAGCTCTATCACAGGACCGACATATTCATCCGGAACGAATATCGTAGCCTGAATCCACGGCTCGTGTATGCTCTCGATCTTCGATTGGTCTGGCATATCTGCGGGATTATGCAGATCGATCTCAGCTCCGTCGCGCATATGAACTTTGTATACAACCGTGGGAGCTGTAGTTATAAGATCTAGGCCAAACTCGCGCTCAAGACGCTCTTGTATAATCTCTAGATGCAGCAGCCCCAAAAATCCACACCTAAAACCGAATCCAAGCGACGCAGACGATTCCATCTCAAACGAGAAGCTAGCGTCGTTCAGCTGTAATTTTGCTATACCTTCGCGCAATTTGCCGAAATCGTTGGTGTCTGTCGCAAAGATGCTGCAAAAAACAACAGGGATAGAGGGGCGGAACCCAGGAAGAGGTGTGATATCAGCGTTCGATTCTGCGGTTATCGTGTCCCCAACCCTGCATTCCCCAACCTGCTTTATGTTCGCGATAATATAGCCAATATCTCCGCTAGAAAGCTCGTCTACTTTCTTTTTAAATGGTGTGAACACTCCAACTTGATCGACAGAGTATACAGATCTGGTCGACACCATACGTATTTTCATACCTGCTTTCACGGCTCCATCCTTGATACGCGCAAGAACTATGACTCCGAAATATGGATCATACCAACTGTCGATGAGAAGAGCCTTAAAAGGTGCATTGATGTTTCCGCTGGGCGGGGGAAGCAGCTTCACGACGGCTTCAAGCACATCGCGCACACCGTGACCAGTTTTTGCAGATACTTCTATTGCATCAGAGCTATCTATTCCTATAACATCGCTTATTTGCTTTTTCACTACATCCGGAGCAGCGGATGGAAGGTCTATTTTGTTGAGGATCGGTATTATTACATGGTCGCTGGCTATCGCCTGATACGCATTAGCAAGAGTTTGCGCCTCGATCCCCTGGCTAGCATCCACTATAAGCAAAGACCCTTCACACGCAGCAATAGACCTGCTCACCTCATACGAAAAGTCGACATGCCCAGGAGTATCCATAAGGTTTAGCTTATATGTACGCCCATCGCTAGCGGTATATGAAAGGCACACTGTCTGCGCCTTTATCGTAATTCCGCGCTCACGTTCTATATCCATGCTGTCCAAAATTTGGTCTTTTTTCTGCCTAGCATCAATAGCATTGCATTCATCCAAAAGTCTATCAGCAAGAGTCGACTTTCCATGGTCGATGTGCGCTATTATCGCAAAATTCCTTATCAAAGAAAGGCCAGAACCCCAAAAATCACCCATTTTATATACAACTGTACGCGGTGCAACTCCTAACAGTATATCCAATGCTTCGAATATTATCCATGCGATGCCAGCTAACGTTACCGATTCTTGTAAGATACTTCTTTCGATTGCTTTTAAAAAAATATAATCCGATTAATCCAATGATTTGTAATTTTTCAAAAAAAGCAGGCCCAAGAAGGGCCTGCTTTCAATCGACGCACAAAAACTAAATATTATTGAAATTGTTCATTTTGCGCAGATTTCAAAAATTTAAATTTATTTTTTTTAGACTCTAAAAGACAACTAATGAATCCTTTATCAAATATTTCTGTCTCAGATAGATCGAAAAAAATTTTATTATTCAACCGCTTAAGCTCTTCTTCCATGCTGTTTTTCACTTCGCACTCTATAGGGGAAAAGTGTTTCTTGTAAAGCTCATATATTTCAACCGCAATTTCATCTTCAGATATTTGGAACTTTCTTTGATCAATGAGATAATTTGCAATATTAAATGTATTTTCCACATCAGACATAAATCTTGACAAACGCTCTTCGCTTCTAATTCCAACAAATCCAGATATATTATAGGCCGCTTCTTTCGGATCATAATACCCACAGCATGTTTTGTTATTCTCTTCATTGCCATACAATTGAGACAAACTCATTATTCTCCCCATATCAAATACTATATGCATAGCTGAAATACGATCCTCTGCTTTCTTTTCTTCTTGCACTTTGGCTAAAATCTCTTCTTTGTTGTCAAGAAACGTTTTATTTAAAAAATTCACAATATTCTTACAGTTATAGCTTAAATAACTTTCGTCAAAACATGAAGGTTTTTGTAGAATCTTAATTTGCAAATCTTGATAATTTATCATATTTTCATCTTTCGGCTTTAAAGAGTCTATCATTGCGATAATCCCCGCTATATTACCGTCTGTATTTACGTCAGTTCTCTTATAATTATTAAAAAGCATATTTTTTAGCTCATTCTTTTGGTATTCTGTTAACCAACCTGCAGACGCACTTCCACCAATGGCAAAAACTGCTAGTGCGAGAATTTTAAATATGTTCATTTTATGTGTCCAATTTTTTATTAACCTTAAAGACATAATACACCCTAAGCTAAAACATTACAATATCGATAACAAAAATTGATAAAATTAATTAATTGCTTCAAAATTTACCAAATTTTCCAATCAACCATAATGCGCAAAGTCAGCGCTCTCACAATAGAAACCTATCTATGCTCAAAAAAGTAGGTCTAAAGATCTGCTTAAAACCATTTTTCTCAATTTCAACATAATATGATTTGATTTATACGATATCGTAGTTTTTATTTTATCTAGTCATAAGTGCCTTCATCATATAAATTTGTAAAATTTGCTAATTTTTACTTAATATTTCCATATCTATTGCGTCTAATAAATGCGATTTATCTCGGAGACGTCATAGCCCCTATTAAGGTGATAGCAGTCTCACATATATCTGTTGCCGCCCCTCTGCGCAAATTATCCGAGCTAGACCAAAAATGGAAAACAGAGCCAGCCTTTTCTCGAACGCTCTTATAAGAAGAAGAGAAAATTCTTCCAACATGCACTTCGTCTGTTCCAACAACTTCCTTTGGGGTCAAGAAAGAATTTCCATCCGAAGACGTGACATTAACAAACGGCGCGCTAGAAAGTAATGAAATTATCTCACTCTTACTTACTTTTTCAGAAAATTTTATCCAAGCAGAAAACGAATGTCCAACAGCAACAGGAACGCGCACAGACGCAGCGTTGATCTCTATATCATTTGCTAAAATTTTTCTGACTTCCGTTCGGATTTTATTTTCCTCACCAGTCTCGCCATCCGCTCCAACGCTTCCTATCTGAGGGATAACGTTGAACGCTATTGGGCGCGAAAACTGTTTCGATTCATAGGATTTTTCGTCTAATTCAGCCCTAGCATTTTCAAAAAGCTCATCCATTGCTTCCTTTCCAGCTCCAGAAACAGATTGATACGTAGATAAAAACACATTCTTTATCCCGATCTGCGCAAGAGGGTTTAACACAAGAGAAAGCGGAGAAGCTATGCAATTCGCATGGGAGTATATTTTTTGCGCTAGAGTAATGAGCCTTCCATTTATAGGCGCTAGCGCCAGCATAACATCATCCCGCATTCTGTATTCCGAACTAGAATCCAGAAAAAATTGTCTCGCCCCTTCCGAATCGCCGCTAGATAGCGCTTTTTCTATGATACTTTTTGACACGTCAGACTCTGTTGCAAACATAAAAATTCCGCTTTTGCAGAATAAGTCTGTATTACCAACTCCATGAACAATAAATTCTTTTCCTAATACTGTGATGCGCCTACCGTGAGACAAATCTGAAGCGATCAGGTGAATCTTCTCTTTAGGAACGTTTTTTTCAAGCAAAATCTGAACCACGCACCGCCCAACATTTCCAGTAGCTCCAACAACCATAATATCAGGGCATGCTCTTCGCATGTCTTCACAAAGAGAGCGTATCTCGCACACCTGCGTCTCCTAGTCCTGCCTCCACATAAATAAACTACATATCATGAACGCGGTCAATAACAGCTTAATAAGCTAAAAAAGCTCTTTTCGATTTTTTGCGCATAACCTAGCGCATATAACCTAACACGTTAATCAAAAACTCTCTCTTTAACGTCATTGGTTTTTAAGCGATTTATATGACATAATAGGTATACGATTTCCGTCACAATATTTACTGTAAAATGCAATTATCTGTACTTGGCAAGATAGCGGCTCGTTTCTCCAGGAATGAAAAAATAGTTAGAAAACTTGATTCGTATGTAAAGAAGATAAACAAGCTCGAACCAGCGATGGAAAAGCTTTCAGATGAAAAATTACGCGCAAAAACAGATGAGTTCAAACAAAGACTAGCAAACGGAGAGACTCTTGATGACATTTTAGTAGAAGCCTTCGCAGTCGTACGAGAAGCATCAAAGCGTACACTTAGAATGCGCCATTTTGACGTGCAGCTGAAAGGTGGCATCGTTTTACACAGAGGAATGATAGCAGAAATGAAAACAGGAGAGGGAAAAACTCTCGTAGCTACACTTCCAATCTATTTAAACGCTTTATCCGGAAAAGGAGCCCACGTTGTCACCGTAAACGACTACCTTGCAAGACGAGATTCTCGTGAAATGGGAAGAATATACAAATTTCTTGGACTATCAGTAGGATGTATTGTAAATGGGCTAGCAGATTTTGACCGCAAAGAACAGTATGCTTGCGATATAACCTATGGCACAAATAACGAATTTGGTTTTGATTATTTGCGAGATAATATGAAATTCGAGCTGGATGAAATGTGCCAAAGAGAACTGAACTATGCCATAGTAGACGAAGTAGACAGCATACTTATAGACGAAGCGAGAACCCCTCTCATCATATCTGGAGCTTCCGACGACTCTTCAGATTTGTATATTACTGTAAACAAGCTAATGCAAGAAATATTGCCAGAAGACTATGAAAAAGAAGAAAAATCAAAGTCTGTTGTGCTTACAGACAAGGGCCATGAACATATAGAAAAACTTGTTAATGATGCAGGACTTATGAGCGGAAGCCATCTATATCAGACACAAAATACTATCCTTATCCACCATATCAATCAGGCACTTAAAGCAAATATCATGTTCCATAAAGACGTAGACTATATAGTCGCGACAGTTGGAAAGAAAAAGAAAATACTAATAATAGACGAGTTCACTGGACGAGCGCTTCCTGATCGCAGGTATTCGGATGGACTCCATCAGGCTCTGGAAGCGAAGGAAGGACTAAAAGTTGAGTCTGAGAATCAAACGCTCGCCTCTATCACATTTCAAAATTTTTTCACCATGTATAAAAAGCTTGCAGGAATGACCGGCACAGCTCTCACTGAATCTCATGAATTTAGCGAAATGTATAAACTTCAGGTTATCGCGATACCAACAAACAAACCAATGATAAGAAACGACATGGACGATGAAATATTCCGAACGTTTGCAGAAAAACTAGGAGTTGTGGTTGCTGTAGTTGGAGACTGCCAAAAGCGTGGGCAACCTGTTCTTGTTGGAACGATAAGTATAGAAAAGTCAGAGATATTCTCTAATGCGCTCACGAAAGCAGGAATAAAGCACAATGTATTAAACGCGCGACATCATGAGCAGGAAGCAGAAATAATAGCGAACGCTGGCATACCGGGAAGCGTAACCATAGCGACTAACATGGCTGGCCGAGGCACAGATATAAAGCTGGGCGGTAATGTGGATATGCTAATCGCTCAGTCAGTTCGCGGGATAGAAGACGAAGAAATTAGAGAAAAAATTTCGAAAGAAGTCAGAAGCCAGGTTTTGCAGGACTCTGTGCGCGCTAAAAACGCAGGCGGGCTTTTTGTTATAGGAACCGAACGTCACGAAAGCAGACGAATAGACAATCAGTTGCGCGGCCGATCAGGAAGACAGGGCGACCCAGGAGCATCAAAGTTTTTCATCAGCCTAGAGGATGACCTTATGAGAATTTTTGGTCCTAGCATCTCTATGTTGGACAGATGGTTTCAAAAAATGGACCTTGAGAATGGAGAACCAATACAACATCCGTGGATATCTAAATCTATAGAAAAAGCTCAACAGCGCGTAGAAGCGCATAACTTTGATATAAGAAAACACCTGCTAAAATACTCCAGCATTCCAAACCAGCAGCGCTCCGCCGTTTATAAAAAACGCTTGGACCTTATGTCGAGCCCTGACATGGGGGCCGAAGTGCGCCAAATGGCCATAGATACTATCGCCTCTCTGATAAACTTGCATACAGACGAAAAGTCGCTGCCAGATAACTGGGATATTGAAAAGCTAAATGAGGGAATGAACAGAATATTTAATATAGAAGTTTCTATGCAAGATATTCTCTCGCATGAAGCTTTAACTCCTCAGTTCCTTCAAGAAATTCTGGAAGAGAGGGTTATGGAGAGACTTGGACAGCAGGAGAAATTGATCGGAGAAGAACACGTTGGGTATATTCAAAGGGCTATTATTCTCCGCACTCTAGACTCTGTATGGAAGGAGCACCTAAACCTTCTGGAATATCTATACAACGGCATTCACCTTCAGTCTTATGGACAAAAAGACCCGTTGAACGTTTACAAACAAGAAGCGTTTACCATGTTCAACACTATGATTGCAAAATGGAGAGAGACTGTTCTTGCGTTTTTGTTCAACTTCTACCCGCAG
Source organism: Candidatus Hydrogenosomobacter endosymbioticus (assembly GCF_021654655.1). Classification (GTDB taxonomy): domain Bacteria; phylum Pseudomonadota; class Alphaproteobacteria; order Holosporales; family GW7; genus Hydrogenosomobacter; species Hydrogenosomobacter endosymbioticus. The sequence continues at coordinate 72,931 of NZ_AP025225.1, read as the reverse complement.
AACTCGCACTCCTCTGAGGTGGCCAGCGATTTGCTCAGAGACGATGACGGAGAGTTTGACAGCTTCATATACGATCACCCTGAAGAAGCAGGCGCTCTCGTTAATGAATTGTCCAGCAGCATGGTTTATAACAACAACAGCGAAACAGAAAATTTAGACCCTGCGCCAAAGAAAAAGAAAGCGAGCAAAACGAAAGAAAAAGAAGCTTCAAGCTCTGAAACTCCGCCATCAGCAGAAACAAGAAAAAAGAAGCAGAAAAACATAGCGGTTTCAGCTACAACCCAAAAAAACAATGTTTTGGATGATGAAAAAACACCAAGAAAAAAAACTATCAGAAAAAAACCTTCGCCAAAAAATTCGGAAGAAACAGCGGTATCTGGAACTAATGTCTCTGGCACCGATAGGAAGAAACCAAAAACACACGACAAACAACCAAAATCTATAGGACCTGGCGAAAGTGTTTCTCATAAAATGGCAAGCAACTTTCAGGCTCCAGGGTCTAGAAATGCCCCATGCCCATGCGGATCCGGCCTCAGGTATAAACATTGCCACGGAAAATTAAGCTAAATAAAGCAATACGACAGCAGCGTTCAGATAGAGCCAGCGCTATGTAAAGGCTGACGCGTCGCTAACAGTCAAAACTATGGGTTACAGGCACTTTAAAAACATTTCGGATTTTTTACCGCTCGGTTCCAAAAAATCATAAGTTACAGACAGATCGCACAGCTCCCTAAACAACACACCACATACAAAACTATGGTAGCTTCTGAGCAATTGCTTTCAACATAACTTTGGTTTAGCATCCATACAGCCATATAGACCTTTATAACTTTTATGTATCTGTTTCGATGTTTGCTTTTTACCGAACTGACGTGTTGTTTTCCAATGTATTCTCTGTCCACACGCTTCGCTCTCCATCACAGAAATCATGAGGAAACTATTGAAACCGATCTGCAGAATGGACACAAAATCACCTCTTCTGCCACCTCAAAAATAGGCGCAGCCAAATCGGCCCCTTCACCAATATTCGGCGGAACAGCTTCTTTGAAAATACTCACCCCAATAATAGAAGATATAACCAAACATTGCTTAACTAAAAGCTCTGCTCCACAAATTAATGAAATAATAGAGAAAAAAAAGACTATAAAATTATTTTTTTCTGAAATAATAAAAAAATTGAAAAAAGAACGAAACGACTGCGAATTCGAACTCACAAAAGAAATAGAAACCGTTGTTAGGAATGTCGTCGAATATCTAGAAAAAAACCATAAAGAGAATTTCCTTCTCAACGTATGCATAGAACCACTTCTTGAGTATGGACAAATACCACTAAAAACCTTGCGCTTTTTTATAGGAGATATGTCGCAAGTTATAAACGAGGATCTTCCAATAGAAGAAAAAAACGCAATAATAGTCGAGTACCTCAAAAATAGAAAGAAAAAAGAGTTAGTTCAATGGAACTTTATATACAAAATAGTAGCGGATGCAGCAATAAAAAATGAATAAAACACTCATTTTAATAGACGGATCAGGATTTATATACAGAGCTTTTTACGCACTGCCTCCACTTTCACACAAAGGAACTCAGATTGGAGCCGTTTTTGGCTTTTGCAACATGATTCTCAGACTGCGCGAAACAAAGAAGCCTACACATTGGGCCGTTGTATTTGATTCGCCAGTACCAACATTTAGAAGCAGTATATTCCCAATGTACAAACAGAATAGAACTGAAAAACCCAAAGAATTAATATCACAATTTGACATAGTAAAAGAAGCATGCGAAGCCTTCAAAATACCAACTCTATGCTCCCCAAAATTTGAAGCAGACGATGTAATCGCCACGTATGCGCGAAAAATTGTCTCGCTAGGATATATGGTGGAAATAGTATCATCAGACAAAGACCTTATGCAGCTGGTCGATGAAAACACTCTTATTTACGACCCCATAAAAAGCAAGACCATATCAAATCAGGAAGTAATCGAAAAATGGGGCGTCGCGCCAGACAAAATAGTAGACGTGCAAGCGCTATCAGGAGACCCATCGGACAACATTCCTGGAGTACCTGGCATAGGGCCAAAGACAGCTACTAAATTAATACAAGAGTTTGGGTCGCTTGACTCGTTGTTTAAACGAATAGACCTCGTATCATCTACAAAAAAAGGCGCCCTCATACGATCAAATGAAAGCTTAGCTCGAATGTCTAAAACTCTCGCAACCTTACGCTATGACACCCCGCTGCCGAACAACAATTTTATAGAGCTACTACGCTATCAAGACCCGACAAGCACAGCTCTTTCTAATTTTTTGCAAAAATATGGCTTTAACTCTCTTAATAACAAAATTTTTAGGGACGAACAGAAAATAAACCACGCAAACGTAAATCAAAAAATTAGCGCCATTTCTATAGACGAACCATACTATAAAAACGACGCTCTCTCTTTGGTTAAAAAAACACAATCCTCTAAACTTTGCGCAGTTAGCTATTCTTATCACGCCGACGCTCCTTATGAACTTTATATCTATACAGATCAAGGAGACTCGTGGCATTTAACAGCACAAAACAACGATTGCTCGCTTACCCTATTGAGAAATTTATTCGAAAACGACAGCATTATAAAAGTAACGCACGACGCAAAATCTTTAATAAAAGCTCTCTCCAAAACTTGCAATATTAAACTCAAATCGTTCGAAGATATAATGCTCATGTCATACGTCATTCTTGGGGGACGCAGCAACCATTCACTTGAGGATATAGCAGAAAGAGAGCTCGGAGAGAGCAAAAAAACCAAAATCGAAAACGAACTGATATTTGAAGATACGCGAATACATAAAATACGAGAAGCAGATCAAATACTGCGCGCCTACCACTCTCTTCAAATCAAAATAACGCAGGGCTCTCTCTCATCAGTCTATGAACTATTGGAAAGGCCACTGGTAAACGTTCTTGTTAACATGGAAATGCACGGAATAAAGGTTGATGTTTCAGCTCTCAGACAAATTGGGGACGAATTTTCTACAAACATATCAGAACTAGAAAATGAAATATATCTAGCGGCAGGAGAACGTTTCAACATAGCTTCCCCAAAGCAACTGAGCAATATTTTGTTCAACCGTCTCGGATGGCACAGCAATAAAAAAAACAAAACAGGCGCCTTCAAAACTTCTGTTGATATCCTGGAAGAATTTGCAAATAAAGGCTTTAAACTTGCAGATAAAATTCTCGAATGGAGACAGCTATCAAAGTTGGTAAGCACATACATCGATGCGCTCATCAGAGAGTCAGATAAATCGGGACGAGTACACACAACGTACTCTATGGCAGAAACATCGACAGGAAGGTTGTCGTCACATTCCCCAAATTTACAAAATATTCCTATAAAAACCGCTTACGGCAAAAAAATCAGAAATGCGTTTATTGCAGAAAAGGGAAACATTCTTCTGAGCATCGATTATTCTCAAATTGAATTACGTCTTCTGGCATATATAGGGGATATAAAAGAATTGAAACACGCGTTTGAAGATGGAAAAAATATTCACGAACAAACCGCTATAGAAGTATTCGGAAATAATTCCGGAATGACTATGGAAGAGATGACCAGAAAGGCAAAAATAATCAACTTTGGAATAATTTATGGTATGAGTGCTTTCGGACTTTCGAAACAATTAAAGGTCCCCCAATCCGAGGCAAGCAAATATATAGCTCTTTACTTCGAAAAATATCCAGGAATTGTCGACTATATGGATAAAATGAAAGAACATGCAAGAGCTTATGGCTTCGTTTCCACTATATTCGGAAGAAAATGTTCTATACCAAACATACTAAGCAATAAACACACCTTGCGGTCAGCGGCTGAAAGACAAGCCATAAATGCTCCTCTACAGGGCAGCTGCGCCGACATAATTAAGCGAGCGATGGTTGATATACACGAAGAGATAACAAAAAGGTCTCTTTTGTGCAACATAGTCCTACAAATCCATGATGAGCTCGTATTTGAAGTTGCCGAGCGCTTCGCAGATGAATATTCCGAAAATTTTAGCAAAATAATGGTTAATGCTGCACCAATCCCAGTTAATGTAAAATCTAGCCAAAATAAACTAGAATCTATTAACTAAATAATGGTATAATATTAACAAACCGTAAAATTCAAAGGAGCAAAAGATGAAAACCACATCTATATACATAGCATTAGCTATATCCCTGCTGTTATCTACTTCAGCCATCTCTTTCAAACTAGAAAAATTTTCAACTATTGAAATATTGAAAGCTATAACAGAAGAAAAAGGTGCTGAAGACACAGATTTTTACAAATTCGCCACGGAAGCTCTTGATTACTACACTGGCAAAAGTGAAAAAAACAGCAATGGAGGGATTGTGCTAATAGAAGATATATCCCGCTTAGCAAAAAAATTCGACAATCTTAGTTATGAAGGCAACTATGGAGACCTGTATGCATTTAGATTGCTCAATGCGTTCGGTCCACAGTTTGCATCCGATTACGAAAAAATAACATACGAGGAGATGGACTCCCGCGTGCCGCCACCAGAAAAGATCTTCGCGCAAGATGTGAAAGCAGTACTTAACGCGCCAAAATATGATAGCTCGTTGAAAAAAATAGCCTCAGATTTGTTCTCTTTGTTTCAAAAATTCAGCGACAGAAATCCAGATAATCAAAAGAAACAACAAAGCAAAGACCCTCAGGACCAAAACGCATAAACTCACATAGTCTATGAAACTAGTGGCGCGTAAATCATGCGCCACTTCTATTATGGATGCTAATATATTACACATAGCTTTCATAGAACATGCTCTATGCGAAGAACATTATCAACAACATCAGCACGCACTGTTGCCCCATCGCTGATTCTCCCATCTAAGATAAGTTCCGCTATAGGGTCTTGTATGTACTTTTGTATTGATCTTTTAAGCGGCCTTGCTCCATATACTGGGTCATACCCTTTTTCCACCAACCAGTCCACAGCATCAGGCCTAATATCAAGCTCTATTCTTTGTTGAGCCAAAAGGTTATGAAGATACCCTATCTGTATTCCTATAATTTTTCCTATGTCCTCGCGCATCAATTTTTTGAATATCAAAATCTCGTCTAGCCTATTTAGAAATTCCGGCCTGAAATGTGATTTTACAGCGTCCATAACCGCCTTTTTAGAACTTTCTTCAATATCGCCTCCTTCGCCAACAGTTATAAATTCGCTTCCAAGATTAGATGTCATTATTATTATGCAATTCCTAAAATTAACAACGCGGCCATGGCTATCCGTGAGGCGACCATCATCCAAAATCTGCAAAAATAGATTAAAGACATCGGAATGCGCCTTTTCTATTTCATCGAACAAAATAACCTGATACGGACGCCTCCTAACGGATTCTGTCAATGTGCCGCCCTCTTCATATCCAACATACCCTGGAGGAGCTCCAATAAGTCTAGCGACAGAGTGCCTCTCCATATACTCAGACATATCTATTCTCACCATAGCAGAATCATTATCGAACAAAAATTCTGCCAAAGCCTTTGCAAGCTCTGTTTTGCCAACCCCTGTCGGGCCTAAAAACATAAACGAACCAATAGGTCTTGTAGATTCTGACAAGCCAGACCTAGAACGACGTATGGCTTTGCTCACAGCTGCCACTGCAGCGTCCTGACCGACCACACGTTGATGCAATAGCCTTTCCATATTCAAAAGTTTTTCCCGCTCTCCGCTTAACATTTTATCTACAGGAATCCCCGTCCAGCGGGAAACTATTGCAGCAATATCTTGCGAGGTAACCTCCTCTCGCAAAATAGAAGAGCTTTTCCCGCTCTCAGCATTTTTCAACTCATTTTCAAGAGAGGGAATAACACTATATAAAAGCTCTCCGGCTCTTGCTAAATTCCCGTCTCTTTGAGCCGCATCCAGTTCTATTCTCGCTTTTTCAAGCCTTGCTTTCACGCTTTGCATAGACTCTATAGCAGATTTCTCGCTATGCCACTTGCTTGTAAGAACACCAAGTTTGCTTTCTAGGTCTGCTATTTGTTTCTCGCACTTTTCTAGCCGCTTCTTAGATGCATCATCTACTTCTTTTTTAAGTGCTTCTTTTTCTATTTTCAGCTGCATTATCGAACGCTCTAATTTCTCTATCTCTTCTGGCTTCGACCTAACTTCCATACGCCTCCTGCTTGCAGCTTCGTCTATAAGGTCTATCGCTTTATCTGGCAAAAATCGCTCTGTTATATATCTGTGAGACAGCTTAACAGCACTTACAACAGCGGAATCGGATATTCTAATTCCGTGATGAAGCTCATACCTTTCCTTTAAGCCTCTCAGAATAGATATAGCGTCATCAACGCTGGGCTCCTCCACATAAACTGGCTGAAACCTTCTTGCAAGAGCAGCGTCTTTTTCTATGTGTTCTCTATACTCGTCAAGGGTGGTCGCACCTACGCAATGAAGCTCCCCTCGAGCCAAAGCAGGCTTCAGCATATTGGATGCATCCATAGCGCCATCAGTTTTTCCAGCTCCAACTATCATATGTATTTCGTCTATAAAAAGGATGATTTTATTTGCAATCTTAGAGACCTCTGACAAAACAGCTTTAAGCCGCTCTTCAAAGTCTCCTCTATACTTGCTGCCAGCGATAAGTGCCCCTATATCCAACGCCATAACTCGAACATCTAGAAGATTATCCGGAACATCTTTTTGAACTATTCTAAGAGCAAGCCCCTCTATCAATGCCGTCTTTCCGACACCAGGCTCGCCAACAAGGACAGCGTTGTTCTTAGTTCTCCTAGACAAAACTTGTATAACCCTGCGTATTTCTTCGTCGCGACCAATAACAGGGTCAAGCTTTCCTTCGCGCGCCATGTGAGTAACATCTTTCGCATACTTTTTAAGCGCCCCGTATCCAGATTCTGCGTTTTGCGAAGTAGCTTCTGTTCCTTTTCTCATATCGTTTATCCCCCGCTCTAGTTTTTCCCTTGTTAATCCTGATTTTTGCAAAATTTCCCTTGTTGACGAAACTTCTATAAGCCCAATAACTAGAGCTTCTATAGTAACAAAAGAATCGCCCCAAGAATCAGCAAATCTCTGCGCCGCTTCAAACACTTTATACACATTTGCAGAGGCATATATGCTGTCTCCTGCGCCACTTACTTTTGGCAATTTTTCTATATACTCATCGGCAATTCTTCTTGCTCGCTCAGAGTTCGCGCCACTTTCATTTAAAATTTCAGCGGCTATTCCTTCGCTGTCATGCAAAGCTGCCGCTAAAAGATGCTCTGGCAAAAGCTGCTGGTTAGAATTTTTTATAGCTAGCATCTGAGCAGCTTGTATGGTTTGCTTTGCTCTATCTGTGTATCTCTCAAAATCCACATCAGCCCCCACTAATAAAACCTCTAGGCACCACTAACGCTGCCTTTAACATAACGTACACACATACTACGGCAAAACCATGTAAGAAACTTGGTGATACCAACACATAAATTCGCCGCGCATGAGCTCTTCACATACAATTATAACTTCAAAACACGCTAAGTTGGCGTATTTTTTGCCTTTCTTCTCTTGCAAAATTCCAACCATGTTTGTTTATAATTGTTTATTCTTTCTTCCAGTGCCAAATGTTTTTTTCAACGCCCCAAACGCAGCAGCTGCCGCTTTTTGCTCGGCCTCTTGTTTGGAATACCCGCTAGCGGAAAATTTTCCTTCAGGAATACTGACCTCTACTGTAAATATAGGGTTATGTTGGGGCCCAGTTTGTAGAACAACAAAATACTGCGGCAAAGGGCTCTTGCGAGATTGCAAGAGTTCTTGTAGCGCAGACTTAGGGTCAATATTGGAAGTTTCTATGTCTTCTGCGATAAGTGGGCTCCACAACTTTCTTACCACAGAATCCCCAGCAGAAAACCCTCCGTCTATATACACGGCTCCTACTATAGCTTCTACAACGTCGACAAATACTTTACGCGAAGGGTCAAATGCGGATTTGTCAAGAAAAACATACCGCTCGACGCCAATCTCGCTGGCTACCCTACGCATAGCAGTCCTAGAAACGAGGTTTGCATGCCTCCTAGCCAACTCTCCCTCAGAAGCGAACGGATACTTAGCAAGCAGCGCGTCAGCAACAACCAAGCCAACAACACGGTCGCCCATAAACTCCAACCTCTCAAACCTAACCCTAACAGGCCCCCCATGAGAAACCGCCGCCCTAAGAAGAGCAACATCAGAAAACGAATACCCTATAGAATCGCATAACCCAGAAAGGTCGCCCATTTGATCTCCAGCTCGCTCATAGACAAGGTATTGTAACACCATCCACCAGCTTTGTTCTGATATCCATCAATACACCCTGTCAAGAAGGTGCCAATAACGTATATGCATAGGCCAGGTCCACGGCTGAAGTGTTCCAAAACCTTCATCCCCCGAGAAGAACACAAATAGCGCTGGCCCTATGAGCATATCCTCAGGCACGAACCCAAGAGCATCCATAAACCTGCTGTCAGAGGACCCATGTCTATTGTCCCCCATCATAAAATAGTGACCAACAGGGACTTTATACACAGGAGTATTGTCTGCTTCAACGCTGCCAAACTGATTTTGCATAAGTATTAGATGCTTATTCTCAGGACTTTTTTCATCACCAGGAATAGTCTCTTCATAAACATCGCCAGATATATACTCCTGCCCGTCATGCTCTGAGTACTTTTCTTTTACTTTACGGAGATCTGCTTTTTTCCCGTTCACATACAAATACCCATCTTTCACCTGAATTTCGTCACCAGGCAACCCAACGCACCTCTTTACGAAATCTATAGAAGTGTTGGCTGGATAAGCAAACACAATAACATCTCCGCGCTTCGGTTTATACATCTGCACTTTTCGCCCCTTAAAATACTCTATCTTGCTGCCAAAAAAGAAAGAATACCGAGAAAGTCCATATGAAAATTTAGACACAACTATATGATCTCCGACAAGAAGCGTTGGTATCATAGACCCAGACGGAATTTTGAATGGAGAAAAAACCACACACCTTATAATCACAACCATAAGAACAAGAGGCGTTATTCCTACTATAACTCTCCAAACATCCTTAGGGGACAAAGGATTGGACTCGGACAAACTAAGTTCGCCTTTCTTCTTCCCGTATAAAAACCGCTCATAAATGCCTCTAAAAAAACCTTCTTTATCACCGCGCTTTTTTCTGTCCTCACGATTCATGATAATAAACAACAACAAATGCCTGAGCATAAGGATACTCATCGGAAAGGCTTATGTCCAGTTCGAAATTACTTCTCAAAAAATTATACAGAAAACATTTCCTCAGAATATTTTCAGATAGTTCGACATAAGGCTTGCCATTTCCGTCGTTCAATATTTCAATGTCTCTCCACGATACCCCATGAGCAATTCCTATTCCAAGAGCTTTGACAACAGCCTCTTTTCCAGCGAACCTTTTTGCAAAGCTTCTATGTGGAAACGGGCTTGAGAACGCATATATCTCTTCATTTTTCGTAAAAATCCTCGACATAAATTTATTGCCGAAACGAACAATCGCTCTTTCTATGCGCCGTATATCAACTATGTCAGCTCCTACAAATATTTTCACAGATCACCAAAAATAAATCTCACAGAGTTTTATATACCATTGGCGCGAACAATTCTCCATTGCTAGTTACAGTTTTCTGGCACCTGTGACGTTATGTTTAGCACCATTATAAACAATACAAACCCCTTCTACACCCGAACTTTTTCAGCGATTAAATCTTTTAGCTTTCTAGAAGCCCTGAAACTAACACTTTTTCTGGGGCAAATCACAGCCTCTTCTCTTGTTTTTGGATTTCTTCCTAACCTCTTCTTCTTTTTATGAATAAGAAAAGTGCCAAAAGTAGAAATTTTCACCTCTTCTTCTGTGTGCATAGCAACAAACATCTCATTTATTATTGCATCTAGAAGCTGAGTAGCGTCACCCAGAGAAACATCTAAATTATCACGTAAGTGCTGCTTGATTTCAGCTCTTGTAATAGTTCTGTTTTTTATTTTCATTTTTTAATAATCGCGCACATATTATATTTATAATATCGTACATTTTTATAATTAATATTTTGTAAATCCGATTATTTTACGCGGCCTGCTTATTAATAAACAAAATAAATGTTATGGCATAAAGCCAATCAAAACTCGCACCACGCTGACTTTTGAAAACCGAATTTTGACATAAGCTTCAGCTGCGTATTACTATTTCGTTTATATGAGAGAAAACAAAATTTGAGCGTTTATGTCTGTATCCAACGCACCGTGGGAGTCTTTTGAATTTCTAGAAAACAGAGCCGTATGTTTATCTGAACTCTCTGCTGAAAAAATTTATTATTCTATGCGACTTATAAGAAATTTTGAGGACAAGTCGGCCCAGATGTATTCTAGAGGAAAGATAGTAGGCTTTTGCCACCTGTATTCTGGACAAGAAAGCATTGCCGTTGGAACATGCCTAGCCTCTGAAGAACTGGACACTATGATAACTTCCTATAGGTCTAGAGGACATCTTCTAGCAAAAAAAGTCGATCCTGGTGCGTTAATGGCAGAACTTTTCGGAAAAATAGATGGATGTTCAAAAGGAAAAGGCGGAGCTATGCATATGTTCTGCAAAGAGAAGAATTTTTATGGAGGAAACGGGATAGTAGGAGCACAAACATCCATAGGAACAGGTCTTGCACTTTCTCATAAATACAACAATGACGGAGGAGTAAGCCTAATATTCTTAGGAGATGGGGCGGCAAATCAAGGACAGTTTTTCGAGTCTCTCAATATGGCAGCATTGTGGAAATTACCTGCCATATATGTAATAGAGAACAACAGATATGCAATGGGAACATCTGTTAGCCGGGCATGCGCAGGTGAATTATATAAAAGAGGAGAGCCATTTGGTATTCAGGGCCTACGCATAGATGCAACAGATGTCGTTAATGTATATGACGTTACGAAACAAGCGCTTAGCTATGTGAGAAAGCACAGCCAGCCTCTTGTAATAGAAATGATGACATACAGGTTTCGAGGCCACTCTATGTCAGACCCTGGAACGTATAGAACTGCCGAAGAACTGGAGTTAGCAAAAAAGACCATGGATCCAATAGAGATTTTCAAAAACACCGCTAAAAAAAATAAACTATTAAACGACGCTGATTTTGACCTTATAGATGCAAAAGTGCAAAAAGAGATAGATGACGCTACAGAATTTGCGGAAAATTCCGAGTTCCCAAACAATACTGAGTTATACACAGATATAACAGCGTCAAACTGGTTCAATCATAGTTAAAAATGTGTTACATTTTACTCTCGGATCGATTTGTGTTGGAATTTTATGAATATTCGCCAGTCCGTGGCTATTGCCATTTCGTTATGCGTTTTCTCCCAGGTGTCTGTGGCAGAGGATATAAGGGACAAAAAAATTAAAGCTTTAGGGGCTTTGCTAAAGTTAGAGGATGGATGTTCCCATCCTGTATTAGTTAATCAGTTTGCGAGTCTTTGTAAGGATCGGATAAAAGCTCTCAAGGAAGCAAATAGTAGGAATTTTAACGTTGATATAGAGCTTTTTAAAAGGGATGCGTCTACCGTTGGTGATTTCTACAAGATTGTGCGGAATCAAATAGACGCAGACAAGGTGTTTTCTTTTCAAGTTAATGGGTACGGTTTCATTGAAGACATTGTCTGCTACGAAGAGAGTCATGGAGTGGCAAGGAGCTTTAAAGTAAAATTCGTGCCTGCAAAAGGCGATTATAAAGACATTGGCAAATTTTCTCTAGTAAAAGTAAACATGAACAGTGTGAGCTCTGTTTTTTCTGATCTCACAGAGGCCCTAGACTTAGTGGGCCAGCATCCTGGAGCTTGTGAGGATAGCATTGTGAGCTTAAGTGAAGGCTTCTCAAAAGGGTTAAGTATGTATTCGAAACAGAACCTTTGCCATGAAAAGTTTTTCGATACTGGTCTTTCGTTTGACCAGAATGAAGAAATAAAATTACCAGATGATACGGAAATTGAGAAGTTTTTTAAGCGAAAAGACGTAGTGTTTTTGAAAGAAAAATACATAGATACTATCCAGCTCGACTTGTCAGATTTTTTAAAAGAAGATAAAAACCAGAGCATAGATTTTTTAAATGAGCGCATCGCCATTCAGAGGTGTCAAGCAGAATTTTCTTTAAAGGCGCTTAGCAAAATATTGGTTGATTTGAACTGCGAAATAGAGATGTACTGCTCAACGCACAGGAACATAGCTTCGAGCTCGCATGACTCTGAAGAATCGAAATCAAACCAACAGCAGTAATTAATTACTAGTTTTAATTCTTGCACAATTGTGTAAACAAGAAAATCCGGCGACTTAGAGGTCGCTGGGCTTCTTGTTTGAGGTGCTCGTTTAGTCGCAGTCTGGGTAAAATTCGTCGTCCTCATATGATAGACCACAACTTTTCGTTGAAGATCGCTGTTGAGGCCTGCGGTAGTCCGAATAGACGTCCTTTAAACATGCACTAAAAACTCCAGCTATCATAGAGAAAACATTTACAGCGTCGTTTGGAAGAGATTTTCTTAGAAAAATAACGGCGAAAAGACAGCCCAAAAGTCCAACAGTAGCAAAACCTGCCTTTATTTCTGTACTAGAGAACCTTCTATCGATAAAACGTCGCCTGGTGCCACAAGTAGGACACCTAGGAAACAGCATTCTTTTCATTCTCATAGAAAAAAGCCCCATAAGCCCAGCGTTCCTCATAAGCGAATCTAATATATCTGAAGTATCAGATTTTTGCGTAAGCTGCTGTGCAACTGCTTCTGCTTGCGTCAATTGTTCATCGCTAGCTTCAGATGCCAGTTCTGGAAAAGCTCGTACAAAAAAATCCTTAAATGTTGGCGACATGCTCATGGCCCCCTCCCAAATATAAAAACATCATCAAAAAAGCAAGTAAATAAAAAATTATGATTGTTATGCGATATAATAGAAAATGTGCCGCCCTATTCTTGCTGTAGGGGTTCTTCCAAGCGCCCATTTCGGAGTAATTCCATACGCGTGATAATGATTACTCCCTCTTATTATGTCTTTTAGACCGCCTTTTTCTGCCTCGTCGGCAACAGATAGGCAAATCTGATATTCATATGTATTAAACCTTTCGCAACTTTTCATAACCGCAAGATTTGGATTATTAGGTAGCCAACAGGAAAACTGGAACGGCCGCAAGCAAATTTCTTTTATCGTTTCCCCATATTTGGGACTCTTCGCATATCTGTTCATGATTACATTTGCAATAGCAATCGCCGCATCGCTTCCAAACTCGACTATTTCTCCACGAGCCTCTCCGTATATAGTATCAGCGATAAGTATTTTTTCTTCGCTTCCGTAAATACTAATATCCATATGCTATTTCCCCTGCTCAACGGAGACGCGCTGCCAAGTTTTTCCATCATAATAAGCCATAATAATGCCATTATCGATATTAGTAACGCACAATGTGCCTAGCTCAGGATTTTTAGGAAGGCTTTCATTGGAATAAAATCTCATTTTCATACCGCACGATTTCAAAATGCCCTGAACATTAAGGATCTCCTGCCAGAATTTTGGATTAAAATTGTCGCTAACGTGATACGCTAAGCACAGGTGTAAAGAGTCTTGGTAATACACCACATCCATAGAATTGTAACTTTCTTTCTGTTGCCACATACCTCTCGGCCTCCAAGAGAGCACGGGAACGTCGACTTCAGAAAGCTTAGTTCCCTTAGTGCCAAAAATATGTAATTTTCCTTGGTCAACCTTCACAGATGCGATACTTTCTGGAATCCCAACCTGAACTGATTTTTCCAGTTTAGACAGTCTCTCATCAAGATCTCTAAAATTTCCATCAACTTCATCTGCAGTAAGCGGGGCTTTTTTTTCTGATCGATATACTATTGTCATATAGTTCTCCTATCACATTAATTAATAAATGGAATAAAACAAACTTCAAAGCTTTCGTTTGTTTTTCCTTTGCTGTAAGAACACGATTTATATACATACTTACGATCATCATAAACCGCCTCTATTCGCACATATCCAAAATTTATTGCGTCAGCAAGCGATATAGACTCTTCTTTAGACGGCATATAGTAAAAAACAACCGAATCATCTACAAAAGTAAATTTCCCTGAATGACTGTCGCTTTTTATTTCTTCCATTTTTACTATTTGGATACTCGTACGGTTTTGGCGTTCTAGGATAGAAAAAAACATAGCAGAAAACGATTTTGGTCCATATTCTGGAGAGAAAAATCCTCCATATGGGTAAAGCACGACAACTCTAAATTCTCCCGGCGGATCGATAAAAACGTCCGAACCAGTAGTAATTTTAATTTTTGAAACGACGTCATGATTTAAAATAGCAAAAGGCTTTCTGTAAATCACTCTATTTTGTTGAATCAATATTTGAGCTCTATCGGTTTCGTTTAAGCTATCAATTGGTTCGCTTTTACCGTTGCAATAAACGCATGTTCCAGACCCTTCATACATCAAATCCAAGTATTGAACCGGAGCAAGCGCGGCATCAGAGTATAGTTTTCTCGAAGCAAATACGGTATCGTTTTTTAACAACTGAACGCTTGGGTTATTGTTAGCAAAAACCCCAACCGCTTTTACAGATAAAAAAATTTGTTTTGGCAACAATTCTCCTAACTCATAAAGCCGCACTCCGTCTTCAGAAGTGATTTCAATAATTGGACATTCAGAGTTTTCACCGTGAGTGCTTGGAGCTTCATATCCTTCTTCTCCAACCGGAAATACAATTTGATTATTTTTCATAATTATTCCTCCCCAAATATATATATATAATATTTCCTGTTTTTATCAGCCATTTCTTATGTTTTAAATAAATTATAAATTTAATCATAATTTTACTTGTTGTTTAGGCTCATATACAGAAAAAATTTCTGCTTTTATAGAGTGAGGCATTGTTTCCGAAGACGATAGTTTTTGCATATCTACTCGTATTTTAGTGTCTATTTGTTTGAGTATATTAGTATCTATCTGGTTTACGTTGTCATTCCAAACGCCATTCGATATTTGCTCTAGCGCCTCCTCTTGCTTTTCTGGTGGGTTTGACAAGAGGATGTTTTTTATCATTTGATATTCTTTAAAAAATTGAAGGTCTGCGTAAGGATCTGTTGGAGTTTGGTTCCTATATGAGTAATACTCGATCCCAGACAAAGTTTTCGCGCTAGAGTTTTCAACAACTTGCCAATCTTGTTGCGAATATGTTTTGTCGACATAGCTTTCTCCTTCTTGTCTTTTTTGTTTTTTCGCGGATTTCGAACCTACGCTGCAAGTAACTTCAATTTCTACATATATTTTTTTTCCATCGGCAACAAACTTATACGACGAAACTTTTCCAACGGCCTTTCCTCCAGGGATCCTCTTATCAACAATTGATACCTGATCGTCCAATGTTATTTGCGCTAGACTTTCCGGGTCTCCAGAAAAGGATATTTTGAATATTCTAGCTCCTCTATCAAGAATAGCGCGAGCTCTTTCAACAACAAGCTCAAATATTTCGACTCCTTTATCAGTATTAAAAAAAGAGCTATGCACGCTCGGGCAAATATTTTTTTCTTTTTTCCATTTATCTTTATCTTGGTCGAACGACCTACAAGCATAGTGCTCTTTGATAGCCGAGTATATTCCATTAGAACACCTAACGTTATCACCTTTTTTATAAAAAGCCATTGGGTACCAAAATGGTATATCGTCAATCTGAACTATTTTCTGCAGACGAATAAAAGCAGTTTTAGTTTCACACAACGTGTCATTTGGAACCTGCAAAGAGCTTTCTAGAGCAAACGATAAAGTCTCTTTCCGCTTTTGTTTAAATGTCCACATAGCAAGCAGTTCTCCATCAAACCATGTCCTTTTGGCTAGCATTTGCTTATGACTAATTTCCTGCTCACCGGTTTGGCCGCGTTTTCTGACTGGAACACTAATTGCAAACGACCCTGGCTTTCTTTTAAACAGCGAGCAAAACGGCGGCTCTATCTCTTTGATTTCGCTGTATACAACCCTATACCCAGATCGCCCAAAAGTTTCTCCGCTCTTAGGCCACGCCCGCTTAAGACTTTTGCCCGTATACGAATTAACATATCCTTCTTTAAATCTATGCCTTATGAAGTGAAACAGGTTAACAAATCCGCTTAAATGCTGAATCCACTGAGCTTCGATCTGCATTTCCACTTTGATCACAGGAGTTTCAGAGCGAGATTTCAAACTTCCCTCAAAAAAATTTTGAAAATTTATCTCAAAACTCTTATTTCCTTTAAAAAGGTCAGACATTTTGCATTCGCCAGTTACTCTATCCCAATAAAACACAAAATTTGTTGCTGCAATCAGTTCATCTGCTTTCGGATTTTTTCCATATATTAGCTCATCATAAAATTTTTCTTTTTTAAGAATTTCTACAAATTTTTGCTTATCTTTTTCTATTTCAGAGCAAGCAACAAACGAGATTGTAATAAAAGGACCATCTTGTTTTTTTGTTGAATTTTCGAGTTTGCCACGAAAAAGGCAAAAACGCGCATCATTCCCATCGTCATAAACTATCACGCAGTGAGATTTTCGTTTTTCTGCGTCGCTCAGAAAAGAAATAGTAATCTCTGCCTTAGCTGGCAATCCTTCTGAGTGGACGATTTTCATATCAAATATGTTTTCGTCGCTTTTGGAGTGTTTTTCAATTGAAAAAATTTCTTTTTCATCGACCCAGCAAAAATGAATCATGTTTTCCTCTCGTCCTGAATTTGTGGTAGTATGGCTTAACAAATGTTACTTGGCGCAGTTATGTTAAAAAGAAGTTATTATATTGGTGCTTTTTGGATTTTAGTTTCGTGCTTTATGAGTTCCGTCAATGACATGATAGGAAAAATGATGGGCATAAAGATCGGAGGTGGAGAATCCTTATTTTTTAGGTTTTTTTTCGGTGCTGTTGTATTCTTGCCAATAATGTTAATCAAAGGTCGTCAGGCATTTGCTACAAAAAACATGAGCGTTCACGCAATGAGGGCTGCTTTGTTTGCGTTGGCTATGATCCCATGGTCTTACGGGTTAATAGACTTACCTCTACCTATTATGACTGCTATAAGTTTCACGACTCCGCTGTTTGTCGTAGCATTTGCGAAAATGTTTTTACATGAAAATGTTGGGTCCCATAGGATGTTTGCCACAATAGTTGGGTTTGCAGGAATTCTTATAGGCTCTGGCTTTTCTGCTAATGGAGCTAATAAATTTGTGTTGGTTGCTTTGTGTGCAACGGCTATGTTTGCCACACTAGACATAATAAACAAGAGACTTCTCTGCGCCGAAGAAGGCCTAATTCCTATGATGTTTTATTCCACTTTTTGGGCTGCAGTATTTACAGCTCCATTGCTTTTCATAGACTGGAAGACTCCTACTATCCAAGAACTGGCATACTTAGCTGTTCTAGGAGCAAGCGCGAATCTTTTATTTTTGTGCATACTAAGAGCTTTTCAAGCATATGAAGTTTCTGCGCTCCAGCCGCTTCGGTATTTCGAGTTTGTATTTTCCTGCGCACTAAGTGTGCTTGTGTTTGGCGAGTGGCCGAACATGTTGATATTGTTTGGCGTAGCATTAATTGTTCCGGCAGCGATATATCTTGGTTACCACGAACTTTCGCTAAGAAAAAAAGTTTCATAGGTTTCATCCGTCTACGACACTTATGTTTAAATTTCTTCTAGAGAGATTTTTGAAATGGTTGTGCATTTTTGCTCATCGGTTTTCATTTCTACGTCTATCACGATCATCTCAAGAATAGGACGATAACTAATAAATCCTGGCCCTTCGCTCTGATCAAGCTTGACTTGAAATCCCTGCTGAGGATCTTTTAGCTGAAAAATCTCGCCTTCTGTACACAAAAAAACAGACCCTTTCACGGGTCTCCGCTCAAGAACTACGGAGCCTCCTTTTTTCACCTCAGCCGTAACAAGCCTTTGCACACATTCAACACAAACAATATCCCATTTCCATATTCCTTCAAAAGCGATTGGATGATTGTCCTCGCATGTAATAACGGATTTATACTTTTTTATTGGTTTATGTCCAGTATTCGCAAGCTCGCCGTTTATAGTGCGCGCCATGCTCACATTATCCTGAAAAAGCTCAAGAGTTTGCGTACACTCTCTCGCAGCCTTCCAAGGTATATATGAGGCATTTTCATACCCTTTTTTATAAAACCTAAGATCGGTTTGCAATATATCCACCAACACCTCCTTAAAAATACAAAAATACGCAGCTCAAGCAAAAAAAATAAAAAATGGAAATAAGTTATCTGTTTATACTAGCACCTTAATAAAACACTTACACATAACAGTTTTTTGCCGCACCTTAGTCGCGTCCATCACTTTAGGAACAATTTTGTCCACTTTCATTGTAACAACATACTTACCAAGGCTAACAGATTTACATATTGCATTTATAATAGCTTCTTCAATCTCACGCTCTTCTTTTTCCCCGTCATAATCGCTAAATATAGTAAAATGCACGCTAGCTCCTATCCTATCAAACGCATATTCAGAAGTTTGTTTTTCCATATACACATACGGATATCCATCTTTATATTTTCTAGTAACTAAAGGGGCCGTAGATTTACTTCCTATATAAGCATATACCTCATCGAACCATCTATCACTGATTATCATTTTGCCGCCTCCCAAGAAAATGCCCTTATCGTAATGTATCCTTTTTTATATAGCTTAGGAGTGCTAACAATAGGGAACAATTCCACTCCATTATGAACAAATTTATCTGCAAGATTGGCGTTATCTTCTATTCTGAAAGTGAGGTCGAATGCACTGCCAGAATATCTATTTTTTCCGTCTTTTCTAAGAGGATAAGAGATAGAGCATGGACTAATAGCTGCCCACGCTTCTCCGATCTTTTTCCATTCCTCTATGACGCCTCCCAATTTATCTGTTTTTTCCAATCGCTCATACAGAAAAATAACCTCCTTTATATCTCCTATTTTTATCGCATCATTTTCCATACTCGTCCCCTTGTTGTTAGCATTACACAATTATGTCAGCGCATAGCGCTTTTGCGCTCCTGCTATACGTATTTGGTCTAAAAGTTTGTTCCTATCGACCGAGCTTCTGTTTTCGTACAAATAACAGAGCGTATTAAGAACGGCGTGTCTCATGGAGCTAGGAACATCTTTTGGCTCGCTCCCAAATCCGGCCTTATACTTTACCTCCATTCTTACTTTTCTCCACCTAAATGGAACTTCTATGACAAAGCTATCTCCCCTGCTTGTTTTTTTATATTCATCTTCATTAAGTTCCTTGCCATTACACACAACTGAAATTATCTCAGACACTGGGCCATACGGGAGTATGACCCTAGTGTTTTCATGGGACACGTGTATAATTTTTGTAAGCATGCTTCTTTCGAGCTCTTTTTCAACTATATCCGTTGCTGAAAGCATTAAGTGGTCTAAGAGCCAATCGTCCTTATCATGAGAAATCCTCATTATTCCTCTGATCTCTGCTATGCTTAGAAGTCGCTTGTCAGATTCTTTAATAATTTTAATATCCATTGTAATTCTCCTTATGCAGAAAGAGATAGAAGCCGTATAGCGTCTGGGTTAAGAACATCTCCGCCAACGCAACTATAGAAATAAAATTCTATAAATGGCTTAGAAGTATATGGATCACGTAAAATTTGTACCCCGCCGTGATCTGCAATAAGATAGCCTTCTTTAAAGTTTCCAAAGGCAATGACGGGAGACAAGCTTTCGTGGCCTATTCCTGGCATATCGTCATTTATGACAACTGGATATCCGAGAATAGACATCGTTTTCATATCAGCAGATAAAGGTGGTTGCCAAAGATATTGCCCTTCCGGAAGCTTAAGTTTACGTACTTCTGCGAGGCAAGACCGATTCATCATCCACACAGAATCCTCAAGAAAAGCAGCATACTGCATATGCATTAGATCTATAATGGATTTTTCTGGATTTTGCTTCGAAAACGCGTGTTTTTCTCCAGTTTTTATCCCTGCTATTCCTTTGCCAAATTCGGATTTTGCCATAATTTCATAGCTTAAAAATCCGCGCGGAGTATTTCTTCCTTTCCCATTGGTAAAAGCACGATTCTCTTCTGTAGCAATTTGGCGAACTATCCTGTCGATAAGCCACTGTTCGACGTTAGGCGTCTCATCTAAAAGCAAACCAGACACCAAGTGCCTAGCGTAGAGAGAGCTGCATTGTATTTTTATTTTTGCCAATTTTGGGCTGACTGTTTCCGGGTCCGCCTTACCATCAACTTCAGACTCACTCCATTTAACAGCGCTTTTTTCGTCATTATCAAAGATCATTTCATAATTTCTGTGTAAACTTTTGACAACTTTAGAGATCCGCCTCATAGGGGAAAGCTTTTGCAATGCTATATATACTTCATCAGCGACTATATCTGGCAAAAAGTGTCCACCGCTTTCGGGAGCGCCGACACCAATAGCCTTTGTTCTGATAGCCTTCAATTTTCTATCATCTCCCTTTCTGATATACTCAGACAGCGCCTTTTTATGTTCAGCGCTTTTTATGGAATGCTCAGAATACTCGCCTCCGATAGCAGGCCTATTCTGCATGATGTCGAGCTTGTGGAGTTTTTCTTGAGCAGAATCAAGAAAGCTGTTTATTTTATCTAGCTTATCGTCCAACAACACGTCGTTTTCTAGCTTTCCAACTCTTTCATCATTCGAAGATTTAAATTCCTGAAAAGCATATCCGATATCATCAATAGCTTTTTTTATTTCAATCATTGACATAATTTTTCTCCCTTTTTGTTTTTGAATTATCAATTATTTTTATTTTTGTCTCAGTAGTTTTTTTACTTTTTCTGCAGATTTTAAAATATCGTTTGCAGCATTTTTGCTTTTGTATTCTAAGATTTCGGCTTCTTCGTTTGCTGGGTCCGTAACAACTGAACATTCCCTAAGATCAACCTCAAGGAGCTCCCTAACTCCTTCAGAATTAACTTTTGATCTTTTTATGTTTATTCCCACTGAAAGGGTTTTGACAATGTTGCTCTTAATAAGAATGTATGCTTCTTTTGCTTTTTCAAGAGATAGCAAAAGCTTTCCTCTTATTCTAAGAGCGCTTCTACCGTTCGCCATTCGAACCTCTTCCATATGCGTAATGCAGCCTATTACTTCCTCTTGTTTATGCTGCCAAAGAATTGGGGGGTATCTTCTTTTTCCTTTCCACCATGCTATAGACTTAGAGAATGCTCCATAGACTATCCTTTCTCCATGTTTATCTACACAATCCGTGCTAGCATACCCAGAAAACTCTCCGGCCTCCACAACATTTTCCACTTTTAGCTGTGGATACAATGTATCATTCATGTATATCTCCAATTTTAAGCAATTTTTGAACCATCAATATTTTGTTTTCGCGCATTATTACTTATATTATTTTTCTGCCCCGATTCTTTTTTATCGTGGAGCAACGTAAGCGCATCACCACCGTCGACAGGAGCAAACCCCATTTCCGATCGTTTTTCATTTGGAGTTAGGAAATCTGCGCCGTCTATTCTATCCCACACGCCCTCCCTTTTTGGAGAAAGAGCTGGTATATCATCTGGGTCATATCCCAGTCTTAGGTCTTCCCCAAACATTGGCGTAAGCCAGTTATTCAAAAGACTTAAAACAAGATCTAGCGTTGGAAGCACTGTCTCTTCCCAAAGCAACAAACGCGCTTCTTTGTAATTAGAGAATGTGGCGTTATTCATTACTCCGGCTAGTATCGTAGATACGCCGAATATTTGGCAGATCTCTGAAGTAGCAATATTTTTCCCTTCTATAAAATCAAGATCTTTAGGAGAAAGCCCCATTTCTTTCCATTCAAAATCCCCTTCAAGAACAGCCATTTTGCCTGCATTAGATCCGCCAGCATAAAGTCTTTCAAGGTCATCTCTAAGTTGTTGCCGTTGAATATCTGTCAGTCCGCACTGGTTTCGAACTATAAGAGCCCCAGAAGGTCTTCCTTCATTTTGTATAAGAGCTATGTTGTGTCCTGTTACAGTATTGTGAAAATCTATAGACTGTCGAGCCACCTCAAGTGGACTCATTCCGTATAGATCGTCGAGAGGATTAAAAAGCTTTATGTGAAGTATGGGAGACTGTCCAGACATTTGATTTACACGAACACGTCTTTTTTCTTTCCCGCACCCGGAGTATTCATAAGCAGCGGGAAAACCCTTATCCCCTGGGATTATACGAACTCTATCTGGACGAAGGACGTATAGCTCCTCTGGAATATCAGAATTTGTTGCCGAAACAGCCTCTATGTAGCTGTTACCAGCCAAAAGCAGGTATGCTATAGCAGATTCGCAGAAAGCATTATATCCCTGAAGAGGGTTAGGCTTGCGAACCAGGTCTAATAATGCGTGTTCTGAAACCCTAACTCCGTTGTTATACAGTACTAAAGGGACGCTGCTAACACTTCTTGCAATCAGAGTAACGCACCTATAGCCAACTGGGTTTCTCTGATAGCTTGATTTTACTAGGCTTTGAAAGAGCGGGTCTGTCCAAACAGGTTGCCCAACAGATTGATACGACAACATGGTTGATCTTCCATTATTTTTCGTATCCAGGTCTTTCTTCTTATTTTTTGAACGTAAAATTCCGAACATACCGTCTCCTTGCGACTGGATATAACCAGCTGTTTTTGCCGATTTTTTATTTATATTCTATTTATTAGATATCACATTGAATGAGAGAAACGCAATCTTTTTACTTTTTGTAAATGATTGAATTAGGAAATTAGTCAATTGTGTATTGCAATCGAAGCAACATTTTCATTTACATTACGTAAAAATATTATTAAATTCTTAAAAAAATATGGGAAACAAGCGACATTCAGGGTTTCATACTCCCAGACGCATATTTACTATGAGTAGTAGCTACATCCGAATTATAAAAATTCCATAAGCGAGCTATGCATAAAAATGGCAATTAAAGGAAATTTACTTTTTAGGATGGCTCTTATAGCTTCGGTTTGAAAAAAATACCCAATAACGGGCTTCACTTCTCCGCTTAGCACTGCTTCGTGATATGACGGACGGAGGTGAGCTAGCGGTATGAGGAGACAAAGCGCATTGCCGACATCTGGCGGAGAGAGAGGGATTTGAACCCCCGGTACGCTTTCGCGCACAACGATTTTCGAGACCGCCCCGTTAAGCCGCTCCGGCACCTCTCCTCTGCATTTCAATGGTACCGTTTATTTATAATTTTTTCTATATGTGCAAATTTTTCTATATACATAGGTTTGCATACTGGGCTCGCTCATCATGCATAAAATTCAGACATAAAAGAGCATAAACATAAACGCCGCCACAAAGGACCGGCTCGCTCAATATTGCATTAATGACGAACACAAAAGGCCCGTCCAGAAAACACACAGGGCAAAGCGCTGTATATATGAGCTACCATCTACTAAGCAGCTCTTGCAACGAACCCAGCCTCATCATTGTTTTTCTGCCTACCTGGTTTTTTAAACAAACAGAACACGCCTATAGCATAGCTAGCCGCCATCCACATAAGGACAACCGCAAACCCCCATTTTCCACAATACTTCTGAGACACTCCAAACAGAAAAGGCCCAAGCCCATACATTATAGATCTTCCTATTCCCCATACGAACCCAAACGAGCTATACACGCGCGACCAAGAAAAACACTTAACAGAGCTTGCTAAAACCGGAAGTTCTGCATGAGATATGCTAATTAGTGCTATTTGGGCTGCCAAAAGAAGCCATCTATTTGCATGCCCATACACTATAAGGGCAGCGCACGGAGCGGCAAGAAGGACAACCGATGCGCTCCTAAGATATGCAACTTTAACTATGTTAAACATATCGCCA
The DNA here is from genome assembly GCF_021654655.1 of Candidatus Hydrogenosomobacter endosymbioticus. Classification (GTDB taxonomy): domain Bacteria; phylum Pseudomonadota; class Alphaproteobacteria; order Holosporales; family GW7; genus Hydrogenosomobacter; species Hydrogenosomobacter endosymbioticus. Next base: position 49,019 of record NZ_AP025225.1, on the reverse strand, counting down.
GCATATCCAAGAGCAGCGACGACAAAAATTTCATACAAAAGCACAACAGAACTCTGCAAAAGGATCCCATCCGCAGAGCAACTTATTTGTTCTTTCAATATCTTTGGAATATGGGTGTATACCATGTAAAACACTATAGGGTGACACATATTTATGAACACCCCGCCGATCGCAGGCCATTTTTTATCCCATAATTCTCTCCAAAGAACAATTTTTTTTGCGATTTTGGGCCTATCGTCTGGCAACAACCTTCTCAAAGAAACACCAAGAAGCATTATGCAACTTCCGATATAAAATGGCGCCCGCCACCCAGGATTTTCTCCCAAAACCCTAACGCAAACAGACCCGCACAAAGCAGCGCAGAGCCCACCAAGCGTAGACGATACGTACACTAAAGAAGAAAAAAAGTTCACATATTTTGGCGGAGCATTCTCCACTATATAAACAGTAGACCCAACAAACTCCCCGACATTAGAAAAGCCCTGGAGGAACCTGCAGAACAGTATTATAAGCGAGGCCCAAATTCCTATGCTTTGATACGTAGGAGCGCTCGCAATCATAAGAGTGGAAACACCCATCATAACAGTAGACGCAATAAGCATTTTTTTTCTGCTTATAAAATCTGCAACATATCCGAATATAAGGGCCGCTATTGGCCTTACAAACCACCCAAGCGCAAATGAAGTTATTTCGAAAAGCTCTTTTATCCCTTTGCTATCATTTGGAAAAAACAGAGGAGATATTATAAAAAGCATATGCGCAAACAAAAGAAGGTCGAAATACTCAAGAAAGTTTCCAGCCAAAACCGCTATGGTAGTCTTTACAGACAAGCCAGACCCTTCTGCAGAAGACGCAATATCAGAGCACCTACAGCGAACAGACAACAACCACTTTTTCATACCGCGCCACAATAAAAAAACTTTTTATAAACTAAATCACAGAACGATTTTTTGCAACATCCCAGCAACGGAAAGCCGTTCAGCTCTATCTAGCATCCACAAAATCCTGTTCTAAGCAAGAGGACCCATCTGAATGGTCGGTCAAAGAACCATGATCATCAAACGCCACTTCAACAAAATCGCCAACATTCTCTGCGCCGCATAAAGAAGCCTCAGAGCCTCCGTCTCCTTTACCATCAGAAAAACTCTTTTTCTTTGGCATTGACAACACTAATCTTCTGTAGTGTTCTGCATACTGAAACAGTCTCTCTGCCTCAACAACGTCACCACTACGCATAACGCACCTAGCGGCGGACATATATTTGTCCACCATCTGCTGAGCGGTACCTTTAACTCTATTTTGAGAGCTACCACCATCCGCCAGACGAGTTCTTTGCCCGGCGCTTTTGTTTGCACATTTTTTCATAAAGCTTATTTCTTATTTCCCAACAACACCCAACAACTAGATTCCACGTACAGCCGGCAAGAGAGCGAACCAAACAGTCCCATTAACACCATTTGCAAACAGAAACCCTGCCACAACAGCCAGCATCGCAGAAGCCGCTACACACCATCTCATCACAAGCACAACGGAAAGGAATGCTCCTAAAAGCCCCGCGCCCGCAACTACCTATATATCCAGCACAACTAAGGAACAAAGAGCGCATGCTAATGTCGCCAATCACCGGCAACACCCCCTTAGAAACTACCTGCACATTATATCCGCATCCTTCATATTTTGCAAGTTCTTCTGCGGTAGCCCTAAATATGATTCTATCCCCTGACTTTTCAATTTTCATTACAAAAAAACTTTCCTTCGAAGAAGAAATAGCTATAATAATCCCTTCCTCTATTCGCGAAGAAAAGATTTTAAGAGCTAGCGCGTCAAACAACGACAAAGAATACGCAGCTGCAGAACCATTCTCTAAATAATCTTTTGCTCCCACATAAACTCCGAATAAAAGCGAAATGTTAATTCTTATAGATGAAAACGGAGACGGACCGTGAAATGTAAGAAAAGACGCATCGCCAAATAGTCCGAGCGTTTTTGCTTCGTTAACCGCTCTATGCAAAAAGGAGGCAACAGCAATGTCATTTGTACTATAGTCGCTCTCGCAAGAGTCTGAAAACAAGACGGCGCCGCCACTGACAAGAGCAACGGCAGGATTAGGAAATGTGCAAAATGCTATGATATTCATAATTGGTTTACGTTAATCTGAACTCTCCGCGCACAAACAACGCTTACACAATCGCATTTCGGATATTTTCACTTCTGGAAGAATTTTCCAGCACCTGTCACACTTTTCTCCATCAGCCTTTTTGACAACAACTTTCACACCACCAGAACAATCATATGAATCACGCGGAGCGTCACCTATTCCTAACATCTCCGCATTTGACGTCAAAAACAGCTCGGCCAAAGAAATCTCGTCCTCAAATCCGCTATAACGAGAAGGTGAGTATACGCTGACGCTAGCCTGAAGGCTTGAAGTAATCTCTTTGTTTTCTCTTGATTTTTCCAGAGCTTCTGTAACTGCAGATCTAATCTCTCTAAGGTTGCTTACAGTTTTTTCAACAGCCTCGTTTTTCCATCCGAAAGGAATATCAAAGCATTTACTCAAATGAACGCTCCAAAACTTACCACATACACATAATCCTTTTTCCAATACATATTCCATCAAAGCACTATTTTTTTGCCCAACTATTTCGCTCATAGGATCTATCCCTAGAACATCGATAGCGAACGAATGCATAGCCTCTTCTGACGTAAAACAAAGAAATGGCGCTAATAAATGTATGAGTATAAAAAATGTGTGCAAAAATGTAGTGCGCACAGCCCTCCTTCTAACCGCCGACTCACAATCGCAGTAAAGCGAATCCTTGCGCACATCGAAATAAAAAGCAGATAAGTCGTTGTTACAAAAATGATGAATAGCGTGCACCGCCGCCTTAAAGTCATACTCGTCTACATACTTTTTGACATTTTTCTGCAATTCAAAAAGCTTATGATGCACCCATTTTTCTACAATAGGCATTTCATCTAGGCCGACCACTTCTTCTACTGTAAAACCGTCAAGACCACCAAGGAGATATCTCAAAGTATTCCTAAAGCGCCTATACATATCTCCTGTGTGTTTTAGTATAGTTTCTCCTACGCTAACATCTCCGCTATAGTCAGAGCTCGCCACCCATAGCCTAAGAACATCAGCTCCCATTTTCGCTATCACGTCTTGAGGAGATACGCCATTGCTACCAGATTTTGACATTTTAATTCCGTCTTCGTCGATAACGAATCCATGAGTAACAACTTCCTCAAACGGAGCACGTTTTTCTAATGCAGCAGACGTAAGAAGCGATGATTGAAACCAACCTCTATGCTGGTCTGATCCTTCAAAATAAAGGTCTGCTGGCCACGACAAATCGCTGCTTCCGCGAAGAACGACCATATGGGTGACACCAGATTCAAACCAAACATCTATTATATCGTCTATTTTTTCAACAGATGATCGACGCACTCCGTCTGGGAGGATATCGAATATCTCATCAAGAAACCACACATCAGAACCTTGTTTTTCTATAAGTTCAACTATCCGCGAGTTCATGTCGCTATTAATTATCGGTTTACCTGTATCCTTGTCGACAAATAAACAAAGAGGAACTCCCCATCTGCGTTGTCTAGAAATACACCAATCTGGTCTCCCTTGAACCATAGATGAAATCCGATTCTCCGAAGATTCGGGTCTCCATCTAACGTTAGGTATGATAGCAAGAGCGGCAGCTCGAAGATCGCGCTCTCCATCAAGAGAAATAAACCATTGCGGCGTTGTCCTGTATATAAGAGGCTGCTTAGAGCGCCACGAATGCGGATAGCTGTGTTTATAGTTTGAACAGCTTATAAGAGCCGAGTGTTTTATAAGCGCAAGTTCTATATCAGCAAAGGATTTCCATATGTGCATACCAGCAAACAATGGGACAGAATGAACGAACTTACCGTCAGGAGCCACAATTTCTGGAATTTCTATTCCGTATTTTTGCGCTATACCGAAATCTTCGATTCCATGCCCAGGAGCAGTGTGCACAAAGCCTGTGCCAACTTCGTCCGTAACATGCTCACCAGGAAATAGCCTAACTTCAAAACAATAGCCCTCTTCGCAAAGAGGGTGCTTGCAAACAATATTTCTAAGCTCACCAGAGCTAATTTGGCGCTCTATATCATAACTAGATATCGTCGCAAGTTTGCAAAGTTCTTCCAGACGCTGACCACACACTATCAGGCTATCCCCAACGCAAACTCGCGCCATATCTCCAACGCTTGTCACTCGAATAAGAACGTATTGCAAACTCTCTCCATAACAAATTGCACGATTAGCAGGAATCGTCCACGGAGTAGTAGTCCATATAACTACTTTGGCTCCAACAAGTTTTTGATCGTCAGCGTCGCACACAGGAAATCCAACATTAACGGACTTAGAAGTAACGTCTTTATATTCAATTTCTGCCTCGGCCAAAGCTGTTTGCTCAGAAACAGACCACATAACAGGTTTTACTCCGCGATACACGTAACCCATTTCCAGCATCTTAAAGAATTGTTCCACTATTCTAGCTTCAAACTCAAAATCCATAGTTTTATAAGGATTTTCCCAATCGCCTAAAACACCAAGACGCTTGAATTCAGCTTTTTGAACAGACAGCCAATGATTTGCAAATTCGCGACATTTCCTACGCAGCTCGATCGATAATTGCGCTCCAACTTCACTCACAGATTCTTCGACTTTTGCTTCTATAGGAAGTCCGTGACAGTCCCATCCTGGAACAAATACAGCGTCAAGCCCGTCCATAGTAAACTTGCAACGGTTTGTAATATCTTTAAGAATTTTGTTAAGCGCATGACCGATATGTATCCTTCCATTAGCATAAGGCGGCCCGTCGTGGAGTACGAACTTTGCGGCTCCGGCCCTAGCTCTTCTGCGCACAGAGTAAATATCTATCTTCTCCCACCACTCGAGAAGTTTAGGCTCATTAATCGGAAGCCCGCCCTTCAGCGGAAAAGAGGTTTTCGGTAAAAACACACCTTTATACATATTCAAACCCAAAAAACGCAGGATAACCTAGTTTATCATAGAAAACCAAGCTAGCAACCACAAAGTACAGGCTTCTCTGCGTTCCTTCTCCACCAAAACAACAGATCCCACGATGTAGCACATAAACACAAACTAAACACAGCGCAAAAACGACCCTTTACGTCTGCTGTTCATAAAACACTGAATCTATCGCATAACATTTTTCGCCATTTGGAGTAACGAACTCTATAACATCTCCCTCTTTCTTTCCTATAAGAGCCTTGGCCAAAGGAGCTTCACACGATAACAGTCCCCTTTTTATGTCAGCTTCGTCTTCTCCAACTATTTGGTAGGTAACTGGAACCCTAGTTACGTCATCTATAAGCCTAACAAAAGCTCCGAAACATATATTCGGGCCAGAAACAGACGACACATCCACAACTTCGACGCTAGACAATCGTTGTTCTATTTTTGCAATGCGGTTTTCTATGAACGCATACTTTTCCTTTGCCGCGTGATACTCTGCATTTTCAGAAAAATCCCCATGCTTTCTGGCATCTGCAATTTCTTTCGCCACTTCTTGCCGCTCAACGGTCTTAAGGTGCTTCAGCTCATCCTTTAACCTCTCAAAACCCTTTTTCGTAATAAGAAAACTCTTTGGCATAGACGCGTACACTGCACACAAAAACGATTAGCAGATTGTAGGAAAGTTGCTGAAAAAATTCAACACTGAGAATGCGTTTTTTCGCGCTCTCAAAGCACAAAAATGTCTATAAGCGAAGAACTACTGAGCAATATAGTTTTTTCTGCAATAAATTCTTATACTAGGTCGATATAGAAACAGTTGGCATGCAGCATGAAGTTTGATCTTGGTTCGATTATGTATATCCTGGAGAACGCATCCTCTTTAGAGGACTTAGAAAAAGCTCGCCTCAGCATGTTTGGAAAAGACGGAAGCATAACAGAAGCCATTAACTCCTTGCGCTTCCTCTCTGGAAAAGATAAGGCAGAGCAAGGAAAAGAACTAAACAAAGTCAAGACCGCCGTCCTGGATGCGATAGCACAAAAAAAGAGAACGCTGGAAGAAGAAGCTTTAAACCGAGCGTTGCTATCGGAAACTATTGACATGACAGCTCCATATAAACAAAGCAACGAAGGAAGAGAGCACCCTATAACGCACGTCATCGAAGAAGTAACAGAGATATTTTCATCTTTTGGGTTTTCTGTCCAAGACGGGCCTGAAATAGAGACAAGCTTCTACAACTTTGACGCTTTGTGCGTACCTCATCATCACCCTTCACGGTCGGATCAAGATACATTTTATTTCGACAGTGGAGCGCTTTTGCGCACCCAAACATCGTCTGTCCAAATACGGTCAATGCAAAAGCTCGGGGTTCCGCTTCGTATAATAGCTCCTGGACGAGTATATAGACCGGACTACGACAACACACATTCTCCAATGTTTCACCAGATAGAAGGACTGGCCGTTGGCTATGGAGTGACTATGGCGCACTTAAAATGGTGTTTAGAAGAGTTTTGCAGAAGATTTTTCGATCGAACTATGAAGCTTCGTTTCAGAGCAAGTTTTTTTCCTTTTACAGAGCCTTCTATGGAAGTAGACGTGCCGTGCAGAAGAGTCTCCGGTAAAATAGAAGTCGGGATGGAGGGAGACTGGCTAGAACTTTTAGGGTGCGGTATGGTTCATCCAGATGTATTCAAAAATTGCGGTATACAGGATGATAAAATAACTGGATTCGCCTTTGGAATGGGGGTAGAGAGGCTAGCAATGGTGAAGTATGGAATAGGAGACCTGAGAGATTTTTTTTGCAACGACCAAAGGTTTTTAAAGTATTACGGATTTTCAATAAGCGACAAAGCACACTAAACAGATATAGTCGAGTTTTGCGGCTCGATACATCGATCTATACGAACCAGCAGCAATAAGAGACAGGATTACTCCGTGGAAAGCTCATCATGGATCGGTTATTCTCAAGCTGCTTCTTTTAACATTGCTCCACTCAAGACAACAAGAAGTGAGAAAATATTAGACCGCGTCAAGAATTGAATATATAATTCCCAACTAGTGGTTGCTTTGATTTACGACACATGGATTTTTCAAGAATGATGAAGCAGGCGCAGCAGCTTCAAAAACAAATGAGCGAGGCCCAAAAAGTTATGTCAGAATCAGAGGTATCTGGTTGCTCTGGCGGCGGCGCTGTTACTATAGTTTTATCAGGAACGCATGCCATGAAGAAGATCTCAATAGACGCAGGCATCCTCCAAGACGCGGAGGTTCTAGAGGACCTCATAGTTGCGGCGCACAACGACGCTTATAAAAAACTAGAAAAGAAAAGGGAAGAAGTTTTCGGAGGTTTTAAGGTGCCTCAAGGGCTAGATATTCCAGGTCTATGAAGTATATTTTTTGCTTTTACTGAAAAGATTTTGTATTTTTGCGGCATTTTCGTAGATTAAAAAGCGCACTCATTATCGGTGGTCTATTATTTCGGGGGTTTATCTCGTGTTGAGTAACAATAAATCAGCTGTGTTTATTTTAGCTGCCGGGCGCTCTTCGAGATTTAATTCAAGTACAAGCAAAATTTTCCATGATTTATGTGGGCAACCAGTCGTTAACTATGTTCTAGACGTTGCTAGGTTTTTTGCATACGATTACAACAGCATAATTTCAGTTATTTCCAAAGATTCTCCAGAAATAGCGGATACAGTATGCGTTCGACAAAAAGATGCGCTGGGAACTGGAGATGCTTTTCGATCTGCCCTTTTTAGACTATTAGGCCAACAAGGGTCCCTCTGCACCGGGCCCGTCACCATTGACGCAGAACAGCGAGCTCTAGCAAACAACGCGTCAAGCTCTCTTTTTATCGAGAAAAAAAGAACCTCCAGCGAGATGGCGTTGGTTTTATATGGAGACGCTCCATTAATAACAACCGAAAGTATTCAGCTTTTGTTCGAAGCAAAGAAAAAAAACCCAGAGGCCGCGATAGTGATACTGGCGATGTATCCAGAAAACCCATCGGGGTATGGGCGCATAAAAGAGAAAAATGGAAAAGTAACAGAAATAGTGGAATGCAAAAATGCCTCTTCTGAAGAAAAGCTAATACCTCTTTGCAATTCAGGAATTTTGCTAATAGATATCAATGTTGCAGAGAAGCTTTGTCCTTTGCTCAAAAAAAATGATTTGTCCGGAGAATATTATTTAACAGACATCGTTCGATTAGCAACCGACAATAGTTACTCCGTTATATCAGTTGAAGCTCCGGCAAACGAATTATGCGGAATTAACACTCGAGCCGAACTATCCCATGCGCACGATATTCTGCAAAAAAGGTTTCGGGAAAAAGCTTTGCAGAGATGCGCTACTTTATATGGAAAAGACACGATATTTCTGTCCTACGACACAGTAGTAGAGCGAGATGTGACAATACATTCCAATGTGTGTATAGGGCCGGGAGTGCACATACACGAAGGAGCCGAAATATTACCATTTTCATACATATGTAACGCGACTATCGGCGAACACTGCTCCATAGGACCGTTCGCACTAATAAGCGGAAACACGGTTTTGCACAACAGAAGCACTGCGGGAAGTTTCGTAGAAATAAAGAGGTCTTCTGTTGGCCCTCGTTCAAAAGTAAAACACCTAAGCTACATAGGCGATTCATGCATAGGAAGCAATGTAAATATCGGAGCTGGAGTTGTAACGGCAAATTACGACGGCCACTCAAAACACAAAACAGTAATAGGAAATAACGCTTTCATAGGCTGCAACTCGTCTCTCATAGCGCCAATTGAAGTCGGAGAAACGTCAATTATCGGGGCTGGAAGCGTTATCACAAAAAACGTACCAAGCAAAAGCCTGTCATTATCCCGCCCAGAGCAAAAAGTGGTACCTCTAAAAACCTCCAGCAAGCATCTATCAAGAAAAAAGTAATCTAACCTATCAGACAGCTTTAACGCGCAAAGCATAAGAGCGACCGGCACTCTATCTTGCCGCAAGCCAGCGCTCAGTTCATCCGAACCAACACAATAAACACAGCACAAACCCAAAGAACAAACCTCTGCCCCCACTAAGAAACAGTCCATTCCACAAAAAACAGCCGTCCAACACACCACAAAGCGTCAAACAGTCACATTACGGCATGCCCGTAAAAACAAGCAAAACACGACACGAAGAGCTATGCTACCACCGAAAATGGGAAAAAGCTTTATTAGCTTCAGCCATTTTGTGAGTATTTTCTCTTTTCCTTATCGCGGCACCAGTCTTTTTCTCAGCATCCATAATTTCAAGAGCAAGCCTTCGCTCCATAGACCGCTCCGATCTCTCCCTCGCAGCTTGAATCAACCACCTTATACTAAGCGAACGAGACCTAAAAGGAGAAACAGGAATAGGCACCTGATATGTAGCGCCGCCAACCCTACGTGAACGAACTTCAAAAGACGGCTTCACATTCGCAATCGCATCATGAAACATCTGTTTCGCATCTGCGCCAGCGTTTTTTTCTTCTATATATTCCAACGCCCTGTAAAAAATAGACTCCGCGACAGACTTCTTCCCTTCCTCCATCAGCACATTTATAAACTTGCCAAAAACATGGTCTAAAAACCTGGCATCCGGTTGGTCTGGACGCTTTTTTGCCGCACGCCTACGAGCCATCAATCACCTCTCTCAACTATGAAACACGCACACACGGTAACGGTATCACATTTAGCAAACAAAATACATAGTCTTCGAGATAAGAAGCCACCAAGAAGCAGTCGAATTTATAAATAAAAATCCCACAAATCAAATTAACATAAAAATAAATAAAAAATCTTATAATATAAGAAAATAATATTAACAAAAATGTAAAAATGCTACAAAAATCTTTTCTATTGCTGATTGCTGCAATGACATCATCTAATCTTTTCGCAGGGCAAGAAAAACAAGAAGAAGAATATAAAGAGGAATTTCCAATATCAACAACTGAGCCTGATCCCGCTATAGAAAGACCTATAATAAAAGAAGAAGCTAACGCTGCAAGAAAAAAATTGCTACAAACAGCTCTGGAAGAACTGCGCAGCAATAAAGAAAAAATGGAAATTAAAGAAGGTCCCGTTTCGCAAAACAACGAGTCAAGTTTAGAAAAAATAAAGGAAAGTCTAGAAAAAGACCCTTTAAAACAAGCTTATTTTAATGAATTAAATTTCTTTTCAGAAAAAGCGCTAGAATTCTTCACAGGCGCCCTAAATGCAGCGAAATCAGCACAGCCAGAACTCAAAGAAAAAATTCTACAAGACGTAAAAAAGAATATGAAAATTTGGGAATTTCAACAATCTAATCAACCATACCATGATATAGTGCATCTAACGAAAAACGCAGAAATAAAGGAGCTATATCGCAAAATAAAAAAAGAAATAGGAAAACCCACACAAAATGGTGCTACTGCCATAAATCAAAAAAATCATTATCTTTTACAAAAAAATTCAAAGCCCTTTATGATAAATACCCTTTTCATGGAAATGCCAAAAGCGCTTGCAGAATCAAAAAGAAAGCTCTCTCTAGCAGAGCAAGGAAGGGGCGCCGAACTAAATCTAGAAGAAATGGATAATTTCATATGGAACGCTGATAAAATGATATCCATGCTACGCAATACAACAAATCCATACTTAAGCAAACTTTATGACAAAGACGCGATTAATTCTATACAAAATCAAAAAGAGCAGATGGAGTATGTCATTCAGTCTCTTGAAACAATTATAGGCACCTTCGAAAAAATAAAAGAAATAGTAAAAAAACAATAAAAATTTAGAAGCCTATTGATATAAAAACAAACACTCATGCTTCGCTATTTTAATAAAATCAAAAAATCATTTCTTTATTTTCAAAGAATTGCCACTAGCCTCAATTGCAAAAAGCGCATTTATATTATATTATTAAAAAATAAACAATGTAATATAAATGCCATGAACAAAATTATTTCAATAATTATTCCTTCGCTAGCAATATCTGGAATATTTTCCACATCAAGTATTTTCGCCGCCGGAGCATACACTTTTTCTAAATCAGAAAGATTCAAGAGTCCTGCCTCCAATTACTCTGAATTCGGCAACTTCTCAAACAATGATGAGTTAAAGGCAAAATTTAAACCTTCAGCAAAATCACAAAAACTGGCCAGCTTCGCTAGAGCGCGCCGCAACCAAGAACTTATACTACAAGGAATTGATGAGAAAAAAATAGGAAACGTTTTGTATGCAGATGCTATGAGAATGCTTAATGAAAAGGAAAATAAAAAATCCCAGGAAGAACAAAAAATGCGAAAAGAAAGAAGCCGCTTAAAGATAAGCAAGGGGTCTATGGAAATACTATCAAAAAAGGGAGAGCTTACTCCAGAAATCCTAAAAAAGCTTACTGAACAAATGCCTGAGCCTGAATCAATGCTAATAGAGGTGAAGAATCCTATAAAATCAAGCCACCCTACAAAGGTAAAAGTTCCACCGCTAAACCTCGCGCAATTAAATGGACCCGATTATTTACGTGGCCCAGAAATAGAAAGTAATGCGCAAAAGTCCGAATCCAGCATGATAATAGAAGCTCCTATGGCAAATCCGCAGCGACTCAGTTTAAAAGAATTAATACACAATGCCAGTATAATGAAAGCTAATCCAAGGTATACCAAACAAGTAAATCAAGCAATTGAACGAGTTCTACAAAAAACTGCTCCCAGACAACAACTGAAACAACCTCAAGCAATTGATCAACACTAATACACAGCTCATCGCTCCACAACAAAAAAGCGCGCACACATAACGAGTCCAACACAGCAAAATTGAACTACGCGCTTAATTCTGATATCATTTACCCTAGCGCTTAGCGGGTTTCGTCGATGTGGAGGTGTTGGTTATGTCCGAGTATTTAAATAGCGGCCTCCGAGATCATATTAAAGACAATGCGCTTTCGCTTATATCCAGCATGTGGAAGCGCGGCACAGACTTTTTAGGAAGCCGCTATGCTATCCTCGGCGGAGCTATGGCGTGGATCTCTGAACATAATCTTGTATCTGCAATATCTAATGCTGGCGGATTTGGAGTAATTGCCGGAGGCTCTCTCTCTCCAGACATGCTTAAAGAAGAGATTCAAAAGACTAAGAAAAAGACAATATTTCCATTCGGCGTTAATGTCATAGCGTTTCACCCAAATATCAACGAATTAATAGCTGTTTGCTGCGAAGAAAAAGTTAGATGCGTTTTCTTTGGCGGAGGGCTGGCACAAAAAGCTTCTATAGACGCGCTTCATAAAGCAGGCGTTGCTGTTGTGTGCTTTGCGACGTCTCCACTTATAGGAAAAAGGCTCGTTCGCTCTGGAGTTGACGCTCTTGTAATAGAGGGAAGCGAGGCTGGAGGCCATATAAACTCTGTCTCAACAAGCGTGCTGGTTCAAGAAATCCTACCGACTCTCATTTCTGAAGTACCAATTTTCATAGCTGGCGGAATAGGAAGCGGATCAACAATTTTGTCCTACATAGAAATGGGAGCGAGCGGATGCCAGTTGGGCACACGGTTTGTATGCACAGCTGAATCAATAGCGCACGAAAATTTTAAAAACGCCTTTATACGAGCCAATTCACGCGACGCCATAGTGTCTGTTCAGCTCGATAACAGGTTCACTGTCGCCCCTGTGCGAGCGCTTGAAAATGATGGAATGCGCGAATTTATAGAAATGCAAAAGAGAGTTATTGCCTTGTTCGACTCTGGAGAAATTTCTAAGGAGAGCGCGCAGCTAGAGATAGAGCGCTTTTGGGCCGGCTCTCTTAGAAAAGCAGCGATTGAGGGGTGCGTCACAACGGGATCTGTCATGGCTGGCCAAAGCGTAGGGATGGTAAAATCCATAGACACTTGCGAAAACGTCATACAATCTCTTATCCGCGAGATGACAGAGAATATTTTAAAGAGAGGCTCTTTATACTCTTGCCTTGCGGATTCGGACGTTGCATAGATTAGATAACCAGACGAGTGGAGAACAAAGTGGCTGGACATTCTCAGTTTAAAAATATAATGCACAGGAAGGGAGCCCAAGACATAAAAAGGGGCAAGCAATTTACCAAAATCATAAAAGACATTCATACAGCTATAAAAGAAGGAGGATCTGTCCCAGAATCAAACGCGAAGCTTCGAACAGCATTAGCCTCTGCTCGCCAATCAAACGTCCCAAAAGACACCATAGAAAGAGCTATAAAACGCGCATGCGGAGATGGAGCGGAAAATTCATATGAAGATGTGCGCTATGAAGCTAAACATCAAGACGGAAGCGCAATAATAATAGAAGCCTCGACTGACAACAGAAATCGTACAGCATGCGAGGTGCGCACAATAGTCAATAAAAATGGAGGCTGCCTCACAGAGCAAAACAGCGTTTCTTTTATGTTTGAACACCTAGGGCTGATAGTATATTCATCTGAACACAGCTGCGACTTGTCAGCAGTTCAGCTTTCTGCCATAGATTTAGGAGCAAGAGAAATAGAAGAAAAAGATGGAGAGGTCATGGTGTTTTGCGAAATTGAGGAGTTCTCTTTACTAAAAAATTCATTGGAAAAAGAATTTGGAACACCAAGATTTGCAGAGATTGTTTGGAGCCCAACATCAACTGTATCGCTTCAATGCGATGACGCAGCAAAGTCGTTCACAAACATGATAGACCTTTTAGAAGATAACGAAGATGTTATCTCCGTATGGCATAATGTCGATATATAAGGATTTCAGTGCAACGCACCTATCACTCGCTACACTTATATGCTCATTTACCAATCTCTATGTCCTGAATAAACAACCGTATTTGAGAATCCAGATTAACGATGCCGCTGGTAAGTGCCGGATCGCCGCTGCGTATAATTTCTGCACATTTTCCAAGCGCTTCCATTGCCGTAACTTTTGCTTCAGAAATATTTCCTTCTTGCTTTTGAAAAACCATTTTCTCCATCATTTTATTTATACTTGAACGCTCAGCATTAATTTTTTCTTTTTCTGCTTGTTTTTCTAAAGAATACATCGAATTTATTTGCCGATCATCGCTTGTATTCTGTTGTTTTAGCTCTGGTTTTTCCAAGGCTCCACCTCCGGACGACAATTCTGTGCCATCACTTGTTTTTGCGGTCCAACTAGCGCCTCTATTTTTCGCTTTAACCTCCATAGAGCTGTTTCCAATTACCAAATTAAAAGGGTCACCTCTCAAAATCAGGTTCATATCTGTGGTTTTTCTTTTTTCCATACGCACAGAATCCAACACTTCTTGAATAGACTGTTTTATATCGTCTTTCTCGTCACATTCAGCAACAACTGTCTTATTTTGTATTTTAGATATTGTGCAAAAAGCATATGCCTCCTGGTTAATAATTATATTTCCCACAGCTAATAGCGTCGTACTAAACGCAATTAATAAAACTTTTCTATCGCCATTCATTTTGTTAAAAATCTACACACACATATAGTGTATAAATAATAGCAAAAAACAATAAAAAGAACATTAATAACAGGCTATCCACATATTTTTCGCCAAATAGCATGCATCCCCACAGCAGCTGCACATGATACATTTAATGTAGAAAATTCAGGGTCTGTACGAATACATGCGAGAAAATCACACGATTTTTTTGTAAGATGGCGCATACCAGAGCCTTCCCCTCCAACTATAAGGGCGACAGGAGGAGCAATCATAGCGTCAAAAAAACTATCCACAGGCGTTTTTCCACTTTCGTCCAGCCCTATGATTGTAAAATCGTTTTTTTTCAATAATTCGATTGTAACTGCAAGATTCGAAACATATGCATACGGGACAAAATCAAGCGCTCCAGCAGCGGCCTTAGCGATTACTCCAGTAATAGACGGAGAATGGCGCTTTGTCATGACAACAGCTCCAACTCCAAACGCAGCAGCATTTCTCCATATGGCGCCTACATTGTGAGGATCTGTGACATGGTCTAAAAGCAAGACAAATCTGTGCCTGCAAATATCGCCTACAGAAATTTGCTGTAATGGACGAGCTACCGCCGCGATTCCCTGGTGAACAGAATTCACGCCAACTCTCAGAAGCTCCCGCATTTCATCTTTCGTAACCGCAGAAAAATCCACATTTTTCTTTTCGGCAAGAGCTCGTATCGCCTCGTCCATCTCTCCAACATAGCAAAGCCTGTCTATAACTCTCTGAGGATTTCTAAGGGCCGCAGCGACAGCATGGGTTCCCCAAATGATTTCCATATTCTGAAAGCTGTGTCTAGCTCTATTAGCTCTGCTATTGTAATTACGCGAATGCTTACTCTTCATTTTTATGCTCCGACTTTCCAAGAGGATGAAATTTATCAACAACTTCAGAAAGCCTACAATTGCTAACATGCGTATATATTTGAGTCGTTGAAATGTCTTTATGTCCTAACAAGCTTTGCAATGAAACTATATCCATCCCGTTTTCAAGCAAATGTGTTGCAAAGGCGTGTCTTAAAACATGCGGAGATATTTTTTCATTAGCAATGCCACAGTTAGCAGCAAGTTGCTTTAAAATCTGCCCTACTCTTTGGCGAGTTATATGTCCTGTAGCTCCCCTAGACGCAAACAAAAAATCATTTTCTTCTTTGTCTAAAAACAGCGGTCGTATCATAACATATGCTCGCACGGCTTCTATCGATCTTTGCGTAGTAAAAACAATACGTTCATTCCCTCCTTTACCTTTTATATTCACATACCCTTCAAAACTCTCCTTCATAATGTCGCAAACGAACCCCATACGAAGCGAGACAAGCTCTGATATTCTGATACCTGTCGCATACAAAAGCTCCACTATCGCCCACGTTCTTCTTCCTTCTGCAGAAGCATCTCTACGCGCGCTTTCAAGCAGCGTCGATACATCCGTCATAGAAAGAATTTTTGGCAAAATATCTTGTCTTATCGATACGCACACGTCATCAAAGGGATGAACTAGAGCCAAGTCCTCTGATATTAAAAATTTATAAAACTGACGAAGCGCACATATCTTTCGAGCGATTGACCTTGTTTTCAAGCTAGCAGAATTCATCATCAAGACATACTCTTCGGCTTCTGCACGCGTAGCATGCGAAACAGCCCGATTACCCAAAAATTCTATCCAGCCTCTAACATCTGTTTTATATGCCTGAATAGTATACTTAGCCACGCCTCTTTCGCTAGCCATCATCTCTAAGAACAACTCCGCCAATTTTATATTCTCGCACTCAAACGAGCTAACCCAATTCCTAGAGCCCTCTCCCATAGCCTACTCCAGCCACCAAAAAGCAACTCTGCAAAATACAATCACAATTTTCATACATAGAAATGTCAACTTGCTCTATCTTTCACAATTTCTTCGCCAACATCCCGATTTTTATATGTATCGTCGCCATATTTCTCCGTATTGTTGTTTCTCTTGATAAACACGCTTTTAGGAACTTCTTTCTCTACAACTTTTTGGACAGGAGGAACGAAGTATAGCAATACAAATATAGCGAAAACTATGAAGCAGACGCCAGCAACCGTTACGAGCACCACCGCCTTTGCAGAAGATAAGCTTCTGAAAAAATTCCACCAATTCCACTTTGACTTTACCTTCGACTTTACCATATTGATCTATTGTCTATTCGCGGTGTTTTTGCTAGTGTATGAGACGCGGGGGGAAAAATCAATGAAGATTTACGATTTCGCTCCTTTTTATGTTCCGAAGATCATAGCAATAATTGGTATGATGGGGTCTGGAAAGAGCACTATAGGCAGGAGATTGGCCAAAAAGCTTGGGATGCCATTTTTTGACTCAGACCAGGAAGTGGAAGCTGCGTCTGGCGGGTATAGCGTTGCGAGTATCTGCGATCAGTGGGGAGAAGCCGCGTTCAGAGACGTCGAATTCAAAGTCATAAAGAGGCTGATAGAGACGCAGCCGGTTCATGTCCTTTCAACTGGTGATGGCGCTTTTATGAACGAGTCTACTCGTTCATTACTACAGGAATCTGCTATAACTGTTTGGCTTAAGGCAGATATAAACACCATAGCCCTTAGGATACAGTCTCGAAAGGCAAAGCCCAAGATGTTCGAAGAAGAGGGTATAGAGGCCGCTCTTCAAAAAATAACAGAAGAAAGATATCCGGTATATCGGCTTGCGGATATCCATGTTGAGAGCGATGATGAGACTTATCAAGATACGGTTATGCGCGTGCTTTCCGCGCTCAAGGAGTTTTTGTACCCAAATTCATGAGCTTAGTTATCTCGATTATAGTTAGCATTATAGCCGTGATGTGCGCTGCCGTTTTATCTGCGAGCGAGACAGCTGTGACAGCATCTTCAAGGTTGCGATTATATCAGCTGGCCAAAAAAGGGCATAAGCGCGCCATGCTGCTTCTGTCTCTTCAGGATAATATGTCTACGTTGATAAGCAGCGTTCTTCTTGCAAACACGTGGCTAATAGCTGGGGTAACGGCTCTTGCAACTCATGTTTTAGTTGAACTTACAGGAGAAATAGGGGTTGTTATTGCGTCGTTTTTTATCGCCTTGTTCATAACAGTGTATGTTGAGGTACTGCCGAAAATATACGTATATCGCAATCCGGAAAAAGTTGGGATAGCTCTTGCCAGCTGGCTTGAACTGTTGAGAAATTTTTTGTTCCCCGTAACAGTAGTAATAGATAAAATAGCAAGATTTTCCCTGTCCACATTTGGTATAAGCATAAAGTCGCAGCCGCTTAAATCGAATCTAGATGAGCTGCGCGGAGCGATAGACCTGCATGTCGGAGATGGCGCCGTCGTTCACGAAAGGGCTATGCTAAACAGCATATTAGATTTGTCACATGTTTCTGTGGAAGAAATAATGATACACAGAAAAAATATCGTCTCCTTTGACATAGAAACGCCAACCGAAAAATTGTGTAACAAGATACTTAAAAGCACATACACGCGCATACCACTATGGAAAGGGAGTCCGGACAATATTGTAGGAGTTGTAAATGTCAAAGACCTTGCTCGCGCATTACAAAACTCGAAACCGGCAGATATAGATTTCGCATCTCTAGCGTCTTCTCCTTGGTTCATACCGGAGTCGACAGTTTTGTTTGCCCAACTTCAACTATTCCGTGAAAAGCATAAACATCAAGCGTTTGTCGTTGACGAGTATGGAGCCCTATTAGGAATGATCTCTCTTGAAGACATACTTGAGGAAATTGTCGGTGAAATACTGGATGAGCACGATATAAAAATTTCTGGAGTAAGAGTTACATCCAAGGGGCATTATATAGTTAGCGGAGAGGTTACTCTTCGAGACCTTAAAAGGCAGTATAATTGGGACCTTGAGTGTGAAAATGCGGCTACTATTGCTGGTCTGATTCTTCAAAAAACGAGGGAGATACCAGAGACGGGAAGCATTGTCAAAATAAATGGCTTTGAAATAAAAATACTTCGCAAACAGCAAAATCAGATAGTCCTCGTAAAAATACTGCCAAAAAATGAAAATCCAGCTATAAAATTACCAGCTGAGTGACTATAATGAGTTGGCATACAGAACCACAACACAAAAAAAGGTTTTTTAAATGGATGGCGACTATCTTCACGAGATAAAAAGCGAACTTTCACGAACAAAAATTGTACGTTTTCGAGTTAGAGTTTCTCCAAAAGCATCGAGAAACACGGTATTAGTGGAGTCAGGACAGTATGGAGACAAGCTTGTCAGGGTGTATGTAACCGCCGCACCGGAAGATGGAAAAGCAAACAAAGCTGTGCTAAACGAACTTTCCAAATTTTTCGAAGTACCAAAGTCATCGGTTTTCATACATAAAGGAGAGGAAAGCAGAGATAAAACCATCATAATCTCCAGAATATAGTTTGTACTTTTTAGATAACCTCAGCTCACGCATCGGTGCTGCAACATTTTGCGTCCCGCATACGAGAGGAGAAACGGGCCCGCAACCAACAGCAGATAGCCACAAAAACCGAACGCTTATCCATCTCTCCACGCCGCCCATTTGCCGTTACACCGCGTTACTCCTATAAAATAAGCACCTGCGCAAGCCACAAAAAAGATGTAAACCCAAGTATATCGGTTGTCATAGACAAAAGAGGGCCAGAGCTAAGAGCAGAATCATATCCGAGCTTTTCTATAAATATTGGCAAGAACGTACCAGCAAATCCGGCCCAACACATACTAAAAACAACAGCGCTACTCAAAACTACCGATATCAAAAGCTCATGAAACCATATAAAGCTTATCAACCCAATAACAACAGCAAACACAGACCCATTCAACATAGATACAGCCAACTCTTTTACAGCAAACCTCCACATATTCAAAGAGCTAAGTTCTCGCGTTGCAAGAGCGCGGACGGTCACAGTTACAGACTGGATCCCGGAATTACCTCCCATCGCAGCCGCTATTGGCATAAGTACTGTGAGAGCGGCACGCCCCTCAAAAGTAGACTGGAATTGGTCTATAACCACTGATGACAGAATAGCGTCAACAAATGCCACAATAAGCCACTGAATTCGTATAAGGCTGGTCCTAAAAACAGGTATGTAAAAATCAGAAGTAGTTATGCGCCCCATATGCATTATTTCTTCTTCCGCGCGGCGCTCAATTATGTCCACGACATCGTCTATGGTTATCATGCCAACAATTTTTCCGTCCGCATCGACCACAGGCGCAGACATAAGGTCGTATGACCTAAACAAAAAAGCAACTTCTTCCTGGTTCAATTGTGCTTTTATGGTGCGCACAGAACCGGTCATAACGTCCTGCAAGAGATCCTTTTTTACGCTTTTTACAAGCTTACTAAGAGAAAGAACTCCAACCGGTCTGTTCTCTTCATCAACAACAAATACATCATGAAAATTAGACGGCAAAGACCCTTCATTTGCTATATACTCCAGGCTTGCCTTTATTGTCCAGCTTTGCGGAAGGGCAAGAACCTCATTTTGCATAAGCCTCCCTGCGCTTTCCGGAGGGTACCGTAATTTTCTCTCAAGACTATTGCCAACAGTTTTCGGAAGCTTAGCTAGGATTTTCCTTTGCTGTTCTTCATCCAAATCAAGCAATATAGAAAGCGCATCGTCACTTTCCATAACTTCCACAATAGCCGCTATTTCCTTGCTAGAAAGAACCGCTATGAGTTCTTCCCTAAGGTGCTCATCTAGAAACAAAAACACCTCAGGATCAAACGGTTTCAAAAGAGTTATCAGGGCTTCTCTATAAGAATAGTCTATATACTGGATTATCTGGGCAATTTCGCTGGCATGAAGACCAACAACAAGATTCTTGACGAACACGCTATTCACGATACCGCTGTCAAAAGCATCCTGTATTTGGCCAACTTTATCTTCGATAAGTAAATATGACTTTTCTTTCCTTGAATTATCAGAAACCCCAGTCATAGCTCTCAACAACTCCCTGTTTTTGAACGTAAACCACCAGCGAGACAAAAAACAAAAAACCCCCGCCGTAAAGCCAGCACAAAAACGAACCAGCCCCACTTATTAAACCAAAAATCCATTTCAAAATCGTACTAAAGACGCCATGGAAGCGCCAAAAGTTTTAGGGATGTTCAGGAAATATCATAGCAGTCACTCCATATAACAAACTTCTTTAACACAACGAACGTCCCTTGCTTTCGCCGTACCGCTCGACATGTACTCTTTCCAATCCTTGGAAAAAGATCGAATTCCAGACTCAGTAAAAAGATTAGAACTAAGCTGACGAAAAACCTTCATTGGAATCGTAACAACATCTGCGCCTATCTTAGCCGCCTCTGCGATGTGGTAAACGCTTCTGACAGATGCTGCAAGGATTTTTGTTCGAAACCCGTAATTATCATACATTTCACGAATATCCGAAAGCTCCCGCAACCCATCATATCCAGCATCATCCACTCTTCCTATAAACACAGACACATACTCTGCACCAGCCTTAGCGGCCAAAAGCGCCTGCACAACAGAGAAACATAAAGTAATATTCACCTTCACTCCGCGATCGCACAGGCGCTTACATGCAACAAACCCATCGGCGCTAGCAGGAATTTTTACCACCACGTTCTCTCCAAACTCGAGAAACCTGTCGGCTTCAGACAGCATTCCGTCCACCCCATCAGACATCACCTCAACACTAACGGGACCGCTCACTTCACAACATATGTCGCGCACAACGCTGTCCATATCGACGCCAGACCTAGCAATAAGAGAAGGGTTTGTGGTTATACCATCAATCAACCCAGTACTACAAGCCTCTTTTATATCTCTTAAGCAAACGCTGTCCAGAAAAAATATCATTAATCAACAATTAAAGACCAAGCCCTCGAATCAGATTCTGTATGAAATCGCAGAAAAAGTCAAAACGTTAATTACAAATACAAACCAAATACTCCTCAACAGAAATCCAAGCAGTCAACCGTATGCACCAAGCACGTACAAATCCGGCACTATAATCTACCATGCACGGTCTGTTTTCAGCATAAAGTTACACCGCCACGCCAGAAGATCTAAGCAACATCATTATACGACGCTCCATTTTGCTGTATCCATCAACAGTCGGGCTCTCCCAGCGCACAACAACCTTTTCCTCAGTTTGCGATGGACGAACAAGCCACCACCCGTCGTCACACGTAATTCTAATACCATCTATTTCAGATATAGAAACATTTTCCAGTCGACATTTTATATTTTCCGCTACCTTCCACTTCACATCTTCAGGACAATTAAGCCGTAGCTCTCTCGACGCATATCTGGGAGGAAGATGAGAGCTCCATTCACTCAATCTCCTGTTGTTTGCCTTCATCACATTCATAAACCTAAGTGCCGCATAGATAGAATCGTCACAACCATTCCAATCATCTGAAAAGAAATAATGCCCGCTAACTTCGCCAGCTATTGACCTCTCTAACTCTCGCATAGATGATTTTATATGAACATGGCCTGTTTTTGCTTGCCTTATTTTCGCTCCTTTGTGCTCAAGGTCAAATTTTAAAATATCGCTAAATTTAACGTCTACAATACAGTTGCATTTCCCTCCATCTGTAGCCAATTTATGGCTGATAAAGTGAGCAAACAGTTCGTCTCCTGCAAGAATTTCGCCAAACTCGTCTGCTACGACAAGCCTATCAGCGTCACCATCAAAAGCGAACCCAGCCGCACATTCATGCGTAGCTATGAATTCTTTAAGACGTTCCACGCGACCAGGGTCAGTTGGATCAGGAGTTGCTCCAGGAAAGGATCCGTCTATTTTACCATTTATAATAAAATGATTGCCAGGAAGGCGCGCCGCTATCATGTGTAAAATTTCTGCGCTAGCTCCAAACCCAGGATCCCAAACTATATTTTCGCAAAATCCATGAAGTCCGTGCTCCACAGAGTTTATCAGCGCATTAACATATAAGTTTCTATAGTCGCACTCAACAACCTTACCGCGCTTCTGACGGTCCCCTCCAATGAACTGAGTCGACATATCGCACATAGCCCTAAGAGCATCCCCGAAAAGAGGAGCCTGTTTTACAGTCAGCTTAAACCCATTATCAGATGACGGGTTGTGTGAACCTGTAACCATCACAGCGCCGGCTGGCCTCAAATAAAAATCTGTCCAATACAAATACGGAGTCGGGCCAACTCCACAATCTATAACCGTGACGCCAGCGCTAACAAGTCCTCGCACAAGATTTTCGAAAAGCTCAGGGCTGCTTAGTCGTCCATCGCGAGCCACGCAAACCAATAGCTCCCCGCAGCCGTCTCCAGCTTTCACTGCGCAAAGAGCACCAAACGAAACCCCTATGTCAAAAGCGTCCTTTGGAAACAGAGTTTTCATGAATGTCCCCCTTACATCATACTCTCGAAATATTGACCTATTCACGAAGCGCCCCATTATAATCAGCCTACGTGGAAATTATACTACTCCAGATCCTGAAAAGAAAACGACGCTAGTCCTAAGCTTCGTCAAACACTAACCCAAACTAGCCCAGCAACAATCCTCGAAGATTTCATTTCCTTCGCAAGACTTATTCCACATATCTTTTACATACCTCGTGCGCACGCGCTTTTCTATATTCTTCGAGATTTTCCACTCTAAACCGTATTTGCCTCCATATTGCCGCAGCCCTTGGATCTATAGGGCATCTAGTAGATATGAGGGTTTCAAACCAAAGCTTAACCGCCTCTTTAAGACTGAGTCGCGATGGAGTAGGCGGATAAGGGACCATATACTTTCCGACTTCATCAACGGACTCAGTAGACGATAAATATGTTCCAGGGACACCGCGCAAACAAACTTTAAGAACGACTTGCTCTCCATTCTTCATAGAAAACGACGTTATACTGTTAGACTCTGGGTCAGAGTCTGATCCTAGGGCAAAAGCATCTATTCTATAATTGCTTTCTGCAGAAATAGGGCTCCCTATATTAGCCTCGTCAAGCCGCCACCCATACCCAGAGAATGTCTTATAATTTGGTGAATCCGAGGGCTGCACATATACTCCAACAGCAGGATACCCCCCTATTTTATTTTCATAAGCGCATATGAAATTGCAGTTTTCACTGCCTTTATATGTTTTGCTGATCTTTTCCGCGCTTCCACCACTGACATGATTGAAACTCCCGATTTTCACATTTTTTAAATCATCTAGTGCAGTAAATACGCTCGTAATTGTTATCTTTTGATCCTTCGAACCATCAGAAAGTTCTGTTTCGTTTCCATGAATTTTTGTATTTATACTGAAAAATCCGTCAATACCTCCATCCGTTTCATACGAATATCCATCTTCCACAGCAATTGCTCTGTGATCTCTAGTAAAAACAAAATTTCCTTGCTTATCCAGGTCGTCATATAGCCAACTGTAATATTCGACATTATCAGAATCCCTTGTTGCCTGAACTTCAAAATAACAACTAAAAAGCCCTATCTTAGACTCTGTGAATTTTGGCATATTCAGTTCGTTCAATATCAAGCTTTTGTTTCCAATGGTCAACTCATATCTTGATCCGCGTTCAGTAAAAGTGCTTTCCCCGCGACTAACGCTTACAAAAACTATAAATTCAACAACAGCCACAGCCATTGTATTAGTAAAAAGTCTCACAAAACAGAATCGTTTCATTTTCCTTAATTGGCATTTTTAAGCGCAATTGGGAAAGCTATACCATGCAAACAGAGAAAATTTGATTAACAGAGCAAAAAATCACAGTCATTTTGGGCAAACGCATCATAAATTCTGGTATCATCGTCTAAAAATAAATGGCGAATACGGCTATGTCGATAATAGCGGTCTCCTCGGATACATGCGCAGAATTCTCAAAAAACATAGGAAGATATCTCGGAGCATCAATGCTTTTCACTCGCTCGCATACTTTCCCCAATGGAGAAATATACGTAGCTGCCGATTGGAGAGCTTTGTATAGGAGCAATGTTTGCATCGTAGCTCCGCTCGACGATACGCCCAACAATTTCCTCATAAAAACCCTTTTTACAGTTAATGCGGCAAAATCCATCGGTGCAAAAACCGTGCTGGTATGCGTGCCATACCTGTGCTGTTCACGACAAGATTGCCATCCTCTAGGCAGTGAATTTTCCGCATCCAACACGGTCGCCAACTTGCTTAACATATGCGGCGCCGACAAGATAATAACACTTCACATACACAATAAAAACTTAACAGCTCTGCGTTCAAATAGGCTAGTCTCTGTCGATCCAGACTTTATGATAGACAAACATGCCGCACACTCCAACATTACAGATCTTTCAGAAATTACGTTTGTTTCTCCAGACCGTGGAAGAGCGGCATACACAAAAAATATTGCAAAAACATTCGGATCAATGTTTGTTGCGTGTAAAAAAACACGCCTGCCAGGCAATAAAATAAAAATAGACCTAGGAGAAAATGTTCAAGAGAAAAAGTGCATTATAATAGATGATATCCTTGATTCCGGGGCTACTCTTCTCGAAACGTCCACAACTTTATACAACGCCGGAGCCAAGAATATCGGAGCTGTTGTGACACACGCTACGAACCTTAGCAATAATCTCTTGGACAAAATAGAAATGTCTCAAATAAGCGCACTTTCTCTGAGCAACAGCATCAACTCTGTCAGTGAGGCATGCATAAACCGCCGCAAGATTAGCGTGATATCGTGTACACAAAAACTGGCAGAGTCTATAAAAGCCGCGTTTTCAGCAATGGCCTAGACAAAACTCCAGAAACACCACACACATATACCCAGCAACAGCGCTGCGTCCCTTTCCTCAGCAAATGATATCGCAGCTGAATTCACAATATGTACGTTATATAAGCACACTCTTATACACTTATCATTCTCTCAACAGATCTATCGGACATAAAAGGGATTCCTTCGACCGCTTTTTCCAAATCACGTAAACTGCCGCTACACACAAGGGCGCAGTCGTGTCCAGACTCAAGAGACATCTCTATCCTATCACACATGCTATAAGCATGAAGAGCCCCCATGCATAGATCATCCGTAAGCAAAAAACCATCAAACCCAATCTGACGGCGTATAACTTCATTAACAACTATTTTCGAAAACGTTGCGCTATGCTCCTTATCTATAGACAGAAATATCGGATGCGAGCTCATACCCCACTGCCATTCTCCAGAACATCTCTTAAAAGCAAACATATGCCCATCTGGCAAACTATCTATAACTGTTGACTTTAAATGACTGTCGCTTCTGGAGCTACCATACCCAGGAAGATGCTTCATAACAGAAACGCAGCCGGCAGTTTTAAGCCCTCTCATAGCAGCCGCACCAAGCAAAGAGACAGTTGAACTGTCGCTGCTGAAACACCTGTTTTTGAAACTGCTATATGTATCAGGCCCTTTCACGTCTAGCACTGGAGCGCAATTAACGGACACTCCAAGAGAAATCAAAAATTCCCCTATAGATTTGTAACTGGACTCGCATAAAGATGCCGCCTCTTCGATCGTAGAAGCAGAGTTTTCATATTCACTTACAATCCTACCAATCGGGGCGCCCTCCAGATCTTTTATCCTAGATACGTCTCCGCCTTCCTCATCTATAAGAATTGGTATACTTTCTTCTTCGGATATTTCTTTCATAGCAGTTGTAAGCGACCTCACCTTTTCTTCTTTAGATATGTTTCTCTTAAAAAGAATAAATCCAGCTGGAGGATACTTTTTGAAAAAAGCAGCCTCTTCAACCGAAATTTCTTCACCAGCAACCCCAAAAATTACAGGCAGCACCGGCCTATTGCACACAAACACAGCTAACTCCTTTTTTAGATAAGTAAGAATTAAGAAGATCAACCTCTTTTCTAGACTTAAATCTTTTTATCACGATAAAATAGAAGTTTCTACCCTTTTTATTCACTTTCACAAAAGACGGCGCTGGGAAATCAACCTTTTTTGGCAATAGTTTCTCGATTTTTTTCCATTGAGACTTAGCATCAGAAATAGATTTGCTGGCATATCCAATTTTCGCCATAACTTTCCCATTCTCAGAAAATAACCCAGCGAAACGCAACGAATCTTCATCGCCAGAAGCTTTTCCAGTAAGAGTTTCACTTTGCTTGTTCAGTATACTGTCTACAGAATCAGACACATCTGTTTCGTCATTCGGAAGCGCTTCATCCGTCCCTTTTCCAGACGTTTTCGCGCTATGAACAGGTTCATTCTGAGCGGCGTAAGATTCCTTGCCCTTTTGCTTTTCATCTATACGCTCCTTTACTATCGGCTCCTCAGAAGGTGGAAGAAGCCTCTCAGGAGCCCCTCCCTCTTTAAACTTTTTCTCTATTTGACGATACACGTATTTTGATGCCGCTTCCTCTCCATTTTTCTTATTCTGGATTTTTATCCTTATAGGTTCCGACGGTCCGCGCACTATCGGCGGCAACGCAGCAATATTTCCGTCACTAGAAAACAAAAATTTGTATCCCACATACAAAAACGCACCCGCTCCAAAAACAGAGAAGAACAGTTTTATATAGTTAACTAAGTTGTTCAGCGAGGCTCCAGATTTTCCTTTTGACAGACCGCCCTTTTTCTTTCTCACAAAATCACCATTTAGCACGTATACTATGATTTTATCCTTTGTTCCATTATATTCAAGATATGAATTTTTCAAGTTCAACTCCAACCTAAGCTTTGCGTTTACTGTTGCAAAAAAGCAACTCCAGATAAAATTTTTTCCGTTTTTTAGAAATGGATTGATTTTTTTGTCCTGTCATTGTGAAATCACTGAGCAATACGCACAGTAGTCTTGTTTGTTACTGTTGTTGTTTTAAAGGAGAAATTTTATGAATTTGAAAATTGGTATGCTCTGCGCTGCTCTTGCAGCTTCTGTATCTGGAATTGCAGCCTTCGCTGCCGACCAGGACATCATGTCTGGCGCCCAACAGTCGTCTACGACTTTTAGCTCCGGCGGATATGTTGGTCTCGGTGTCGGACTTGCGTCTAATAAAGTGAAACAATCTTTCAAGAACGCTGTCGATATGTCAACCCTGCTTGATAACCACAACTATTCGTATTCTCAGAGCGAGGCGTCTTCTATAGAGCAGTTGTACTATAACAAAATTGGGAAAAATCTTTCTGGGACAATTTTGTCACCTGCGTTTCAGCTTAAGTTTGGTTTCGATTGCAAATTAAGAAACTCTCCAATTGTTACAGGTTTTTTTGCTGGCGGAAGCGTTAATGGCGCGCACAGCTCTATGCCTTCTGTAGTGCTAGTTAACCAAGCCGGACAGTCTTTGCTGAATGTTGTGAGCGGAAGGTGCAGGATGCAGGATCGCGGGTCTTTCCTCGCTGGTGTACGTCTTGGTGGAATTGTCAACAATAACACTTTGCTATACGTGCTCGCTGGTTGGGAAATTCACGATATGAAAATAGTCAACGCAGCAATCAGGAATGCTAGTCCTTTAGCGAAGAAGAGCTGGAATATGAGTAAGAAGAACAGAGGTGGTTCGATTTGGATCAATTATGCTCAGTTTGGTGGAGGTTTTGAAACCAATTTGACCAACAACATCGTCGCAGGTCTAGAGAGCACTGTTTCGTTTGGAAGAAAAGAATCTAAGAAATTTGCCAATATGTTTGATCAGAAGGCTCGTTTGAAGCTTCGCTCCACGATCTTGACTGCAATGGTTACTTTGAAGTACAAGTTCCCAACCTGCAGGGCTATGTAATTATTTAGTTCAGCATCCGCTACACTTGCAGGCAGACAATAGTCTAGCCTGTTCGTGTGCGGGGATAGAGTCTTTTTTCCGAAATCGGCTCTCTATCTTTGGGGGCCGGTTTTTTTGTTTTATTATATACACGAGAACGCACCGCGCGTAAGCTTACAAGCAACAATAGAAAACGGGAAAATCTGGAGCAGAGCTGGGTTCCCGCATGTCTATCATCCTTCTCACCGTGCTTTGCGTACATTTATGTTTAAATAACACTTACCGCAAGACCACTAAACAAAAATCGCTTTTTATAGAAATCTTTGCAGAGCTCTGTAAAAAATTCTACACAAAACAACTTTGTTTGCTGGAGCTGTTTTGTGAACAGAGTCAAACTTTATATGACATAAAGCGCATATTCTCAAACATCGATTTTTAGACAACCATTAAGTATAGCTCTGGGCTATTGATTTTCCAGAAACTGTCAATTAGTATTTTGTTAGTGCGGGCTACGCCTCGTTCTTGCCCAGATAGCTC
Source organism: Candidatus Hydrogenosomobacter endosymbioticus (assembly GCF_021654655.1). Taxonomy (GTDB): domain Bacteria; phylum Pseudomonadota; class Alphaproteobacteria; order Holosporales; family GW7; genus Hydrogenosomobacter; species Hydrogenosomobacter endosymbioticus. The sequence continues at coordinate 20,353 of NZ_AP025225.1, read as the reverse complement.
AGTTGGTAGAGCAGTAGACTGAAAATCTACGTGTCGCTGGTTCAATTCCGGCTCTGGGCACTTCCCCGTAAAATTGTATTTATTTACATAGTTGCGGTTGATGGCTGTGTTTGCATACTGTTTGCCGTTAGTTGTAAACATAGCGGAAGGTTATTTACTAAACCAGAAAAAAGTTAGTATCAAAAAGGAGCCTCTATTATGACTCTTCATAACTCTATAGAAACAGATCTTCTTGTTATTGGAAGCGGACCAGCGGGGTATACCGCCGCCATATATGCGTCCAGATCTGCCATAGAGGTGCTGTTGATAAGCGGAAATCAGCCTGGAGGACAGCTGACACTTACAGAAGACATAGAAAATTACCCTGGGTTTAAGGATCCCATCAGAAGCCGCGAGCTAATGAAAGATATGCGAGAACAGGCCGCACGTTATGGCACAACTATACTCGACGACATCATAGAAGCGGTGGATTTTTCTGCTCGCCCATTTCTGTGCAAGGGAAAGTCTTCCGCATACAGAGCAAAGTCCGTGATAATAGCAACTGGAGCATCTGCAAATTGGCTCGACATACCTGGTGAAATGGAATTTTTGGGATATGGTGTTTCTGGCTGCGCAGTATGCGACGGTTTTTTCTTTCGAGGAAAAGATGTTATTGTCGTTGGGGGCGGAAACACAGCAGTGGAAGATGCTTTGTTTTTAAGCGGCCATGCAAAAAGTGTTACGCTCATTCACAGGCGAAACTCACTCAGAGCTGAGATCGCTCTTCAGAATAGACTTTTTGATAAAAGCAATGTGAAAATGGTGTGGGATTCAGTTGTTCTAGAAATACATGGTTCCCACTCACCAAAGAAGGTTACAGGAGCAAAAATCAAGAACATAAAAACTGGAGCTGAATCCAGCATAGAAACATCAGGGGTATTCATTGCCATAGGAAGAACTCCAAACTCAGGAATATTCAACAATCATATCGAGGTAACTAATAGCGGGTATATAGCGACGAAATCTTGTACATGTTCTACGAATATCGATGGCGTCTTTGCTGCTGGGGATGTTATGAATGAGCAATTCAGACAAGCTGTCGTTGCAGCTGGTTACGGGTGCATAGCAGCTCTTCAGGTAAAAGAGTTTTTGGGCAAGGTTTACGATTTATAAACAATTTTCTTAACATTTATACTAGCTAAAAATTTTACTGTATTTTTAATGTAATGCTAGCGTTGAGCCTTTATAGTTTCTGGGAATACGCTGCGCATAGCAAAAACCGATGATATAGCGCATATGACGAAACTAACCATAAAAAACTTCTGCCATGAAAGATTATCCGCACAAAATCCAGCAAACACGCTTACAGCCACTCTAACTGCAGCACTTACAGAAGAAAATATGGAATGTTGAACGGCGGTATTAGGAGGAAAACAAATTGACGCGATATACCCCGCCCCTCCAGCAGCTCCTATTCCACCAACCAGCTGCTTCATCACTATGCACGCCACAAGAAGAGCAAAGTTTCTGCCGCAGTAACAATGAGCAATCAGCAGCACCGTCAGCACAGCGTGCAGCGCTAAAAGCAAAACAATCTGAGCGCGAACACGCATTACTGTCACAATATACGCGCAGGCACTAACACCAATTATAGCTGCAACTGTACCAATATTTTTGTCTATAGCCGCTATTTCCATTTTCGTGTATCCAGATTCAATCAAAAACGGGCTCCACATTTCACGAATAAAAACCATAGACAAAACCTTATACGAAATTATCGCTACAATTATACGAGCAATGCTTCCGTTTATATAAAAATGACAAAAGCTATCTTTTATAGATGTAAAAATATTTATAAACCTGTTTGTAGCTCGCGTGCTTGAGGGATTAAATTCGGGCTCCTCTCCAAACAACAGAGACGCCGCACATGCAAGCATAAGAAGCGCGATCACTCTAAAAGCGACGGCCCAGGAAAAATAATGAGCAGAAGACAGCGCAATCACTCCAACGCTCCACATACCAATTCTAGCTCCGACCATGGCAACTCCTGCTGAAGAAAACTGGTATGCATGAGGTTTCAAGTTTAAAGCTAATTTTTTACTAATAGTAAACTCTATGCGATAAGCTTCAAGGGCTGTATCCATACATGCAGCAGACATAGCAATGAACATACATACACAAAACAGCCGCCACAGTTGCGATACTGGGTCTAAAAAGCTCATCGAAACAAGCCCTGATGCTACCATAAACTGAGCAATCAGTGCCCAGTTTTTTCTCTTCCCAAAAGGCAAAAACGGAATTCGCACAGAATCAATAACTGGCCCTATAAATATTCGAAACGCATATGGAACAGAGGCAATAGAAAAAATTCCTATCATCTTTTTGCTCACGCCACAATCGGCAAGCCATAAAGATATGACAGAAGCTATTACGTAAAACGGAACCCCGCTAGAAAATCCGAGAGAAGCGATATGGACAAAACGAGAAACGCGAATTGCTACTTGAGTAAATTTCCACATACCTCCCAACCATTGCGATAGCATTAAAGACATATTAAAGCCTATGAGAAGAAATTATTCAAATATGAGCGCAATTACAGCACCTACGCTTGTTAAAAAATAGGCAAAAAATTATGAATCAAGATAAATCAGACCGTGCTTCTTTTTTCCAACAGAAATTTTTGCACATAGCTTCTCGGAAGATGTCTCTTTCACGAAATCTGCGCTCGAGACGGTTGCTAATTCTGACACCACAACTCTATCGTTTACACTGACGGCTCGGTCACGCACATATTGCCTAGCAGCACTTTTCGACTGAGCAAATCCAAGCGAGGTGAGAGCATCTGTAACTAATAGTCCGCTTTCTACTTGCTCTAATGAAGTTCGTGCAAACGGGAGCCCCCCAGCAGAAGCAGCTCCTGCTGCGCCCCCTTTAAACGCAAACTCTGCGTTCTCATGAATCGAAGGAAGAACTTCTTTCCCATGCAGTATAGCTGTAGCCTCATCCGCAAGTATAACCTTAGCTTCGTTGATACCAGACGATCCAACCATTTTTTCCAGCTCTTCAATCTCTCCGATGGGAAGAAATGTATAAATTTTAAGAAACCGTACCACGTCAGCATCGGAAACGTTTCTCCAAAATTGCCAATATTCGTATGGGCTGAGCAAATCACTATCGAGCCATATGGGCCTACCTTCGCTCTTTCCCATTTTCGTTCCGCTAGAAGTAGTAAGAAGAGGGCACGTAAAGCCGTAGACAGTTTTTCCCAAAACCTTGCGTACAAGGTCTATACCGCACACTATATTCCCATACTGATCAGCTCCTCCAAACTGAAGTACACATCCGTATTCTCGATTAAGCTTTAAAAAATCGTATGACTGCAAAAGCATATAGTTGAATTCTATGAAGCTTAGGTTTTGCTGACGCTCTAGCCTAAGCCGAACGTTGTCAAACGTCAGCATACGATTGACGGAAAAATGCACCCCTATGTCGCGCAAAAAAGGAATATACAAAAGCTTATCTAGCCAGTCGGCATTGTTCACTATCCTCGCAGAGCATTCGCCTTCGAAATCCATCATTTTGGCAAAAACTTTTTTTATGTTGTCTATATTGTTGTTTATTTGAGACTCATCCAGCATTGTGCGCTCTTTATCTTTACCAGAAGGATCTCCTATTTTCGTTGTGCCTCCGCCCATCAATAAAACCGGCTTGTGGCCAAACTTCTGCATCCATCGCGCAATCATAATAACCATCAAATTTCCAACATGAAGGCTTTGCGCAGTAGCATCAAACCCAACATACCCGCATATAGAACCACTGACGCAAGCTTCGTCTAATTCTTCAGAATTTGCGCTTTGATAGATAAATCCACGATCTTCAAGAGTTTTCAATAAATCACTTCTATATATCGCCACAAAACATTCCAACAAAAACTATTTAAAGGATTCTAGTATATATAAAGATCCAGTTCCAGACTTTTATCCCGCGCCCATCAAACAGCAACTGTAAGAAAAGCCAACAAGGACAACAACCTATGCGAGCTTCTTCAGCAAAAATATACACCTCGCGCCATTGGCATATCCATCTCGTATAAAATCGACAACATATCCCAGCTTTTCGTAAAAACCCACCACATTCCTGAAGCTCATAGTCGAAGTTGTAGCAATGCAACAACCGCGTTCCATTCCTTCTTTGTGGACCTTATTCATTACAATTCTTCCAAGCCCATTGCCACGATATTCTTTCGCAACCCACAGCTGATCTGTATACGCAGAGCCATGAACAAAATACCCATTACACCCAGCAATTACGGCTCCACCATCATCTTTCACGAAAAAAGAAAACGGCTCAGAACTGCTCGCTACTCCAAGAGCTTTCGCCTCTTCGTTTATACCAGACGTTATGACCGAAGCATCGCATCCGCTTTCCGCCTGAGAAAAACAAATTTCAGCACACATAACACTAAGTAAATACTTGAATCATCTCTATTATTATATGGTCATGATTCGCCCAGCGTCAATTAACCTCAAACAACATTACCAATCATACAATTATCTCTGAATCCAGAAATTTTCACATCAACTATTGTATTGCGCTTAACCTGCGAGTTCGTTTCCACTTTTACAAAATGCTCACAATAGCCAAGTCGTCCGTCTTCTATTAAAACCTTGGCAATAGAGTCAATTTGGCTTTGCATATATTCTTTCATCAAATTCTCTCCTACAGATCTAAGGTTAGCGGCTCTCTCCTTTGCTATTTTCGGGGAAACCTGATTCATACCAGCGGCTAATGTTCCTGGTCTCGGAGAAAAAGGAAACACGTGAAGGCTGTTTATTCTGCACATTTCAATCAACTCAACAGTGTTTCGAAACATATCTTCATCTTCCGTTGGAAAGCCAGTAATTACATCTGCGCCGAAAGCAAAACCTGGCCTCATAGAGCGAATTTTTTCGCATAAATCCAAAACGAGCTCGCGAGAATGCCGCCTGAGCATACGCCTTAATACAACATTGTCTCCTGACTGAAGGCTAAGGTGAAGGTGAGGCATTATCTTTTCTTCTTGGCATATGACCCGAGACAATTCGTCATCTACGCCCGCAGGATCGATGGATGATATTCTAATTCGCTGGATAGCTGGAACTTCTTTTACTATGCTTTTGACAACGTCGCATAATCCTCCGGCACCTAGAGATTCCGTATCACGGTATGACGTTATGTCAACGCCTGTGAGCACAATTTCTAAGGCCCCATTACGCGCTAAGGACCGAGAACATTCAATTATGTCGCAAATCGGAACACTTCGACTTCTGCCCCGCACGCTTGGAACAATGCAATACGAACAGTTATTGTCACATCCATCTTGTATTTTTAAAAAAAATCTCGTTCTATCTTTTGCATCACGATCTCTTTCCTTGCCCTGCTCATGCCCGCAACTGCAGCCAGCTTCTTTTATCTCTTTAATTTTGCTGGTAAATATTTTTTTATCTGCTTTCTCTCTGTTCCTGATAACCAAGTCAACCTCGGGCATGGCACAAAACTTATCATAATTCAGTTCTGCCGCGCACCCGGTCACTATTATAACAGACGACGGATTTTCTTTTTTTGCTTTTCTAATCATTTGCCTAGATTGCCGCTCTGCCTCAGATGTAACGCAGCAAGTATTTATGATCACAACATCACCAATTCCTATTTCATTTGCTATTTCCTTCATCACCTCTGATTCATGATGATTAAGCCTACAGCCGAGAGTAACCACCCGCGCGCCTATCCATTTTTTTTGCATAATAAACTCTAAGACAAGATCTGCGTAGAAAGCGCATTATAACACGCTAGCGCCCTATTCATAAACGCAACACACCATCAAATCGCCTTTAGTAGTGCTTCTTTAAATATTCTATCGGGTTTTCAACATCTGTTGTCGATAGCTCTGCAGAAATTCTACCACCTTTGAGGGCGATTATGTGGTCAGCTATTTTCGTTAAAAAGTCTAAATCGTGTGATGCGATCAATATAGTAACCCCCATGTCACGTATCATTTTAAGCAAAGAAACGACATCAGAAGTTGTGGCGATATCTAATCCAGAGGTGGGCTCGTCGCACAACAACAGATCTGGCGATACCATAAGACTCCTCGCGAGAGCTACTCGCTGTTTTTGTCCGCCAGACAACTTCGACGGATATTCATCCGCTTTCTCCAAAACTCCAAGCTTCCCCAATATGTCTTTTGCAAGAATATAATGGTCCTTCGCTTTGTCGTGTAGCCTTGGAGCATACGTTATATTTTCCATAACTGTCATGTGCGGGAATAGCTGAAAATCCTGAAACATAAACGAAACTTTTCCACCGCACGTTATAGATCCTCTATACTGCGTATCCAGCCCCTGAATACATCTAAGAAGAGTAGATTTTCCTCCTCCCGACGCACCGGCAATTCCTAAGATGCTGTTTTTGTCTACCGACATGCTAATGTCGTTCAGAACCATATTATCTCCAAACTTTTTGTAAAGATGTTCAATTTTCAGCATACGACCCCCCTAATAAATACTTATTTTTCCGTGTTTCAGTAGTATTCTATCAATAAAAATAGAAAGTCCACAATTTTGCCAGAAAGCGGAGACGCTCCCTCGCAACAGATTGCCACAGTATTTCCGGCGGTTCAAGAAAAAGCAACAGAGCAACATTAATGCCATGTCATTTGTCTATCTAGCAGCGTCCATCGAACTCTAAGGTCAACTCTTTCACCCTATCATCTTCTATTTTTTCAAAAAGCCTCTGCGGAGCCCCAACTTTATGATCAGGCTTAAAATATTGAAAATTCTTCGCTTCATCGAACGAAAGCCTGTCTATATTTTTTTCTCCTCCGACATCATTCAGTATCTTTAGGATGTTCCTACAAGAAAAAGGAATTACTGGGTGTGCGGTTATAGCAAATGCTCTTAAAAGATGCACGCAGTGGGCAAGACAAACAGCAGAGGCACATTTATTTTGCTTTACCTCATTCCATGGTTTTTTTTCAGAAATATACTCGTTTCCTAAAGCCCAAAAAGCACGCATAGAAGAAGCAGCTTTTCTAAACCTCATACTATCAAGATTCTCTTCTATTTCGTCGACATGTTTGCAGACATTTTTTAAAAGATGTTCGTCGATATTACCTTTTTCTCTCAGGTCAACAGCAATAGCGCTATCAAAATGTTTTTCTAAAAGAGCGAGAACTCTCGTAGCAAAATTGCCAAGAACATCGCAAAGATCCTTATTTATTATCGAAGCAAAATGAGAAAAGCTGAAATCAGAGTCGTCTCCTTCTGGGCAATTTGCGATCAGATAATAGCGCCAATAGTCTGGATCAAACATCTTTAGCGCAGAATCTGTAAATATCCCTCGTTTTTGGCTTGTAGAGAACTTTCCTTTATCGTATGTAAGCCAATTAAAGCCCTTTATATAATCTACCTGTTTAAATCCCAAATTCGCAGCGAAAAGCATAGCAGGCCAAAATATTGCATGGAACGGCACGTTATCTTTTGCCATAAATTGCGTATAAGAGACTTTTTTTTCGTCACAAGGAGTCCACCATTCCTTCCATTCTTCTGGCCTTCCAACAGACTCAGACCAATCTTTAGTTATTCCTATATATGCGTTTGGAGCGTCAAACCAAACATAGAAAACTTTATCACTATATTCGTAAAGCGAAACGTTAATTCCCCATTTTAAGTCGCGCGTTATACACCTAGACTTCAGCCCTTCGTTGATCCATTTTTTCGCTATTCCCTTCACAACATCTGGCCACTTATCATGCAGAGACACCCATTCGTCAACCTTTCCCTCTATCTTGGATAAATCCAGAAAAAGGTGCTTCGTTTCTCGAAGCTCTATATTTTTGCTTTTGCTTATCGCGGACACAGGGTCTATCAACTCCTCCGGATTAAGAAGAGCCCCACAACCATCGCACTGGTCTCCCCTAGCTCTAGAGTATTTGCATACGGGACACGTTCCCTCCAAATACCTGTCTGGAAGGAACCTCCCATCGTCTATCGAGTAATACTGCCGTATACTTTTTTCTATTATGTACCCGTTATTCCAAAGCGCTAGAAAAATTTCATTTGTTATTTCTTTGTTAGATCCTGCAGAACTTCTCCCGAAATAATCAAAGCTTAGTCCGAATTTTTCATAAATAGACTTTTGCGTTTCATACATTTCATCACAGTATTCCCGCACATCTTTTCCCGCTTCTTCTGCCGCTATTTCCGCAGGAGTACCGTGCTCATCGGTTCCGCATATGAATAAAACCTCTCCGCTATTTTGACGCAAAAACCTAGCATACACGTCTGCGGGAAGCATAGAGCCAACAAGATTCCCTATATGTTTTACGCCGTTTATATATGGAAGAGCGCTAGTTATAAGATGTTTTCGCATTATGCATGGCATGTCCTATCGTACTCGAAGATTATACACGCATGTAACCAGCTAGTTAAGGAGAAAGTTCATAAACTCTGACAAAAGCAATGATTGCTCAAACCTCTTACTTCGAAATGACATCAGAAGGAAGCTTCAGCTTTCAGTAGGAATCTCCCATCGTTTGTGAATCCACATCCACTGACTCGGGGCCTTTTTAACCCAAAGACCAATTATGCTATTCACTTCGCGCATCACTTCGTCATCAGTATTGCCTTCTATACTAATAGGATCGTGAAATGTAACTCTGAAATTATGTGTATGAACGCGCTCAACACGGACTGGAACTAAGGGGCACCTTAGCCGTCTGCATAATCGAGCTACAGATGTTGTGGTAAGAGCGTCTCGCCCTATAAAAGGTATACGCACACCTTCGAGCACTCTCTGATCCACAAGCATAAACAAGTGCTTCCCGTCCATGAGGGACTTTATAATTTGCTTCGTCTGATCCTTAGAAATCACGCCGCTCGCTGCTTTTGCTTGCATATAACGCATCACTCCATCGATGTATTTATTGTTAGTTTTTCTGTACACTTGAACTATAGAAAGTCCAAGCGACCGAGCTGCCAAAGTTGCTATCTGAAAATTAGACAGATGAGCGCTAAACAAAATAGCTGGAAGCCCATCATCTCTAAGCTTTTCTACAACATGAGCCCCCACGATTTCCATACGATCGTGATTCTTAGATATTTTCTCAAGATTGCAATACTCTGCCACAACTCTTCCAAGATTATCCCAAACGTCGCGCACTATGTTTTCTTTAACAGTTTCTTTTATGTACGGAAAAACAAACTCAAGATTCTTGCGCGCTCTGTTTGAAACAGGAAAAAACGGACCAAAAACCCTACCGACCCAACCTCCGAAATCAGAGGCAGACTTCTCCGGAAGAGAGCCAAAAATCGCGCACACTAATCTAAGCCCGCAAAACTCCAAAAGGTGCAGCCACTTCAAAAGCACTCTCTATTTCCCCATTTACAAAATACAAAAACCGAACTTAAAACACAAAACCAGTTGTTCAAGATTCTGATGAATCGGCGCCTCCAAAAGCTTGCAAAAGAGCCTGATTTTCACTCTCGCTACTCTGAGGAAGATCTTTACTTTGGCTAATTTCAACACCTGCCGTACGCATTTCCTCCTGTATACCGCTTATAACAGCGTCAGAGACAATATCACAATAAAGTTGTATAGCTTTAATAGCGTCATCGTTTCCTGGAATTGGATAGTCTATTCCGTCTGGATTTGAGTTCGTATCTACAATAGCAATTACAGGAATACCAAGCTGACGCGCTTCTCTAGTAGCTATCGCCTCTTTGTTTATATCTATGATAAACAAAACATCCGGCAAACCACCCATGTCTTTTATACCGCCAAGCGCGCGCTCTAATCTTTCAACATCATTTTTAAAACACAGCTGCTCTTTCTTTGTATATGAAGAAAAATCGTCAGAAGATATTCTCTCTTTCAAAGAGTTCAGCCTATTAATAGACTGAACGATAGTGCGCCAGTTTGTAAGTGTACCGCCAAGCCACCTATGGTCAACGTAATACTGGCCGCATTTCTGCGCAGCCACCTTTACTATATCCTTAGCCTGTTGCTTAGTCCCCACGAACAACACTCTCCCTCTATCTTTCACTATACCGCGCAAAACATTTAAGGCTCTGTTCATGCAGTCAACCGTTTGAGGAAGATCTACAATGTGTGTTCCATTATGAACGCCGTATATATACTTCTTCATCTTAGGGTTCCAACGCTGAACCCTATGCCCAAAATGGACCCCTGCGTCCAAAAGCCGCCTTACAGTTATGTTTTCCATACAAAATAAATCCCTTTTTCCAGTTTCACCTCCGCAGACAACACCAAACTTGGCACCGGAATAATCGAATCTGCGTGAGAAATTATAGACTACTCAGCGGATTGTACCAAAAAATTCTATACATAAAAAGAGCTCAAAATTCATAAGAAAAATCAACCTTCATAAAAAGACTGATTTTTACACTCAGAAAACGATAACTAAGAAAGCTCTGCCACAGCCAACATAATCCCATTTCTACACAAATAGTCTCAAATTTCCTAAAGCCCATATAAAAACGTACAGATGACAATCAGAAACGCCAATCAGAAAACTGCTTGATATATAAAATTTTTCAACTATACTACTTTGCTAAGAAATATTTAAAAGGAATTATAGCCATGAAGTTCTCGAAAAACCTATTAAAGTGTTGCTTTGTAATGTCGCTGTCTATCGTCGCCTTTGGCGCTGCGGTTGTTCTGTCTGGGTGCACGTCTTGCCCTAGCTGCAATTATCGCTTAAAAGATGATTAGGAAAGTAGCAGAGGAAACGCGTGCGCGCGTGTTTTGTTGCAGTTTTTTGTTTTCTGCGCTCGTTTCCAACGGCTTATCCCTTTCGTGCGGAGATCCATTGTTTCCAGACAACATCGTGTACGTTTCTGAGCGGTCTAGCAGTACCACGGCCGACACTTGCGCTATGCATAACGACCTCGAAAAAGACGCTAGCTTGATTTCAGGCTCTCTGGTAGACGCCTCTTTTGTTATAGACTTTCAAACAATGTCAGAAATCTTTAAAAGAAGAGAAATCTATGTGAAGCTTTTCCCAGAGTGTATGAATAAACTTCAAATCGCCGGAGAGAGGTCGCTTTATAGAGATCAAGCAGTTAATGACCGTTGCTGTATAGAGTTTTTTTCTAAACGATATCCTCTCACTCCCTTGGGATGGCAAATATACCACCAAGCAAAAGGCATCGACACAATAAAATCTCAGGAAGCATTCAGAGAATATGTTGCAGAAAGCACGTCTATTTCAAAACAAGATCAAAGGATTTTGCTGTATATTTTGAAGTTTTATAAAAACGCTAAAATGCTGAAAAGCGATGTATTTTTCTCTAGGTTCGCTAATTTAGTATTTTCTGAAAGATTAGATCTAGCAAATTCATGGTTAAAAAACATAGTCCGTTTAGAAAGCTCTTGCAAAAATCAATCTATTTTAGGCCCTTATAGAAAATGTTGTTATCACATTTTTTCGAGATGTTTGTCATTTTTAGAAAAAAAATATATACCGTCAACATATGAAATCGAAGAATTCAGTAAATTTTATAAAAAACTAAGTAAAAATTTACCAGAGTTTTATATATATCCTTTAGCGCATGCAGAAGCTCTTCTAAAAATTTACAACTATAAAGGAGCTATAAGCGTATTCAACAAATACTCGAGCTCTGCAGTTCAATCGTCACACAATACAAAACAAGTATCGGCATGGATAAAGCTTTCCGCGCATATGGCGCACGAATTAATATCTCGCGCAAAAATACTGGCAGCAAACAACGAATATGCTTTGGCAAAAAAATACTTCAAAAATGCCGCAGATATTGCTCTGTCTATCAGATCAGCAAACTTCAAAACATACCCAGAAGAAATAGCTGATAACGTTGCTCTTGCTGGAGTAACGTATGCCTTTGGAGTTTCTGATTATAAAAGGGCGTTGGAGCTATTTGAGTATATAATACATATGTCCGAAGACCTGCCAGAAGCATGTCGAGAAAAAGCGCTCGCCAGAGCCTTATATTGGCGAGGCGTATGCATGGAAAAGCTTGGGTTAAAGGAATCGGCTTGTGAGAGTTTTCGATCTGCAGGTAAATATGCTTTTTCTTTATATGGAATGCTCGCCTTACACAAAGCAAACAAACCTTTTGAATTGGAGTTTCTGGACCTTAATGGAGAAAATTCGTATCGTTCTCAAGCTGGAGAAGATTTTTCGGAGCTAATCCGCCTGCTAAGACATACCTCGATGAAAAAAAGACCATGCGTAGAAGCCATAAATTCTATCGTAAACGATTTCATCCGTTCGCGTGGCGCTTCGCTTTCTCAGACAGAGATGCTTGCGTATAAAATAGCGATTTTAAATGTGGTAGAGCAATTTTCAAAAGAGCAGGCAATAGCTTTTGCAAAAAAATTCTCTTACAGCTGTAAATCTCTGTTTCGAATTGCTTTCCCAGACATAAAGCTTTCGTTTATAAAGCGCCCTGATGTCGACTCATCGCTCATAAAGGCTATAATAGTTACAGAACCAGCTCCTGATAAAACAACAGAACCAGCTCCTGATAAAACAACAGATCAAACCGATTTTGTTGTCCTTACGCAGCAGGCGCAGCAACTTATAAAAAACAAGACGCAGCTTTTTAAGGCAAAAAGTAACAACAAAAAAGAGCTATGGTCGAAACGCAAAACAACAGTCGACATAGAATATCTGCTCAACACAATAGAGCTGTTCAGCGGGTGCTATATACCTGCGATAGCGGCATATAACTCTGGCGAAAGCAATGCTGAAAAATGGTTAAGAGGTTTCGACATAAGCAAAACAAACGTTAATTCATCGTTATTTTGGATAGAGACAATCCCTATTGCTGAAACCCGCCAATATGTTAAAAATGTAATTAGTAACATGTTACTGTATGACTATATCTCTGGGTTACATGAAAGAAAAATTGATCACCTGTTTAAGATGGAGTTTGACCATAAAAAAATAGATTGCAGGCTGCGGAAGAATTCTCGCGTCACAAACTAGGTTGATTGCAAAAGTAAGTTCTCAAAATATTGCGCAAAGAAATCAGTTGTAATATTTCTTCAGAGCTAGAGCTTTTTGGCCTTTGAGGTTATATTGAATCAGCCGATCGATATTAGCACCACATGGTTAGCAAAAAAAACAGTACGCCAGGCGCGAATGAGCCGCTTCGTCAGCAAACAGAACTAAAAGAGCCGCCCGTTGTCTTATCTGCAGTTGACGTAAGCTATTCATATAAGCAGGGCGACCAAAGCATCTCTGCTCTTTCCTGTTTATCTCTTAACCTACGAAAAAACGAGATGATAGCTATAGTTGGGCAATCCGGATGCGGAAAATCCACTTTGTTGCACCTTTTAGGCCTATTAGATAACGTTCAAAGCGGCGAAATTTACATACGCAAAGAGGAAAACGCACCGCCGTCTTTATTCCCTACAAGCAAACTATCAGAGCAAGAGCGCACCCTTATAAGACGCCATTCCATAGGTTTTGTCTATCAATTTCACCACCTTCTGAAGGAATTCACCGCCCTTGAAAATGTCATGCTCGCACAAATAATAGCTGGGGCTAGTAAAAAGGCTGCGGAAAACAACGCAATGAGACTTTTGTCGCTTGTAGGGCTTTCGAATAGAGCTCAGCACAAGCCACATCAGCTTTCTGGCGGACAGCAACAGCGTGTCGCGATTGCACGGGCACTTGCAAACTCTCCGCAGATATTAATTGCCGACGAGCCAACAGGAAATTTAGATGAATCAACCTCAGAAGATGTTTTCAATATCCTGCTGTCACTGTGCTCAAACAACGGTATGAGCGTTGTCATGGCGACACATAACACGCACCTGTGCAAACGATTTCACAAAACCTTACGGCTAGACATAAGCTGACATCAACTAAATAGCCTATTTGAAACTAGGTACAACAGCCTGCTTTTTATTCTTTCTTGCTATAACAATACGCATCGCAAACAAAGATTCTATCAGAATTTCGCAACACATTTCTGAGATACTTGCTTTTCGGTATATAATCCTGTACCAACAAACATCCTCGCCTCAATGCAAAAAACTAGTTTTACAGACGAGCAGATAGACGCCATGGACCCTTTCTCCTGCATATGGTGCGAGGCCTCTGCTGGCTGCGGAAAAACCAGAGTACTCGCTCACAGAGTCGCTCTATTGCAAGTCTTCAAATCAGAATCAAGGAAAATTCTATGCCTAACGTTCACAAACGCTGCTGCAGAAGAAATGGCTCACAGAACGCGCTCCCTCCTCCTCTCAAGCGACGGAAAGCTAGAGCTCATAGACTCTGCTAACAAAGTGTGCAGCAAATTCGGGTATCCTCTCCCAAATCCCAATGTAGAATGCGCGGCTCCAGACTTGTCTGAAGAATCCATAAGTAAGAGTTTCTCTACAGTCCACGGACTCTGTAGTGGAATTGTTAGAAAATTTTACGAATACTGCGGCGTAAATAAGGACTTTTCATTAATTGACGACGGAGCAAAAGCGACGTTGACACAAAATGCATATGAAAGTCTTTATGATTATGACAGCGCAAAAGAATCCATAAAAACGCTGTCTAAAAGCTATTCAGAAAGCACGATCCGCGATGGACTGTTTGAGCTTATGGAAAACAGGTCCTTCCTTCCGTCAACAGAAAGTCAAATATCATTTTTAGGATCTTTGCGATCTACGTCCCCTTTGCCAGAAACAGTATTCTCAGAAAACGTCATAGCTGACCTTGAATTGCTATGCGATGTTCATGGCAGCGCAAAAGATAAACAAACTTTGTCATTCATAGCCCAGCGTCCAAGATTTTCTTTTGAATACCAAAAAATTTTTCTCACAGAAGAAATGCTACCAAGAAAAAATGTTTTTTCAAAAAAATTTTACAGCCAGAACAAAGTCATAGAAAAATTTGTAGATAAAGAAGTTTCTGCTCTTCTGTCCTATTCTGAATGGCAAAATTCGCACAGAATAAAAGAAATTACCTCAGAGTATACAAAGCTTTTTTACACATTTTTGCGCATATATGAAGAAAAAAAAATAAATCAAAACTCGCTTGACTATGACGACCTTATATTGAAAACACTGTCCATGATGCGAAGCCCAGAATCAATGGGACCAGTTTTGCACCATATAGGGCAAACCATAAACCATATACTAGTCGATGAGGCGCAAGATTTAAGCATAGCACAGTGGGGGATTGTAAGACATTTAATAGAAGCGGCAGTATTTTTAAACCAGTCTCCGCATAGATCTTTTCTGGTTGTTTCTGATCCAAAACAATCGATATATGGATTCCAAGGAGCATCTCCTTCACATTTGTTTCAGTCAAAAGAATTTTTAAAAACTTGGGCCGGCCATCACGGAAAACCCTTTCGAGAAGTGCAGTTAAATATTTCATTCAGGTCTGTACCAAAAATTTTGCTGACAGTTAACAGCATCTTCTCCAGTAAAAACATTTCAATGGGAGTTCCGTTCCGGAATCATATTTCTTGTGCGCGGCTAGCCCAACTCAGTGGAATAGTTGGTATAAATAAATGCTCTTATAATAATAAAGACGATAAATGCGATTTTCATATACAATTAGCTAAAAATACTATTAAAAAGATAATAGAACTAGTCTCATCTAAAAATTCGTGGCTCTATACAAAAGAAAGAAAACCTTCCTTCGGCGACATAATGATTCTAACTCCCAAAAGAGACTGCCTTTTCGAATCCATTGTCAAAGAGGCAGATTTTTGCTCTGTTCCAATAAGCGGAATCGATAGATATGACGTTTTTGAGCAACAAATATCGCAAGACCTAATATGGATAGCTCGCTGGGCCATGTGCCATCACAACGACTGGGCGCTTGCCATGGCAATAAAAGGAGCTTTTCTTGGCTGCTCCGAAGAAGCTTTGTTCTGGCTTTCTCATGATAGGGGAAAGTCGTCTATTTGGAAAAAGCTGCAAAGCAAAATAAAAACGCAAGAAAGGTCCACCATTGATAGCGAAATCCGCCTGATATACGAAAAACTTGAATATTGGTCTTCCATATCACGCACGCTGTCTCCATATGAATTTTTCATAAAAGTAGTTTCCAGCGACAATTCCATAAAATCTTTTTTAAAAAGACTTGGCCCGCAAAGCATAGAGTTTGTCGAGAATTTTCTTACCGCAGCACAAGAGTTTGAAAACACCTCTCCGGCTCCTTCTATAAGCAAGTTCGTAAGACACGTGGAAAAAACGAAAAGGATAGTAAAAAAAGATGTTTCTCATTCTAATAAGGACTCCGTAAAATTAATGACTGTACACGGGGCAAAAGGAACTCAATCGCCAATAGTATTTCTTCTAGACATCTCCGGCCAACAATCCACTAGAGAAAACTTTCTCTATAGCGATAACTTTTTTATTATTCGCCCACCAGAAAAAAGCTCCTCTCGAACTGTAAAATCTCTCAAAGATCTCAACAAAAAATACACCGCTGAGGAGCGCGCAAGACTTTTATACGTAGCAATAACCCGAGCAGAAGAGCAATTTTATGCATTTGTATCACAGGAATCAAAAATTTGAAATTCATAAAATTTGCTTAACCGAGCTAGCTGATTTTTGATTTTCAGATAAAATAATAATAAAAACTAGACTTATTTATGTAAATCTTCTTGAGCCACAAAAAATAACTTAATATTAGCAGTTTAATCGCATGTTTTCAAAAATTTTTTTCTTGATTTTTGTTTGAATATAGCGTATGTTATACATCGAGGTTGCATAACAAGTTGAAAAATATGAGAAAAAATACGATGACAAAAAATTTTGTGATAGCGGCGCTTTTTTCCGCTGCATTCCTAAACTCCGACGCAGAATCATGGAAACAAACGCATGTGGTAACAAAAGATGGCAAATATCTCGGCGTAGATACATCAGGATTAGTGACAGGATTTTGGACAAGTGACCCTACTACTGGCACTCCTCTTCCCGCGAACTACATCAATGCTATGGCATTTCTTTTCAATGCAAAAAATGAGGCCGGCCACTCGATAAACCTGAACGGACAGGACCTGTCAAAATATTTCCCAAATGACATTAGCCCTGTAACTGATTTACATAATAACAAGGTATATAAATCTCAAATAGGGCATTTGACAGGGTTCGGGGATCTTTCGTTCGAAACGGTCATTGACCCGAATACAGCAGCATCCAACGCCTCCTACACAACCATAAAGTTTACAGCTAAAGGTGGAGGGAAAGTAACAGTTAATGCTTTGGGAATTGGAATGAATGCGAAGCTAGACCAGGCAATAGTTCCAGGAAGCTCAACCGCTGTTCCATCAAACTGTCTAAGCAAAACAAGCGGCGCAGTAGCAGCCCAAAAAGAAAATCCACTTGTGATAAAAGTTTCCTCGACAGCTAATCCGACTGTTGGCGGACTAGCCTGGCACGCCTTAAGTCCATACGACCAAGACACTACAAAATACGCTGCGTTTGCTGGGTGGAACCTTGACGCTACAAAATATAATGACTACACAGCCGCCAGCTATTCGAACACACCAGCATCGGCATCGCAAACAACTGGGGATACGTCCCAATACATTATGGCAACCGGGTGGGACGGAAAGTCATTCGAGCTTGCAGAAGGAGAGTCTGTAGTATTTCCTATTATGTTCGCTTACAGCGCCACTGGAGGGAAAGCTGGAGGAGGAGCTCCAACCGACGCTGAGCTCTTAGCATTGGACGTTGCTTTAAACGCGCTAGCAACAAACTATGCCGTTCACCCAATCATCACGCCTAACGCTCCGACCGGATCATTCAGCGCAAACTCCTGGCAAGAAAAGCTAGATATGATGACAAACATGACTTCTCAACATATGGACCAATATGTTGAGCGAATAGCATACATGACTCTTGCAGGAATGGTCAGCAAGACAACAGCTCAAAAATTGATCTCGAGTCACGCTGATGCGCTAGAGAAACAAGCCGCGAATGACTTAAGGCTTGGCGCAAAAGGAAAAACCACAGGATACCTCGGATGGATCCAGGGAGCGGTCGCTGGAGGCTCTTCAATTACAGATCCTAAAGCGGCTATTCAGGCTCTGTTTGAAGGATATATATACGAAGAACCAACAAAACTCTCCACGACTGGACAAAAACTACAAGCGCAGATACATTCCAGAATACATACAGCCAGCACTGCGTGGGCCGACCAGGTTAAAACCAACTTTAGAGAAAAGTATAAGGCTGCGAAAAAGCTTGAAGCTGAAAATAACTAAACAGCATTTTTCTTTAAGCATAGCTTTGGGGCTTCGGCCCCTTTTTTTTCAATCTATGTCCACAATCGTACATATTGATAAAAAAGTCAGCTCCCCATCCACATGCGGTCCAAAAACTTCTACCAATAACAATGACTACGTCTCACATTGTTAAAATGGCGCCACAATAAAAACAACCGCAAAAAAATATTTTTACAGGAAAAAATCTAAATCCTGGCAGAAACACATCAACACAGCAAAGAAAAACTATGTGAGGACAAAAATTTCAGAAAGCAACAAATAAACATAAAATCAATTCTTTTTATACGAGACCAACTCAGAGACATTTATAGGAAAAAGCTTATATCCCATATTGTTGGTTCTTTGAATAATACATCATTTCCATTTTATTTCTTTGTTGGTAGCTTTGTTTTGTCAGAAATTCTGTTAACCGCCTATTCGTGCCAGCACATCTTCTCAGCTGTATGAAGCTAGAGAACGCCTCAGAACAAGCCCCACCGCACTGTTACATTGCGTCCAGCGCAAAACAGCAAAATAATAACAATAACTCACGCTTTGAGGCCAGCGTCTAACCATCAAGCTTCTTCCTGAGCGCAGCAACCTCAGCACTAAAAGACGGGTCTTCGCTCATAAAACAACTGATTTTCCGTATAGAATGGATAACTGTTGCATGATCGCGACCACCAAAACTGTCCCCGATTTTAGGCAAAGACATACTCGTCATTGTCTTTGTCAAAAACATTGCAACCTGTCTTGGTCGAACTATATTTTTAGAACGCTTTGAAGATGTGATATCCGCAACCTTCACACCGTAATGCTCTGCTACCATCTTTTGAATGTGCTCTGCGGTAATCTGCTTATCATAAGAACGAAGCAGGTCTCTTAGGACTTCCTGCGTCATCTCTAAATCTATGCTGCGCCCAATCAAGGTTGAATGAGCAACTACCCTAACAAGAGCTCCCTCGAGCTCTCTAACATTAGACGATATTTTACTTGCCAAAAACTCTATAACGCTTACTGGGACAAAAATACCAGACCTAGCCACTTTAGAGTTTAATATAGCCATTCGAAGATCATAGGAAGTTTTATGTATATCCACAACAAGACCCGAACAAAAATGAGACCTAATGCGATCCTTTATTCCGTCAAGATCTGACGGAGACCTGTCAGCAGAGATGATAACCTGCCTCTTGTTGTCTATAAGAGAGCTGAATGTATGAAAAAACTCCTCTTGAGTAGAGTCTTTCCCGCTTATAAACTGTACGTCATCAACTATCAAAACATCAACGGCTCGAAACTGATCCTTGAAAGAAACAATGTCTTTGTCGCGGATAGCCTTGACAAACTGGTACATGAACTTCTCCGCAGTTATGTACAAAACGCGTTTTTTCTTTGCAGACATACATCGAGCCACTGACTGCACCAAGTGTGTCTTTCCATGTCCAACAGGTCCATATATGAAAAAAGGGTTATAGGCTGAATCGCAAGACTCCGCCACCCTCTTAGACGCCGCATACGCAAACTCGTTAGATCTACCTATCACGAATGAATCGAATGTAAAATCATCATTAAGAGCAGACCCAACAACATGAACCTCCTGGACGCGACCAAATTCTTCACCCCTTTCCATAAGGCTGAGTCTATCTCCTTCCAGTCCCAAGCCAGCATTTCCATAAACCTCGGACGGCTCCTCCACAAATATTTTGAGTCCGAAACGCCCAACCCCCTCAGACCTAATCAACGCCTCAATGGCCTCTGAGTAATGCATCTCTATCCAATCTTTGACGAATTTATTAGGGACACCGCAAAGCACAACACCGCTCTCAGCCGAAACAAACTTCAGGTTTGAAATCCAATCGGCAAACACGGCCTCACCAAAAAACACTCGAGCCTTGTCCTTCACAGAGGCCCAGCGCCCCTCCTCAAATGGTCGGTCTGAGAAATCGCCACTACAGCCGCCATCCACGACATCACACCCGCCACAACGAGAGCCATACTCAACGCGCACACCCACCTCCGAAAAAACACACAACCAGAACGAAGAAAACAGCCCCGGGCAAAACTGCCTCGCAGAAAACCGTCAAAATAAAAACAAAAACTTTTACGCG